>NZ_VNHY01000002.1:0-600000 GCF_008124865.1 Fodinibius salinus | reverse complement strand
GAAAATGAGTGTCATATTTTTGTTATTGATGACAGTAAATTTCACAACATTATCTTAAAAAAGATGCTCACTGCTAAGGGTTATGCCGTCAAAACATTCACCAATGGATTTCATTTGCTGGAACAGCTGCAGCAGACAGAAATGAAGCCCCATCTGATAATATCTGATATTGAAATGCCGGAAATAGATGGTTTTACCTTATTTGAAGAGATAAAAAACCATTCGGGTATTCAAAATATTCCTTTTATGTACATTTCATCACTCAGTCCTACTGAAGTAAACTCTAGAGTGGAAGCCACCGGTGCAGAGGGATTCATCCAAAAGCCCATTAGCAAGAGTACATTTTGGGACACTATTAATCAGATCATTTTTAGCTGACAGAACTGTAAAACACCTGTACTACTTGCTCATAAATTTTAGCCACCCTCTTTCATTCTGCAATTGCTCAGCTTGTCGGCGGCGTAATGATAATTTTGATACTACTCTCCGCCATTGCTCTGCCAACTTGTGGTTTCCCTGAAGTGCAAGCTCATGAATAAACAGCAGATACTCGTCAACATACCGCTTTCGGGGATTTACCTGCAGGAGCTGCCTTCCATATTGCTCAACTAATTCCCAGCGCTCTTCTTTAATTGCTTTTTTAAGGGTACGGATTTTTATGTGGTAATTTGTTTTTGCAAAAATTACAGAGTCCGGCCAATAATTCTGATAGCGCAGCTGTCTGTAAATATTCCACTGCCAGTCATCCTGCCGAACCTGCATGCCCGGCTTAAGCAGTGAGTCCTGTTTGGGATTAAAAAGCTGTCGTGCTTTTCGCAAATATTGACGAGCCGTTTCAATATCACCGTTCATGGCAAATGCATCCGCATAAAGCAAATGCTGCTCTACCGTCGTATCCTGCAAAGCCGCCACTCTGTTTACCTTGTCGAATTTGCCGGCAACCAATTGACGAAAACTCCATTCTATTTTCACAGACGCTACACTGTCGGCGGCGGCCAGCGCATCATCCAACGCTGCTAGTGCCTGGGTTGTATCATGACTGGCCATTAAAAACCGGTACTCATCCCAGCGTGCTGCAAAATTAGATAGCACGTGAGGACAGGCCTGCTCAAACAGTGAAGGAATACGAAAGATACGACTGGCCGTTTGTTGATCCGCAGAATCAACGGATATTGAATCTAGGTGCCGGTGCCAACCGTTGGCCAGTACCTGCCAGTCTTTACCGTACGAAGCAGCAATATCTGCTGTGCGGTACGCCTCTTTAAGCAAGGATATAGGGTACTCATTCATCAAATAACGGATAAACGAACCGCTGGTAATATAGTTGACGCCCGACCGTCCGCCATAAAACCCCAGCAGAGAAAAACTATGCTGCAATTCTTTAGCTGTCGGATAAGGCTGCTCTGATACCACAATCTGATCGATGGTAGAAGTGGAAGAGGAACCACCATCAATAGCAACGGCTAGTCCTTCAATCAGCCCAATACTCCAGCTACCATTAAACAGTCTGTTGCCAAATCGCTTGGCCAGTACATGCACCAGCTCATGCTTAAGGCTACTTTTCGTTTGCTGCTTGGCAATATGCAGCTGATCCTGTTGCAGCCAAATGGGGACATAGCTGGTAAATTTAGCTCCCACCAGTTCTTTCTTTTGCCAGGGATGTCCGTACAGGTAGCTTTCAATTTTGTTGCTCTTACCCCGAGACGGCAGGGTCAGAGCATCGGTAATTTGCTGCAAATAAAATTCATGCTCAGCAGCCAGCTTATTAATTTCGTATTCGCTATATAGCCGTTGATCGTAATATAGCTCAAAATGCTCGGTCGTTTTGTGCCCGCCTAGCTGCTCCTGAATATATGAGCGAGGAGTAAGCACTCCCTGCTTGGTAAGCTGGGTATATCCAAATAGTAACGCTATTGCTGACAAACCAACGATCCATTGCGCGTACCGCTTTTGGCTAAAAGCTGGAATATGCCACAATAAAAGTATCCAAGATATGGTAAGTGCCCGAAAAAATACCATTGGTTTTGTGAGTTTTACCGTCTCATCGTAAATGGGTCCCGGCCACACGCCCCACACATGATTAAAAAAATACACTTGGGGATAGTGGAAAAACTCATACAAAAATATGCCAATACCCAGGGCAAGAAGGATTGTCGTTAACAGCAGGCGGCGAAAGGAAAGCTGAAAACTCCGTAACAGGCGGCCAATAGCATATCCAAAATACACACCGGTTGGCGGAAAAAGCAACCAGAATGCAAGACCGTGGATGCTCAAGCATTCTGTAAGTATAGCATTTACTAATAAAGGTAATCCTGCCAGAAATAAATAGCCGATAATCCGAAGAGCGGCTCGAAAATCAGCATTCGGATTCCCGCGACATGCTCGAAATCCACCCCAGAAACAACCGATCACTGTAGCAAGCATCGCCGACTCGATATGGAGATCACCCAAAAGAGGAATAAAAAGCAAGACCACTCCCGTTGCTATAGTCAGGAAATACGAGAGGTAATTTTGTGTTACTTTTTTTGGCATTATTCAAGATCTGTAAGATATGAGGCCGTAATCGTAAAACGAAAGAAGCTAGAAGTAAAATGTTAAAAATTAAAGCTCATCCTTTTTCTGCTTAATCAACCTATGCAAATGCTTTTAGCAGGTACTGGTTCTAGCTTCTCACATTCCCGGCTATCTCAAACACGCCCAATACACCCAGTAGATGAGGACAAATTGTAGCGGAAGTCGAGCTATAGTTATAATAGAATACCACGAGCTGTATCCTGTTTTTTCTATCGCTTCTATTGTCATATTAATATTGGCCGGGAATACTGCAATGAGTAGCAAAATCAAACCACCTCCGGCCCACAACCTCGTTTCTTGAAACAGAATTCCTATGGCCCCCATCAATTCCGCCACACCGCTACCATACACCATTGCTAAATGCCAAGGTATATAATCCGGCATAATCTTTACAAAGACCTGCGGCCTGATAAAGTGCAAGAGGCCAGTAACAACAAAAGCCGTGGCCATAATATACCGATGAATTTCAGGCTGTAGCCACATATTCAGGCGTTATTTTTGGAATAGCGTGGACAACACAAACCAGATGTTTTCTTTTCGTTCCATCAGGCGGCGCTTGAAATAGGGAAACCACATAGTGCCAAAGGGTACATAAATACGGGCGTTGTATCCGTTTGCCACAAAATCTTCCATAGTTTGTTGGCGCAGGCCATACAACATCTGGAATTCAAAATTATCCGGTGATATATTTTTTTGATCAACATAACCTTGTACCCAGTCGATAAGCTCATCATCATGAGTAGCTATACGGGGATAAGGTGTTTTTTCGAGCAATACCTTGGTGTATTGCTTGAAGGCTTGGCGAATATCGTCCATTTTCTGCAGTGCTATATCTTTGGGTTCGCTGTATGCCCCCTTGCACATCCGAACATCGGCACCCATCTCTGCCAACTCTGCGACATCCTGTTCTGTACGGTACAAATAGGCTTGCAATACAATGCCTACATGACTGCCGTATTCATTGTGTGCCTCCTTAAATAAATCAATAGTAGGCTGGGTATAGTCAGAGCCTTCCATGTCAATACGGACAAACTGATCAGTTTCGCGAGCAGTATCCAACAGCTCAAACAAATTATTGCGGCAATACTCCCGATCTATATCAAGCCCCAGCATAGTGAGCTTAATAGAAATAGTACTGTCAAGACCCGCCTCGTTAATATCATTCAGCAGCTTTATATAACTTCGTACCGTATCATCTGCGGTGGCACGATCATCCACATTTTCGCCCAGTAGGTCGAGCGTTACGTGAATACCCTTGCTGTTAATTTGTTCTACTTTGGGGATGGCCTGATCAAAAGATTCTCCCGCCACAAATCGTTTCGCGAGAAAAAATGGTAGTTTCATGGTGTGGTAATTTTTATCAATCAAAATAACTGCAAAGAAAATAATGAATTGCGAGCATCTCTCCTACTGATTTACGGCAATTTGCGCTCCCGCTGTAACACTTTTATCTCCCTATCGTAAAGGGCTATTGTTAGCTACTTTCATAAATTAAACTATGCACCACATACCATGAATAAACGAAGAAAATATATCAAACAAATCGTAGTCGTTTTTACGTTATCATTGCTCGGGACCTTACTGTTAATGACCCCCGCCAAAGCATCCACCAACAAAACGATTAAGACAACAGATGTAACGACAGCAGTCCAAACTGGCGACCACTACATTCAGCGGTACCGTTCAACTGGATTTTAAATAATACTTTGAATGAGGGAAAGGCTACTTGTTTTCATCATCAGTGCTACTGCTTACGTTCCGCCCCGTAACTACCATAATATGCGCCCATGGTTTACCGGGTTCCATAATCCAGGGTGCTCCCTTGCTAGCCGGTTTTTCGGATAAGCCGGTAGTAGTAGAAGTGGCAAAGGGTACATAAATCACATAGAGCGGCGATGCATTTGTTATCGTCCCCGTTTCATAGTCATAACTCCCTTTTGATGCAGTCAATGAGTACAGTGCCATTGCTTTGCGGGGTAACTCCAGCTTGCCGGCCTTAACCTCTGCCCGGCGAAGGCTGTCCACTTTTGCTGTTGATAACCCTTGTGCGCGAAGCTCGCGTCCCCGCTTCATAAAGGGCTCCAAATCTTTGTGGTAGCAGGCCACGTGGAATTCATCATCTCCGGGCTTATCGGCAATGCAAATTAATTTATTACTCCCCTCTCGGAGCTGTATCAATTTGCCGGAATCTTTGTATCCTAAAACGGCTGTACCAGACTGCATTTCATCAGGGGCAGCACTCACTGCTGCAGCAACCTGTTGTTTGGACGATACCTGCATCTCTTGTGCCACCGTGGCACTAGCACTTAATAATAAAATACCGAAGACAACTCCCGCAAATACTCTGGACAAACGTCTCATATCAATATCATTTATAATTTAGGATCCAACACGAAAAGTCCGTTTGATACATCACTGACAATCACCAATCCGCTTTCAAAGAAGGGATAATTGCTCCATGCTCCATCAAAATTTGGTCCATCTCCAGCCGGATAGGTATCAAAATAGGCCACTTCTTTCAACTTTCCATCACCGACATTGCTTAAACTAAGGATACGCAAGCCTGCCGTATAATTGGCTTGGTAGGTCATATCGCCTTTCACATATTGATTGTGGTCAATGGATGTCTGGGCTGATTCATAAGTGCCAATTAACTTGGGGTTATCTAAATCCTGCAGGTCCCAAATATATGTTTGGGTAACTATATTATTTCTATATTCATCCAGCTCATCATCAAGCAAAAAATAACGCTGATCTTCAGTTAACCACCCTTGATGCGCATATTCATTGCCCGGATACGTGCTTTTGGCAACCGTGACAGGTGCCTGCTTGTCAGACACATCGGAAATCATAAAATGCGATTCGCTGGCATTAAAGCACAGTTCCTGACCAGCATAATCAGTATCGGGTCCATCGTACATCACGCACTGCGTATCATGTACATAACCGGGAGAAGTAGTCCCAACCGTTTGGTCCTGATGGTGGCCCACAAGTTGCGGATCTTTTGGGGTGCTCAAGTCCAACATGTATAACCCGCCCCCAAACCTGTCGGATCCTACCACGTAGGCAAAACCTGATTCTTTATTGATGGCAATGTTATGAGCATTACCGAAATCAGTATAGTGCAGATCTTCGCTAAATGTTTTCGGTGGATTACTGATCCCCCGAAGTCTGGTTAAGTCAAAAACTTGTAGTCCATGGGGCTGTCCGTCACTCACTATATAGGCATGATTTTGATATACTTTCAGATCCCTCCACGCCGATTTGTTTTCTGCCTCATTATCATCATGGAAAGCAACAGACGATGTACTGCTTCCATCAACTGATTCCGGCAGCGTACCCACAACCGCAGGATCAGAGGGTGTTGAAATATCTACAAATGTCACCCGATCGGTAAGTGCCACCAGTGCATATTCTTTGCCTGTCTGCGGATCTGTCCATCCCCAAATATCATTAAGCCTATCCCCGAGTAAATCATTAGCTGAAACGCGGGATACCAGCTCTACATTTTTACAGGGATATTCGATGTCCGTGGATTCTTCCAGGCAGCCTTGTTGTTTGGCAATAGCCTCTTCCTGTTTATTTTCTTGCTTATCCGCCGTTGGCTGCTCAGAGCAAGAAAAAGCAATTAACGCAAAAACAATTATCAATAATATTTTTTTCATGAGATAAAAAGGTTTCACATATATTAAACCGTACTTATCAGTGTAGTACGGAGTAACCATTCATGATCTTTCAACCCGATAATGTATAAATAATAAATGAAGGGCAACAACAAGACTCTCCATTAGTCAGTAAATATCGGCTAGATAAATCACTCAAGTACGAAGCGGAAGGTAATGGTGCCCCACTGTGATTGCTGTGGTACACCGGGAGGTAATCGTGAAAAACGCCAACTGCGAAGGGTCTTCATCACTTCACGCTCCAACTCAGGATTCATTTTTTTCAGTGGAATAATCCGTCCCACCGTGCCGTCGGGCTGCACTTCAAAACGGATGGTGATTGTTGCTTCGGCATCAGTCGTATTAGTAGGCAGCGGCTGTACCATAGGGTTCCGTTCAATGTCACCTTCCCACTTCAATTCATAGGGGGCTGACTTCTCCTGCTCATTCCCGGTTCCCTGATCAGCATCAGCATCACCGGTATTTCCTTCTTCGTCACCGCTGTTCTTTGCTCCTTGTTGTTGCACCTCATCCTCTTCAGTTTTGGGAGGCACAGTAACTTCTTGCTGCTGCTCGGTCGAATTTTCCTTCTTTGGATCCACTTTGTCAGTTTCGGGAGTTTTGACCTCTTCTTCCTGTACCTGCTCCTCTTGGTCAGACAGATCCACTTCTTTTGTGGTTTCTTTCGTTGTGGATTCCTGTTTTTCGACGGGATCCGGTTTTTCAGGTTCAGGCTTTTCAGGTTCGGTTTCTGATGGATCGGGACGCGTGGCAACCTGTTCAGCTTTCTCTTCGGCTTTTTGTGTTGGCTTGCCGGATTTAAATTGCCCGAATTCTACTTCGATAAACGAAGGCCGAACATTCGTTTCTATTGAAAAAGTATAAAACACGAAAAACACAACAAGCGCTACATGTACGCCTCCCGTAACCGAAAGGGCAAAACGATCTTCGTTATTTAGGCTGGGTAGCTGCATTACGCATCTCTATCTTGAAGACTGCTCGGTAGCCATCACAATTTTAAGCTCCAGGGCTTTGGCAATATTCATCACTCGCACGGCATTATCAATAATCGCTTCTTTATCTGCTCGCAACACCATTGTGCCCTGTGGGCTTGATTGCTTTGCATCGCGAATGGCCGATGATAACATGCCACTACTGGTTAATTCACCATTTACATAAAACTCACCATCATTCGTTACCGCAACAGTAATAAAATCCGATTGTGTTTGCGCACCAGTCTCTGCTTTGGGGATATCCACTTTGATACCAAAATTGGTAACAAAGGAGGATGTCAACAAAAAGAAAATAAGTAGCAATAGCACAATATCTGTCAGTGACGACTGTGAAAACATCGTCAACGGTTCCATGCTATCATCATCTTTGCGAAAATCCATTATCCTACCTTCGTGCGTTCTTTTTTACTTTTGCTTGACGGCGACTGTAGCATATCAATAAAATCAGCCGAAGCATTTTCTAACTCGTGAACCATACGATTTATTTTTCCGAGCAAGAAATTATAAAATCCATAAGCAATAATACCGACAATTAGTCCCGTAGCCGTAGTAATGAGCGCTTCCCATATACCGCCCGCCAGCACACTGGGGTTTACATTCCCCTGCAGCGACTGGATATCCATAAATGCCTCAATCATACCGGTTACCGTTCCGGTAAAACCGATGAGCGGCGCTACACCGGCAATGGTCGCTAACCAGTTCATCCGCTTCTCGAGATGATAAATTTCTTTTTTGCCGGCGTTGCTAAGGGCATCTTCAATATCACGAATAGAGCGACCCAGCCGACGGATACCTGCTTTAAAGATTCGGGGCAGTGGTTTATCAATGCCATCGCAATAGGTAAGTGCTCGTTCCCGATCACCGTCTTTAAGCATCTCCCCAACGGTGCGTAAAAATCCGTCAACTTCAATACGGGCATTATTGAGTGACCGCCACCGTTCTGCTATTACATATATAGCTACCAGCGATAATATGAACAGTGGAATCATCAGCACTCCACCTTCGGATAGCAGCTCAAACATTGACATATTATCTTGCTGGGCTGCCAGACTCAATGAATCTGCAGCCGCAGCGGTGTCGCTTTGCGTTTGTATCAAAAAGAAAACGAATAGTTGCATAAGAAAAATCTAATAACTGTTCAGTAATTAAATTTGTTGAATAAAGTTATTGCCACGGTAACGCTCCGGCAGATCACTAGTTGCACTCTTGGCTGCTGATAAGGTCTCAAACTGTCCAAGTGCCACCCGGTAATAAGTTGTGCCGTTAACCGTAGCTTGGCGAATCAGTACGCGAAATCCCTGTTCACGAAGCTCCGCCTTCTTATTAATCGCCGTTTCATTGTTTTGGAATGAGTGAATCACAATGGTATATCCCTCAACAATAGATGAATTCTCCTGCCCATGCAGTCCATAGGTGTTCTGCGATGTTTGCTGCGACTCCTCAACTGCTTCTTGTTCGGACATGTCATCATTTTGTACTTCTTCGGACGCCTCAGGTTCCGTATTCTGCTCAGATTTTTCACCAGAACCAGTATCTCCGGTTTCTGATGTAGTGGCGCCCGTTTGATCAGTCATTTGGCCTTCTTGCTCATCGGATGATGCCTGTTCACCGTTCGTTGACTCCTGCTGATCAATTTGCTGCTGGTTTGCCGGTACCTCATCCTGCTGTTGGTTCGGCGTTTGCTGTTGCTCTGCTGGCACTTCTGATATTGTTGACGTACTATCAGAGCTTTTATTGCCCAGCAGGCCCAGATCATAGACTTTCAATCCTATTAATACAATGACAATAATCACTACGGCTACTGCCAATATACGCTCAATGGGCTTCTCTTTGTCGGTTTCATCTGCTGTTGCAGAAGATTCTTTATCTAATACAGGTTCGGGCTCATCCTCTTCTTCCCGTTCCTCAGCCACAAGCTCTTCTTCGTCATCAATCCCTGCTTCAACCACATCGTCTTGCAGCTCCTCTTCAGATACAGACTCATCTTCATCAGATGCCGATGTATCCTTTAAGCCGTGCTGTAGATAATCGACCTCTTCAGATGGCTCCGGCTCTTCTTTATCTTTGGCCACCTCTTCTTGTTCATCGCCTTCTGGTTCTTCCCCTTTTCCTTTACTGTCTGTTTTCTCAGGCTCCTCAGGACCAATAAAAGCATCCAGGTTAAATTTTTCTTCGGATGGTTCTTCTTCTGCTTTTTCTTCCGTTGTTTCTGAGGTGGGTTCAGCTTCCGCTTTTTCTTGGGAAGCTGTTTCTTCAGAAGCAAGTGTTTCTTGCTCATCAGGCTCTTCCTCCGTTATATCTTCTGATTCGTCCGAAATATCAATTTCTTCGGTTTCAGACTCAGACTCTTCTTCATCTTCGGATTCACCTGTAAATGCTGCTAAATCAAATGCATCTTCTTCATCCGGCTCCACTACATCTGCTTCCTCCTCGGAATCCTCCGTCGCTGATGAAGCTTCCACTAAATCTTCTTTTAAGTCATCCTCTTCAGCTACCGGTTCTTCTGTTTGATGCTCGGGTGCTTCCTCCTTTTCAGGCTCTTCATCAGTACTCTCAGTCTCCGCCTGCTCGGGCTCGTCGGTTTTTTCCTCTTCTTCGGACTCTGGCTTTGCTCCTCCCTGGGGAGTAGATTTAAACCCTTCGAGGCTAAACCCACCTTCTTTTTTATCTTTTCCTTCTTTTTTGCCGAAAGCTTCATCAAACACCGATCCTTTTTCTTCAGTATCATCGGTTTCTCGATTCTGCTGCTCTTCTACAGTCGGTCCTTCTTCATCAATTCCTTCAAATGAACCAATCAACTCAATGGGTTTCATACCCGAGTACTTATTGTTGATTTCGGTCGAAAGCGTTTCGCTGGGGGTAAACTGCAGCATTCCCTCTTCCATCGAAAAGGTCCCAAACGCTTCTATTTCGAACTCTTTGCCCTCTTGGGCAGCATTTTTAATTTTTTTGATCAGTTCTGCAAGCTGATTTCGAACCTCTTGTTCATCTAAATCAGTCTTGTTTACGAGAAGTTGTATAAGCTCTTGCTTGTCGATAATCATACCTCCGAATCCTTTTTAGGAATAAAACTGATAGTATTCTTTGGGGGCATCATCACAACACGTCCGTCGTCAAACTTTTTCTGATATTGCTTTTGATGCTCCGAAACAAAGCATCCGATGCCCTCTACATGCACTTCATTATTTTGGGATACCTCATTACGAACTACCTCCGAAAATGCCTGTAGAAAATCACTATCCATCACATATTATAATTTTACAGTTAAGCCACCGTACACTTGAAACGGCCGTTCAGCATATCCTTGCCAAACCTGATAGTCTTGGTTAAGAATATTCACAAATTTAACGTAAGCCCCAACATTTTTAGTAATATTCATTTCAGCGCGGCTACCCGTTATCACATAACCGGACAACGTACTATTTGTTCGAAAAGTCTCCCGGGATCCTATATAGTCACCCCATAGTTCAATAGTTAATCTATCAAAAAACCGTGCTCGAAACGTGGAACTTATACCTACCTTTTCTTCGTATGGGGTGCGTCCGCCACCTTGTACCTTCGGCGACTGCCAATAAATCTTTGCATCAAACCAAAGCCGTTCTGGAACAAGCTGATGCGTGGCATTGGCATAAGCTCCAATAGTATAGGTATCCAAATAAGCTATACCGTAAAAGTCTAAAACAGAGGTTCCCAAATTATTTCTGTCTCTGGCATATACAGGGTCATTGGACGTATTTTCATACCGGATACCTACATCCAGCGAGCCTAACTTATCGTGTGCTACCTGCACCTCCGCCGATCCATTTATGCGATATGAGTGCTGCAGACGATCATCCGTTCCCAAAAAACGATTTTGAGTCTGGTGATCTTCGAGCGTAGTAACCGTCGGGCGACCCTTGGCCTGCAGCTTTACACTTAACATATCTGTTATCGTCTGTTCCACCACTACAGACGGACCAAAATAAATATTATCCCTAAATGGATTATCGATATAAAAAATCTGCGCATCAGCAGAAAGCTGTGTCTGATAATTAAAGAGTCGCTCATACCCCACGCCGCCGCGTGCCGTAATCCAACTGTCATTTATTATGCCAGAGGATGTATTATGCTCATAATTCCCACCATTTGTCCCTCCCTTAATGGTGAATACTTCGTTGGGATGCGAACCGGCCCACTGCTTTGCTACAGAAATGTTAAACACTCGCTCTTCAGATTCCTGTGTGAGCAGACTGCCTGCATTATCCAGCCCAGTATTAAAATATCGAACGTTAGCGCGGACTTTCCAGCCAGTCACCGTATTCTTGTGATGATCAAATCCTGCCCCCAATCGAAATCCACTGTATGTTTTACGAGCGTTATCAGGAATAGGACCACCCGAACCATAGTTCGGTAATTGATTAAAGCTGTTGGCATACCCGCCTGTGAAACTTAGCTTACCTTCGGAGCTCAACTTCGTTACAAATTGGCCATTGGCATCCACAAAACGAAAGCTACTGGCTTGGTTCTGCAGGTGACCATCGGAGGAACTATAATCAAAATTACCTCCCACATAACTTTTATCAGATATACGGCTGACACCCCAAAATTGGGCTTCGGGACTCAGATAACTGCCTATCCCCATACGGGCAAAGGCATTAATATCAGAAGAATAATGAAAGGGGGTATATTCCGGAGGGGCCGGACGTGACAAATTACTAACTTCCAGATCAGCTACAGCCTGATCGCGGTCTTCTAAATAGGGCGTGCGGTTGGGATCAATCTGATAGACACGCGGTGTAGGATCAAAACCCAGAATGGGCTGCCGCCGCAGACCGGGGAACTGGGCCTTAAACTGACTGCGAATTTCAATATCCTGAGGATCTATTTCCGGGAGTAGTGAATTTTCACTCCCCTGTTGCTGATCTTGACCACTGGCCGGCAATGCAATGAACAGTGCCCATAAAAGTACAAATGTAAATGGTACAATTTTTTTCATAAAGCTCGTCATACTCACTGAAAGAAAACCTTTCGATAAGGTACTAATTTTTTGGCAACGATTAATAGTCCAACTCCTTTTTATATCCCAAAAGAATGTAACTGTTTCCAATAATTAAAGAATCAGTCTAAAAAAATCCTAACCTGTCCTAAACAACCGATTTACCGGCCTTTGTGGATCTAAGTTTATCAATAAATAAAAACACGGGCGTAATACTTGCTACAAAAATTACCATAGAGGCATGGGTAACTGTGGCATAAGCAATACCGGTAACCGCTGGGACAGCATATAGTACCAGTAACGACTGTTTTACAAAATAGTGATAGGTACCAATACCGCCGGGTGAGGGTATAGCAATACCGATAGCCGAAATAACAGTGATGACCAAGGCATCAAGCATGTCAAGATTATAAACTTCCTGCAGATCAAACATCCAAAAAGGAATATAGGTCATAAGCGTATAGCAAAACCAAATACAGGCGGTATAAACTACAAAAAGCCCCCAGCGCTCAACTTCTCTGGCTGAAAGAAGTCCATCTTTAAACATGATAAGCGCACTTTTAGCCTTATCAATCCATTTTTGTAGCACTTCAAATTTGGAGCCCAAATACAGAATAAATTTGATTCCCAGATATCCAATTGCTGCAAAAACGATTAGCAGCAACCCTGCCCAACCATAAGTAGATAAACTGGATTCATTCGTTAAAAAACTAATGGTTTGATCTCCAAAAATTTGGCGCAATAAATCAGGATCTGAAATTACATACACCGAAACTACAAGCATCAAAAAGGCCATGACTACTACGTCAATAATACGTTCGAGCACAATGGTGCCCATCAGCTTTGAGGTGCTTAGGTCTTCTTTTTTGGCTACATACAGCGGGCGCGAAACTTCTCCCAGCCGTGGACCGACGATATTCATCAAATAGCCAACCAAGACCCCCGAAATAAGCGTCACCCGGTCTAGTTCATCATTGTCGTGTTCGATAAGCAACCGCCAGCGCTCAGCTCTAAAAACATGGCTAAGCAAGGCCGATACAGCAAAGGGGAGTATCCAGCCGAACTGTATATTTTGCGCATACTGCCACACCTCTTGCAGCCGGACATTACGAAAGGCCAACCACATAAATAGCGCACCCAATGCAAGGGCTAACCCTATTTTTAATACGCGTTTATACGGTTTTTTTGATTCGGACATTTAACCAATAAGAATTACTGGGTGTTCACTATTCTTTCGTTAAGCTGCATACTGATGATTGTTCGCTATCCCCATCCCTGAAAATAACCTCTCTTTATTCACTTCGCATATCTACCACTTCGGTATTGTCGGGATAATCCAATTCAAAAATGTTTTTGCGAAGACTTACAAATTCTCCGTTGCTAAAGGTGGTCGTAATCACATTATCTACAGGATCAACCGCCCGGATCTTCTGCGGGATAAGTGTCTTGGCAAGATGAATTTCAACTTTTTTATAGATAGCAAAAGGATCGTCTGAACCGAGACGAATATAATGCTGGTTGTCACGTATTTCCTGCGACTGTACAGTAAAGGTAGAATCGATACCATTTAAAATTCGGGAGGGAGCAAAATCATCTTCCGAAGGTTCATATTTACTGATAATGACTCTGCTCCTATTTTTATCATATACCATCGACATTTTACCATCTACAACAACTGTCTGATGCTCTGTCTTCACTTTATATTGGGTGCCACCGACCCAAATTTGACCACGGCTGGACATTGTATCCTGTGTATAAGAATCAATGGACTGATGGTGGAATTGGGCTTTAAAAATATAGTTAGTCTCAAACTTTTGTTTGAGGTCATCCAGCGGAGTGTCTTGTGCTTGAAGGGCAAGTGAGCATCCGCATAAAAAGAACAGAAAACTCAAAAATTGTAATACGCTATCGTTCAAATTCGTCAAGATCATCTAATACTTGTTCCAATTCTTCTTCATCTTCTACCAGAACATCGCGCGCCGTGCTTCCCTGATAAGGTCCCACAATGCCTGCGTTAAATAATTGATCTACAATACGGCCAGCACGATTATAACCAATTTTAAGCTTGCGCTGCAACAGTGATACCGAACCTTGCTGGTGCAGTACAATCACTTTGGCTGCTGACTCAAAGAGTTCGTCAATATCTTCCAGCGGGTCTGGAATGTCACCGCCCGACGAAGACTCATCTTGTAAAACAGGCAGTTCATACTTTTTATTATACCCTTTCTGGTTACCAATAAAGTCGGTAATCTCTTCGACCTCCTCAGTAGACACAAAGGCATTCTGGATACGTGTCATTCCACCCCCGTTGGTAAACAGCATATCTCCGCGGCCAATAAGCTGATCAGCACCGCCGGTATCGAGGATAGTTCTGGAATCCACTTTCGAGGCCACCTGATAAGCCATCCGCGCCGGAAAGTTCGCCTTAATAGTTCCGGTAATAACATTTACCGACGGACGCTGAGTAGCAACCACCAAATGGATGCCCACTGCACGGGCAAGTTGAGCCAGCCTGGCAATAGGTTCCTCAATTTGTTTACCGGCCGTCATCATCAGATCAGCTAGCTCATCAATAAGTACCACAATGTATGGCAAGTGGCGATGCCCCTCTTCTTCGTCCAGTTCTCCATTATCAAACTTCTCATTATAAGCTTGGATATTGCGTACCATTCCTTCTTTAAGCAAGTCGTAACGCTCATCCATCTCTTTGGTAAGGCTTTCCAGCGTTTCCTGAGCTGTCGTTGTATCCGTAACAATAGGCTCATCTTCACCGGGCAAGGTCGCTAAAAAGTGATCTTCAATCTTTTGATACAGCGATAGCTCAATCTTCTTGGGATCAATCATCACAAACTTCAGATCGTCGGGATGACACTTATACAACAGGCAGGTAATAATAGTATTGATACCCACTGTTTTACCGGATCCGGTTGCACCAGCAATCAACAGGTGCGGCATCTTCGTCAGATCTACCATAAACACATCATTCTCGATGGTCTTACCGAAAGCCAGCGGCAACTCATGGTCACTTTCCACAAATTTCTTGGTATTAATAACGGTCTTTATAAATACCGTTTCACGGGCTCCGTTCGGCACCTCAATACCTACGGCAGATCGACCGGGGATTGGCGCCATAATACGTAATCCTTTTGCAGCCGTTGCCATCTTCAGATCGTTGGCATAACTTTCGATCTTGCTGATCTTAACATCAGGAGCTGGATCAAGTTCATAAAGTGTAACGGTGGGACCTACAATAGCGTTGATGCTGCGAATCTCAATATTGTGGCGCTGTAGCTTGTCGAGAATAATACGTTTATTCTCTTTGATTTCATCAAGGTCAACGTCATTGCCTTCATTGGGCGGAGAATCCAGCAAATCAATAGTCGGGAACTTATATTTGACCCGCGGAATTTCTTTAGCCTTGTCTTTATTTTGTTTGTCTAGCTCTTTCTCATCGGCCTGTTCATCTCCTTCACCCACATAGACCGAAATATCAACGTCATCTTCTTCAGCTTCGGCAACTTTATTCTTTTCAATATCAGCGCGCGGACGGTTTTCGAGCGATTGCACATCCTCCTTTTCTTGCTGTATACGCTCCCGATCCTGCTTCTGCGATTTTGCCACAATATCAGCTATAGACTGTGAATCATCTTCTCCTTCGTCCTGCTCTTCGGGCTCTTGATACTGTTGTTCCTTACGCTCCGGTTCTTGCCGGCTTTGCTGTTGTGGCTGAGTCTCTTTGGGA
This sequence comes from Fodinibius salinus, assembly GCF_008124865.1. Taxonomy (NCBI): domain Bacteria; kingdom Pseudomonadati; phylum Balneolota; class Balneolia; order Balneolales; family Balneolaceae; genus Fodinibius; species Fodinibius salinus. Next base: position 584,034 of record NZ_VNHY01000002.1, on the reverse strand, counting down.
GTACGCTGCTGTGCCTGGCGCTCGGCTTTGCGCTGTTGTTCAACTTTTTGTTGCTGTTCTTGTTGTTTCTTTTCTTTGCGCTTTGCTTCTTTTCGCTGGCGTCGTTTTTCTTTCCACTCTGCAAAAGATGCTTTAATACCAGCAATCCATTCCTTACATCGCTCTACCGTTTGCTGAAGATCACGATCCAAAAAGGCCAGCAAAGTTGTAATAAAAAATACGGTGAGAATAATAATGGACCCCACCGGAGCAGTAAATTTTTGAAGACCTTGCGCAGTGGCAATGCCCGATGACCCACTCCAAACAGATGATACTAAATCGTAATTAATATTCATCCATCCCAGAATGGTGGAAAAAAGTACCATACTCCAAATGCCGTAGGCCGTAGTCCATAGCAATGGACTTGTATCACGATCACGAAAAATAAACCAGCCGTAACTGATGATAAAAAACGGCACAATGATGCTCATATATCCAAAAAGCAAGTGCACAAAAAATTGAGCCAGATAAGCACCAATAATTCCGAGTGCATTCTGCACCCGTAATACCGGACCTTGGTCAAGGGCAAACAGACTGTCGTTTGATAAGGACTGGATGACCGCAAAATCGCCCGGGTCGTAGGTTATGATACTCAACCCCAGCAGACCGCCGACAGCCATAATTAGAATCCCGATAATTTCCATTTTCCGAGATTCCGAAAGTCCGCCAAAAATATTTCCCGAATTAGTTTGCTGTGTCATCTAAACTTGTAATGATTCCTTTATTTAATGCTGGTAAATTCTGCAATTCGTTGCGTTGACAGCAATACGATATGTCATCTTTACTTACGATACCTTCCAGCCGTTCGGCATAATTCGATGACATGATACTGTTTTCTATATCATCCGCAAATTTTTCATAAAGACCAAAAGCTACTTTTGCGCCATCTGCTGCTGTATTTGACAGGTTTCCAGAGCAAAGTTCGTAAATAATATTTCCAGCACAAAGTAAATCCTCAAACGAAAGGCGTCCCCGCCAGCCTGCACAAACCAACACTATCTCGTTTTTCTCATCTTGCAGATGTTTAACCACTGCATCTAAATTTAAAAAAGATCCTACAAGAATTTTATCTGCGTGATCTGCTCGATCTATCGCCTTGGTACCGTTGGTTGTATTTAATATGACCGTTTTTCCCGTAACTACATCTGCTGCATGTTCCAGCGGGGAGTTAGTCAAATCATATCCATCAATTTTGACACCGTTCTTTTCGCCGCTCATCAAAAAACTTTCTGAATCTAAATTCCGGGATATTTTGCCCGCTTCATCCATATTGCCCACCGGAATAACTCCCTTGGCACCGTGATGCAGTGCTGTCACCATGGTGGAACTTGCCCGCAGCACATCAATCATTACTACAGTTTTATCTCGCAAATCTTTTTCCCGAAAAGAATGGGCTGATACAAATACGTCAAGTGCGTCAGTCATAAATTGAAATACTCTCTATTACATTGGGCTTGCAGGTAACTCATTTTTGTTGATAAATATTACTCCACAAATGGTGGTTTTACTACCTTGGCCTCGGCCTTTTTGTTTCGGATTTCTACAAAAACAGTGTCGCCTTCATCTGCATGGTCGATAGCTACATACCCCATACCGATATTGTTCCCTAACGTAATTGACCGAGAACCGCTGGTGACAAATCCAATTTCGTTGTCATTGGCATCAAAAATCTTATACCCCTTGCGCGGGATAGACCGCTTATCATCAATGGTAAGACCAACAAGCTTACGCTTGAGTCCTTCTTCTTTGGCTTCCAGCAATGCAACCCGACCAATAAAGTCTCCCTTATCCAGCCTTGTAAGCCAGCCCATACGTGCCTCCAGCGGGTGTGTATCTTGGGTAATGTCATTGCCATAAAGCGCAAAACCTTTTTCAAGACGTAACGTATCGCGGGCACCCAGCCCACAGGCTTCGATATCAAACTCGTCCCCAGCTTCCATAATAGCTTCCCAGATAGCTTCGGGGTCAGTGTCATTTTTATCAAAATACAGCTCAAATCCTTTTTCGCCGGTATAGCCCGTGGCGGAAAGCACCACGTTATCAAAGCCTGCCAATGTGCCCATTTCAAAACTATAAAAGGATATTCCGCTAAGATCTGTCTCCGTCAGCTTTTGGAGCGTCTCTATTGCCTTTGGTCCCTGTACAGCCAGCAAACAAGTATCATCGGATTGGTTATTCACCTCCGCATCAAAACTGTTATTAATTTCAATCCATTCTAAATCTTTTTCAATATTTGAAGCGTTTACTACCAACATATATCCGGCGTCATCAAACAACTTATACACCAGCAGGTCATCCACAATACCGCCGTCTTCGTAACACATAACACTGTATTGCGCCTTGCCATTTTCAAGCTTCGACACATCGTTAATCGTCACATGCTGCAGCAAATCCAGTGCTTCATCGCCAGATACATAAAATTCTCCCATATGTGATACGTCAAACATACCTACCCTTTCGCGAACTGCCTTGTGTTCTTTGCGGATACTATCGTACTGTACGGGCATTTCAAATCCACCAAAATCAACAAGTTTAGCTCCGGCTTGCTCGTGGACATTATAAAAAGGTGTTTGTTTTAACATGGGAGGATAATGTTGGTTTAGCTTTGAACTCTATTTCAAAAATGATGTTTCCTATAGCTTATGATATAAGATACCGGATTCTAAATACTGAAGTCTCTAGCCGTAGTTTGCATCATTATTCCAGTATTTCGTATCTAGTTTACAGCATCCAGAAAACTGTTGCCTAAAATACAGATTAAACAATAGAATGGAGAATTTTATATCCTTCCTGTAATGAATTTTTATTCGACAATCAGCGTTTAGCATCTGGTATTAAATGCTTATCTTTGAAGACTAAATTATTTAGCAAAATCTAATATTTTATTCCCTGATGGCCATTAATAAACAACAAGTCCGCACGGCGCTTACTCATGTAATGCATCCCGAGATGGATAAGGACGTGGTAACGCTGGACATGATTGAAGACCTTATTGTGCAGGATTCCTTCATCACTTTTACTATTGACCTGCCCGAAAAAGATACTAAGCTTGAAGCCACACTTAAGGATAAATGTAAAGAAGCTATCCATAAGTTTGTGGATGAAGATGCTGTACTGGATATCACAACGGCCGTTAATATCTCGAAGTTTCGCAATGGCGAAGAAGAGCAAGGAGAATTCCCGGGACAAGGTCATCGTAGTCAAAAAAAGCAGGAACAAGATCAGGAAGATGAAGAAATTCTTACTGGTGTTGACAATATTATTGCCGTAGCTTCAGGTAAAGGCGGTGTTGGTAAATCTACGGTCGCCGTTAACCTGGCCTGTGGACTGGCACGAACTGGCGCCAAAGTTGGATTACTGGATACTGATATTTATGGCCCCAGCATTCCCACAATGATGGACGCTCACGGACGGCCTAACATCACGACGGAAAAGCAGTTGATCCCCAAAGAAAAATACGGCATCCGCTTTCTGTCAATGGGCATGCTCGTTGATCCCGATCAGGCCATGATCTGGCGTGGACCAATGGTAACGAGCGCTGTCAAACAATTTATGAATGAGGTGGAATGGGGTGAACTTGACTATCTCGTGCTCGACCTACCACCCGGCACCGGTGACATCCAGCTTACGCTGGTACAAACCGTTCCGCTAACCGGAGCAGTTATTGTTTCAACACCACAGAATGTGGCGCTGGATGATGCCCGCAAAGGCGTTGCCATGTTTAAAAAAGTGAATGTACCAGTACTGGGCATGGTTGAAAATATGGCATACTTTATCCCTGAAGATCAGCCGGACAAAAAATATCATATTTTTGGCAAACACGGAGCCCGAAATTTAGCTGAGCAAATGGGAACGAACTTTCTGGGTGAAATCCCTCTGGAACAAAAGGTACGTGAAAGCAGCGATGAGGGTAAACCTATTGTACTGGGCGATATGGAAACAAAATCCGGTGAGGCTTTTGTGGAACTTTCCAATAATGTGATTCAGCAGCTGGCAATTCGTAACCAGGAACAGGATCCGACTGAGAAGATCGATATCAAAATTAAGCCGTAATAAAACGCAAATATAGCGGCTAGAACTAATTGCCACTGGTTTTATAGAGAGCAATTAGGATTGTAGATATTCAGAACCCACATGGTTCGTATGCTAAATATTATAACGACCATCCAGCACTTCCTTTCGGTAGTTGAAAATCTCTTCTAGTTTATTACGGATTAGCAGAGTATTAGCTATTTGTCCAAGTATCCCATAGGGTGGCTGATAGCTCACGTGATCAATCATTTTTGTGCCACGATCGGTCTCTTCAAGCTGATGGCGGTGATACCAAAAGTTATAAGGTCCTATACGCTGCTCATCCACAAACTCTTTGCCTGACACAATATGCTTGATCTCAGTCACCCATTCCGAATGTCCCAGCAACGGCAATTTAACTTCATACTTGATTAATAACCCATTACGCATCATATCTGGAACACTACTTTGGATATCAAAATCCATTTGCGGCGGGGTTATCTCATTCAGGTTGGCCGGGTGAGAAATGAAGTCCCATATTTCATCTATCGGCGCATCTAAAAATTGCTCCTGGTGCAGTTCGTACATATTTATTGGCCTTTCTTAAGTATTGATAAGACAAGGTTAACCAAATCAACTGCCATAAAGGTTCCTTGAAAGTTTCCTCTTCGATAATTTTGCCCCTCTCGTATTGAGATTCCGCGCCGGAGCACGGAATGACATCAACATTTTATAAGGATAGAAACTCCTTGGAATCCAGAATGACATCAAAAAATGTAAGGATTCTCTTTTAAAAGTCTCTTACTAGTAAATTTCATTATGGCTACCAAAAGGGGTTTTATTTATATTTTATCAAACAAGAGCCGATCGGTTTTATATATCGGCGTTACCTCTGATTTGCTACAACGTATTCATCAACATCGAATCGGTTCGGGAAGCAGCTTTACCAAACGGTACAATCTTCGCTATCCCATTTATTATGAAGAGTACAAAAGTATCACTAAGGCAATTGAGCGGGAAAAACAATTAAAAAACTGGGAACGAACATGGAAGCTTGACCTAATTCGCGAAGTTAATCCCACCTTAGATGATATTTGGACTGATATTATAGCGAACAACAGGTAGAATTATTAGGAACGGTTGTCATCCCGGACTTGATCCGGGATCTCAAAAGATCCTAACACAAGCCACTGCTAAGATTCCGCGGCGGGGCGCGGAATGACGATAGAACAGTTGAATTAAAAATATGAGAATTCACTAGGACAGGAATGACGTTTGGTGAAACAAATCCATTAAAGCCCATTCAGCTTATCCACCTGAGTTTGAATATGCAAAACCGTTTATCGCTGGCTCAATCCCAATAAGAAATGCCAGATCGTAAGTGCTGCTAGCTTAGTCGTTTGATTATCACGATCATATTCAGGATTTACTTCAGACAAATCAAAAGAAGTAACCTTCTCATTTCGACCGGCCATATAAGCGGCCGTCAGCCAAAGATCGGCCGGCAGGCCATTTGTACAAGGAGCACTTACGCCCGGTGCCTGTGACTGATCTACAGCATCCATATCAAAAGTGACCATTAACTGTTCACTTTCGTGCTGGTGAAAAAGTCCTGAAATTGCCGTTATATTGGTTTCGTCACGAAATTTATAATGCCCACCCTGTTCCTTAATAAAGTCAAGGTGAGATTGTGAAACAGAATGGGGCTGTAATCCTGATACAAGATAGGTTTCCCCGCATCCACTCTTATGTTCAAGCGCCTGTCGAAAGGGCGATCCTGAATGAGCTTTATCCTCTTTGAGCGGACGCACATCACTATGGGCATCCAGGTTAAAGATGGAAGTTCTTTTTTCTGCTTTCGCATAGCCTAAAAAGTGTCCGAAGGCTGTTTCATGCCCTCCCCCCAAAATGATAGGTACAACACCCTGCTCCAAAAACTCTGCTATCGTATCACCTAGTCGCTCCTGATCTGTTTCGAGATTTCCGGTTACTTCTATATCTCCGGCATCTTCACAGCCTTCCAATAATGTAACAAAGGGATCATAATATTCAGCACTCGGCGTCATCTTATAAAGCTGTTCACGTATTTCAGACGGTGCTTTTGAAGCTCCGGGACGCCCGCCATTCCGACGTACTCCCTCATCAGAAGGAAACCCCACTAATACTGTTTGTACAGAATCAGAGTTATTGTTCAACCAATGAGCTAAACGGGGATCATCTTTTGCTGTTTCGGGAATAGAGACCGACGGTGAAATAAGATCAGACACAGTTTTCAACTTTTGATTTTCGGTTTTCAAAAAGCAGCCCTAAGCATAACATTATTCCAAATCGTGAGCAAACTACAGGGATAAACTTTTTATTAAGCTATCAGCTGGATATTAAGCACTTTCCTTTTTACAGTACTAAGAGTATTGTATGTTATTAACTATAGTAAAAAATAAAACTTTAGTATGACCTTCTCATGACTGACTTAAGACCATATCTGCTGTCGTTCCTTAGCTGCTTCCTTTTTCTTTGGGGATCTGTATCGGCTCAAAATACGACTGATGATCAACTTAAACTGGGTTCTATCGATTTTCCCACTTCAGCTACCGGTAAAGCTCAACAAGAATTTTTAACAGGAGTACTTGCCCTCCACAGTTTCTGGTATCCAGAAGCTCGTGATCATTTTAAAAAAGCCAGAAAGCTAGACCCAGCCTTTGCAATGGCTTACTGGGGAGAACTGATGACGTACGACCATCCAATCTGGGGACAACATAACCAGTCTGCCGGCTCAAAGGTATTAGAACAGTTAGATCACCAAATAGAAAGTGGCAAGATCAACTGGACAGAACGAGAGAAAGCTTATATAAATGCGATCCGCATTCTCTATGATGACAACAAAAATATGAGTAAGCGGCGTAGTGAATATGCCCAAGCAATGCAGTCGCTTTATGAGAAGTTTCCCAGCGACGAAACACTGGCTTTTTCTGCTCTGGCTTCAATGACAACACCTGACTATGACTACAGCAATCCTGATCCGGATAAGCTTGTTCCTATTGCAGCCAAGCTTGAGCAGCTATACAAACGTAACCCAAAGCACCCCGGAGGCATGCACTACCTTATTCATATTTATGATAACAGTACTTTTGCAGAGATGGGCATTCGTCCGGCCAATGATTACTCAGATGTGGCCTACTCATCCTCTCATGCTATTCATATGCCCAGTCATATTTTTAAACAGCTGAAGATGTGGGATAAAGTAATACAATCTAACATTCGCGCTTATGATGCATCCGTTAACTGGCAGCAAAAAACGGATAGGCCGTTAAAAGACCGGGATTACCACTCCTATCGCTGGTTATTTGAAGCATATCTGGAAGTTGAGGACTTTAAAAAAGCCTGCAATATCATCAAAAACATGCAACACATTAAAAAACAAGCGAAAGAAAACGGAGAAGAGCTAGGAAGAATACCGGGGGCATTAAAGGACTTTCAAAACCAATATAATGATAAGGGAAAAGCCCCTACTTGTTCTTCCAGCTAATGATTTAAGAGCTGGGCCGGTCCACAATTTCATTTTTCTCGTTAATAAAACCTTCATAACGGGCCAATTGTATGAGCGTGGTAGAAATAAGTTGATCTAAATTCATAGAAGATGAACGCAACCACTTATGCGTAGCTTTGTCTTCGGGGTATTTTTCAATGCATTGCTCAGAGTACTCAGTAAAATCACGAACCTTTTCAAGTATCTCCATAAGCCGTGCAGGACATTCACATTCGATCATATCAGCGTGCTTCTTCAACTCCTCTATAGCCTCTTCACTAATTTGACTGCCATCCTCTACGGTAATCTGCATAACAACTGTTTGAAATTAAAAAGTACAATTAATCATCTAGATCATTCATAGGAAGCAACCAATACGTTGCAATTTCGTTTTCCTTTCCCTGAATTCGTTGTGGCGCCATTTCCTTAAACTGAAAATCTTTTTCTACTCGTTTATAACTTTCGTAAGAAAGTAGAATATCCACCGAAAAATATTTAGTCAATCGTTCAATACGGGCAGTAGTATTAACAACATCTCCCAGTACCGTCGTTTGCTTAATCTGTTTCGTCGATATTTCACCATGTGCTACGGTACCGGTATGTATCCCAATGCCTGCCGATACAACCTGCTGCACATCTAAATAACGGGCAGTGTTAATATGTTGAAGCGTACTACGCATTTTTAATGCAGTTTTACAAGCATCTTCCACATGGTTAGTACTACCATTTATAATACCAAAATGAGCCATAAATCCATCCCCGGTAAACCGATCTACTTTCCCACCCTTCTTTTCTACCTCTTCTCCCAACTCTGCCAACACGGAGTTAGCAAATTGTACCGCTTCCAGGGGATCCTCCTCATCAAACAGCTTGGTAAAGTTTCGTATATCACAAAATAAGATGGTTGCCTCCCATTTTTCAGCTTGGAAATCGTTAGTCATAAGATATATGTTTTAAAAACCTCTTATCTTTACCAAGAACAGATTTTACCCCTCTACCATTATTGTAGAGAGCTCCTCACGCAATCTTTTGTCCACTTACATAAGAGGTCACGCAATTTGCTCCCTTATAATGATACATCCAAAAATTAGGATCGGGCGCATCAATAACTGCAAAATCTGCTGATTTACCCGGTTCAATAGAACCGATTTTATGATTGCGCTTTATTGCTTTGGCAGCATACACCGTTGCCCCCTTCAAAGCCTCTGCAGGTGTTAATCGCCCTTGATTACAAGTTAACATCATTGCCAGCGGCAAATCGTAGGTGGGAGCTGAACCCGGATTAAAATCAGTGGCTACCGCTACATCCACGCCACCATCAACTAGCTTACGACAGTTTAACGGTTCTTCCTGAGTATAAAGCGACGCCAAGGGCAAGGTTACACCCACGACACCGGCTTTGGCCATATCCTTAATTCCTTGTTCAGATACCTTTTCCAGGTGATCAGCACTGGCTGCTTCTACCTCGGCCGCCAGCTCTGCGCCCCCACAAGAGGTAAGCTGATCGGCATGAAGCTTAGGAATCAATCCCGCCACTTTAGCTGCCAGTAATATTTTGCGCGACTCTTCTATATTAAAGGCCGATTCTTCAGTAAAGATATCACAAAAGTCCGCCAACTCACTTTCGGCAACGGCCGGAATCATCTCATCTATTAATAACTCAATGTAGGCTTCACGATTTTCTTTGTACTCAGGTGGAATGGTATGCGCACCCAAAAAAGTAGGAGCGATATGCAACGGACTTTCTTCCTCAAGACGTTTATATACTCGTAAAGTCTTTAGCTCATGTTTTAGAGATAACCCATATCCACTTTTACACTCTACGGCAGTTACTCCCTGTTTGGCAATCTCCTCAAGAAAACCGGATGCTTTTTCAAAAAGTTCATTTTCTGTAGCCTCTCGCGTAGCTTTCACTGTGGATAAAATTCCACCACCGGCTTGGGCAATATCCAGATAACTTTCTCCCCGTACCCGCATCTCGAATTCATCCGGTCGCCAGCCGCCAAAAGCTAAATGGGTGTGACAATCAACTAAGCCGGGTATAACCATTTTACCATTGGCATCATATATTTTTCCCCGAACATACTGATCCGGTATGCTCGCTTCTTCCCCAACCCATTTAATGGTATCTCCTTCCCAAGCGATAGCGGCCTGGCCAATCGTATGGATATCATCCTGTTCGCCTTTATCCTTACACGTTGCCAGATAACCAATGTTCTTTAATACAGGCATTCAACTAGATTATTAACCTTAAAAACTTAACGTTACGCTCTGATACTATATCAAATCTACCAGCTCTTTTTCAACTTCTCTAACCATGCTCCGATTCTGCAATAATTCTACTGCTGTATTAATGTCATCTTTAAAATAGTGATCTTTCTTAGCATGTGGTATTGCGTCACGCACATAGTTATGGGCTATTTCAACGCCGCGCCCTGGACGTAATGGCTTTCTAAAATCCAATGCCTGAGCAGCGGTAAACAACTCAATAGCCAGTACATGCTCCACATTTTGATACACTTCCAGTAGTTTTAATGCGCTGATGCTTCCCATACTAACGTGATCTTCCTGTCCCAAGCTAGTAGGAATAGAATCCACCGACGAAGGATGACATAACACTTTATTTTCAGATACAAGTGAGGCCGAGGTGTATTGTGGAATCATAAATCCAGAATTAATGCCTGTCTCTTCCATCAGCAATTCGGGCAGTCCATCATGTCCCTCCAACAACAAATAGGTTCGCCGCTCAGAGATACTGGCAAACTCAGCCAGCGCAATTTTAGCGTGATCCAGTGCCAGCGCCAGCGGCTGACCGTGAAAATTACCGCCGCTAATAATATCTCCATTCCCAAATACCAATGGGTTATCAGTTACCGAGTTCAATTCGGTTTCAATTGTTTCGCAGCTATACCGCAGTCCATCACGGCTGGCCCCGTGTACTTGTGGAACACATCGCAGGCAATACGGATCCTGCACTTTCCCACAATTTCGGTGCGATTCCAGTATTTCACTTTTTACTAACAGTTCACGCACATTTGTAGCCACTTTTTGCTGTCCCTTATGGGGACGAATTTCGTGGATGCGCTCATCAAACGGCTTGATGCTCCCCTGCAAAGCTTCCAGGCTCATGGCGGCAATCAGGTCAGCTGCTTTCATCAGGCTGAGTGATTTTTCGAGCACATAAGCACCGTAGGCACTCATCAGCTGCGTGCCGTTAATGAGGGAAAGCCCATCTTTGGGTTGCAGGTCAATGGGATCGAGGTCATGATCGTTGAGTACCTTTTCGGCGGGGATAGTATCAGTACCTTCCTCATTCCAAAACAATCCGTAGCCCAGCAACGGCAGCGACATATGTGCCAGTGGAGCTAAATCACCCGAGGCACCTACGCTTCCCTTTTCGGGCATGGCAGGGATCAAATCATGATCAGAAAAATAGATAAGCCGATTAAAAGTTTCTTCAGATATTCCAGAATTACCCAACCCCAACGAATGGATTTTGATCTGCAGCATCAGTCGTGAAATCTCTTTGGGAATAAGATCGCCAACCCCAACCGAATGGGAAAGAATTAGATTTCGCTGCAACTGCTTGAGCTCCTCTTGACCCACGCGCTTATTAGCCAGCGCGCCAAAACCGGTATTTATCCCGTACATCGGCTCGTCACGATCAAGGGCTTCTTCTACGACTTGACGAGACTGCTGTACCGTAGAGGGGTCATCTTTCAGGCTTTCAATACTATCTGCAAGGTCGGAATACAACTGTTCTAATCTAATCATTGTACGTATAAACAATTTTTTCTTTTTCTGAAGATAGGACAATAGCAACAGTTGCCCAACTCGTTATTAACTCGCTAAATGAACATTTTGATGTTCCCTCTCTAGAGTGTGCAAATCTACTTGGCAGGTAAATAAATTAATTTCCCACTAATTGAAAAAGGGATCAGCGAGTTTACCGCTAATCCCCCTCAGTATAATTACTCAAATATTACTATTTAAGCTGGCTCAACATTTTTTTGGCAACTAATTCTGATGATGCTGGATTCTGCCCTGTAATTAAATTTCCATCTTCCAAGGCATAACTCTCCCAAGAATCAGCTTTACTATATATACCGCCATTTTCGGTGAGCATATCTTCCACTTTAAAGGGGACAACCTCGGTAAGGCCGACAGCTTCTTCCTCTTCGTTTGAAAAGCCGGTAACCTTTCTCCCTTTCACCAGGGGCTCCTCATCCGTTCCGTTAACCTTCTTTAAAGCTGCGGGGGCGTGGCAAACAAAACCAACCGGTTTATTTGCTTTGTTGAACGATTCAATCAGGTTGATGGAATCATCATCTTCTGCCAAATCCCAAAGTGGTCCGTGCCCACCGGGATAAAATACCGCATCAAAATCCGCCTCATTGACGTTCGACAGCTTTTGGGTCTCCGCCAGCTTTTGCTGGAGTTCTTTATCATTTTTAAACCGCTTTGTTGCTTCTGTTTGAGCATCTGCGGTATCACTGCTGGGATCTATAGGCGGCTGACCTCCTTGTGGAGATGCAAGTGTAATATCCGCTCCTTCATCCTCAAAAACATAATAGGGACTGGCAAATTCTTCGATCCAGAAACCCGTTTTCTTTCCTGTATTTCCCAATTCGTCGTGCGATGTTAATACAAATAAGATCTTCATAATGATACTCTTAATTAGCAATTTGAATTATGTATATCTACAACTGATTTTAAACTTTGACGATCATCTTTCCTTTGTTCTTCCCTTCAAATAAATCCAAAAAGGCCTGGGGTATATTTTCAAATCCTTCTACGACCGTCTCTGAGTATTCTAATTGTCCCTCTCCGAGCCATTTCCCTAACTGTTTTACAGCTTCCGTAAACTTATCTTGGTGATCGCCAACAATGAAGCCCTGCATGGAAACACGCTTTTTAATAAGCATCGGTTCTACTCGGGGACCGGTGGGCATTTCGGTTGCATTGTACAGCGCGATAGCTCCACAATTAACGATCCGACCAAAATCAGCCATATTTTGATACACCCCATCTGAGATTCGGCCAGCCACATTATCAAAATAAACATCCACCCCATCAGGAGATGCTTGAGCAATAGCTTCGCCCATGGCTTCTGTTTTTTTATAGTTAATCCCTTCATCAAATCCGAATTTAGATTTCAAGAGCTCTATCTTCTCATCGGAGCCTGCAATACCTACTACATGACAACCCTTAATCTTACCAATCTGCCCAACAACACTTCCCACGGCACCAGCAGCACCAGAAACAACTAATGTTTCGCCTTCTTTCAGCTGTCCTATTTCTGTCAGGCCGATGTAGGCAGTTATTCCGGTCATCCCCAAAATTCCAAGATTTGCAGAAAGCGGGGCTGCATTGGGATCTATCTTTCTTACATTTTTACCATCCGATAGCTGATATTCTTTCCAATCTAGTTCAGCTGTTATATAATCACCTTCATCAAACCTCTTATTCTTGCTTGATACTACCTTTGCTACTATAGCTGAGCTGATCGGCTTGTCCAATTCGAATGGTTCTACATAAGAATCAGCATCACTCATTCGTCCTCGCAGATACGGATCCACTGAAACATATTCGGTCTTCAGTAGAATCTCACCATCTGAGGCGGTTGGTTTTTCAGTTTCTTCAAAGTTAAAGTCTGAGAGGGTAGGCTCACCTACCGGTCTGCTTCTAAGTTCTATTACCTTATTCATCTGTTATTTTTTTAAAGTTTAAATATTTGTTCAATTACGTTGATGAAATGGCACTCCAAACCATCTCAAAGGAGTGTTCTTGCATTTCTTGGGTTAAATGAAATTCATCGCGTTTTTCAACTGCCACAAAAAAGGACAGAGGATAAACGGCATATGCATATAACAAGTAGGGAGAAACGTCCCTGATATACCCTTCTTCTTGACCGCGCTTCCAAAGCTCTAGCAATGGTTGTAAATGTTGTAGTCCCCTTTCGCGCACTCCCTCTGATATAATCTGAGAGTTCTCACACTGTGACAAAAAATTTGCCTGCTTTTGATTCGACATTTTATATTCAATCATATTAAACCAAATAATCTGCATCCCTTCTTTAACAGCCATTTTTTGATCGTAATCCCGAAATGCTGCACTGGTAAACTGTTCTTTAACGTACAGATAAAGACTATCAACAAGATCCTGCTTATTACTGAAGTAATTGTAGATAGTCCCGGCCGATACATCAGCGATTTGGGCAATTTTAGCCATCGGGGCATTATGAAATCCACGATTACTTACAAGGTTCAAAGTAGCTAATAACAAATCAGTGCGTTTGTCGGTATTTTTATCTGTCATTGTTCTATTTTTTGCTTGATTTCAATTGGTACAACAAAAATGAATGAACGTTCATTCATTTAAATACAAATAAATTGGCAGCAGGTAGAACGTCAAGTTCAGCTTCCTAAATTTTATAGCAAGAAAGAAGCTGTAATTTGTATCTTTCACAAAAAGCATCGATTCAACTTAACAATATGTCCGTAACGATCTGCACCTTATGTGGCAATACTGATGTTCATCTTTTTTATCGAGATACTACTGAACACTATAACAGTGATTACTACCAGTGCCAGAACTGCAGATTAATCTTTGCCCCGCCTAAAGATCAACCTTCTGCGCAAGAGGAACTTGCCCGGTATGAAACCCATGAAAATGATCCCGAGGATGAAGATTATCGCAATTTTCTGAGCCAACTTTTTGATCCGCTAAACAACTTGCTTGAACCGAAGAGCAAAGGACTCGACTTCGGCTCAGGCCCGGGACCAACACTTAATATTATATTTGAAGAGCACGGACATGAGGTTAATATCTACGATCCCTTTTATGCAGATGATGAATCGGTATTCAATACGAGATATGATTTTATAACTGCTACTGAAGTAGTTGAACATCTCTTTTATCCAGGTAAAGAATTCAAAAGACTTTGGGATTGCTTAAGGCCCGGGGGGTATTTAGGAATCATGACAAAAATTGCTAAAGATGATAAATCTTTCTTTGCAGATTGGCACTACCGGATGGATGAAACGCATGTCACCTTTTATACCAAACAAACATTCCAGTGGATAGCTGATAAATGGGGAGCTTCAGTAACATGTCCGGGAGATCGGGTTATCATTTTCCAAAAACAAGAGTAGCTATTGCCCCCATGAAAAGCTCTTACAAATTCATAAAAAAGTAGTATCCCATCATTCCGCTTGCTATAAGTTTCAATACGGTACTGACCATAAATCCTAAAAATGACCCTACTGCCGAACGCATGGCTTGGTACGAAGTTTTTCCACCAATGAGTTCACCGGAAAACGCACCAACTAAGGGACCCACAACTAATCCTATAGGTGAAAAGAAAATACCAATAACCATTCCTATTACACATCCCCAGATACCATAGGCCGAACCGCCAAACTTTTTAGTGCCATAAGCAGGAATCACATTATCCAAAATCATTAACGTAGCGACAATGAGGCCCCAAATAATAAAAAATTGCAAACTGAACGGATGAGCAGACGTTAACTGTAAAACAAGTAATCCCAAATAGCTTATAGGCGGACCTGGCACAACGGGTAACAAAGCTCCTATAAATCCTGCAACAATGAGCAGTGCGGCTAAAATGATAAGAATAGTTTCCATCTGAATCGGTTTTATTCATCAGTTTATCTATAGTGCACGATTAAGTCACCGCTTTAGTTTCATCCCTTTTCCCAGACACTCCGTATTGCATAATCGAAATTGCTCCCAATAACGGCCCTATTGCCATAACCAAAAATACAAAAGGACTCTGCCAACTGATCCACATCAAGTTTACCAACTGGATGCTCACGATTGTAATAGCAAAGCCAATACTATTGACGATAGTCAAGCCTGTTGCTACATAATCACGATCGGCTGACTGGGCTACAAGCGTTGAAAATTGGGGAGAATCCGAAACGACAAAAAGCCCCCAACCCAGTAAGAATCCCATAAAAAGATAGAACGGAAGCTCGAACATCACAGGCACCAACAAGCAGCAAAACCCCGAGCCAATCAATGAAGCTAATGCTACTTTCTTACTACTCGATCTGATCGCCCAGTATCCACCTATTGCACAACTTATACCTCCTATCCCAATAATGACAAAGGACCAGAGGGGGATACTCCCAAAAAATTCGGTGTTTATTTCCTTATAAAATCCCACCATTATCGGTACAAAGGCCCAAAAGGTGTACAGTTCCCACATATGTCCAAAGTAACCAAATGCCGCAGACCTGAAGTTAGGATTTTTAAATAACTGAAATATCACCGTCGGTCTAAACTCTCCCTTTTTACCTTGATGCGGGCCATCCGGTACAGCTACATAAAGCAAGATACCCCCAAAACCAGAAAATGCTGATGTCGCAAATAAAATAATCTTCCACGGCAAATCAGCACTAAAATATTTTATCAAGTGAGGAAAAGCTGTTCCTAAAACAAGTGCGCCCACCAGATAGCCCAATGCTTTTCCAAGTCCCTCTTTGTGCCAGTCCGAGGCGATCTTCATGCCCACCGGGTAAATACCGGCTAAAAAGAATCCCGTCCCAAATCGACTGACCATTAATAACAAAAAAGTATCACTATAAACGGTGGCTACATTGCAGGCGGCGCCTGTAATCGCACATCCCAGGAAAACTTTACTTGGAGAAATACGATCGGCCACACTTAAAAATGCAAAAAGCAAGGTGCCGGCAATAAATCCAACTTGTACCGCTGAGGTGATATAACCTATGGCCATGTCGGTAAGTTGAAGCTCTTGTACCAGATCCGGTATTACTGCATTACCAGCAAACCAGAGCGAAGTTCCGGCAAACTGGGCCAACACAATAACAGGGAGAATACGTTTGGGGATAGAATTAGACATAGATTACCGGATTTTTGCTTATCTAACAAAGTGATTACGAAACTCTACTCCACCATAGGTAGATCCACGCCGCGCTCTTTGGCGGTTTTAATGGCTTCGTCGTATCCGGCATCCGCATGACGCATAACGCCACTACCCGGATCATTGGTCAACACACGCTCCAATCGTTCGTCGGCCATTTCTGTTCCGTCAGCCACACACACCATCCCAGCATGAATGGAGTAGCCAATTCCCACGCCACCACCGTGATGCAACGATACCCAACTGGCTCCACTAGCAGTATTGAGCATGGCATTAAGCAGCGGCCAGTCGGCAATTGCATCGGAACCATCTTTCATACCTTCGGTTTCTCTGTTAGGAGAAGCGACTGATCCGGTATCCAGATGATCACGGCCGATTACCAACGGAGCATCTACTTTTCCTTTCTTCACCAACCAGTTGAATTTTACACCCATCTCCGCACGTTCACCATACTCCAGCCAGCAAATACGAGATGGCAGTCCTTGGAACTGCACTTGGTCTTGGGCTTTGTGGATCCAACGGTTGAGTGATTCCTTTTCTGGAAAAGCTTCCAATACCGCTTGATCTGTTGTATAGATGTCTTCAGGATTGCCGGATAGCGCAGCCCAACGGAACGGGCCTGATCCGCGGCAGAACAGCGGACGGATAAAGGCCGGTACAAAGCCAGGAAAGTTAAAAGCTTCTTCCATTCCCCGATGATCAGCGACCTGTCCGCGAAGATTGTTGCCGTAATCAAAAGTAATTGCCCCTTCATCCTGCATTTTTAACATTGTTGATACATGGGTCTCCATCGAATCCAGTACATCGGATTGATAACCTTCGGGATCGGATTCTCTTTTCTCTTCTGCCTCATCCAGCGTATAGCCAACCGGTATATATCCCAGTTTTAAGTCATGCGCCGAAGTTTGATCAGTTAACACGTCGGGAATCACACCTTTATCCACCATTTTTGGCAACACTTCAGCCACATTACCCAATAAACCAATAGAGAGTGCTTCGCCTTTTTCCTTGGCATCCAGTGCTTTCTCAATGGCTTCATCCAGATTGGTACATTTGATGTCACAGTAGCCCGTTTCCACACGGCGATCGATGCGATGTTCATCCACCTCAATACCAATAAAAGCGGCCCCGTTCATCGTAGCGGCAAGGGGCTGCGCGCCGCCCATACCGCCAAGTCCGGCTGTTACTACCAGCTGTCCCTGCAATGTGCCATCAAATTTCTGTCGGGCGCACTCAGCAAAAGTCTCGTAGGTGCCCTGCAAAATGCCCTGTGTGCCAATATAGATCCATGATCCGGCAGTCATTTGTCCATACATGGTAAGCCCCATCTTGTCGAGGCGGCGAAACTCATCCCAGTTGGCCCAGTTAGGTACTAAATGAGCGTTGGCAATAAGCACACGTGGTGCTTCTTCGTGGGTTTGAAAAACGCCTACCGGCTTACCACTCTGCACCAGCATAGTCTCATCATCTTCAAGGCGCTTCAGGGTCTCAGTAATTTTGTGATATGATTCCCAATTTCGTGCAGCTTTTCCGCCCCCGCCATACACAATCAGGTCATCGGGCTTTTCGGCCACCTCAGGGTCAAGGTTATTCATTAGCATACGTAAGGCAGCTTCCTGGTGCCATCCCTTACACTGCAAATCGGTTCCGGTTGGTGCTTTAATATTTTTAACGACGCCTGAATTAGTACTCATTGCCACTATTTATTTACTTTCGATTTGGTAGAAATGTAACAAATATAAAAGGCATTGCGTACCTGAAGCTTATATCTAACATTAAACATCCGTTAAAACACCCATTATAAAATACGAAACACTAAAAAGTTGCTTCACTATGGCGGTTTAATTATCATGCACGGCTTAATTATGAGTATTGTATAAATTGTATATTGAACTAAAGTAAAAAAGTATCAATGGCAAATGAGGAAGCAGACACGGTAAACCCCAGTAAAAAGAATGACTTTTTCGGCCATCCTCGAGGGTTATCTACATTATTTTTTACAGAATTTTGGGAACGCTTCAGTTACTATGGGATGCGTGCCTTACTCGTTCTTTTTATGGCAGCGGCTGTAACAGGAGACAATCCCGGTCTCGGATTTAGTGATGGGAGAGCTACTGCTATATACGGACTTTATACCTTCTTTGTGTACGTGCTGGCTTTACCCGGGGGCTGGGTAGCCGATAAGTTATGGGGGCAAAAGAAAAGTGTTTTTGTTGGTGGCTGCATCATTGCCTTAGGTCACTTTACGATGGCTGGTCCATTGATAGGGCTTCCTGGTGAGCCTTCCTTTTACCTGGGACTTATTTTCATTGTAGTTGGAACAGGACTTTTGAAACCAAATGTAAGCTCCATGGTTGGAGAGCTCTATCCGGAAGGAGGTGCCCGACGGGATGCCGGCTTCTCCATCTTTTATATGGGAATTAACTTCGGTGCTATTTTAGGTCCCACACTTTGCGGTATTCTCGGTGAAGGCTACAACTGGCACTGGGGATTTTCATTAGCAGGTTTCGGAATGTTGCTCGGACTCATCTCCTATAAAATTGGAGAGAAAAATCTGGGAGAAGCTGGAACACTCAAGGTGGATGACAGCCAGGAAACACTCTCCCGGCGGAGCCGCAATTTTTGGATAACTACTGGTGTCTGTACAGCACTTATTGTTTTATTTAGCATCTTGATGAATACAGGTGTAATTGGAATATCCCTGCAGCAACTGGCTCAAACACTCGGTACTAGCGTGGCCCTTATCGCCGTCGTATTCTTTGCTTATTTAATAAATGATGCAAAATCTATTGGGGCTGTATTACTTGTAGCTGCCGCAGGATTCTATGTGGCATCATTTTATTGGGGATATACATTATTTTCGTACCAAATCGGTATTGGCATAACTGTTATAGGGTTTCTCATTTTCAATACGGTTCGGATGTTTATGCCAAATCTTGATGTATCCCTCGAAAACAAACGGTTATTCGTCATATTTTGGCTTTTTATTCTGGCAGCTCTTTTCTGGAGTGGTTTTGAGCAGGCTGGGTCTTCCCTTAACCTATTTGCAGAAAGAGAAACAAATCGCACTTTTGGACCATATGGCTTAATTAGCCAAATTGGTGTATTTTTACCAGCACTTATCTTGGCACTACCTCTCGGATATATCAGCTGGCGGATATTCAAACGTACGAATCTTTGGTGGGTTGGCAAGGCAGGGGTATCCGGTCTCTCTTTACTCGCAGTTGGCTTTACCTATTATATTTCTACCCAACTTACCACCAGTTGGGAAATGCCGGCAAGTATGCTTCAAAATATCAACCCCCTCTTTATTGTAATACTTGCTCCTGTTTTTGGGTGGCTATGGACATGGCTGGCTAACCGTAACGCAAATCCTTCAATCCCTGTAAAGTTTGGATTAGGACTATTAGGCTTAGCTGCAGGCTTTTTCGTAATTTCATGGGGAGCTGCTAATGCTACAGGACCTAATTCAGTTGCTCCTGCATGGCTTATTGTCACTTACTTCCTTCATACTTGTGGCGAACTCTGCCTGTCTCCTGTCGGACTTTCTTCAATGACCAAACTTGCTCCTAAACGCCTTGTAAGTCAGATGATGGGTGTCTGGTTTGTAGCGGCCGCGCTCGGCAACTTATTTGCCGGACTCATGGCAGGTCAGCTTGAAACCTTAGAGCCAACCGGTCTGTTTTGGAGCGTTGCTCTACTTGTTGGCGGCGGTGGCATCATAGCACTGCTAGCAGCGCCTCCGGTTAAAAGACTCATGGGGGATGTTCAGTAAATACTAAACTTTTTAGTACTCATTTATAAACCTGGTAGGATCCTAAATCCTGCCAGGTTTTTTTAATTAATAGATACTATAGCAGGAAATGATATAAGGCTCAAAACCCTTATATTTGACCTATGTCCAAAAAAGAAGCTACCGCTGACCAAAAAGAAAAAGAAATTACCCAAAATCATCCCATTGCAGCCATTGCTACGCCTGTGGGTGAAGGTGGAATTTCCGTTATCCGTGTTTCAGGGGAAAATGCTATCGCAACAGTCAATCAATCGTTTGAAGGAACGGACCTCAGGGAGCAGGACTCTCACACTGTCCACTTTGGCAAGATTATAGATAGTGATGACAAGGTTGTAGATGAAGTGCTGGCTACACTTTTTCATTCCCCAAAATCTTATACCGGCGAAGAGATTATAGAAATATCTTGTCATGGTGGCGTATTGGTAACACAAGCTGTCTTAGAAGCCATGCTGGATTTAGATATTAAACCTGCTGAGCCTGGGGAATTTACCCAACGGGCATTTTTGAACGGGAAAATGGAGCTAAGTCAGGCTGAGGCCGTAGCCGATCTCATCCATGCCAAAAGCAAAAAAGCACTGGATTCTGCCCACCAACAACTTGAGGGACGCCTCGGTGAACATATTAGTGAGTTTCGACAGCAGATTATTGATGCCACTGCCATGGTGGAATTGGAACTCGATTTTGTGGAAGAAGATGTAGAGTTTGCCAACAAAGAAGAACTAAAAGAGCTTCTTGTAGAGCTTGACGACGAAATTGACAACCTACTGGCCACCTATGAAACCGGTCGGCTGGTAAAGCATGGAATTAAGACGGTGTTTGTGGGGCTGCCCAATGCGGGCAAATCAACCTTGTTGAATACATTAGTAGGTAAAGATCGTGCTATCGTCACTGATATAGCGGGCACTACACGCGACACCATTGATGTGGACTGGAGCTACGACGGACTCCGTTTTATACTTACAGATACAGCGGGACTCCGTGACACCGATGATGTTGTGGAAGCCGAAGGGGTAAAACGATCACAACAAGCATTTGAAAAGGCAGATCTGGCCGTCTATCTCAAGGATCTTTCTCGAAAACTTACTACCGAAGAACGTGAGGATATCGCTGAAATTCAGAAAAAAGCTGGCGATACCCCTTTTGTGCTGATTGGGACAAAGCATGATATTGCGCTCGACTTAGATGATGAACGCATGGATTATGACCTTAAAATATCGGCACTGGAGAACGAAAAAATCGATGAGCTAAAAAAACTCCTTAAGCAGCGTGCACTCGAAAATACGGAATACGACTCATCAAGCCTGCTGGTCACCTCCAGCCGACACCGTGATGCCCTGCAAAATGCACAGGAAAATGTACAAAGTGCTATCCAAGCGCTTGACCAAGGTATGACGGGCGATTTCCTCTCCATTGACTTGCGGTCGGCTCTTAAAGACCTGGGAACCATTACCGGTGAAATTACAACTGAAGATATCCTCGACAGTATCTTTTCGCGGTTTTGTATCGGTAAGTAAATGGACCAAAGTACTAAAAAAGTAATTGAGTACATTTATAGGATGCATCTATCTCTCCTATTTGAGTAATTTATTTTCCTTTGGGTGAAAAAATAGTCACTCTATTCATTCCATATTATTAACCCTATAACCTTTTACAACATGAAAATTCTACTTATTGGTGGAACCGGAACTATCGGTTCAAAAGTGGCCGAACGATTAAAGTCAGAAAATGACATCATAACTGCGGGATCCTCTTCGGGAGATGTGCAAGCTGATATTACAGACCCAAACTCTATTAAAACATTGTTTAAAAAGATCGGGAGTATAGATGCTGTTATTGTTACGGCAGGATCAGCCCCTGTAAAACCACTCCCTGAAAGTACTAACCAAAATTTTCTGCAGGGCATAAAAAGTAAAATGATGGGACAAATTAATGTTGCGCTTACTGCCATGGATTATTTAAATGACGGGGGCAGCGTTACACTTACCTCCGGAATATTAGCAGAAGATCCTATCCCGCAGGGCACCATTTTGAGCACGATTAACGGTGCCATCAATGGATTTGTGATCGGGGCAAATGGTGATTTCTTACAGCAGGGATTTCGCATTAATGCTGTAAGTCCGGCCTTGGTTGAAGATTCAGCTGATGAACTTAGTGACTTTTTTCCCGGTC
Organism: Fodinibius salinus; assembly: GCF_008124865.1. Taxonomy (NCBI): domain Bacteria; kingdom Pseudomonadati; phylum Balneolota; class Balneolia; order Balneolales; family Balneolaceae; genus Fodinibius; species Fodinibius salinus. The sequence continues at coordinate 561,585 of NZ_VNHY01000002.1, read as the reverse complement.
ACACACCTGCCAAGATGGAGCATGTGGTAAACGGGTACGAAAAAAGCCTAAAAACATTCCTTACCGGAGAAATCATCAAAATTTCATAACTATATTCAAGACTTTTAATCATTTCTATGGGTTCTGACCTTTTACAAGACATCAAATATTCGGTTTTAGATCTGGCGGTTATTACCGAGGGACAATCACCCGCCGATGCCATCCATAACAGTCGTGACTTAGCTAAACAAGTCGAAAAAATGGGCTATACTCGTTTCTGGATGGCCGAACATCACAACATGGAAAACATCGCCAGTTCGGCTACTTCTGTTTTGCTTGGATATGTTGCCGAAGCCACTGACTCTATTCGTATCGGCTCCGGCGGCGTAATGCTACCCAATCATTCGCCGTTAATTATTGCCGAGCAATTTGGCACACTCGCAACTCTATATCCAAATCGTATTGATTTAGGGTTGGGACGTGCTCCAGGCACTGATAAAGCTACTGCCCAAGCCATTCGTCCTGACCGGATGCAACAAGTACGGCAATTCCCCAACAATGTAAGACAGCTACAGCAGTATTTTTCTGAACATCATAACGAAAATACCATTCGTGCTGTCCCGGGAGAAGGAACAAACATACCTTTGTGGATTTTAGGATCTAGTACTGATAGCGCCCGGTTGGCGGCAGCTATGGGCTTACCTTATGTTTTTGCCAGCCATTTTTCTCCCCAGCAATTAGATTCCGCATTAAGAATTTATCGGAAAGAGTTTCAGCCTTCCGAACAGCTGGATGAGCCGTATGTTATTCCTTGTGTAAATGTGATAGCAGCCGATACTGATAAGCAAGCCGAATGGCTGGCTACTTCTTTTAAACAAATGTTTATGGGAGTAGTTACCGGCGAACGTAAACCTATGCCTCCACCGGTTGACGATATGAATACCGTTTGGAATCTGCAGCAAAAGATGGCAGTAAAACAAATGCTCACCTATTCTTTTATCGGCAGTAAGGAAACGATTAAAAAAGAATTGTCTGATTTTGTGGAAGAAACTGAAGCCGATGAGATTATGATTGCTTCTTATATTTATGACCATCAACAACGCATAAAATCACATCGGCTATTTGCCGAATTAATGCAGGGTAAAGATGGGGACTAGCCATTTATCATTGGATTCCATTCAAATCAATAACTTTGGATTTCCTTTTAAAGAAATTATCCCCAACATTGAACACAAAAAAGCCCGGCTACTAAAAACCGGGCTTTTCTAATTTCAATAACTTGTAAGTAAACTAGTTCGGTATCTTAACTACCGCCGTCAGAACCGGAGCCATTGCCTCCTCCGCTACCACTATTGTTACCGCCGCTTTGATTCTGCGGCAATTCGGGCACTGCCGAAGGCGTTTCAGAAGGATTGTTTACTCCATTACTCTGCTGCGTGGTTTGACCGGTATTATTTTGTTGTACTGCACTTTCGGTAGCCCCACCTCGATCAATAGCAAAATTAGCCAGTACACTTAATACCAAAAGTGCCGTACCCAATACGGTTGTCGATTTTGACAGCAAGTCAGCAGTACGTCGCGCGCCTAACCCCTGCCCTCCAGCATTACCACCTGCTATGCCACCGGACATACCTTGATCTTGGCCCGGCTGTAAAAGCACAACAATGGTTAATAATACACAAATAATCGTTATTACAGTTAAAATAATTGTATAAAGCATAATAAAATCTATATGACTGTTATTTCAGACCCGTAAAGTTATCCAAAATTCCCTTTCTTTACAATGATATTAATTCAATTATCAAGGAATAGATATTTGTATATTCAACAACAGCATAAACTGTTTATTGTACGTTAATCCAAATATCCAATGGAAAATTTTACCAGTAGTATTCAAGAGTTTTTCTTAAGCTCTCCGGAACTTACTAAACAGATTTTGCTTTCTCTGGTCGTTATCATCTCTCTATGGATTATGCGGCATATTACAATCCGCATAGTCAACCGCAATATTTCGGAGACAAAAATTCAGTACAAATGGCGAAAAAACTTAACTTATCTCTTCGTATTTATTGGAGTTTTAATCGTCGGCCGTATCTGGTTCGAAGGCCTACAGTCGCTCGCTACCTTCTTTGGATTGCTTACAGCCGGTTTAGCCATTGCCCTAAAAGATCCGATTAGTGATATTGCCGGATGGATTTTTATCCTTTGGCGCCAACCATTCGAGGTAGGTGATCGCATTGAGGTGGACGGTATTAAGGGCGATGTCATTGACACCCGGCTTTTTAAATTTAGTCTTCTCGAAATTGGTAACTGGGTAGGTGCCGACCAAAGTACCGGTCGTATCATGCACGTTCCCAACCACAAAGTTTTTTCTGATTCCCTGGCCAATTACACCAGCGATTTTAAATTTGTATGGAATGAACTGCAAGTCCTTCTCACTTTTGAAAGTGATTGGAAAAAAGCGAAGGCACTATTCCAAGAAATTGCTGAAAACCATGTACAAGATTTCCCAGCCCAAGCCGAACAGCAAGTAGGAGAAGCCCAAATGTCGTATCTCATTTATTACCAACATTTAACTCCTATTGTCTATACTGACGTTCAAGACAGCGGTGTTTGCCTCACCATCCGCCATCCGCTTAACCCTCGAAAACGACGGGGAATATCAGAAGCTATTTGGGAAGACCTACTTCAAAAAATTGAGCAACACGATGATATTGAACTGGCCTATCCTACTATGCGTATTTATCAACAACCGAATCGCTGATGTATCACTAATAGTGGATTCAACAAATATTCTTTATAGCAATTCCATTTGATCGATTGCCAAAGTGTTAGATTGATCTACAAGTCTGCAGTTTTATTTGGGAATAGGCTGTATCAGATCGGCACTGTTATTTGAGGGATCATTAACATCTTCCGAAACACGATTTACCGCCAGCTCAGTAATTCCATATCCTTTAAGATCACTAACACTTTCCTTATTAAAACTATCATCCGCCAGCCATAGCCCATAATCATCAGGATGCAACAATAACGGCATACGATCTCCCACCGGCTGCACAAGTGCATTTGCTTCGGTAGTAAGCATAGCGCAGGAATATACGTCTCGACCGGAATCAGATTCCCACACCGAAAATATACCCCCAAAAGCAGTCAGCTCGTTGGATAGCAAACGGATATAAAAAGGCGTATTCTGCTTTTCACTGGTTTTCCACTTATAAAACCCATTGGCAGGAATCAGGCAACGGCGCTGAGTCAAGCATCTACCATACCAACTATCATCTTCAATGTCTTCAAGCGCAACTTCAAAATTCTCTCGTCCATCGGTTTCTGCCTCAGCATCTTCAGGAATTAATCCCCACACAAAATTATAAATCTTTCGCTCTCCCTCGTTCTCATACACTACGGGAATAAGCGATCCAGGTGATATATTAAACTCCGGCGTGAAAAAATCATCCCGTTCTGTGGATACTTTAAAAAGCTGCTCCACATTTTGCTTAGTAGTATCTAATACAAATCGATCACTCATAAATTCAGATTTTTTTCGTCTTTTCACTTACCTTTAACTACATATTTAACGTACCGAAACTACGAATGTTTCCACATTTATATGAATATCATTTTAAATAATAATGAAAATCGCGCCCGCGCCGGCTGGCGGCTTTTACTGCAAATAATTTGTATGGTTTTATTGGTCGGTATTGTAACACTGGCTATGCCATTTACTCAAAATGACACGCTCAAGGTCATTTCTATTTTACCACAATTTCTGGGTGTAATCGCCAGTCTTTGGATTGCCGCCAGATTCTTTGACAAGCGTCGTTGGCAAGAATATGGTCTGTCATTCAACGCCCAATGGTTTCTGGATGCATTTGCAGGGGCTGTCATTGCTGCCGCAGCAGTAGCAGTTATTTTTCTTGTTGAATGGTATTTAGGATGGATTATTATAACCGATTACGGCTGGAATACGACTTCAGAAATCTCCTTTACCACTGGTATGATCAGTTCGTTGGGTGCCATGTTAATGGTCAGTTTTTATGAAGAATTGTTTTCGCGGGGTTATCAAATTCTTAATCTCACTGAAGGACTGCAATATCCCCAATTAGGTGAGCGTGGGGGCGTTGCTATTGCCGTACTGTTATCATCATCACTGTTTGGTATCCTACATTTCTTTAATCCCAGCGCTTCGGCTACTTCAACCGGTAATATTATTCTGGCCGGTATTGTTCTTGCTTTGCCTTACATTTTAACCGGCAGCTTGGCACTATCTGTCGGACTCCATTTTGGCTGGAATTTTACACTTGGCGCTATTGCAGGATTCCCCGTCAGCGGCTTCCACTTCGAAGCATCAGTCATCACCATAAAACAACTTGGATCTTCCCTGTGGACCGGCGGTCGTTTTGGACCGGAAGCCGGGCTGATTGTACTTCTTGGTTTAGGTGTTATGGCAGGGGGAGCTATCATTTATATCCAGCAGCAAAGGCGCGAACTTACCATCCATCATTGTTTTACAAAGAAGTACCAGTCACCCCATAAAGCAGATGAGCTAAAACGATAATTTTTGTATATTTGGGCACCTTATGAGCATTGCTTGGTTTTGAAGCAGTGCATGGTAAAACAAATGCTAATTAAAGAAAGGTTAGAACGTTGAAAAAAGAAGATATGACGCTAAGCCCTGAAATTGTGGACGGGCTCGAAGATGTTAATATAACTGAGTTTACTGAACTGCAAGAACAAGTGTTTTCGACGGTTCGCGAAGGTAAGAACGCTCTTGTTAAAACAACGCCGGAATCCGACTTCACCTCTTTTGCTGTTCCGGCCGTTGAGCTTATTCAAAGCCGCAAAGAAGAACAAGATGGAGTATCTGTGCTGGTGCTCACCCCTAATCCCGAAGAGTCTCAGGAAATTGACGAGCTTATACGAGCAACCGGATATCATGCACAAATTTCTTGTGCTTCCATAGATATGGATGCCGATCCTGAAGAGCAAGAAGAAGCGCTCGGCAGCGATGTGCAAGCAATAGTTGGTAATCCCGGCCCCCTTGCGGATACCATTGAAACGATGCGTTATGTGTTTCGTAATGTCGATTTAGTTGTGATTGACGCTGCCGATAAAATGGTTTCTCTTAACCTGCAATCGAAAATAAAAAATATTTTGCGGCGGGTATTGGGTGAATACCAAACACTTATCTATATGGATGAGTATAATGATGATGTCAAAGAGCTAGCCCAAAATTATGTTGAAAAACCGGTCATTATTGGATTTGACGAGCCGGACAGTGCTGGAATGTTCTCAAATCCACCGGAAGTAGATAGCAGTATTCGCCATGGATATATTTATGTTCCCGATCGAATGGCTATTTCTACACTTACCTCCTACATCAAAGAAAATAATGTGGAGTCCGGAGTAATATTTACAGCCTCAAAACGGGGAACTGATCGCCTTTATCGCACTTTGCGTAAACAAGACCTCAAGGCTACAAGTCTACACGGTAAGCTTTCGGATGAAAAACGATCACAGCGATTCGCTAATTTTACCAATGGCGATGTTCAGTTTTTGCTTGTTGCCGACATTTCAGCTGCCGAGCTGGGCCTTACCGACATTACTCAAGTCATTAATTATGATGTTCCGAGTAATCCTGATGAATATCGGTACCGCACCAAAATGCTGAGTTCCAACAGCCACTCGGAACTTATCTCACTGGTTTCAAAGCAAGATCGCAGTGACATTAATAAACTCGAAAGCACACTGTCCAACGCTCCCAAAGAGCAACCATTACCAAAAGAAGTTAAGAGGCAGCTTAAAGAACGTAAGAAGAAAAAGAAAGGTGGCACGAAAAGTCGCAAAAACGGCCATAAGAAAAAGAAGAACAATGAAATGGAACTGCCCAAACCAACTTTTGATAAGTTAAGCGGTGGCCGAAAGGGTAAGAAACAGAATGACAAGAAATCGGGTGTAATTGGAATGATTAAGCAATTATTTTCTTAACCATTTCAACCTTCCATCTTTTCATCTGGAGTTCAGCTAAGAATTGGGTGGCCCCAAAAATTTCCTGTTGTCACCTGTAATTATATCAAAAAACAAAAAGCCCCAATAGTTGGGGCTTTTTTGTTTTTAAATTTTGCTGAATATCAGGCCGTCATTTTTTCATGCTTTTTTGCCTCTTCAAAGACAACCTCTTTAATAGCATCAAAACCTTCCAGTGTTTGCTCGATATGCTGTTCGTTGTGAGCAGCAGTTGGGATCAGGCGAATTAATACCGTACCCTTAGGCACTACCGGATAAGCTACACCACTTACAAACACGCCATGCTCTTCACGCAGCTTGCGCATAATAAGCTGGCAAAGATCAGTACTGCCTTTTGTAAGAACGGGCGTCACCGGGCATTCTGCGGGGAGTACATTATATCCCATATCTCGTAGGCCACTGCGTAACATATTAGTGTTTTCCCAAAGCTTTTCTCTCCACTGGGGATTATCCTGAATCATCTTCAGCCGCTTACGCACTGACTTTACAATCGGCATAGGTACCGACTTAGCAAAAACCTGGCTGCGTACATTCGCTTTCAAAAATTCGACTACACGTTCATCATCTGTTGCAACAAATGCTCCGATAATTGCAAACGCTTTAGCAAACGTTCCGAAATGAAGATCAATACCATCCTGGCATCCTAAATGTGTTCCAGTTCCTGAACCGTCTTCACCCATGGTTCCTACACCGTGCGCATCATCAACAAGCAGACGGAATGGATATTCTTCTTTGAGTGCGATCATTTCATCAAGAATGCCGAGGTCACCGGTCATTCCAAAAGCACCTTCAGTAACAACTAAGACAGCACCATTATCTTTTTTCTTTCGGTGAGCACGCTTCAACTGCTTTTTGAAACTTTCAATGTCATTATGTTGAAACACATACTTTTCGGACATTGCTAGCTGTTTACCATCCACAATACAAGCATGACTCAACTCATCATAAATAAGAACATCATTACGATCTACCAGTGCATGGATGACACTCATAATTCCCTGATAACCGTAATTGAGAAGGAAAGCATCATCTTTATGTACAAAGTCTGCTAATTCTTCTTCCAGCTTCTCATGCTCTGATGTATTTCCCGTCATCAGCCGAGCTCCCATTGGACTACTAAGGCTATAGTCTTGGGCGATCTCCGCATCATATTCTTTGACCTCTTCATTGCTTCCAACCCCGAGATAGTCATTAATACTCCAAACGACCACATCATCACCATTAAATTTCATGACGGGGCCTAAGGGGCCTTCGAGTTTGGGATATGTATAATAGCCATACCCCTCAGAGGTGAACTCTCCCAGCGGGCTGGGACGACCCTCTAGCTTGTCAAATAAATCCATAAACTGCTGAATTTTGTTCTGTAATTATTGTTCTATGATTGTTTTACGTAAAGCCAAAATAGACTATAAAAGATTGTAAAAAAATACGGAAAATTAGTCTGTTATCAAAAGAGATACCCTGTTAAACAGCCCTTATCTAGCCAATTTAATAATCAAGAACGTAACTTCCTTATTGCCAACCAATTGCATGCCCACGACCATTCAAAATTTGTAGACTTTACTTTTGGCTATGGGGCGGGACGTTGATTTTCAACCTCATCACTATCGGGGTGGTAGCTCACCATCAGCGCAGAACATATCGATCCCAAAAGTACTAAACCCGATGACAAATACATCACAACCTGATAACTATGCAAGAATGATTGTTTAATAGATACTTTAAGCCCTTCTTTTACCTGGCCAGAAGCTTGACCCGGTATTTTTGCTTTTGCCAGGCTGGCTTTTTCGCTGAGCATCTGCTGCTGGATTTCAGCCGATACGTTATTTTGCTGCATCCATTCAAGTATATCATTTCCAAAAATGTGTATTGCCAAAGCACCTAACAGTGCTACCGCCAACATACCCGATAACCGAGAGATAGCTTTATTAACTCCGGAGGCCGTGCCCGCAACGGATTGCTCCACGGAGCTCATTACGGTGGTTTGCAGGGGAGCAAAACTGATAGCTATCCCGAGCCCCATGAACGTAAATCCCGGTAGAAAATTCGTCCAATATGAACTTTCTACTCCATAATAACCTAATAGCAAAAACCCAATACTGGTTAATGCAGGACCAACAATAAGTAATGGCCGTGCACCATAACGTACAATAAGTCCGCCTGACCAACGGGAAAGCCCGCCAACCAACAGTGGAAAAGGAATAAATGCTGCCCCCGCTGCAGTAGCAGAATATCCTTGCGCATGAATAAGGTTAAATGGCATTAAAAAAAAGACCCCTCCCAACGCAAAGTAAAGAAATAGCGTTACCAGATTGGCACCGGTAAACGTTGTTGAACTAAAAAGTGATAGCGGCACCATAGGGTTTTTTACCCTCTTTTCATTCCAAATAAATCCCCCCATTACCATTAACCCGCCAAGTATATTTATAAGCACAACTATATCTGTAATGCCACGTTCTGATCCATTAATCAACCCATAACAAATCATGCCTATTCCCACCGTTGCAAGCAGGGCACCGCTAAAATCGGGCGTATCAGATTTTTGCGTAGTATCCCCTTTCGGGATCCGCCAATACAGAATAGCCAATGCAGATAAAGCCATGGGAACGCTAATAAAAAAGATAAATCGCCAAGACAAGTAATCCACAAGCAAGCCCCCCAGCAATGGCCCGGCTGCCGTTGACAACGCTGTTGCCGCCGACCAAGTGCCTATAGCCTTACCTCGCTGCCCTTCTTCATAGATATCAGTAATAATAGCTAAACTACCCGGAATCATGAACGCCCCACCTACGGCCTGTCCGCCACGACCAAAAATCAATTGCTGTACATTTGGAGCCAACCCACACCAAACGGTAGAAAACAGAAAGATAACTATACCAAGCCCAAACATTCGTTTTCGGCCATAATAATCACCCGCTGAACCACCAGTTAAAATAAGGGTCCCCAAAATAAAGGCATACGCACTAATCACCCACTGCATATCCGCCACCGTAGCATCAAGAGCAACTTGAATAGCCGGCAAAGCAACATTTACAACTGAGCCATTCACAAAACCCATACTTGAAGCGATAATGGTAGCTGCCAACGCCCACTTTTTCTGAGAATTACTCAAGTTTGTCATACTAAGGCCTTATAAATATGTATTCATCAGAATGATTTTACGCACGAAGATTAATAACATGAATTCACTTTTGAAGTGCAACCCGGTAAAGATACTTTTTATGATCTAACACAAAATGCGGGAATAAGCTTTTAGTAAAAAACGGAGCTGGTTAAACGAATTGGGAGATAAACAGTTAAACCAGATAGATACATTTTTGCCTATGTAATCTTAATGAAAATGATTACAACAATATCAGATTGGCTGTGTTAATAAGCTTGTAACTTATGAGTTGGATATACAATAAAGAGACCCTATTTTAATAGGAAATGCGAATATGTGGCTGTATGCTGGTTATCTAATAATATTAAGATGATAACACGTTTATAGTTCCCTTCAATCAATAATCGATTAGGCATTAATTTTTAAGAATGAGCAAAATAATTAGTGGCATTCAACAAATTGGGATAGGCACACCCAATGAAAAACAGGCCTTTGACTGGTACAGAGAACATTTGGGGATGGATATCTGCGTATTCCAGGACGCTGCCGAAGCCGATTTAATGACTGGCTATACTGGCGATGAAGTACACAGTCGTTCGGCCACTCTTGCAATCAATCTGCAGGGCGGCGGCGGGCTTGAGGTTTGGCAATATACCAGCAAAGATACTGAACCCCCCTCTTTTGATGTGACTCTGGGTGATCTGGGAATTTTCTGCACGCGTGTAAAATGCAAAGACATTCAGGCAACCTATGATTTTTTACAATCAAGCGAAGCTAATGTCTTAACTGATATCGTAACTGATCCCAATGGGGAACCTACTTTTTTTATTAAAGATCCTCATGGATTAGTGTTTCAAATGGTTACCGGCAATTCTTGGTTTTCGAATGGCAAACACCATTCAGGTGGCATTGCCGGATGTATGATTGGCGTTTCAGACATAGAACGATCGCTCGAACTCTACAAAGATATTCTTGAATATGATCATATTGAGTATGATGAACGGGGTGTCTTTAACGACCTGCAAGCTTTTGACGGCGGTAACCAAGAAATGCGACGTGTTTTATTGAGCCACAGCCAACCGCGCAAAGGTTCCTTTAGTCAGCTTCTAGGTCCTACTAAAATTGAGCTGGTACAAACTTATGACCGAGAACCACGGCAGATTTTTGGAGACCGGTACTGGGGTGATCTCGGCTTTATTCACCTTTGCTTTGATGTTACAGGTATGGATCAACTTAAAAAAGAATGCAAAGATCGGGGTTTCGAGTTTACCGTTGACAGCAAGGAATCATTTGACATGGGCGATACTGCCGGCCGGTTCAGCTATATCGAAGATCCCGACGGTACGCTCATCGAGTTTGTCGAAACACACAAACTGCCCATCTGGGAAACGATAGGTTGGTACATGGACCTTAAAAACAAACCGCCAGAGAAACCTATCCCAAAATGGATGCTACAATTTTTACGGCTTAGCCGCGTGCGTTAACATCAGTCGAGCTTAAGCAGTGATCGAAGCTTATTGAGCATAGTGTTGAGCTTTTCCTTTTTTTGGTCTTCCAGCAGCATAAGTCGCACTTTTTGCCTCCATCGTTTGGCCCGTTCCCAAAAGTTCAGGCTTAACCAACTCACCAATGGCAGGCCAATAAGGCAAAGAAGGGTCCACTCCCAGCTTTCGGACAGCCACCATACGAACACAGCTTCCAGCAAATAGTTGGCAGGAAACAATAATAATCCCGATACCATACGTGCCGAGCTTTTAAACTGTTCCTCATCGATAGCACTGGCTATTTTCTGCATTCCCATCCAGGGTAAGAGCCCGGCGACTTCTCCAACTATTGCCAATGGAAACAGCAAAAACAGACTAAACCCTTCAAGAACGAGCCTCCCCACCGACTGATCAACCACTAGTGGCAAACCGAAAGACAACTTATATTTATCCAACAACTCAGAAAGTGAGCGCCAATAGTTTTTTAACTCCGTAATGGTATTAGGATTATCATCAGTAAAATGGGCAATAGCCTTATTTTGTACTACCTCCTCTTTGGAATAATGGCTTCGGCCGGCAAAATCCACATGGGCAGACCTGGCAACAGTCATAATATGATTCAGAAACTCATAGTGCTGCCGGTCTTGGATATTTACCGTTAACTGTTCTACCCCTTTTTGTATATCCCCAGTAAGCTGTGAAAGAGCTGAGGGACGATGCTCGTTATACTGCTTTTGATAATTCGCTACTGACAGTGGTTCGCCAAACTGAACATGAATACCCTTTCGCGGCTCGGTGATATCACGATAGTTGATACCTGTCGGTATAATATCCAGGTTAAGATTAAAATCGTACTGTTGTTCAGCTCCAAGTGCAATACGTGCAATCCCTTTTTTAAATGGGCGCACTCGTTTTTCAGCTATACAATTCCCCTCGGGATGTATTAGCAAGTTCCGTTTTTGTGAAAGTACATCATAGCAGCCCTGAAACACTGCATCATTTTTTTCTTTGATATTTACCCGATCTCGAGGCCGATACACGGGCATCATATGAAAAGTTGTTAACACCCAGTCGAGGGCAGCGTTATTCCCGAAAGCATCAGCGCGAATGAGCGGGTAGATGAACCGGTTATTGGTGTAACTGGTGGGCAAAATAAGGCACAGCGCGTCCGAAAAGGCATTTTGATGATTCGGCGCAAAAATAATAGGATGATCCCAGTTGATGTGGTCTTGACCGGAATAAGAAACGGACTGGTGATACAGTCCGAACCACACTTTTACTACGGGACGAACCCACCAGTGGGTAAATGTCCATCCCCGGATATTGGTATCCATCAATCAGCGAAATTTAATGATAAAAATAACAGTGTTCTTTTTAAGCGGTTGGAAAAATGAGTACTTTCCATGGTCTAAACAAGTACTAAATAATTGCTGATAATCTTTTATGGATTCCAAGAAGCACCCCATCAGAAATTTAACTTCACAACTCAAAAAACACGGGGCTTTTTCGGTTAATAACATTCCCCGAATTACCGCTTTTTATGCAAAGTTGGCAATTCAGGAACCCTTTAGAATTATTGAAAAGGTAAATCATCACAACGACATTAAAGATTATACTCTGGAGCATGATCCCATCTTTATAATTGGACACTGGCGAAGCGGTACCAGCTTTCTACAGTACTTGCTGGGTCAAGATCCACAATTCGGATATCTCAATAAGTTTCAGGCTGTTTTTCCGGATGTATTTTTACAGTCCGAAGACTTCTTAAAATCGATGGTTGAACGCATCCCTGATACGCTCAACCTGGTACAGGATGCCCAAAATATGTCAATCAACTTGGAGATGGACAGTCCCAGTGAAATAGAAATTGCCTTAACCACAATGATATCACCCACTAGCCTGCACTGGGGACATATATTCCCACAAGATGCATGGGAATATTTTAATAAATACTTGTTTTTTGACACTGCTACAGACAATGAAATAAAAAAGTGGAAACGCGATTATGCCCATCTAATTAGCAAGGTTGCAATGAAAAACGACAAGAAGCAAATACTCATCAAAAGCCCGGGCAATGCCTGCCGTCTTCCCCAGCTTCTTGACATGTATCCCAATGCTAAGTTTATTTTTATCCATCGCAACCCCTATGATGTATTTTACTCGAGCCAAAAGCTTTGGAATACGCTCATTGACAATCTGGCGCTGCAACCATTTACCCAACAAGAGATTGAAACCGAAATTATGAAGGTCTATAAAAAACTGATGGGTATGTACATTGAACAACGATCAGAAATACCTGACGAACAACTAGCAGAAATACGATTCGAAAACTTCGTTTCTGATCCAGTTGCTGAGCTAGCATCAGTATATAAGAAACTGTCAATTCCAGCTTTTGAAAAGGCTAAACCTCATTTTGAGGCCTTTTTATCTCATAAAACGGAAGGGAAGTCCAGCAACTACGATTATGAACCGCATATTGTTAATAAACTTAATGAGCTGTGGGGTTTTGCCTTTGAGGAGTGGGAATATCCCGTAATAAGCAATAAAAATAAGACTTCGAAAGTTACATAGGGAGCTTTATCTTTTAGGTATATTAGACTTCCTTACAAAAGGATATTGAGAGTATTTACTTGCAGTATAAATAACGTATATTTGAAGCAGGTAAGTCTTAGCTTTAAATTGCATTTGCAAGCAAATAATTCAAGATTTTACCTGTACATTTTGCAACATTGTGATATAACCAAAGGTTTTAATTATGAAAGAAGAAATTAAAAACGAAGGTCAAGGCACGATATTTGAGAATTCTTTTCTTGAACCGCTAACCAAGGCACCGCCCTACGTTTCGGCTACTATTTATATTCTTGCAGTTCTAGCATTGCTATTTGTGGGGTATAGAATGGAAGTGGTTGCAAACGTTTGGTCGGGCGCAGCTATTTTTGTAGGAGCTGTATTCTTTTGGACGTTCTTTGAGTATTTTGCGCACCGCTATTTATTCCATATTGACGAATATTTTCCTGAATCCGAGCTTGCCCATAAAGCAGCATATACCTTTCACGGTATCCATCACGAATATCCTCGTGATACTGACCGCGTTATTATGCCTCCTGTTCCTGGGATGATAATTCTCGGTATTCTCTATGGTATATTTCTTCTTGTTTTGGGCAATTATACCTATGTATTTATGCCGGGCTTTGTAACAGGGTATCTTATTTACACACGTATCCATTACAAAACACATATTACACCGGTACCTTCCTACCTGAAATCAAATTACCGACACCACGCTCTACATCATTACAAGTATCCCGAAAAAGCATTTGGTATTTCTACCAAGCTGTGGGATCGCGTATTTGGTACTATGCCCCCTAAAGACAAACACGGCGTACGGTAAACTAGTTACTCTCCCTTAGTGCTAAATATTCCAGTGAATAAACTTTTAAAGAGGGAAAGTCGCACTAATTTGCATTCAAAACGCCTCGTAAAAGTAATTTCCCATTCCCAACGTAAACACTAGGCAACCGTAAATAGCGTGTTCTACTGTTACCCAGTACAGTGACTTTGTACGTTTGTACGTAAGACCAAATAATAATCCCCCGATAAAACTTAGTGCGACTGCCCACCAGTTGTCGTAGATTATATGTAGAAAGGAAAATGCTGCCGCACTGGCCAGGATTGTCCCGTACTTTACCTTTATCAAATGGGCATAGCGGTGGAAGAAAAAGCTCCTGAAAATGAATTCCTGCGGCAGGGCTGACAGCAACGGATACAGCAACATCACCACCATCCATACAAAAGGACGGTTGCTCGGAAATGCCAAAAACTGATCCGGCTGTGCCACAGCGGTAATAGCAACAAGGGTAATTGCCACCAATGGGAAGCGTATAAGAAAACTCTTGCTGATACTTTTGGGCTTTGTTTTTACCAGCATCCCAAAGCCAAAATCAGGGTCACGCCATAGCTGAAACCCACAATAAGCTGCCGCTAAAATCAGTACCAGTATTTTGGGCAGTGGGATCAGATCCCAATAAAACAGCATAGGAATCCCCATAAACAATATCAGTGCCTCCAGGAACAAGGGCCAAAATTTCTTTTTGGGTTTCATATAGTCAGCCAATGATTTATGAACACATAAACTGCGGTACCTCTTTATAATCAATGTTTTAGATGGATTAAAACCTAATTTTCTTCCAGAAAATTCGTACCTTTACCCGTTTATAGAAACGCAACTATTTTACTGAATGTCAGATACTAAAACAGCTACCAAAGAACAGCCTGCATCTACGAAAGATCGTCCTATTATTGTTAAGGGGGCGCGGGTGCACAATCTCAAAGATATTGACGTTGAAATTCCCCGTAATGAAATGACTGTTATTACAGGCGTTTCGGGATCGGGTAAGTCGAGCTTGGCTTTTGACACTATTTATGCCGAGGGACAACGCCGCTATGTGGAAAGCCTTTCTAGCTATGCGCGGCAGTTCCTGGATCGTATGGACAAGCCTGATGTTGATTATATGCAGGGCATTTCACCGGCTATGGCTATCCAGCAAAAAGCGGCCTCTTCGAATCCTCGTTCAACAGTAGGTACTACCACAGAAATTTATGACTACATGCGGCTGCTGTATGCTCGCATCGGTCATACCATTTCACCTAAATCAGGGCGACGTGTTAAGAAAGACAGTACCAAAACGGCCATTGAAGAACTGCATCGGCAACACGATGAGGGCACAAAGTTTTATGTGCTTTTTGACATTCCCGAACATGAAGAAAAGAAGCTGGATGATGAACTACGCGTACTAAAAGAAAAAGGTTATCCCCGACTATTACATATCGAAGATGAACAGGTTTTAGATTTAACGTCCGAAGATATTGATGCTGATGATATCAATGCCGAAGAATATCGCGTGTTGGTTGATCGACTTATTTTAGGGAAGGATGATGAAACACACACCCGCATTGCAGGATCGCTGGAAACCGCTTTCCAAGAAGGAAGTGGACGATGCTCGGTAAAAATTCGCGACGGGGAAGAGCTTAATTTCAGTGAGCGCTTCGAAATGGATGGCATCGAGTTTAGCGAACCCACGCCACAGATGTTTTCTTTTAATAACCCCTACGGAGCTTGCGACAAATGTGAAGGGTTTGGCAAGGTATCAGGCATTGACGAAGATTTGGTAATTCCCGAACCGGACAAAACCATTCGCGAAGGAGCTATTGCCGCCTTTTCTGGTGAGAAATTTAGTAAACACCTGCGCGACCTCATTAAAGTAGCCGCACGCTACAGTCTAAGCATAGACACGCCTTACCAAGAACTATCGGAAGAAACTAAAGAAATACTATGGAACGGCAAGGATGAATACACCGGCATTCGACCTTTTTTCGAGGACGTAAAAAGCCAGTCTTACAAGGTGCACATGCGGGTCTTCTATTCGCGATATCGCGGTTACAGTCGCTGCCCTGATTGCAAAGGCTTTCGCGTTCGACCGGATGCCCTACACGTCAAAATTAATGACAAGCATATTGGCGAAGTAGCAGAAATGACGATAGGCCATGCCCGGGAGTTTTTTGAAGATTTACAGCTTAGCGAATTCGAAAAAGAAGTAGCCGAACAGGTGTTATTTGAGATCCGCAAGCGGCTCAAGTACCTGGATGAAGTAGGGCTACAATATCTTACGCTCAACCGATTAGCTAAAACGCTGAGTGGCGGAGAATCACAACGCATTAGCCTGGCCAACTCGCTGGGCAGTTCGCTCATCGGCAGTTTATATGTGCTTGATGAACCTACCATAGGCCTACATCCTCGTGACAACGATCGGCTTATTAATATTCTCAAATCTTTAAGGAACATTGGGAATACGGTACTTGTCGTAGAACATG
The DNA here is from genome assembly GCF_008124865.1 of Fodinibius salinus. Classification (NCBI taxonomy): domain Bacteria; kingdom Pseudomonadati; phylum Balneolota; class Balneolia; order Balneolales; family Balneolaceae; genus Fodinibius; species Fodinibius salinus. The sequence continues at coordinate 545,121 of NZ_VNHY01000002.1, read as the reverse complement.
ATCCCGAAATGATTAAGGCTGCCGACAATATCATTGATATTGGTCCCTTCGCAGGTGTTCACGGCGGTGAGGTAGTATATAGCGGGACCTATGATAATTTGCTGGAAGCCAACACGTTAACCGGCAAGTATGTAAGCGGTCGTAAGGAAATCCCTGTGCCTGATGAACGTCGTGAAGGCAATGGGAAATCCATTGTACTGGAAGGGGCTATGGAAAATAACCTCAAAGACCTTACGGTAGAATTTCCACTTGGTAAATTAATCTGTGTGACTGGTGTTAGCGGTTCGGGTAAATCCAGCATGGTACACGATACGCTGTACGGCGCAGTAGAGAATGAATTTGGGTCCTATAAAGATGAGATTGGCTATCACCGAAAAATAAACGGATTACATAACATCGACTCTGTGGAGATGGTTGATCAGTCTCCTATCGGTCGATCATCGCGATCAAATCCCGCAACTTATACCAAAGCATTTGACGGAATCCGCGATCTCTTTGCCAATACCCGGCAGTCAAAAATTATGGGTTACGAACCGGGTCATTTCTCTTTTAATGTTCCCGGCGGACGCTGTGAAAACTGCAAAGGTGAAGGCATTCAGACAATAGAAATGCAGTTTATGGCTGATATTGAACTGACCTGTGAAGAGTGCGGGGGCAAACGCTACCGCAAAGATGTTCTACAAGTGGAGTATCGCGGAAAAAATATTCACGATGTGTTGAATATGTCAGTATCCGAAGCTATCGATTTCTTTGTAGATGAAGAACGTATCACCAACAAACTGCAAACACTGGATGATGTGGGACTTGGTTACGTAAAATTGGGACAAAGCGCACCAACACTTTCCGGCGGTGAGGCTCAACGGGTAAAACTGGCCAAATTTCTAAGCAAATCCTCCGGCAACCACACGCTCTATTTCTTTGATGAACCAACCACCGGCCTCCATTACGAGGATATTAATAAACTACTCGACTCATTCAACGAACTCGTCAATAACGGTCATACAGTTATCATCATCGAACACAATTTGGATGTCATAAAAAGTGCCGACCATATCATCGATCTGGGGCCCGAAGGCGGCTTTGCGGGCGGAAAAATTGTAGCCACCGGTACGCCCGAAGAGTTAGTGGAAGTAGAAGAAAGCCACACCGGGCAGTATTTGAAGAAAGTCCTGAAATAAGCCCTTCTTTTACCCCGACAAAAACGAGAGGTTGAGAGATCATTTTAGGGAACAATTACTGAAAGGGTAAAGCCAATTTAAAAGGCTGAGCAAAACTTACTCATAATATATTTTACAAACAGTTTGGGATAAAGACTGGAGAACTTAAAAAAATCCAGCTAAACTCTTGCTGAATTATATTCGGCGTGGGACAAGCCAAGCACAGCAGCACATCATTTAAAATGACTAAAAAAATTATTGTCCAGCTGGTACAATTTGGCCGGTGGGGCTTATTTTTTGTCCTTTTGCAGGTTCGGTTTGCGGAAATTTATTGATAGGCACATCCGGGTCACGATCGTGAGGCACATAGTGTGAATGAGAACCATGTGAAACAGCGGTATATGACTTCTGGTTGAAATAACCCAAGGCATCGGCAAGTGCTAAACCCGCCAATATTATTACTACAGTGATAAATACGTACTTAAATATATTTTTTGAATTCATCCGCTCTTAATATCTGTTAAATAACAAACTCAATTTAAGCTGGTTTATCCTTTGATCTATACAGCTATACTAAAAGTACCCAGAAAATCTGAATAGATCATCCCTATCATTATTCTTTCTATCAAACTTATGAACTCTTTAAAAAATATTGCCTACCTGGATTTCGAAACACCCAAAGATCTGCAGAAAGATGCCAGCCTGAGCAAAATTTTGAGAGTTGTGTCGAGATTAAAAAACCTAAAAGCGATGTGTGACAATGGCTATAATTCAATATTGCCAACCCAACAAGTTCCAATAATACAACTGCCATAACATCGTCACGGAAAATACAAAGAGCAAGGTATAACAAATTCGACTCCAGGTACCGCTTTCATTATTTTTCCACATAACATAAGTGTAATATCCCATCCCGGTCGTTAAGAGAATTGAAATTATTGGCAGAATAAGCGAGACTTTAATGCCGCTCGAGATACCGTAAACAATTGCTTCGCCATTACCACTGCTCATCAATATGGCCACCCATCCAAAAAATAGAAGTATAATTAGAGCATTAGTCCACGCCGCTAATTTCTTTGGAAAAGCTAATGGCTGTTTTGCTTCAACTGTAGGCCGATATTTTCTACGTATACCATACGCAAGCGGCCAATAGAATACGGTTATCAAAAAAGCAGCTCCAGCTAATCCAAACAGGGTAAAATGAAGATTTTGGGATGAGAAAAAGGATACACGTTCCAAAGCAATAATGGGAGCATTGCTAAGAAAGGCATGTGTAATATTGCCCGAACTGTTTTCTTCAAATGTAATTACGTTAGCGTTGTCCGTATTTCGAAACGTCAGGCTGTCCACGGGAAACCAATAGCTTGCTTCTCCATCGCTCATTGTTTTAAGCATCCCATCGTTAGTCAGTATAATATCCTGTGAATTAAACAAAGCCATCATATAAGTAAGCCGTTCATGCGGATAACGGTTCCCGCGATAACTGCCCTCAAATCGTTGAAGATATTCTTTATTAACATCCAACGTATCAGTCACTAACTCATCCTGTGGGAAATAGTGGTCTACAAAATCAGTTAGCACTTTTTGGGTTACACTACCCCCTTTGGCACTGTTAAAAGAGAGAAAAAGTCCTATATTCTGCTTTGGGAAAAGCGCCATTGTAGAATGAAACCAAAACGTATCCCCACCGTGGCCAATGACTTCCACTCCATTCTGACTTATATCAATAAATCCGTGCCGCATGGGATTAACTGTAGCATGATGGCGAAAAGCAGGCTGTTGCATTTGCCGGGCTGTGACAGAATCCAAAATCGAAGCTTCTCCAAACTGTCCATACCGGAGATGAGCCTGCATAAAGTTAAGCATATCAGCCGCCGTTGCACTGCCCGCCCCTACAGGTCCCAGTGGCACATATTCAAATCCCTTTTCTTTGAAATCACCACTCCTAAATACATAGCCTTTAGACAAGTATGGCTGTAGGGTATCCGGCAATGGTTGACGAAATGTACTCATGGTCATTTGCAATGGGTTAAGAATATGTTGAGCAACATATTCTTCGAACTGCATTCCGGAGACTTGCTCAACTATATAAGCAGCAATGCCTGTACCGTGGTTTGAATAAGAAGCATACGTTGCCGGTGGACGAACTCGGGCCGGCATCTCATCCGATAGAATTTCTCCCAATGGTCGTAACTTAGTCGAGTCACGAGCAAATACGCCAATCAGATACTCCTCAAAACCTGCTGTATGTGTCATTAAATCTTTCATTGTGATTGGCTCGTCAAATGTTGCAGGAATTTCAAAATCTTCAATGTACTGCGTGATATCAGTATCCAGCTCCAGTTGGTCGTTTTCGACAAGCTGCATCACCGCCGTCCAAACAAACATTTTGGAAATAGATCCAATGCGAAACAAGGTACTGTCGGGTCTTACTTTTTTCTTCGCTGATACATCAGCATAGCCATACCCTTTTAGCAATATAGGTTCCCCGTCTTTGATAATCCCCAATGTAGCTCCGGCAATATCATTTTCTTCCATATACGTGTTTACCAGTCCATCCATATATGAATCTAGCGCCGTCGAGTCGGGCCACGGTGTTTGGGCAAATCCAGAAGAGCTAAATAGAAGCAGTATTAAAGCTACAAACAGTACTTTTTTCATTTTGTGATCCATTAGTTTCATATATTATTCTTTATTATATCACGGATAAGGACTCCAATTGTTTCAACTGACTTCTTTTTTCTTATTACAGATATTTCATAACTAATGATTTTCAATCCCCATATGATTATACTGATAAGGTAATCACAAATAAAGGGGCCTAATTATGGATTCCACAACCCTCACTAACCAAGTTAAAGATCCCAAACACCAAGTCGGATATTTTGAACGTCTTGCCACACATGTCCAAGACTTGCGTAATACCGCGCCTGACCTCTTTGAAGATGCCAGCTATATCGACTGGAGCTCCCTTTCCTGGGATGACGTCAACCGCCCTTACAAAGTGGACAGATGGGCCGAAGGCAAAAAACTCTGGGAACAAGAGCACGGCGAACGGATGCCTGTCAAAGAAGGCTGGAAACACTTCAATCGCTCCTTTCACCAGCTCTTTCAGAAAGATATACCTAAAGAAAAACAAGAAAGCCGCGCTGATATCTGGCAATCTCTGCTCTCGATGGATATCCACGGTGCCGGCGAAGCCATTGAAGAACTAGTCCAACTGCTGGTGTGGAATAAGGTACACCGCGTTGAAGATGCCATTTGGGATCCCCGTGGCAAACGAGCACTTTTTGAAGATTTGGATGTGGAAAAACCGGAAGTGCTGTTTCTGGGTGCCGCCGACGGCTACGAAGCCATGCAACTGATGGCCCAATATCCTGGTGGTCATGCGGTGCTCGTGGATTATGATAAATTCTGCAAGACTGACCGTTTTGGGAAGTTTCCGGCTCAGTACCCGTTTTTAGGCAACGACCCAGCCACCGGAAATCACAAAGTATATTACCGCGAAGATATGAATATCGACTTTGTGGTGGATGATATCCGTAATCTAAAGTACGGCAAGGAATTCGATATTGTAGTCAGTATCGGGCTTATCGAGCATTTCCCCGACGAGTACAAACACGAAGCTTTTGAAATGCATCGGCGTTTCCTGAAGCCGGGCGGTTATGCTATTCTTACCACCCCCCGCAATCAACTAAAAAGCAAGGCATTTTACACTGTTATGAGTGATTACATGAACTATGGATACCGAGAGCTGATGGATATTCGTCAAATGGGATTGTATGCCTGGGAAAACGGTTTCGATATTCTTCGCGCCGGTTATATTAAAGCCCATAACGGACTTATTTGTAAGGTGAGATGAAATTTACTTACACCCTTTATCCCAATGCCGCAAAGCCCGGCCCGACTTTATAACATTTACCACTTTATCACGGGCATCAGCTAACAGAATGGGCCCAAAACCGGAAACCAATTGACTAACTTGGTGAATAAGAATCTCTCGCGCTACATTATGCTCTCCTTGTAAAGCCGCTGTTCCCGTTTCCAACACATACTCAGCTAACGATGACTGCTGATCCCATTCATCTTGTGAGTACTCAATAGGAACTGCATCAACATCTTGCTCCACGCGATTTCCATCACGTACTAAAACCGGTTTCGAATCTTTTCGGAAATCAATCTGAGTAGAACCTTCCATCCCCTTGACCACAAATACCTTATCCAGCGACTTTTGAGGCTCTAATAAATTGGCCAATTCCTGCCGATAATGACTATGCACATATCCTGCAACCATATAGTTGGCTCCCTCAGAGGTGCGCAGCGGATGCAACAATTTTTCTAAGGTAGCCAAAAAAGTTCGTTTTATAATCTTATCTCGTAGCCCTAATTGTTTATGCAAATCGGAAAAATAGATCGACTGATCTATATAACCCCATCTTATCGACTTATTTTCAATATCATTCACTACCGATGTACTATCTTTATAAGGGTCTTTACCGGCTAATTTCAATACTTTATGAATGGTGTCTCCATGCTTGGGAGCCACCTCTGTTAGTCCATGGCAATAGGTCGGAAATCCAATAGAAGCCAGAGTTGCTGCAATAAAAGGGGTATAGATAGGATATCGTCGGAACCCATCATAGGGATCAGCCAGGTCAATCAGTAAGGGAACCTCTACTTCTTCAACATCAATAGCCTCTCGAAATGCCTGGAGAAAGGTTTTATTCTCTACAAATGTTTCACGCTTCAGGCGCTGTCCTATGAGCAACACTCCCTTTTGGTAGCCCGGCACCTCATCATCCAACAAATAGGTAATAGCTGATGATGCTTCTTTGGCACTAAGATCTTTGCGGTGCAATATCTTGTGTAAAATAGTTGAAAATCCAGTATCGGGATCAGTAAAAAAGAAGTTTGACAGCGTAGCAGGCACGGTATCCTTCCAATCATGCCATGCTTCTAGCAGGTCTTTTTCCAAGTTGTTCTTTTGCTGAATAATAACCGACGCAATAAATACAGCCTTGGTTGTCAATGGCACTTCCTCTGATTGTAAAGCAGGGATAATAATATCCAGATCTTCTTTTATAAGATTTCGACTTCCTTTTGGCCCTACCGCTTTACGGCGGATTATGTTAGCGAATGCTTTTTGGTAATTTTTTACTGCTACTTCCATGATAGTATAATTTACTGTCTTGTTATTTTGCATAATCATACTGATAGGGCGGCCTCTCAACCGCCCACCAGTATGAGGGGGCATACGCCAGTGACAGCGTTAGCCCCACTCCTCCTGCAAAAGCTCTTCCTTATCCTCTTTTTCCGCCCATTCATCTGCATCGGGCAGTGGTTCGGAGGTATCATTAATATGATGGTCAATCCATTGTTCTGAGAGCTGATCATTAAGATCGATATAATGCTCCCACTCCAGCGGAACTTCATCATCCGGATATATTGCCTCTACCGGGCACTCCGGCACACAGGCATCACAATCGATACATTCAAAGGGGTCAATCACCAAAAAGTTAGGGCCTTCACGGAATGCATCTACCGGACAAACCGAGGCGCAGTGTGTATATTTACAATTTATGCATGGTTCTGTAACTACATATGCCATTTCAAGAAATAATTAATAAGTGATTATTATTGTTATGCTTAGGGGTTAAATACTGCGAATAAACTAATTCAGGTCAATCCTCCTGTCCTCCTTCTCCCACCGAATGCTCGGACAGGCAAGCAGGAACTCTTTTCTACTTTCTGAGGTATTCAAATCATGTCTCCCTTAGAGGAGAAGGATTTAGGGAAATTGAACAATCCATCCAGAAAACTTAGCCCACTTCTTTAACTTTTTTACGCATTACTATTAATTTTTTTGTTCAATTATTGAGCAACCTTTTCGATATCTAGAGCTTCTTCCACAAGTTCTTCACCTATAATTTCGGCGGTTCTATCGTAGGCCTTTTCGAGATTACCATTCCGAAAATGGGTCAATACTTCAGAATCGATAACTTCGTACCATAATTCTCGTCGGGTCTCAAAGCTATCATGGTGGCGCGACATCGGCTCACGAAGTTTCTGCATAAACTCCAAAAAAGCGCCATATTCAGGACCAAATTCTTTTTCGAACCGCTGGCGAAGCCGCACCGACAGTGCCGGGGCCGCCCCACTAGTGGAAATAGAAATTGTTAACGGTCCCTGTTTTACAATGGATCCGAAAGCAAAATTAGCATGAGGGATGTCATCCATTACGTTCACTAAAATGTTTCGCTCTCGCGCTTCTTGATACACTTTTTTATTAACATCACCGTTATAATCTGCAACAATCGCCATAAATGCATCTTCAAGATCACCCTGTCGATATGTTCGGCGAATCCATTGAAAGCGATTTTGGATAGCCCACCAGAGCATCTTTTTTGTTAACCGCGGATTAATGACCGTAAGCTTTGCATTACGGTCTAAAAGCTGTTTTGCTTTTTGTTCGGCTTCGTCATTGCCACCTATTAATACTGTTTTCCGTTCTTCTAAACGACGTAAATAAATTGGAAAAGTTTCCATTGTATTATTTAACCTTCACTATATATTTCGTAATTCTATTTATTGCTGTGTGGAAAGATGTATCCCACATTCAGTCTTTTCGCTGCCATTCCAACGGCCGGCCCTTTCATCCCCGGCCGTTTCTTCCACTGCATCGGTACAAGGTATACACCCAATACTCGGATACCCTTCGTCATGAAGCGGGTTATAGGGTAAGTTTTTGCTATGAATATAATTCCATACCTGCTTCGTCGTATAGTTAGCTAAGGGATTCAGCTTGACTACCTCATTTTCCGGATCCCATTCCACATATTGCGTACTTTTTCGCGTTTCGGACTGGCTGCGACGGACACCGGTAATCCATGCTTTTTTATCCGACAGATAATTCCGCAACGGCAACACCTTTCTGAGATGACAGCACTTGTTAGGATCTTTTTGCCAGAGTTTCTCCCCATGCTTCTGTGCCTGTTTATCCAGTGATAAGTCACTCGAAACCCTTGTTATCTGAATATTAAAACGTTCTTCGACCCGATCTCTTAAGGCATAGGTTTCATCAAAGAGCAAGTGTGTATCCAGATAAAAAATTGGGATTTCTACCCCTAGCTCCCAGAGACGATAAATGAGAAACATCCCAGATGGTCCAAAGCCCGTGCCCAAAACCATCTCAGCACCAAAAGTATCGTAACCCCAAAGTAATACCTCATCGGGGCCCGCCATCTCGAACTGGGTATTAAGGCCACTAAGCAACTCATCAGATAATTCCTCATTAGGTACGAGCTCGTTTTTTATTGAATCCATTATTTATCCCACAACTTGTGTCCTTCTATTACTATTTGTTACTGATGTATCAATTTCACTATTCGGAGTAAACCAGGCAAGCTGCTTACTTTTCGCTGCCAATTCACCTATTACAATCGTACCAGGCGGTGATAACTCCTTCGCCTCATCAGCAATATTACCGAGTGTGGCTGTTTTTACCCTTTGCGACTGATAGGTAGCTTTTTCTATTACTGCAACGGGCGTATCAGCACTGCGGCCGTGCCCAATTAGTTGCTCGGCTATTTGGGGGAGCCGGCCCATTCCCATCAGAATGACCAGAGTATCAGCGTGTACATAATAGTTCCACCCTGCGAAAGTGTCGGTATTATGAATAGTATGGCCGGTTACAACTGTAAAAGAACGTGCTACTTTACGTTGCGTCAGCGGAATGCCTGCAAAAGCAGGGGCCGCTAGCGCACTACTTATGCCCGGTATTACTTCGAAAGGGATATGTTCGGCACGAAGTGCTTCGCACTCCTCTCCCCCACGACCAAAAACAAAGGAATCACCGCCCTTAAGTCGGGCAACAATCTTACCCTCCTTTGCTTTAGTAGTCAGAATTTGATTTATCTGCTCTTGTGATACCGAAGGTTTATCTGGGCGTTTACCGACATAAATATGTTCTGACTTCTCCGATGTTTTGGATAGTAACGCAGGGTTTGCCAATCGGTCATAGACGATAACATCGGCCTTTTGTAACACCTCAGATCCTTTTACTGTTATTAAATCGGGATCTCCCGGACCGGCTCCTACGAGATATACTTTCCCGTAGGAGGTTAACGATTGAATACTCATAGTGAATTGTAATGAGAGTTAAACTGTAATTTGTTCAGCTTCGGATAGACCAACACGATTCCAAAAATCACTGAATGATTCACCATTCGATCGGTTTTCAGCGTAGTGCTCCAAAAGCGGACGCACTTCATCGACGAGGTCTTCACGTTCTACCAAATCTTTATACTTGGTATTAAGTCGTGTTCCTGATGGGTCTCCACCAATAAAAATGGAATACTTATCCAGTGAACGACCTACAAAACCGATATCAGCGACATAAGGACGTGAGCAACCGTTTGGACAGCCTGTCATTCGCACGGAAAGCTTCTCATCTTCCAGCCCAAGATCATTCACTACCTCATCCAGATCTCGGATCACATCAGGCAGTGCCCGCTCCGATTCGGTAATAGCCAAACCACAGGTGGGGAGTGCCGGGCAAGCCATTGAGTACTTAATGAGATTTGAAATCTCATCGTCCAGTAAGACGCCATGATCATGAAGCAGATCGGTAATCGCCTCTTTATCTTCCTCGGCAACATTCGTCAGCAGCACATTGTGATTGGGTGTTAGCCGTACACCTGTTTGGAACTCATCGGCAACTTTGCGCAGAGCCGTCTTCAGCTGAAGATCACCCTCATCCTTAATTCGTCCATTTTCTATGGATACTCCCAAAAACCAGTTGCCGTCTGACTGCTGATTCCATCCCAGGTACAGATCCAAATCGAAGTCGGGCAACTCACGGAACGGTTCGAGTTCAAAACCGATACGATCGACTAGCTCTTTTTCAAACTTCTCGAGTCCCCACTTGTGGATCAAGTATTTCATCCGGGCTTGCTTACGATTCTTACGATCGCCATGATCCCGTTGGATACTAATAATACCTTTTACGACCTCCACAATCTTTTCTTTGGGTACATATCCCAAATTATCACCAAGTCGCGGGAAGGTGTTTTCCTTCCGGTGATTCATTCCCATTCCACCGCCTACGATTACGTTAAAACCTTCAATTTCCTTTTGGTCATCGAAGAGAGCTACTAGTCCAATATCCTGCGTATGCGCATCGATACTGTTATCTTTAGGCAGTGTTATGCCAATCTTAAATTTTCGTGGCAGATAGCTGTGACCATATAACGGTTCACTGTCGGTTACCTCTTCCTTCCCGGAATATACCTTATCACCGTTGAGCCACACTTCGTGATAGGCCTTGGTAGCCGGTAATAAGATATCCGAAAGTTCATCAGCAAATGTTTGTACTTGAGCCTGCCGACCATCAATATCAGGTGCCGGTGTAGCCATTACATTACGTACGATGTCGCCGCAAGCACCCAGGGTGGTGATTAACGAATCGTTAATCGCCTGCAATGTATCTTTGAGCTCTTTTTTAATAACACCGTGAAGCTGAAAAGATTGGCGTGTTGTAACACGCAGCGTACCATCAGCATATTCATCGGCAATATCATCTAGAGCCGAATATTGATCAGCTGTCATTTTACCCCCCGGCAACCGACCGCGAATCATGAAGATATAATGACGATCACGTCCTTCTCTGAGATCACGATCATCTTGCTGATAGGTACCATGAAATTTAAGCACCTGTATAGCCTCCTTGCCGAAGTGGGAGGAGTCAGTCCCCACTTCGTTGGCAAGAGGCGCGCGCAAGTAATCGCTGCTCTCTTTTATTTTTTCTATTTTACTTTTTGTCCTCTTCTTTCTTTTTCTACCCATAACGACTAAGGTCAGATATTCAAATAGTTACCGTTCAATAGGAGCGTTAATAAGATTACCCCATTCAGTCCAGGACCCATCGTAGTTCTTAACATTTGGATACTCCAACAACTCGTTAAGGACAAGCCACGTGTGGGCCGACCGTTCACCTATTCGGCAGTAAGCCACAATATCTTTATCTGGGGTAATACCCTCTTGCTCGTAGATCTCTTGCAGTTCTTCTTTGGATTTGAATGTACCATCCTCATTTACAGCTGTTGACCACGGAATATTAGAAGCTCCGGGAATATGTCCGGCACGTAGCGAAAGTTCTTTAACTCCTTTGGGAGCAATAATTTCGCCGTTAAACTCTTCGGGAGAACGCACATCAACCAAACCGAAATCATCAGACTCCAACTTCTCTTTCACATCATCGCGGAAGGCACGATACTCGCTTTCTACTTCGTCGATGGTATAATCGCTGGTTTCATAATCCGGGGTCTCAGTTGTGAGTTCGCGATCTTCGGCAATCCATTTCTTACGACCACCATCGAGAACTTTTGCCTTTTCGTGGCCATAATACTTTAGCAGCCAGTACGCCCAGGCAGCAAACCAGTTGTTATTATCGCCATACACCACTACCGTGGTATCTTCATCAATACCGGATTCCTGTAGGAGCTTTTCAAAATCTTCCTTAGAAGCAATAGTACGCTTTAGCTGATCCTGAAGCTGTGTTTTCCAGTTCCATCCTATGGCTCCCGGAATGTGACCAGAATCATAAGATTGCGTGTCTACATCTATTTCTACAAAGCGGACATCCTCATCATTGAGATGTTCGGAGGCCCATTCTAAGTTTACAAGTGTTTGTTCGTTTGTTAGTACATCAGGCATAATTAGTTACCTTTTTGTGTTTATGTGTTGGGTTTATGATTGAGTTTGTTTCACAAGCCCAGACCTGATGCAGGAGGAGAGGTGTATTTTCTATATCAAAATAGAAAAGCCCACCACCTGCAGCAGGTAGTGGGCTTTTTGAAGTAATTTAGTACAAAATTATGTAGGAAAATTACATCCACTACCTTCTGCGGTACACATACAGCACATACAACACATACACATGGGCATGGACATGTTTGCAAAAAGGTTGGAGATGTAATTCAAAAAATTCATAAAATTTCGAAAACGTTGGTCTTTTGTTTCAACGCGTTTAGGATAGCCACAGTTTTTATTGATGTCAAGAATTATTTAAAAAAATAATATTTCCCCGTTTCTGGTACGGAATGATTATTTTTTAAGCAGTTATTGCAATAACAAAAAGATTTCGTAACTTTACGCAAGACAACGCATATTTCAAATATTTCTATTTTGAAAAACACACAAGACATATTTTTCCTTTCCGCTAAGCACCATGGCTGTGCTATGTTTTGTTGTTGTTACTGTTGTTGTAGCTAATTACCGATCAATATAAAGCACTCTTTCCCTTTTCGGTAATCACCTCTAATCACCAAGGCTAATCTTGGTTCTGCAATTACCTTTTCCCTAATAACAATAATAGCACCAAGGATGAACTCCCTAGAAACTGTTACAGATTCGCTCTTACAAAAAGCTATTCAACTACGACCATTTGTTGGTCATACGCCCTTGTATCCCATAAAAAACATAGGCGATCACGATAATGTGAACATTTATGCTAAGATGGAATGGCAACAATTCGGAGAAAGTGTCAAAGCTCGTCCGGCCTATCGTATTATTCGTGATGCTATACAATCCGGCAAGCTTACTTCCGACAAATCATTACTGGATGCCAGCAGTGGAAATACCGGTATTGCTTATGCTCATATTGGTGCCCGGCTGGGTATTCCCGTTACGCTGTGTTTACCTGAAAATGCTTCGGAAGAACGCAAGCAAATTCTAAAAGCATTGGGGGTAAAACTTAAATTAACTCCTCGGGGAGGTGGTACGGATGAGGCCCAAAAAGTAGCCCGAAAGATGTATGAAAAACATCCTGAAAAATATTTTTATGCCGACCAATATAGCAATCCTAGCAATTGGGAAGCACACTATGATACCACCGGAATTGAGATTCTTGAGCAAACCAATTACGAAATCTCTCACTTTATAGCTGGTCTAGGTACCACCGGAACTTTTACCGGAACTGGCAAGCGCCTTAAAGAATTTGACAGCGATATTTCTCTTATTGGCCTCCAACCCGATATTGCAATGCATGGGCTCGAAGGTTGGAAACATCTGCCCACGGCCCAAACTCCCGCTATCTATGATGAAAACATGGCGGATGCGACACGGGCTGTCAGTACTGAAGATGCTTATGAACTTATTAAAGAAACAGCCCGTAAAGAGGGACTGTTATTAAGCCCGTCCTCAGCAGCCAATTTGTTGGGAGCATTAGAATTAGCAGACCATATTGAAGAGGGCACTATCGTAACTATTTTCCCCGATGACGGAAATAAATATGGAGAAGTTTTTAACCAATTATTCTAGTTTACAATTATGAAGTTAATACTCAATGAATCATCACTTAAGACGATGCATGACCATGCCCAAGCCGACTATCCAAACGAATGTTGCGGCTTCTTTTATGGAGATACAGGAGATCGGCGCAAAGTACAAGAAGTTCAGCCTGTAAAAAATGCTAAAGAAGGTGACCAACGGCAGCGCTTTCATATTGATCCCAAAGATTATCAAAAGGCTGAAAAATATGCTTTGGACCATGACCTCGACTTGTTGGGTGTGTATCATTCACATCCCAACCACCCGGCCGAACCCTCTGAGCATGATCGGAAAGTAGCAATGCCATGGTTCTCCTATATCATCATTTCGGTACGAGATGGGAAAGGCGAGATAACACGATCCTGGCGACTTAATGAACAGCGCCAGTTTGAAGAAGAAATTATTGAACAAACAGAAGTACACAGAACCTAAAAATAACGAGTTACGCTATGGCAAAATTAATTATACCTACACCACTGAGAAAATACACAAACCAAAATCGAACTTTTAATACCCAGGCAGATAATCTTTCGAATGCACTCCATGCTTTTGTGGAAGAATATCCCGATGTAGAAGAAAATCTGCTGGATGAGGAAGGCAATGTCCGTTCTTATATCAAATTGTACATTGGGGACGATGAGGTTGACCCCCAAAATAACGGTGGAATTACATTAGACGAAGATACTGAGGTAAGTATTGTACCGGCAATAGCAGGCGGTATCTAAAAATCATAAAGGATTAAGAGCTAACAAACTGTTATGAGTAATTTAGAAAAAATTGAATTTTCGAGTAAAGAGCTGGGGCACTATAGTCGGCACCTGTCGATTCCCGAGTTTGGAATGGAAGGCCAAAAGAAGCTGAAAGCAGCAAAAGTGCTGGCAGTAGGAACTGGTGGACTTGGCGCGCCGATGTTGCAATACCTAGCCGCTGCAGGAGTAGGTACCATCGGCATTGTAGATTTCGATACCGTAGAGGCAAGCAATTTACATCGGCAAGTGTTATTTGGAGCCTCCGATGTGGGACGTCCCAAGGTAGAAGTTGCCAAAGAACGACTCTTGGCAAATAATCCGTATATCAATATTGAAATCCACGATGTGCGACTTACCAGCGAAAACGCCCTGGATATCATCAAAGATTATGACGTTGTAGCCGACGGCACCGACAACTTCCCCACACGCTATCTTATTAATGATGCCTGCGTAATGCTGGATAAGCCCAACGTTCATGGGTCCATCTTCCAATTTGAGGGGCAACTTTCTGTGTTTAACTATGAGGATGAGGAAGGCGTGCGTGGCCCTAATTATCGTGATTTGTTTCCCGAGCCCCCACCGCCAGGAATGGTTCCCAGTTGTGCCGAAGCAGGCGTATTAGGCGTACTTCCCGGTATTATAGGCAGCCTGCAAGCCAGTGAGGTTATCAAAATTATTACCGGTATTGGCGACCCACTTTCGGAACAGCTATTTCTTTTTGATGCCCAGGATTTTAGCACACGTAAAGTAAAAGTTACCAAAAATACCGACAACCCATTACGGGGCGAAAATCCTGAGATCACTGAACTTATTGACTACCAGGCATTCTGTGGTATTCCATCTGCTGACGACGAGGATGAAAAAAGCGAAGTCCCCGAAGTGAGCGTAAACAAGTATAAATCATGGATTGAATCGGATGAAGAAGTTCAACTTATTGATGTTCGCGAGCCCCACGAGGTAGAAATTGCAGAAATCGGAGGCGAACTTATTCCACTGGATCAAATACTTGACCACTCTGATAAGATAAGTCGGGATAAGAAGGTAGTAGTACACTGCCGCAGCGGAAAACGCAGCTCCGATGCCATCAAGAAATTACAAGAAAAGTACGATTTTGATAATCTTTATAACCTGAAAGGAGGAATATTAGCTTGGTCGGAAGAAATTGATGGCAGCATTCCCCAGTACTAACGGCGAATAGCCCAAAAATAAGCCCCGATAACAGACTTTGATCTCAGCATCGGGGGCTTACATTTTGCTGCAAAACCAACTACTTATTATCAATAATCTTTACTGATGTAGCAATAACACTATACTCTTTTTGTGGCCCTTCTACTTCTTTGCTATCAGAACCTGCATCTTTTGCGTAGTGTTTAGCTTGTGCCTCAGATAATGCCTTCACTTCAAGTTTGCCCACTAGCTTTGCTTGTTTACCCATACTATTTGTTGGAATAAAAAAACTATAATCTTTGAATGTTATTCGAACATCACCATTTGGAGCAGCCAACAGAAAAAAGCATCCTTTCTTCTGGCATACCTGCTTTATTTTTCCCTGAGTAGTAATCTGCTGTCCCTTATATTTTTCACTCTCAGCGATTAGCTGTTCCAGGTCGGTGACTTTGGCATCTTTGGGAAATTCATTCCCAAAAACTTCATAATCATCTCCCTGTTTAACAGGTTCTGACAAACGAATTACCTCTTCTTGAGCATTTGCAATATTAGCAATGAAAAAGAATCCTAATAGGGCAAAAAATATATATTTCATTGTTCTTCTTTTCTTGTTATTAAAATAATGGAGAAATCATATCGCACACTTCTTCCAGCATCTTCTGGTGTCCTTCAGTTAAAGAATCCTTTGTATGTGAATCAATATCTAACTCTGCTACAAACTCACCATCCTTTTTAACCGGAACCACAATCTCTGCTTTTACATGAATACTGCAAGCCAGGTAATTATCCTCTTCACTTACATCTTGTACAACAAAGGTCTCATTGGTTTCGGCTGCTTGTCCACAAACACCTTCCCCGAAAGATATTCGTGTATGGTCAGTTTCCTCTCCTACATAGGGTCCTAACACCAATTCGTCTTCTGCCTCAGGGTCAACCAGATAAAAACCGACCCAGTCAAAAACATCGATCTTATCTGCCAAATGCTGGCAAATTAACTGTAATTTTTGATCACGGTCTTTATCAACATCCTTTACAATTTTACGAATATGCTTTAATAGTTTGCTTCCGGCCTGTATCTCTGTCTTGCTCATCTATAAGTAGGTATTATGTTAATAATAGTAACGATATGGAGTAGAAAGTAAGACTTTATTATAGCCTAAAAAAATATTGCTCCTGATTAAAACGATACCTCCCAGAAACAAATATCTTGTTTAACTATATCAGAATGTTTCTTTTACGACAGTAAAGTACGTACCAAACACCTCCTCTGCTACAAAAAGGGCTACTGTCGATTCATAATCGTTTGCAATCCATCCAGTGTCAACATAGGATCAATGACATCAAAAATATCAGTATAGGGACCAATCTTTTCTGCTAGTCCACCGGTGGCTATCACTTTTATTGAGTTCGCCTCAAGCTCCTTTTCCATGCGACCAACCAACCCTTCAACCATACAAAGATGTCCTACAACCAGACCGGACTGCATGGCTTCCATGGTATTTTGACCAATAACTTGAGGGGGTGGTTCCAAGGGTATCTGCGAAAGTTGCGCTGCCTTACCAACAAGTGCATCAATAGTCACTTTTAGTCCCGCACAAATAGCTACGCCTGTCAACTTGCCGGGCTGCTCAACAGCCATAACCGTGGTGGCCGTTCCAAAGTCAACGACGATACAATCACTTTCGACCAAGGCATATCCTCCAACGGCATCCGCTATGAGATCGGCACCAACTGTATCGGGACTATCAGTATCCAAAATAATGCCAGTTTCTACATCACCATTCAACACCAACGGTGTAGTATCCGCATAGTTGATAAGAACCTCATTAATGGTCTGCGTTAATTGAGGAACCACACTGCTAATAATAATTTGATCCAAGTCTGAAAATGACAAGTTGGATTCTGTAAATAGGTTACTAAAAAGTACATAATACTCATCGGCCGTTTTATCGGCATCTGTTTGTATTCTCCACCTGTGAACCCAATCCCCATTATGTGATATCCCCATCACAATATTCGTATTACCAATGTCGAGCGCTAAAAGCATAGATTAAACTTGCGGTATTTATTGCTGTTTTAATGTTTAAAATACTCTGCCTGTACTCTACTTCAAAATTTGTATAATTAGGGGTATTATAGACCTTCATTAAACGGCATCCTAAATTAATGAACATGAATTCGAAAGAGCGTCTGCTCCGGCTATTTAATTACGATATGTGGGGCAATGAACAAATTTTGCTCTGCTTGCAGCAACATCTGGAGTTTAATGACAGCAAACAGTCTATCCAATATTTTGCTCACATTGCGGGCGCACAAGAGCTTTGGTATCGACGGATAAAACAAAAACCACTTGATGATCTTGCCGTATGGCCCGAATACGGTTTGGCTGCTGCGCTTCAAAAGCTTAAAACTCTTTCTGCTCAGTGGAAGCAACTTCTCAATTCTGAGTCTCTCGAATTGGATGGGAAAATCTCGTACAGCAATTCCAAAGGTATGCCTTACGAGACTATGATGTCAGATATCTTACATCATGTGATTATTCACGGACAGCACCACAGGGCCCAAATTGCCAAGTTACTTAGGAAGGCTGATATAAAGCCCCCTGCCACAGATTTCATCTATTTTTGTCGCGCCGAATGATATTTTCAAAATAATATGAGGTTCTTTTGAAACAAGTTGAACAATTTTTAAGTGCGTTTTCTAATTTTATGTGGGGTATGCCGCTGGTATATTTGCTCGTTGGCGGTGGACTCTTCTTTTTAATTTATTCCGGTTTTGCACCCTTTAAATACCTTAAGCATGCACTAAATATCCTTCGGGGCAAATATGATGACCCTAATGATCCCGGTGATATCAACCACTTTGAGGCATTGTCCAGTGCGCTGGCTGCTACAGTAGGAATGGGCAACATCAGCGGCGTGGCCGTAGCTATTTTTATGGGTGGACCCGGCGCCCTCCTTTGGATGTGGGTAAGTGCTTTTGTGGGAATGGCCACCAAGTTTTTTACCTGTACACTTGCCATTTTATATCGGGGTAAGGATTCAGCCGGCAAGATACAGGGTGGGCCGATGTATGTGATACGGGAAGGACTAACTAAACCCTGGGGAGAATCATGGTCATACCTCTTTAAGCCTCTGGGTGTTCTTTTTGCCATTGCCGGCCTATTTGGTCCGCTGCCTATTTTCCAGGCTAACCAGCTCACACAAATTCTGCGCGATACTATTTATATCCCCCAAGGATGGGTAACTGCCAATGCGCACATGGGTGGTGACCTCGTTACCGGACTCATACTGGTAATTATAGTTTCGATTGTAATTTTCGGCGGTATTACCCGCATCGGCAAAGTAACAGCTCGTGTAGTTCCTACAATGGTCGTCATTTATGTAGGTTGCGTAATTGCAATTTTGGCTATCCACATTGAACAAATTCCCTACTATTTAAAACTTATTGTTACTGATGCTTTTAACGGTGCACATGTGAGGCCCAGCGCCGTAAATGGTGATGCCATGTTTGGCGGTATTGTCGGATCTCTAATTGTGATTGGTATTCAACGCGGGGTGTTTTCTAACGAAGCGGGCTTAGGTACCGAAGCACTGGCTCACGGCGCGGCAAAAACCAAAGAACCTGTCCGTGAAGGATTAGTAGCTATGCTTGGTCCTGCCATCGATACTATAATCACCTGTACCATGACCGCCCTGGCCATTTTGGTTACCGGCGTCTGGAAATCCAGCGAAGCCAACGGCGTAACGCTCACCCTAAATGCTTTTAACGAAGCCCTGCCAACTGTTGGAACTTACCTGCTCGTCATTTGCGTAATCTTTTTCTCTATTAGTTCTATGCTCACCTATTCTTACTACGGCACCAAGTGTCTTGGCTTCTTGATTGGTGCAAAGTATAAACACTGGTACAATTACTTTTATGTAGGATCCATCATCTTTGGGTCTGTAGCTTCTATCGGCGCTGTCATTGATCTTATCGATGGTATGTTTGCCCTGATGGCAATCCCTACGATGATCTCCGCAATTCTACTTGCTCCAAAAGCAAAAGAGGCCGCCCAAAATTATTTTTCACGGATCGATTCATTTGAGAGAAACGACTAATAAAAACGATCAATTGCTCTTAGTTACAATGCCTCATTGACGTGACTAGCACAATAAAAAGCAATCTTCATTAATTCTTCATAAACCCTTGGACCTTACTGTCTAAACTAATCTGTACTACACTTATATTAGGCGAATTTTTTTAAAAACACATGCCCTGGGTTATTACTTTTTTAGGGGTTTTGGATTTTCCCATTTATCCTTTCTGTTTTTATACAAGCTCACTCTCTACTGCAACTTTTCTTGCTCTAAGTCCGTATCTTTGGATGCATTCAAGACAGCCTAATACCTGCCTGAACGCTACTTAACATTTACTCTCAAATTCTTAGAAAATTATGAAAACACTAAAGGGATTACTATTGGTATTCAGTATCTCGATACTGGCTGTAACAGCTCCCAAGGCTAATTCTGACATCCCAAAAATTGCCGATAATATTTTTACGGCTATCCGCACCATTGACTATACAAGCATCAACATTCTGCTTGCCGAAGATATGGATATTGATACGGTTGACCATAATGGCAATACGCCCTTAATGGTTGCTGCGGGAATTGGTAATCCACGGATATTAAAAATTATTCTTTCCCATAATCCAAATATTAACAAGCAAAATAAAAATGGCATGACGGCGTTAATGATAGCAGCCAAGTCAGGTCAATTTTATATAGTTAGGAAGCTTATTGAGCGCGGTGGGGATGACTCTATCCAAGACAGCGACGGTAACACAGCCTTAACACTGGCATCAAAGTTTGCTCACAATCAGATTGTACATTATTTGATGACTACGAAACGTAGTAACACACGTACCTACACAAAGTAGGCTTCTAAGCATAGATACCCTTGAACCCCGGAGACTGATGATTCTTCGGGGTTTTTTACTTTAAGGATGTAATGGAGCGGGGAATGCATTATATTTTAAGAAAGTTACATTAGCTATCTTATATATGTCTGATATCATCTTGGGCATTGATCCGGGTTCTAGGTCCACCGGCTATGCTGTACTTACAAAAGAAAAAGGGCAGCTTAAAGCATTGCGCTGCGATACGCTGACCATGGCAAATATGGATGACCACGCAGATCGCCTACAGTATATCTTCGAAAAAATATCAAAAATAGTTGCTTCTAATAACCCTACCTCCTGCGCTGTTGAAACACCGGTATATGGGGTAGATCCGCTAGCTATGCTTAAATTAGGGCGTGCCCAGGCAGCTGCCATGCTCGCCATTACCGACAACGAGCTGCCTGTTACCGAATATTATCCCAAGCAGGTCAAAAAATCGATTACCGGAAATGGAAATGCCAGCAAAGAACAGGTAGCCTTTATGCTAAAAAAGACTGTTTCACTGCCGGATGAAAAACTATCAAATGATGCCACAGACGCCTTGGCCATAGCCTGGTGTCATATCATGAAAAAAGATGGTATCCAAAGCCAGAATACATCCGGAAATAAACGACACCAAAATAACAGCAATGGAAGTTGGGAAAATTTTGTTGCCAATAATCCTGATCGAATTAAATAAAATAGGGCTACTAATTACAACATCCTGAACCTGTGCTGGAAAGATTTGGCGCAGTAGTACTTATTTCAAAATACTTTTTTTAAACTTCTTGTGAATTTAAGCGATAAGACATGATTGCATATCTTAATGGAACGATCCATGCTAAATCAACTGAACAAATTATTGTTGATGTTCGTGATGTGGGATATCAGCTGGAAATTTCTTCTCAAACATTAGAAAAGATACCCGCTGAAGGTGAGGAAGTGGAACTGCTCGTCTATCATCATATTACCGACAACGACCAGCGGCTGTTCGGCTTTATGGATCAAAATGAAAAAGATCTTTTTGAGTTATTAATAACAGTCAAAGGGGTGGGGCCAAAACTCGGACTTACCATTCTCTCCGGACTGCCGGCCCAGGAAATTACAGGTGCTATTGTCCAAGAGGATAAATCTGCCCTGTCGAAAATTAAGGGGATTGGCAAAAAAACCGCCCAACGTATGATTTTAGAACTCAAGGATAAAATGTCTGAAATGGTTGATGCTACCTATCAGCCAAGCAGTAGCTCCAGTATATCAGACAATACCAAAGAAGAAGCCGTTTCGGCGCTTCAGTCGCTTGGCTTTAAAAAGCGAGATGCTGAAGAGTCTGTTGAATTAGCAGCCCAGGGAGAATCTGTTGATGGAGATGTACAGAAATTAGTTAAAAAAGTCCTATCTCAAATGGACACCTAACTGAAAATACAGAGGGTACTCCTCTGTATTTAGTCATACAAATCACTTCTACTAATTCCGCCAATATTGGGGAATAAATATTACAAAAAGGGTAAACAGTTCGAGGCGTCCAGCCCACATCAAAAATACCATTACCGTTTTTGAAAGCGGCGAAAAGGCTAGGTAATTATTCATTGGTCCTACAATTCCAAATCCCGGTCCAATATTTCCTATACAAGCTGCGGATGCACTCATTATTTCCAGCGTTTCGAGATCAAGACCAATGCGGTACGATTCTATCTCTATAATCAATGCTCCTATCAAAAAGGTAACTATATATAGCAGAATCATTATTGTAACACGCCGGGCCGTTTTATTTTTAATAATATTTTCACCAACCCTGATAGATTGAACGGCGCGTGGATAAATAGTTGTAAAGAGCTGCTTAAAGAACATTTTTATGGTGACAATCCAGCGGAAAACTTTAATGCCACCCCCAGTACTCCCGGCACAGCCTCCGATAAACATCATCATAAACAAGAGTGTTTTTGCCATCGAGTTCCATGTATTAAAATCATGACTTGCATATCCGGCTGTCGTTACAATCGTCAATACTTGAAATAAACTATGGCGGATGGCATCCTGTGTTTTCTCAAAAGTGTTCCCCGAAACCATCACAAATATTATCGCTGTTGTAAAAACGAGAATAAGGCTATAGAAGATAAATTCAGTATCTCGATACAGCTTCCTGGGACTACCGGTAAATGCTCTCCACATTAAGGCATAGTTGGTTCCCGCCATAAACATGAATGGAATAATTATCCATTGCACTGTTGATGAAAAGGCAGCGATACTTTTAGCTTCTGGTGAAAATCCACCGGTAGGCATAGTCGTTAACGCATGGGCTACCGCGTTATAAAAGTCCATTTGGGGAGATAAACCAACTAAATGAGATCCATAAAGTAAAATCCCAAGTATTATTGTAAGGATAACATAGAGTAACCATAAAATCCTTGCTGTTTCAACAATACGTGGTGTAATTCGATCAAATTGCGTACCCGGAGCTTCAGCCTCAATTAATTCTGATCCCCCTACAGATAACCGGGGAAGAATAGCTATCCCAAGAACGATTATTCCCATGCCGCCAAGCCACTGTGTAATTTGACGCCAGAACATAAGTTCAGGACTATGTGTACCAAATGAAATAGAGGCCATTACCGTAGCACCTGTAGTAGTAAAGCCACTCATGCTTTCAAACAAAGCATTAACAGGATTAGCTACTGTTCCTGCTCCAGCCAACACATAAGGCAGTCCCCCAACCAAAGCAACTCCTAACCAACTTAATGATACTAGCAAAAAGGTTTCCCGCAAACCCAGTTGGGGATTGCTATCAAGTCGCTCCAGTAAAAGACCAGCTATCAATGATACCGCTATTGGTATCAAAAAGACCAACGGATTTTCACGACCAAATATCGAATAGATAAATGGCACGCTAAGTGGAACCGAAAGCCACTTTAATATCGCCCCAAACAGGCTTAAGACACAAAATAGATCAACCTGTTTTCTCATAGTTTCTCCACCATATCTTCAGCTTTCCCAGTTGTCAGAATAACAAACTGGTCCCCCAATTTTATGGAGGTATCCAACTTGGGAATAATGGTATGGTTTTGTCGGACCATTGCTCCAACAACGAAAGGTTGGGCAATGCTTTTTTTCACGTCTTCAATAGTTTGATTCAAAACCTGGCTCTCCGCATCAATTTTTATCTCAAAGATCTCTGCAGTTTCATGTTCCAACTCGGTTAAGTTTCTTGTATAACTATCTTGTATATAATTGGTTATGCTAGAAGCAACAACTTCTCTGGGGTGAACCACCCGCGTTATATCCAATGATTCAAACAGTGATAAATACTGATATCCTTGAACAAGGCTTACCAAACGCGGGGTTTCGTATTCTTGGCCTATCAAGGTCACCAATGCATTTATGGCATCATCACCTGTGGAAACCAGTAGAATATCAGATTGAGGTATATTTTCTTCCTCCCAAACCGAACGCTCGGTGATATCTGCCTGTAGTACCATCGCTTGGGAAAGATGTTCAGAAAGAAACTGGGCTCGTTCGGGATCTTTTTCGAAGATACGAATACTCAATGGAGTGTCCTCTAATAAAAGGGCCGTTTGATAACCAATATCACCGCCACCTAGAATATCAAATGTATCTTGCACTGGTTTCATCTCCGCCGATGCTATCGATATACCAAATGCATCCACTTCTTGAGGAGATCCAAATGCCGTAATACGGTCCCCTTCCTCAAAAGAAGTATCGTTTGATGCTATCTTAAAATCACCATCTCGAAAAACTCCAACAATATTAATTTTGGGATATTTATCACATTGCTGAACTGTTTTATCAATCAGTTCACTGTCACTTTCCAATCTGAATTCTGACATTTTAACCTTCTCCTGGCAATATAATTCTTCATTAATTGACTCTTGTCGGGTGGACTGGAACCAGATAAGATCTGTAATTTGCTTTGCTGTTAAGTTTGACCGGTCAATCATCGCATCAATTCCAAATGCTCCTTCTCTCGTATCCCAGATATTTGCAAACGATGGATCAGATACACGGGCGATCGTAAAACAATCCGTTAGAAGTTTAGCCATACTACCAATAAGAACATTGGTATGATCTTCAGAGGTCGTTGAGAGCACAATTTCAGCCTCTTTTATTCCGGCAGAATTTAATACCTCTTCCTCAAGCCCATTTCCAGCAGTCACATCAACTTCAAACGGTATACGATCGAGGTTACTGGCATCTTTATCAATCACGGAGATCTCATGGTTATCACCGAGATCTTCCATCACACTTATTCCCACCTGTCCTGCGCCAACGATTATTATTTTCATAACAATTTAATTTACCACTAATAGACTTATAGAACTGATAGTCAATAGCTCCATCAGACTTAAATAACGAGAATTATATGCCATAAATTAATTAACCCAAAATCATAAAAAACGTTGTCATCCCAAAAGAAATAACAATTATTTAACGGGTCTTCGGTTTGATTTTTGGAGGGGGCTTCGTAGTATATGTCACATAAAGCTTCAGTAACATTTTCCTTATCTTAAATTAAACATTGCAATAAATTAACAGCCTGTGCCTGACCAACAAACCATCTTAGTAGTTGATGACGAACAAGATCTTCTGGACCTAATTGAATATAATCTTAATAAAGAAGGATTTGATGTCCTCAAAGCCGAAGACGGCAAAGAGGGTATTGAGATGGCCCGGAAACATAACCCCAATCTTATGTTGTTGGATATCATGATGCCCAAAATGGACGGGATGGAAGTTGTAGAACGTATGCGTGATGATGCCCAGCTTAAGCATACACCCATCATCTTTCTTACGGCCCGAGGTGATGAAAAAACGGAAATCGAAGGACTCGATAAAGGCGGCGATGATTATATTACCAAACCTATCAGTACTACCAAACTTATCTCACGCATCAAAGCGGTACTGCGTCGGTTTGAAGAAACTGAAGAAATGACAAATAAGATTGACGTACATGATATTATCATCGACAAAGACCGCTATATTGTTACGCAAGGCGAAGAAGAATACCAGCTGCCCCGCAAAGAATTTGAGCTGCTTTACTTTTTAGCCAGCCGCAAAGGCAAAGTGATGGATCGACAAACCCTGCTCAACCACGTTTGGGGCGACAATGTTTACGTGGTTGACCGTACCGTAGATGTACACGTCCGTAAAATCCGCGAAAAGCTGGGCAAAGAATATATTGAAACTGTTAAAGGGGTTGGATATCGATTTAAGGAATGAAAAAACAGCCATTTAAAAAATCATCTCGATTAGCCTTCAGGAGTGCCCTCTTCTCTGCACTGCTGGTTGGACTCCTTGCGGCACTTCTGGATTTTTTCTTCTTCAACAGTACGTTACAAAATTCTCTACTCGTCAATGTGCTATTGATCGTAGGTAGCTTTGGCATTATTTATGGTATCATCTACAAACTTCAGTTCTCGCGGCTCGAAAAGCTTAACCAAATTAATCGAAATATTGCCCGTAAGCGTTTCCAGGATTATGATAATATTCAATCTGATGGACGTGATGAACTGGACTTTCTTATTAAGCAATCTATCAGGGCCAGCAAAACGGTAGAGCGAGAAATACAGCGGCTCAACCGCATCGAAAACTACCGGAAAGAATTTATAGGAGATATTTCACACGAGCTAAAGACCCCCATTTTTGCTATTCAGGGATTTATTGAAACATTGCTTAACGGCGCGATTGACGATGACGGGGTCAACCGCAAGTTCCTGAAAAAGGCTATGCGCAACGTCAATCGGCTCATCTATCTCACCAAAGACCTGATGGAAATATCCAAACTCGAAACCGGTGAGCTTAAGTCAGATGTGCAAGATATTTACCTGCGAAATGTTATAAAAGAAGTCGTTGAAAACCTCCAGTACAAAGCTAAGAAAGAAGATGTTAGCCTACAGTTTGAAGATTTTTCGAAAAGTGTGCTCGTCAATGCCGACCGTAACCAAATAAAACAGGTCCTTATTAATCTTATTGAAAATGCCATTAAGTATAACGAACCAGGTGGCAGTGTTACTGTTGGTGCCAAATCATTTTCTAAAGATGAAGACCGTATGCTGGTTTATGTTGAAGATACCGGTATTGGCATTAATCAACAGTTTATCGACCGGGTAACCGAGCGATTCTTCCGTGTTGACAAGTCGCGTTCCCGGGAGAAGGGCGGCACAGGTTTAGGACTGGCCATTGTAAAACATATTATGGAAGCTCATGGCGAAGAATTCTTCATTGAAAGCACCCCGGATATCGGATCTACATTTAGCTTTACCCTTTCAAAAGTTGATCGCACTTCTGCTGCAGCAGAAGTGGAAGATTAACTTTTCTCGGGACAACCTATATAGCCAAAATAGAACCATAACTCCATAAACTATTATTACTTTCACTCTTTCCATGATTTTGGCTAATTTCCAACGTCACTCATATAATCAACTGATATTATGTTACATGCCGTTATAATGGCCGGTGGATCCGGCACTCGTTTCTGGCCTCGGAGTACCGACGCCAAACCCAAGCAATTCTTAAATATATTTGGGAATAAAACAATGCTCCAGGCTACTGTGGATCGTATTAATTCACTGATTCCAGCTGACCGCGTCTGGGTTATCACCAATCAAAAATATGTGGACTTAGTACAAGACCAACTACCAGACGTACCCGAGCAAAACATTGTAGGTGAACCGGTAGCAAAAGATACCGCTCCCTGCGTGGCCTTGGCCGCTGCACTTATTCACGAGCAGGATTCTGACGGAACCATGATGGTGTTACCTGCAGATCATCAAGTTACAGAACCCGATGAATTTATAGATACTCTTAAATCAGCTGAAGCCAAAGCACAGGCCGATGATTCACTGGTTACTATCGGTATCAAACCTGATCGCCCTGAGACCGGTTACGGCTATATTGAATTTGATAAAGATAAATCTGAAGAGTACAATGGCCGTGAAATTAAAAAGGTGAACCAATTCAGGGAAAAGCCAGATTTAGTAACTGCACGACAGTTTATCCACTCAGGCAATTTCTTGTGGAACAGCGGTATGTTTATCTGGAAAACCTCTACCATTCTCGACCAATTTAATCAACACCTGCCCTCTGTGGGTAAACAGGCACAAGAGTTTTCTTCGGCTCTTACATCTACGGATCAACAGCAAGCCATACATGATTTTTATCAGGGTTGTCCTTCGATCTCCATTGACTATGGTATTATGGAACAATCCGATACGGTTTATGTAATACCGGGAACGTTCGGATGGAATGATGTGGGCAGCTGGAAGGCCGTTTATGACCTCCGGGAAAAAAATGAAGACGGTAATGTGATCCAATCAGACACAACCGTACTTACGGAGTCCACGGATAATCTCATTCACAGCAACGGAGACAAGATTGTGGCCTTGGCAGGAGTTGAAGATCTGGCTGTCGTCCAAACGGACAATGCTATTTTGGTATGTAACCTCAATGAAGCCCAGGACGTTAAACAAATCGTCAACCAGCTGGATGAAGACGAGAAGTTGAAAAAGTATCTGTAATGCCACTAGAACATAGACAGACCGGGTCTAGCAGAAGTGCGCAATGATATAATAATCTGCTTGATCCATGTTGATGTTGTATTACACCTCTACCACTAACTGGTCATAAGCCAGTTGCACATGCTCAGGAAGCCGCTCATTTGTGGACTTATGATTCACATATGAATTCATGTGAATCAGATAGGTCTGCGGAATATCCAGTTCATCTGCAATATCCACTGCTTCGGGAATAGTCATGTGTGTGGGATGTTCGGGCCTCCAACGGAGACCACTTAATACCAATATCTCTGAACCAC
This sequence comes from Fodinibius salinus, assembly GCF_008124865.1. NCBI lineage: Bacteria > Pseudomonadati > Balneolota > Balneolia > Balneolales > Balneolaceae > Fodinibius > Fodinibius salinus. Next base: position 516,975 of record NZ_VNHY01000002.1, on the reverse strand, counting down.
GAACCTTTTGTTTGGTTTTATCAGGAATTGCTTTCACATCCGTAAGATAAGATACATCGTTAACACGATAACCAAGCACGTTAACTTTGCCATGGATAGCGGGAAGTGGCGTAATATTCACATCCCGAAAATGAATGGAATCTGTTATATTCCTGAGATCAATATCAGTGGCACCGGGATAGCGATTTGGGCCAAACATATATTCAAAGCGGCGGCGGATGGCTTCCAAACATTCTTTACTTCCATAAACGGGAATACTCTGCCCCTGTTTGTAGCAAAACGGACGCAAATCATCCAGTCCAGCTATATGATCCATATGCTCGTGGGTAACAAGAACCAGGTCAACGGCACTAATACCCGATCGCAACGTTTGCAGCCGAAATTCCGGCCCGGTATCAATAATAATTGAACTTTTCTCAGTCTGTAGCCAAGCCGAACACCGCCAACGAGTGTTTCGAGGATCCCCGTCAATTTCTTCTTTTCCAAATCCCCCGGCCACGGGCACGCCCATAGATGTACCGGTACCTAAAAATGTTAATTGCATTATTCGAGAGTGATATCCATTTCTTCTATTTCGCTGTCTTTAAATTTTTCGAAGCGCTGCCACAGCTTTTCGAGTTGCTTACGCACTACCGGCTTTATATAAATGTCTCGCAGTTCTTTGTCCTTTAGGATACGTGCCAGCAACCCCACTTGCTGTTGGGGAGGCTTTTTCTTGTTAAGCACCACTAATTTTTGTCCTTCCATTACGCAAGAATCCCCGCGAAATGTTCCTTTTTCCTTGCGGATGGTATAGCCAGCCTGTTCAACGAGTTTTTCTAGTTCTAAAAGTAATGTCTCTTTTTTCATAATAATTGCTAAAAGGTCATACCTAGTAGAACAACATGCCCATTCATCCGGTAGTCATACACTTCATCATCAATGTCATAATTTCGAAAATCATAATTGTATCCTACACTTAGCCCTAAATTACCAAACAATCCGTCAAAATATAAGCGGCTTTTGCCCGCTATAGATGTAAGGCTACCTCCGAAAAGTCCACCGGATGCAAATGCAAACCCATAGCTGGGTACTGCTCCCAAATCAATACGAATATTTTCTGTGGGACGCACAATCAGCTTTGTGCCAATTCCTCCGGCCAAGCTCCCGAAGTTAAACCTGCTAAAAAGGGACTGCACAAAATTACTGCTGTTCATCACCGTATATCGCGATAAAAGCCGAAAGGGTAGTTGCACCTCAAATGCTTTTGAACGATACAATGGAATACCGAAATTTAACTTTCCCCCGATATCAAAATAAGAAACATCATTAATTCCGGTGATTGGTCCACCTTTTCCAACCGAAAAGTCAACCGTAGGCGATTGATAACCCAACCGAATAACAGAACCGTTGAAAGAAAACAATCCGCGGTCTGGCTGTGCGGAGTTTGTTCCACGATAGCTCACACTCATCAATTCCAACCCGGCATATACTTCATTTTGTGGTTTTACATATTGGGGACTGTCATCTCCCATAGAAAACATTTGGGCTGTTCCTACCTGGGGTAGCAAAAAGATTAAAATGATAATTGCTAATACTACCATTGGTTGCCATTTGCCTGCAACTCCCTCTAACGCTAATTTTTCAAGATTTTTCTTCATTAACAATTGGTTGGGTTATCCAGGGTCTCTACACAACGTTTAAAGTATTTTGAGACATTTCCATTAATAAAGTGGAACGATTTCTATAGCAAATACATTTGATAAAGTAGAATTTGAAGAAAAGTAACCAGCGTTTAGCTAATGGTCTCAAAAATATTATGCAATAGTATTCTATTAATTTAGTTAAAGTGATGTATCCCTAATACATCCCATCACCATCCCGACGGAGGGCCGTAACTGATACTTACGGCTCTCTATTTTTTTAATTCAGTAAGTGCGAAACAAGTATAAATTCCGGTACCTGCACGCTGATCTCCTCCCCATCGGCACGTTCCATTATATAATAACCGCTCATACTCCCTTGGTAAGAATCGAGCACACAGAAGCTATTATACTGATGATTACTACCAGGTTCAATCATCGGTTGCTTGCCTACGACCCCTTCCCCCTCAATTTGATGATCCTTTCCACTGGAATCATGTATCTGCCAATGCCGCTTAAGAAGCTGCACCTTCTGGTCAGCTATATTTTCAATAGTGATGAAGTAGGCAAATACATGTTTTGATATCAGCGGATTTGATTCCTCTTCGAGGTACATCGGCTTAACCGATACGCTGATATCATGCGAAACCTGTACAAATTTGGGACGATACATAGCGTTAATAGTTTTAACTTTTATACGTCATAGTAATTAAATTGAACTTGGCAATCAATAATACAAAAATAGACCATTTCTTTCTTGACAGTTGTCCCATATGATCCTTATATTTGGGCTCTCATTGGTCTGGCATTTCAGCTGGTAAAAAGTCGTAATTTTAGCGACATTCTGCTAATTTGCTGACCATATTTTAAGATTTTGCATTTTCGGTCCGGTAGTTCAGTTGGTTAGAACGCCTGCCTGTCACGCAGGAGGTCGCGAGTTCGAGTCTCGTCCGGATCGCAAAACGATAAGCCGCTAGCTCCCAAAGAGTTAGCGGCTTATTTATTTAGACGAAATCATTTAGAACATCCTATTTAAAATTTCGGGGACAACATAGGGACAACAGAATTTTTTACTATTGTTAGCTTAACGTATTTCATACTACTAATTTACTTGTGTGACAAAGTCATATGAGGTCTCCCAACATTATTTTGATCCAGTAATTACAAGAGCCTCTTCTGAATTTATAGTCACTTGATCATATGTTACGTGGTTGTACCCAACCTCTTTAAAAGTTGGATCACTTTGCATATTCAAAACAGTTAGTTTAGTAAACTAGGCGGGATTCATCCCTTACTTTCTAAAAGATTTTGATCGGTGGCATCAAAACAAATAGCATCTGAGACGTATTCTTTGACTTGATTAATATCCTCCATGTCATTATCGATAGCAATGATATAGGCTCTTTCCTCGGAAAGTTTTTTGGCCAACGCACTGCCAAAGACCCCAATACCGATAACTGCAAAATGCAATTCATTTCATCGTTTTATAATAGATACTGTTATTCATTAAAATTAAGAGACCATAATTGTTTCTTCCGGGTACTCGTACTTATGGGTATCCATGCGATTGGCAAAAGCCACCATAAACGTAAGAATACCGACACGGCCCAGGAACATGGAAACCACAATAATAAACTTCCCCCAGCCGCTTAACTCAGCGGTTATTCCCCGAGATAGGCCCACGGTAGCAAAAGCAGAAATCTCTTCAAATAACAGATCCAGAAATGCATGATCTTCCACCACAGATAGCAAGATAGTGCTTACACCAATACACGAGGAAGCAAGCAACAGGACCGTTACCGCGCGGAATATAGCCGAGGTGGGAATCGTACGATTAAATAGCTCCATCCGATTGTAGCCCTTAATGGTCATGGTAATAGACCGCATAAGGACGGCGAATGTTGTGGTTTTGATTCCCCCGGCTGTTGAGGCCGGAGATCCCCCAATGAGCATAAAAATCATCATAATCAATGTTGCAGAAATACCGATGGCACCGGTATCTAAGGTGTTAAACCCAGCCGTTCGGGTCGTAACACTTTGGAAAAAGGAAAGCATTAGTTTATCTCCGAAAGGATATCCCGCTAGTGTTTTATTCCACTCCATCCACAATATGAGTCCGGCACCCGCTACTATGAGTACAACTGTAGTAACCAATACCGTTCGGGTATGGATGGATAAGCGTTTCTGCCAGCGACTCTTCTCAATTTTCTTGCGAATCAACTCCCATATAACCGTAAATCCCAATCCGCCTAATACAATAAGTGTCATCGTAGTTATATTGATCCCCATATTTGTGGCATTCGCCCCATCCGCCAAGCTGTTTGTGAATAGTGAAAACCCCGCGTTACAAAAGGCCGATATGGCATGGAAAACCGAGAATAAGATACGCTGACCGTGGTTTGGAAATTCGATATCCCAACTGAGATAATAACTAATGGCCCCAATGGCTTCTATAGCAAACGTAAAGCCCACCACTCGTTTCAGCGTTGAAGCCACCAAAGTGGTATTTTTTTCTGCAACCATACCTTTAATAGTGTTCATCTGGCCTACGCCTAAGCCACCGCTTATAAACAAAAACAGAAAGGTCGCAAATGAGATAATTCCAATCCCTCCAAGCTGGATTAGGGTTAGTATCACCACCTCACCAAACAACGTGAAGTGCGTTGCGGTATCCACCACAATAAGACCCGTTACACAAACTGCGCTGGTAGAGGTGAACAAGGCATCTATAAATTGAAGGCCAAGACCGTCCTGCGTGGCTCCCGGCAACATCAACAAAAATGCACCTACAGCAATAAGAGAAAGAAAGCTGTATACCAGGAACCGTGCCGTATTTTTTTGTTTGTCAAGCAGTTCCGGCAAAAATTGCAGAAACTTAATTATGACGAACAAAAGCAGATAGCCTTTTAGAAATCTAATAAATGCCACGCGAGTATTTTCGATCCCTAAAAAATAGGTGTCAACCAGACGGATAAATGACAGGCCTAAATCTGTCAACACGACCAGTGACAACATCGATAATATGGCCTCGAACCAGCGTTTTCTCAGGAATACAGATCGATCTCCAGTAAGCACAAGCCGAATAACAAAGTTTGCTACAAACCCAACAAGGATCCAGATCTCTATTTGGTCATTTAATCGCGTTACTTCTGGAGTCAATTCAAAGGCAATAGGTATGAGAATACTGGCGATGACCAATAGACTAAGCAAAACCGTAATTGCTCGAAAATACGGTTGGGCCACCTTATCTATTTCGTAGAGATCATCCTGGACATAATGGAACTCAAGATTTACCTTTCTTTTAATTTTTTCCCAGCGACGGAGCAGTTCAAGCCACTTTTGCTTCCAGTGATGAGGTATTTTCATGGATAGGAAATTGGATATATATTTACAAGTTTAGCCCAAATCTTCATTCTTACTACAACTGCCCCTTTATCGGTTGGTTACCTTTCTGGTGCTGTAACATATTCTTGATTATTCTCACAATTATAGATTTTTGATTTTATCCAATGTCGCTATCATAATACCGCTATTCCAGTTAAAGCATGCCACTTAAAAATTCTCTATATCGTGATCAGCCAGATTAGAACCAAGCGTTTCTCCTTCGGAAAGGTCAACCTCATTGACTTCATAAAGTGATGCCCCCCGATACGAGTTTAAAAATGTGGTCATACTAAAATTGCGGGTGATTTTTTATATATAATGTCAACAAAGAAACGTTCGATCCTATGATAATGAAAACACTATGCCAAAGTGAGAAAGACCACTCTAAAAATGGTAATAACATGCTTCATTTGATATAAATCCAGGTTTTCAAAATAGATCAACATTCTCTGTAGGTAATTGGTTATTATTTTGGGATACCTTATTCCCAAAATGGGACGCCGGGTAGAGTAGGATACTATAATGACATATCCTTATAAGTTGTACTCATCTATTTTGCGATAAAGGGTACTTGTCCCAATTTCTAACATCTCGGCAGCCTTTGTTTTATTGCCCTCAGCCTGTTCTAAAACTCTCTGAATATGAATACGCTCCATCTCCTTTAATGAGTTTGGATTGCCTGACTTGAAAGAGGAATCGCCATGAAATTCAGGCGGCAACAGTTCCGGTATTATGGCATCGCCTTCAGCAAGAATAGCAGATCGTTCAATAATATTTTTTAGTTCTCGAATATTTCCCTGCCAAGAATAAGATAACAACAGATTCATGGCCTCATCATCAATACGTCGTACCCGTTCATTAAGACGCTTTAGAAAGAAATTGGCCAACAATGGGATATCGCTTTTCCGGTCCCTGAGTGGAGGAATATCAATTTCAAACCCAGCTAAGCGATAATAGAGATCATCCCTAAACGTATCTTCATTGGCTTCCTTCTTTAGATCTTTATTCGTAGCAGCAATTACGCGAATATCAACCGTTCGTTCTTCGGTTTCACCAAGTTTAGTAAACTTTTTATTTTTAAGGAAACGCAACAGTTTTGCCTGCAAACCAATATCCATATCACCAATTTCATCCAGAAATAGTGTCCCACCATCGGCCTCTTCTATCAACCCTTTTTTGGATTCTTTAGCTCCTGTAAACGCACCCTCCTTAAAACCAAACATCTCAGACTCTAACATATCCTTGGGGAAAGCACTGCAATTTAACGCAACAAAAGGCCCACCTTTTCGGGGGCTGGCTTGATGAATAGCCTGAGCAAAAAGCTCTTTTCCCGTTCCGGTTTCTCCCTGGAGAAGTACACTCATATCAGACGTCGCTACTTTTTTTGCCATGCGAACGGCTTCTTGGATGGCTTCCGATTCACCTACAATACTTTTAAATCCATACTTATCATCAACGCGTTGTTCGAGATGACGGAGCTTATACTGCATCTGGGCCTTTTCCGCGGCACGCTCTACCATTACATGGATTTTGTCATCATCATCGCCCTTGGTGATATAGTCAAAAGCCCCCTGCTTCATGGCATTGACTCCATCCTGGATAGTGCCATAAGCGGTAATAACAATGACCTCAATAAGCGGATACTTCTGCTTTACTTTTTCAAGCAAATGCATGCCACTGCCATCTGGAAGCTTAACGTCCGTCACGACCACGTGAACAAAGTTATTTTCTAGTTCCTTTAGACCTTCTTTGAGGTTTTTTGCCTGTATTACATTAAATCCTTCCAGCCCAATTATTCTGGAAAGAAGTTCTCGAAAACGGTCTTCATCATCAATAACTAATACGTTATGCTTCATAACTATTTAATTTTTTCGAATTTCTATTTTTGGGGAGTGTAAAATAAAAAGTACTTCCCTTACCAAGCTCACTTTCAACGCCAATTTCTCCTCCTTGTGCGTTGATAAACTCCTTGGCGATAGACAAGCCCAAACCACTTCCCCCATTGTCATTTTTGTCACCATAAACCTGGAAATACTTTTGGAATATTTTTCCGAGATATTCCTCGGGGATCCCTTTTCCATTGTCAGTAACTGAAAACCGAATGGCACGAGGCTCATCTGCCGCTTTTAACACTATTTGCCCGCCGGGCGGGGTGTAGCGTACAGCATTCGAAATTAGGTTTACAAGTACCCATACTGATTTCTGCATATCGGCTTTAACGGCAGATAATCCTTCCTCACATTTAATTTCTATATCGATTCCCTTTTGGTCTGTCTGCATAACCATAGTTTCGTAAGCATAGTCAAGCAAGTCAGAAGGGTGGGCAGGCTGACTATTTAGTTGGATATTCCCGGACTCTATTTTGGAAAGATCAAGAAGTTCTGCCGTCGTTCTTTTCATCCGATTAGTATCATTTCGGATACTGTCAATAAGGTCGACCTGCTCCTCATTCAAAGGTCCAACTCTCTCATCTTCTAACAGCCGCAAACTCATATTGATAGAGGCAATGGGAGTTTTAAGCTCATGAGATACCACCGCCACAAAGTTGGTCTTGGCCTCATTCATTTCCTGAAAATGGGTGACGTTCTTTAATGTAATAATCGTCCCGATCTGTTTGTCATCTTCCTGTGCACCATCATCCAGGAGGACCGGCAGGGTCTCTTTCGAATAGTAAATGTGCCGATCTTCTGAAGCAATCTTTATTAAATTCTCATCATCTTTTTGTTGATGCTCTTCCTTATTCATTATGTCCTGTATAAGCTTGCGCACCAGATCATTCGTTGATGCAACATCAGGGGCATACTGCCCAACCAATTGCTCGTGATCCAACCCAATAAGCTCCTCTGCCTTTGAATTTACAAACAGGATATTTTTTTCATGATCAAGTCCTACGACAGCCTCATTCATCTGATTAATAATAGCTTCAATACGTCTCTTTTCACTCTTTATTTTGGCCAAATTACTAGAATCGTATTCCTGCAACCGAACAGCCATAGTATTAAAGGCCTCAGCAAGCTCCTGGTATTCGTCTCCCGTTTCAAACTCCAAGCGTTGGTCATAGTTCTGATCCGCAATATTTTTTATACGCTCTATAAGCTCTCGGATCGGATTAACAATATAGTTGGGATATTTTAGGAGTAGGACCAGTGCCAATAACGTACTTATTGCACCAATAATCGTCATATATAAAATAACTTGTGACGCGGTTTCTTGAGCCCGATCCTTTTTTCGATCAATAGCATCGAGATTCATATACGTGATCTGTGAAATCAGCTCTTGGATCTCTGCATATTTGTTTGTGATAGTCTGATAAGCGTTCATGCCTCGGGATTCTTGTGAACGAAACCGGTCAAATTGTTCTAGGTATTGCATAAGAGCCTCCCGTAGCGCCCTGCTTGCCTCAGGTTCACCAGTTTCCGTAAAATTTTTCATTTGTTTTGACATCTCCCGTTTTAAAATTCGTTTCAGCGAATCCACATTGGTTGATGCAGAACGGCCTGTATCAGACAACATATTTACTTTTTTCTTGTGGAGTTTACTCATCGTATGCTCCATATGTTGCATGTAGGTAATTGTCCGACTGTTGTTCTGAATGATGTCAACGGTATTTTCAGCAAGTGTATTTACGGATACCAAGCTACTGCCCCAAAGTAAGACCAGCAGAAATGCTAAAAACCCAAGTCCTGTATACAGCTTAGTTTTAATGTTCATGCCCATTATGTGATACCACGATTAAATCAATGTTTAAGTTTTCTACCAGGTGAAGCACTTTTTCGGTAAGTGTTCGTAATCCCAATTTATTCCATATTGTCCGTTTAGGAGCCCCCATCATGACCCATCGGACATCATGCTCCTTCGCATATTCAACGATAGTTTCAGCAATATTATCAGCTTCTTTTTTTTCCACTTCGGCTCCCAGCTCTGTGGCCATTTTAAAGTTATTGATAAGGTAACGTTGATCGGCCAGGTCAACGCGATCGCTGCTTTCCTCTCTGGACTGAACATACATTACAGTCCATTCTGCTCGCATCGTCGAAGCCATGCGTGCCGCGCGACGTATAAGATGTTTGCCACCCTCTGGATTTGTACTGATACAAACCATGATACGATTGCCGGTAATGGTATCTTTTTCATAAACCTCGGCATCAATTTTTCTGCCCAGCTGGCCAGCAGCTTCTCGAAGAGCCAGCTCTCTGAGTTGTAACAGATTTTCCTTTATAAAGAAATTTTCCAAGGCAGTACTTATTTTTGATGGATCATAGATCTTCCCATCCTCCAAGCGCTCAAGCAGTTCGTCTGCTGTTAAATCCACATTTACAATTTCATCGGCCATCTGTAACACTGTGTCCGGCACGCGTTCTTTGACATCAACACCGGTGATCTGCTTAATATCATTATTCAACGATTCCAGATGCTGTATATTTACAGTGCTGATTACATTAACGTTATTTTTAAGAAGTTCAACTACATCTTGCCAACGTTTCTCATTTTTAGATCCCGGAACATTGGTGTGAGCCAGCTCATCTACTAAAATAACTTCAGGTTTATCCAATTTGATAGCTTCCAGGTCCATTTCCTTGAGTTCTTTCCCTTTATAAAATACTTCTTTCATAGGTATTCGCGGGATTCCCTCCGTCAGTTCTGCCGTTTCTTTTCGGCCATGTGTTTCAATGATGCCGATCTTAACATCTACATCCTTTTCTAATAGTTCATGAGCCTCTTCCAGCATACGATAGGTTTTCCCCACTCCGGCAGCCATACCGATATATAGCTTGAACTTTCCACGTCGCGACTTTCGGATGAGCTCTAAAAATCGCTCTACTTCCGATTCCCTAAGCTCTGTTTCTTTTTTGTTCATTGAGATATTTAGAATATGATTACCGGTATAGTAATTATACAGATATCATGCCAAACACGTATTTGATTACCCATATAGCCTTTCAAGCCTATCTGAATGGGGTAATACCCATTTCTTTTTTAAAAACTCCATTCCTACTACCATAATCACAAATAGATTCTCCCATTTTGGGATAGTCATATACACTAAAAGCTAAACTATTTGTTCAGCTATTTTTCAAATATATTCATTTATACCCAATATTGTTTTAAAGATGCAAAAAGCCTTTTCATCCATAAAGGCTTCGGCGGGGCTCCCGGCCGAGACAAAAAGATGGGGTTTGATAATGCTTTTGTTATGACATTTGGGCGATCTACCAAGAATGTTTTTTTGACCCAGTACTCGTTGCGGGTTCCAAGTAGCACGCAATCAGCATATTGGGCTTGTTTTTTGAGTATATTGCCCAGCGCTCCGCTTTCGAGCTCAGTTTCTAAAATATGTCGGAGCGATATTTCTCCTTCAAATCCCGGATTATCCTGCTTAAATATGCGCAGAGCTTTGTTGAGGGAATGCGTATAGTCATTAATCCCGGTTTCCCAGGGACCTCCCTTAAAGGAGTGAAACAACACAATCCCTTGATGTCTTCCATGTAACAGGTAAGAGGCATGTTCCAATACAGGCTCAACCAGGGAGAGTTCGTCTACCATGACCACTACTTTTCTGAACGTTGATTGTATATGAGGTTCACCAATCAGGATATTTCCCTCAACATTCGCAAAGATTCGGTCCACAGCGGCTGTATTCATTATATTTTGCTCACTCTTTACGCCCCATCCCATTACCAAAAGAGAAGCTTGGTGCTCTTTGGCAACATGAATTACGGCATCGGGGATGTTATTCGAAATCCGTATCAGCAGTTTTGCTTCCAGGCCGGCAGCCCGCACGCGCCGCAAGCCCTCCCGCAACAAAGTTTTTGCACTATCCAATCTGTCTTCTTCTATCTTTTTGCCCTGATCCGAAACACCGAGTACATGCAACAATAGTAACACCCCGTTATGCCTGTAACATGCTTTAATAGCGGGCGGGAGTAACGCTTTAAAAGAACCGGGATTACTAATAGGAATTACAATTGTATACCTGTCGGAATCAGTGTGTGTTCTATTCTCTAATGAGGCAAGCTTAGCTTTAAACGTATTGCCTTCCAGCGTTTGGATGTCAAACAAATTATTGCCGTTGGAGTGTTCTATAGATACCATTACTAATCCCCCGTTTTGATAGGACAGTTACAGTGTCACCAATTTCAAATTGCGTATCGCCACGAGGTATAATCAACTCCCCTTTCCTGTAAATAGCTACTACTATGTCATGGTTTGTGATTAGACCAGCTTCCAGAGCATCCATAATCGTTTTTCCGACCAGGGACGAATGTTTATCCAGCTTTATTTCCCCAAGTTCAGCTCCTCCACGAAGCTGAATAAAGTTGCTCAAGCCCGGTTCCCCGACATTTCTATACAGGTACTCCCCAAGTAAACGATTAGGGTCAGCAACGGCATCAACGGTCAGGTTGCGGAACAATTCTTTATGATCCGGATCGCTTACTGAGCTGATCAATCGGGGAACACCATACTGGCGACCAATTAATACCGATGTCAGGTTTACCGCGTCATCGTTTGTTGTGGCAATGAGCGCATCGGCCTCCGCAATGCCGGCTTTTTTAAGAATATCGTCTTCGGTTGCTTTCTCGTGTAAAACGCGGCACTCAAATTCTTTTGCCATTTCCCGGGCCGTTTGTTTATCAGCTTCAATAACAACCACCTCGTGATGATCTCGCGTAGCAAGTTCAACAATACGCCGGCCTATAGAGCCGGCCCCAACAATTATCAGGTACATAGTTCAGGAAGTAATTTTTAAAAATTATTTTGTTAGAACTAAGAGATCAGGCTACAGCATCTTGTAGCATATCCTCTTGCACTAATCCCAAAAACATCCGCCCTGAGCCAATCCTTCAGAAGGGGCGGATGCTTTGGGGTATGCCGTTACAGGCTCAGCCCGAATACCAGGTATGACTGCTCGGCGTAGGGATTCAGGATATAGCCGCCAAACAGGGGCAGGCTAAACTTGTCGGTAATTTCCAGTTCCCGCGACACCGAAAGGTTCAGGTTGATGATACCCGCTTTAGTCGTACCGTAATAGGCAGATTCCGCCGGCACCCCCCCAACAGTAAATGACATATCGGTACCTCCCACAGAAAAGGGGACGCTTGTCTCCAAGTAGATAGATTGGTCAGGATCGTTGTAGGCATTAATCGCCCCGTAAAACGTGATCGGGAAAGATGCGGGACCTGTAACACTGATGTTGGGCTCAATATAGTGCGCTCCCGCACCGTCGTCATCGAAATTGAAAAATTCTGATCCGGTGGGGAAGTAATAGTCGGTCACTCCAAGCGAAATATTTCCAAAGGAATAACTTATATACAAGTCGTGCTCAGAGGCTCCAGCCGCACTGACGGTACTGTTCTCAACAGGACTTATGGCATAGGAAGCCCACGTGCCAGCGGTAAATCCGCCAGAAGTAAATTCAATATGTGGTTGGATACTGGCTGACTTTCCAAAGTCGATCCCTCGCCAGACGTAGCGATTCACAAAATCAGCACTGCAATCAACATCCTGCGCTTTGGCTTGTTTTACAGGTAAACTGCAAAGCCCTGCGATAGTAATACATATTGTGACCAGTAAAAGAGGATACTTGTTCTTTGTTATTGAAATGTTCATAATAAAACTCCTTGTGTGTTTAGACATATAATTATGTTTAGGCACCATTTGAACCGGCGGTTGGTACGCATATACCACCGCCGGTTTTATTTTTACTTTTGGGTTCCCATCTCGTTATCCAGTTCATCCAGCGCTACATTAAGTTTTAATACATGCACACGCTCATCCGGACCGAGAAAGCCAAGCGCAGGGCCTTCTACATGATTATTTACAAGTTCACGCAGACGATCCTCAGGAATATCCCGGACCTTACTTATGCGTGGAATCTGCATGTGAGCAGCCTGTGGAGAAAAGTGCGGGTCCAGATCACTGCCCGAAGCTGTCACCATATCTGTGGGAATATCCTCTTTGGTGATATCAGGATTTTGGGCCAAAATGGAATCGATACGTGTCTGAACCGTTTCCAGGTAATCCGGATCCATAGGTCCCTTGTTGGAACCACCGGTTCCAGCTGCATCATAACCTCCGGGCCGACTGTTAAAATATTTGTTGGATGTAAATTTCTGACCGATCAGCTCGTAGCCAACCACTTTGTTATTAACTTTGACGACTTTGCCTTCACCGTTATGACTTGTTCCCAGCATGGCTACTCCTTTTATCAAAAAGGGGTAACCGAATGCAAACAATCCCAATAAAACAACACTTAGCAAAAATGACTTTAAAAGTTCGTTCTTCATAATTTTAGAAATTAGATTATTATTTAATTCCTCCAAGGGTTTCAGATCCTTGGAGGATTCAGTTTTATACCAAATTGATTAGAATGTCGATTAGTTTAATCCCTACAAAAGGAGCTATTATACCACCAAGCCCGTATATAAACAGGTTCCGAGCCAGCAGTTTGGAGGCACCCATCGGTTTATACTCAACCCCACGCAGCGCCAATGGTATAAGCAGCGGAATGATAATGGCGTTGAAAATAGCCGCCGATAAAATTGCCGACTGTGGACTGGCCAAGTTCATAATATTAAGCGCCTGCAGTTGAGGATACGCGAGGATGAACAACGCCGGAACAATGGCGAAATACTTCGCCACGTCATTGGCAATAGAAAAGGTGGTCATTGTTCCCCGGGTAATAAGCAGCTGCTTACCAATCTCGACAACCTCGATCAACTTGGTAGGGTCGTTATCCAGATCTACCATATTCCCGGCCTCCTTGGCTGCTTGGGTACCGGTGTTCATAGCAACGCCCACATCAGCCTGCGCCAGTGCAGGTGCATCATTGGTCCCGTCACCCATCATGGCCACAAGCTTACCATCAGCCTGTTCTTTTTTAATGTACTCGAGTTTATCTTCAGGAGTTGCTTCAGCAATGAAGTCGTCCACCCCGGCTTTTTCGGCAATGTATTTTGCCGTCAGCGGGTTATCACCGGTCACCATCACGGTTTTAACACCCATTTTACGAAGACGAGCAAACCGTTCTTCGATACCTTTTTTGATGATATCCTCAAGCTGAATAACACCAATGGCCTCCTTATTTTCGGCTACAATTAGCGGTGTACCCCCATCGGATGATATTTCTTCCGCTTTCTTTTCCAAGTTATCAGGAAAGTTGTTTCCCGCCGTTTCTACCAGGTCTTTGATCGCATCCACCGCACCTTTGCGAATCTCCGTGCCATCCGGCAGGTTAATTCCGCTACTCCGCGTTTCGGCAGTAAACTTGATAAATTCTACCTTGTCTTCATCCGGATCTGGAATAGGTTTATCCATTTCTTTTGCAAGCTCAATAATGGATTTTCCTTCTGGCGTAGTATCAGCCAGCGAACTGGAAACACACTGTTTGATAAAGTGATCTTCATCTACACCATCAACCGGATAAAAGTTAGTAGCCTTGCGATTTCCGATAGTAATGGTTCCTGTTTTATCAAGTAGCAGCGTATCAATATCTCCTGCTGTTTCTACCGCTCTCCCTGATTTACTAATGATATTAGCCTGCAGGGCCCGGTCCATTCCCGCAATACCAATAGCCGATAACAAACCACCGATTGTGGTCGGTATTAAACATACGAACAAGGCTATCAGAGAAGCTATAGCAATGGCTGTGTTGGCATACATGGCAAATGGCTGTAGTGTTACTACCACTACCAGAAATACCAGCGTAAACCCTGCCAGCAAAATACTCAGTGCCAATTCGTTCGGTGTTTTTTGACGCTCGGCCCCTTCTACGAGGCCAATCATTTTATCCAGAAATGATTCCCCGGGATCAGAAGTCACCTCAACCTTGATACGGTCGGACAGTACTTTGGTACCTCCCGTGACTCCCGACTTGTCGCCACCGGCTTCGCGGATCACGGGCGCTGACTCTCCAGTTATCGCTGATTCGTCAATAGAGGCCAGACCTTTTATGATTTCTCCGTCGGCCGGAATCACATCTCCTTCTTCTGCGATAAAGATATCGCCTTTTTTGAGTTCCGAAGATTTTATTGTTTTGGTCGACCCGTCCTCTTTGAGGATTTTTGCCGGAGTCGTCTGTCGAGTCTTTCGCAGTGAATCGGCTTGAGCTTTACCACGCGCCTCTGCCAGAGCCTCTGCGAAGTTCGCAAAGAGGATGGTGAATAGCAGGATGAGAAATATGGAAAAGTTATAGCCAAAGCTTCCCTGGTCAACCATACCAAAGAGGATGGCTAAACTTACCAGCAGCATGACAGCTGCCCCAACCTCTACCGCAAACATTACCGGGTTACGAGCCATCACATTGGGTTTCAGCTTTACAAAAGCCTCCCGTATAGCTGTTCTAACAAGTGCAGGTTCAAATAATTTTGGTTGCTTCTTCATAGTATTATATATCCTTTTAAATTAATAGAGCATGAAATATTCGCCGATTGGACCCAGAACTAATGCTGGCAAAAATGCCAACGCTGCAATGATTACAATTACAGCAAGTAAGACGACACCAAAGGTAGCCGTATCTGGTTTGAGCGTTCCGGCTGTTTCTGGCACATACTGCTTGCTAGCCAGATATCCGGCAATAGCAACAGGTCCGATGATTGGCACATACCGGCCTAGCAAAAGTGCAATCCCTGTGGAAATATTCCACCATGGGGTATTGTCGCCAAGTCCCTCAAAGCCGGATCCATTATTGGCCGTGGCCGAAGAAAACTCATACAACATCTCGGAAAAGCCGTGAAATCCGGCATTATTCAACCAGCCATAATCGGGATTATGGGTAATAAGCCAAGCCGAAATAGCCGTACCGGTCAGAATAACAGCGGGATGCAGCAGGGCCACGATGGTGGCGATTTTCATCTCCTTGGCCTCCACTTTTTTGCCCAAGAACTCCGGTGTTCGTCCTACCATCAGCCCAGAAATAAAGATGGCGATGATCACGAAAACGTAGAAGTTGATAAAACCGACTCCTACACCACCATAAAAAGCGTTGATAAACATACCCATCAAGGTGGCAAATCCGCCGAGGGGCATCAGGCTGTCATGCATAGAGTTGACCGAGCCGTTAGATGTAGAAGTGGTGGCTGTTGCCCAAAGTGCAGAGGCTGCTGGACCAAATCGGGTTTCTGTCCCTTCCATACTGCCCAGCTCCTGTGAAACGCCCATTTGTGCAATGGCCGGGTTTCCTCCCATTTCACCAGATACAGCTGCGGTTGTTAATGCTAAGTATCCAACCGTCATCACCGCAAAGAATATCCAGGCCAGCTTTCGCTTTTCGGTGTAATATCCAAAAGCAAACACCATCGCCATGGGAATAAGCAGAATTGCCATGGTTTCTGCGATATTGGTAATATAATTAGGGTTTTCAAAAGGAACCGAAGAGTTGGCCCCAAAGAATCCCCCGCCGTTGGTACCCAGCTGTTTTATAGCAATTTCAGCAGCGGCAGGTCCCTTAGCAATAGTCTGCTGGTGACCCTCCAGAGTAGTGATAGTATCAGGCCCTTCCCACGTCATAGAGGAGCCATTTAATACCAAAATTGAACCGGCTACAATAGCAAGTGGCAATAATACATATACACAACTACGTACAAACAAGCGATAGAAGTTGCCCAACTTTTCCCCTTGCTTGGTTTTAATAGCCTTGAATATTGCCGCCGCGGCTGCCATCCCGGTACCGGCACTTACAAACTGCATAAAGGTAATAAAGCCGAGCTGTGACCAGTAGGTCAGGCTCGATTCACCGGAGTAGTGTTGCAGGTTACAGTTTACCACAAAACTGATAACCGTATTAAAAGTCAGGTCCGGCGACATATTGGCTATTTCAGCCGGATTCCAAAACCAACCTTTTTGGGTTGCCAGCAACACCATCCCCCAGACAAACCACATCATGTTGATGGTGAGCAGAGCTGCTAGATGTTGTTTCCAATTCATCTCACGACCGGGCGTAATCCGGGCGATCTTATATACCAGCTTCTCCAGCGGATTCAGGGCCGGATCCATCATAGTATGATCGCCGCGGTAAACCCGCGCTATATATTTACCGAGTGGTATGGCCAGCAAAATTGTAAGCAGGTAAATAAAGCCAATACCAATTAATTGCGTATCCATAGATATCTTAAATTTAGATTATTGATTGAATGTAAATGCTAATTAGAACTTTTCCGGGTGCACCAGTACGTAAAACAGGTACCCGAACATTCCGATTGCTAGAAAGAGTAATACCATCATAGTGTTGTTGTTTTAGGGTTTATATCTCAGCAAAAAAGTCGATGCTTTTAAACAGTCCCCAGAAAATCGCGAGACCGAAAGTGACGAGTGTAATCCAGAATATGAGTGTCATTGTTTATTTTTTTTGTTTTGGTTCACGTTCACGTAGTCAGGTAGGAAAAAGCGTGCCAAAGCCACCATAGGCGGGAAATTAATTACTGTAAGATCAATATTATCAACTACTTACAGTTTTTTATGGTTGGCCTGAAATACTTTTAGTGATTGGAATTCCAATTCAAAGTGAGAGACTGAATTATCAATTTGAAAGGACCAAGGCACTGGGCGGTACTTATAACCTTGGTAGACCTATTCTATAATTATGGCTGGTTTCGGAGAGGAGATTGGGGGAGCTTGAAATTCAAACACTCTCTAAAAGACATGATATGAGAGGCCTTGAGGTTTAAAGAAACTATTCAAGAATTTAATCCCATTCTATGTTAGTAGTAAAGTACAACTAGGAAGTAATTCCCATCCAATTCTTTGGCTTATCTGTGAGTTGACCAATAACAGCTTGTTCTACTAGACCAACTTTTGCAATAAACACCGGCCGGCTTCATCCTTGAGCCAAGTTGCTAGCCCCGGAATTTCTTCCTAAAGGATATGGAATCAGAACCCCAGTACTGTCTAGGTTTTACTGTACATATCGTTCAAATACGTTCTTGTAGCAAATTTTCGGCTGTAATTGATTGACAATAGTTTTTCCTGTAAACCAGAGGATTCTGTCGGTCAAATTTATTCACAATAGATCTTAGCTTTCTTAGCGTTGATTTTTTATCCTTTTCGCTGAAAGCTGGGACCATGTAAATGGTTCCCTCCTTGCTCCCCAGCAAATAAGTTATTATAGATCTGACAGTCTTAAGGTCATTAACTTGCATGATAACATCTTCAAAATGTGTTTCCACATGTTCTTTAACCACTTACAGGTTACTGTTCGCACCATATAGCTTTTGGTTTTTTCTTTATCCTAAAACAACCCATCATTTTTGCCCCACATTATAGTAAAATCAATATCCTAGAGTTGGCAAGCTGTTCGATGGCATGGGAAAGGCGGTGGGCAATGCGTACCGTGATCTCCACCTTACATCCCGCTGACTCTATAATTTGTCGCACATACTCCAGCTTAAGTTCTCGTTCTAATTTAAATTCCTCCGCTTCGGACGTTGGCAGCTGATACGGGATGTCGATAATATTAAGCAGGATAATTTTCCCATTATTTCGTTTATCTGCTCGAATAGCAGGTGGGCAGGAGTGCATTACTAAGATCTATATCTTGCAATGGAACAAGCGCTGTATATCCATTTTTCTCATGGGTAAAGCTGAATTCTAGATTTGATTTCATGGCTTGAATATTTGTGCTTGGAAAGGAGTGTTGCTGTTTTACCTTAACAGCGAAAATTCCATGAAAGAAACCACATATCTCTTAGGCTTATCATATGTAAAGCCATGTATATCAATAATTTATAGAGATAGTACAATTACCCATCACTTGGATATAATCCATA
The DNA here is from genome assembly GCF_008124865.1 of Fodinibius salinus. Lineage (NCBI taxonomy): Bacteria > Pseudomonadati > Balneolota > Balneolia > Balneolales > Balneolaceae > Fodinibius > Fodinibius salinus. Next base: position 498,209 of record NZ_VNHY01000002.1, on the reverse strand, counting down.
AATACCAACCCATTGGGGGAGGGTTAATTCTCGAATTGACAGGGCTATACCTCGCTTTTTTGTTCTGATATTTCATCTGCAAGATTTTTAGCTGCCTCAATTTTTGGATTAATGACGTCAGTAATTCCAATCTTTTGGATAATCTGCTCTTCCCGTTCTGAGCCAACAATTACGTAAATTTTATTGACCCCTCTATCCTGGAGTTCCAAGGCTATGTACTCAGCAGCCTGAAAGTTTTCATCCCCTACTGAGATTATTGCAACGTCTACTTTAGCTACTCCAAGCTTTTGTAGCAAGTCGGCTTCGGTTGCATCAAAACTGACAGACGCGGCTACCTTATCCTTAATCTTCTCAACCTTATCCATATCTTGGTCAATGGCAACCACATATAGACCCCGCTGGGATAAAAGTTTTGCCAAGGTGTAGCCAAATGAACCTAATCCAATTACGGCATATTTCGTTTCTGATTTAAACATTATTTCTAGGCCTTAAATGTTTGAATGATATCTTTGCCTATTCCTTCTTTTGATAATACTGTTACGGTATCTCCACCCTCAAAAGTAGTGTTTCCCCGGGGAATAATAAGTTCACCATCTCTATAAATGGCGACTATAATGAGGTCTTCGGAGATTTGTTCCAATTCCAGTGCGTCTAATATAGTTTTACCGATCAACGAGGAATGCTCTGCAAGTTCAATCTCAACAATCTCACCCCCACCGTCCAGACGCATAAAATCCTTTATACCTGGTCGTTGCATGGATTTATACAAGAACTCTCCGTTCAGTCGGTGTGGGCTTTCCACAGAATCGATATCCAATTCGTCAAATAAACCGATATGCCCTGGTTCTCTGACGGAACTCAACAACCGGGGAACATTATATCGCCGTCCCAGCATCATCACCAACAGATTGGTTGAATCATCGTTGGTCGTGGTAATTAATGCATCTGCTTTTTCTATGCCCGCCTCTTCCAAAACATCCATCTTGGAGGCGTCGTCATTTATAACGAGGCAATCATAATTAGAACTGGTCTGTTCAGCCAGGTCAGTATTTTTCTCGATCACCACGACCTCGTGACCATCTCCTGTTGCCAGATCAATGACTCTGTTTCCTATTCGGCCAGCCCCCACAATAATGAGGTACTTAATACGGTCTGTTGTTGTCATAATTGTGTTTTAATGCGTTTGGATTAAGTCTTGGATTGGTTAAAAAATGAGCGAAGCATAATGAGTATCGGAATAAGCTCCAGACGTCCCATCAGCATCTGAATAATATACGTTACTTCTGTTACTGGATGCATTGAGGGACTTGTGAGTCCACTAGATAGCCCTACGGTACCCTGGGCAGATACTGATTCAAAAATGGCATCGATCAGCGTAAAATTATCTCCCATGAACGTTGCACTCATAAGGATTCCGCCCAGTAATACCAGCAAATACATCATAGAAAACACATAGGCCTCCATCAGATCATTGGAAATTTCTTTATAAGAGTAGCGTTCTGTCCCGAGGCTCATTGCAATGATGCTATTGGAAGGCTGGGTTACTTGTTTTAACCTCCATCCAAACCCCTTGGCCATGAAGTACGCCCGAAAAATCTTTATTCCACCTACTGTAGCTCCCGTTGATCCACCAATAATCATTGGGATCGTAGCCATTAATAGTGTGGCATGAACCGGCCAGGTGCTCAGATCTGCCGTTTGCCAACCGGTGGTCGTCAACGCACTAACAAACTGGAATACACCCTCACGGAATGATTGTGCAAAATCGAATATCCCCGAAAGCATTAGAACTAAAAAGGCCGACCCGATTACACTTAATAACATAAGCCAGCGGCCCTGGTAGTCCAGCCATAGTTCTTTTAAACTGCCTTTTTCATAGATTTTGTAGTAAAGCGGAATTGAAATGGCTCCGAGGATCATTGGCAACAGATATATCATCTCCATGAGGTATGAACCATAACCGGAAATGCTATCATCGAAAGTGCTGAATCCACCCGTTGACTGCCCGGTCATGGCATGGTTCACTGCTACAAACAGGTTTTCCAAGATATCATAATCGGGAAATACCACCCAGGTGCTGATAAATATATACAGTGCCGACAGTGAGGTTACGGTCAGATAGACCTTCCAAATAGCTTGTGTGGTTTGCCGGATATTGGGTCTAATTTTTTGACCACTGGCTTCAATACTATAAAGAGCTGAGCCGTACATCCCTCCAGATTGACGCAGAATAGCCAGTGACAAGACGATCATACCGGCCCCACCTAACCATTGCGCAAATGAGCGGTAGAAGAGCAGCCCATACCCCACGGAAGGTTCATGTACACTCATGGTCAAACCAGTGGTGGTATATGAACTCACGCTCTCAAACAGGGCATGCAGAAAACTCTTAAAATTGTAAAGGCTTGAAGAATACGTTTCACCGGCTGGTAGAAACGACTGGGCTACTTCAACCGGAGTAATATGAGCAGCGATGAAAAAGGGAAGAGCTCCAAAAAGGGAAGTTACCATCCAGGCAGCCGCTGCCGTTATCATCGCCTGGCTTTGGCCGTTGCTTTCTACCTTTTTATTACTTTTATAGGCGATTATTCCAAAAATGGTAGTAATGACTGAGCTGATTATAAAGGACAAGGCAGAGTAGGTTTCGCCATATAGAATTGAAACCAACCCCGGTATCAGTAAAATGGGACCAATCAATAATTGAATACCACCAATATCTCTTATGATGGCTCTAAGTTGACTTTTTTCAGCATTCATATATCTGATTAACTAATTTTTATAAGCTCTTTTTACTTAATTCTATGAGAATTTATTCAACCATTGATTCAGGCTTCAGGCTTTTTAGCTGATGATTGAGCAGGTGCTCAACGCTGTTCATTTCTTTGGTATATCGTTTCTGTTTCTTGTGGTATTTACTTTGGCCATTACAGCCACAGAAAACAAATTGAAAAAAACGTGCCACCCTTTACCTTTGTTTTCACAATATTCTACTAACTATATGATAAACAACAACTTATCTGATTTTCATTATGAAACTAATCGTTGCTAACACACTCATTGGTGACTCATTTTGGGAGGGTGTCTTCTATAAATGGGAGGATTGGGGTAGCTGGACTACCTCAACTATATTGATTAGATATGCTTCAATATCAGTTCAAGCAGTATATAACAAAAGAAAATTACCAACATTGACTTAAAATATTGGTAGACGAAAAATCTTTCATTAATTATCAATTATGGTGTGAAGCCTTATGAAAACCAATGCTTCTAACTCCCATGATCGCAACACGATAAGCCCTTAATTCACAAAGAGTAAGGGGGCTTTTTTGTTTGCCTATATTTTCCCCATTTCTTTTTTAATTTGGGTAACTGGATTAGACTCTTATATCCATCTCCTATTCTTCCTTCTCTTAATTTTCGACCTTCTACGCTATCTGGACCATATATTACCCCCCCGCTCTAAATATTTCTTCTACATCAGAAATCGCACTGATCCTACATTTAAATATATCAATGTCTCTTTTGGTTGTCCCTTACTCAGATATACCCGTTGCTCTTAAAAGCAATCCCGTCCTACCATCCGCCACTCTGATTACAAAAGTTAACCTGCCGGTTTTCTAAAGCTTCTTATACTCTCCCAGGGCTACCTTCCAGCTATAATCTTTGAATGACACCGATGGGTGAGCTTCCTCCGGAATGACTTCATACCTTTTCAAGAAAGGCACAATTCCATCCTTCCCCCCAAAGTCACCGCGATACCAGCTGAATAACGGCGTTACCGCTACTTCGTTTTTCTCTTTATTGTATTCTGTGCTGCTTTTAAGAAATTGTTCGGCAGTTGTATCCAGCTGCTCGTTAACACGGTCGGCATGATAAACAACAATAAGAGGACAACTTTCAGCTCCGCAATTTAGTGCAAAATGTATGCGCGGATCGAGCGTGTCCCAACGCATTCGCCTTTCGAAATCATCTGTAAACCATCCGATCTTATTAAGAAAACCCAATGATTGTTTAACTTTGGACCGACGAATAATACCATGTTCGATATCATCAAGGCTTAGCTTTTTACCGGCAATGGTCACCTGATCTGATGAAAAAAAGTTATAGCCAAACGTTTCGTTTCTGCTCTTCAAGCGCTCGGGTTTTTCTTTCAATAAAATCTGCACATAGGCATTATAAACATTCAGCCAAAAAGCTTTTTGCTCTCCCTGGGTATCAAGACTTTGGGCTAGCTCTTCTATAGATACATTAGCTAATGAATCTATAATGGATTTGTAACTGCTGCCTTTTTTAACTGCTGTTATTAATTTTACAGAAAGATTGGCATACAGATCACTACCCTCCACCTGATCGGTACTATTTACTTTGTTTACATCTGTTTGATCAGTCGTCATTCCCATGAGAAAAATACCTATAGTAAAAATTATAAGACTAACGTGCTTCATAACTCAACTTTTTGGGCTTAATAAACTACATGCAATAACAGCAACTTATTGTAACATAATATATGATATTGCTTAGAATGTTATAGACGTATCATTCGCATCAATTCTTACGTTTTAAAACTTATTTTATACATATCAGTATTATTGTCTCCAGGTAACGACACAAAGCAGGGTGCTTTGTATTATCTTTTTCTAGTTCCATTTCGGTGAGCCACTGCTCAAAAGCCTGCACGCCTAACTAAATTTGCTATGTACTGCGCCGATCATCCAAACTTACAAACGGATAGTTAACCACCCCAAGTTTTAAAATTAATACTCACCTGTTAAACTTTGTCTCTGAAAACCCTTATTTTTGGGGACTTACTTAATTTGTGAAGTGCTTGTATATTTAAGATATACCGGTTACAAAAATTATTAATAATTTTAAGTGTAATAAAAACATACACTTACGCTAATTATGGATTCTCTGTACTCTTCTTATGATGTAATTGTAGTGGGTGCCGGCCATGCCGGTAGTGAAGCTGCCGGAGCTGCCGCCGAAATTGGTGCAAAAACCCTGCTTATTACAATGGATCTAGACGCCATTGCTAAAATGTCGTGCAACCCCGCTATTGGCGGTATAGCTAAGGGACAACTGGTACGTGAAATTGATGCGCTTGGCGGACTTATGGGTAAGGTTGCTGATAAATCTGGAGTGCAGTATCGTATACTCAATACCAGCAAAGGACCTGCAATGTGGAGTCCTCGCTGCCAGAGTGACCGCGCGCTCTACAGTAAGACGATGCGACTGGAACTCGAGAAAAAAGAAAACCTTCATTTTCGACAGGATAATGTGGTAGATGTGTTGACCACAGAAGACGGGAAAAAAGCAACCGGTGTCCGCACTTCTACCGGTCAAACTTTTGAGGCACAAACCGTTATACTAACAACTGGTACTTTTGGAAATGGACTTATGCATATCGGCGAAACCCAGATGGGTGGCGGTCGCTCTGGCGAACGCGCTTCCATCGGAATTTCTGCTGCACTCGAAGACCTAGGCTTTGAAGTAGGACGATTAAAAACTGGCACCCCGCCACGTATTGACGGCCGATCTATCAACTATGAAAAGATGGATATACAGTATGGTGATGAAGAGCCTAATGCCTTTTCTTTTATGACTGAATCACTACCCACGCGCGAAGAGCAACTCACCTGCTGGATTTGCGATACCAATGAAGAAGTCCATGAAGTGTTGCGCTCTGGCTTTGACCGCAGCCCCATGTTTAATGGCACTATTGACTCCACCGGACCGCGATACTGTCCCAGTATTGAGGATAAAATCAATCGGTTTTCTGAAAAAGACAGTCATCAGCTCTTTTTAGAGCCTGAAGGATGGAACACCTATGAAATGTATCTTAACGGATTTTCAACTTCCTTGCCCGAAGATGTACAATATAAAGCTCTTCGCACCATTCCGGGCTTTGAAGATGCTATTATGCTGCGTCCCGGCTATGCTATTGAATACGATTACTTTCCTCCCTATCAGATACGCCGGAGCATGGAAACAAAAATTACCAAAGGACTCTTTTTTGCCGGGCAAATTAACGGCACCACCGGCTATGAAGAAGCAGCATGTCAAGGACTTATGGCCGGAATAAACGCTGCGCGCAAGACTCAGGACAAAGATGAATTTATCCTCAAACGTTCGGAGGCTTACATTGGAGTGCTCATTGATGACCTGATTACTAAAGGTACCGAAGAGCCTTACCGCATGTTTACCTCTCGAGCTGAGCACCGCATACTACTACGTCAAGATAATGCTGACTTGCGACTTACAGAACTGGGACACAAAATTGGGCTCGCCTCTGATGAACGTTTTGAAGCATTCAAAACTAAAAAAGAAGCCATTGACAAAATCCATGATCTCGTAGCTGACTATACCGTATACCCCGAAAAGATGGATCCGATGCTCAAAGAACGAGGCACCTCCACCCTGTCGCAACCGGTTAAAGCAAAAACACTCATCCCCCGCCCTGAACTATCTATTAGAAATATCTTTGAGGCCGACCCAGAGTTAAAAGAAAAAGCCCTTGAAATTACTACCGACGGGCTTGTTTTTGAGCAGGTTGAAATACAGATTAAATATGCCGGCTACATTGAAAAAGAGTTTGAAATGGTAGAAGAAATGAAGAAGCAGGAAGACACTCTTATTCCCGACGAACTCAACTACGATAAGATCAACAGTCTTTCTGCTGAGGGAAAAGAAAAAATGGATCGCATCCGTCCCGAAACTTTGGGACAAGCAAGCAGAATTAGTGGAGTAAGCCCTAGTGACGTATCTGTTCTCATGGTCTATCTGGACAATTAAGAAACCCCAACCATCAAAACTTTACGTTTCACGTGAAACATATCTCAGTAAATCGACACAATGTTCCACGTGAAACATTTAGCGCTGTTGATGATCTGGTCGACAAATACCAAGAAGAGCTTAAAAGCTTTCTCGATCACTTATTGTGGTGGAATAAACGAGTAAATCTTGTGAGTCGGAGTGTTTCACGTGAAACAGTTTGGGAGCACATCCGCCACTCACTGCTATTATCGCAATTAGAGGTGTTTTTATCTGCTGATCTTATAATGGATACTGGCACGGGTGGCGGGCTTCCAGGGCTTCCTTTGGCTATTACTCATCCGAAAAAACACCTGCTCTTAAATGATCTGGTTACCAAGAAGTGCTTAGCTATTAAACAAATAGCTAAAAAAATGGAAGTAAATAATATTGGGATTGTTGATGGTTCTGTAGAACAGATTCAGCAAGACCAACCCTTTCTTTTGATTTCCAAACATGCGTTTAAAATAAATGAGCTATATCAGATGACGCAACATCTTCCCTGGACTAGTATGGTTTTTTACAAGGGAGAAGATCTTAGCAATGAACTGGAAAATATTTCCGCGCCTCTTGAAATAAATTCTTACTCCCTTTCAACTGAAGAAAAATTCTACGAAGGAAAGTCAATAGTGGTTGTTAATCGTTTATAATAACTGAGCTACTTCCCTCCCCTACAAAAGTAAATGCTACGGAATCTTAAATTCGAAGAGCTGTCTTTTTTCAGTTATTTTATCAGCTCATAAATCAGCAACTTAAAGGGTGCCCAAAAGATGAATAGCTCCGAGCGTAGAATGAAGCTTATCCTTATGCTTCAACAATCCAACAGCCGTATTATGGTTGATGATATCGCCGAAAAATTTGACGTCAGCCGACGGACAGTTTTCAGGGATTTTAACTCTCTTTCTGAAATGAACGTGCCTGTAACCTATGACAAATACAATGGGTATGGCATAATGCGGAGTTATAAGATACCACCACTGATGTTTACCTCAAAAGAACTAGCCACTATTATGGTTGGGCTCAACTTTGTAAAGTCCCAAATTGATAAAAAACTGATTGAAGATGCCAAAGGTGTAGAGCTTAAAATAAAAGAAGTAGTGCCCGATGACCTGCTTGAATTTATGGAATCGTTGGAAGAACGTACTGTAGTTGATCCATACTTAAATTTTGGTGGTCAAAAAATGGAGGGTGGTGACTGGTATATTATCAGCAATGCGATCTCCGAAAACCAATCGATTAAATGTGAGTACCGGGCAAAATCAAATGAAGAAGTTACCAATCGGAAAATTGATCCCTACCTTATTGTTTTTTTCCGAGACCACTGGAATGTTATAGGTCATTCCCACAAAAGAGATGCTGTACGTAATTTTGTACTCGATCGTATGTCAGATATCCAAATTCTGGATGAAAATTTTGTACCGCATGGCAAAATCGACGTAGAAGGGTTAATTTTCCGTTCTGACGAGAGTTCGTACAAAGTGGAGGTCGATGTACAAAAAAGTGCCCTAAAGCGATTCAAGGCTAATCTGCCGGCTAAAATTATTAATAAAAAAGAAATTAAGCCTAACTTATTTAGGTTTTCGTTTTTCTTTGATAATCTGCGGTTCATCAATGAATGGCTTCTGCAATTCCCAAGGGAGCTAAAAATTGTCGGTCCCGAGCTTTTAATTGAAAAAAGAAAGAAGTTGCTCAAAGAAATGATGGAACCAACTAAATAAAAAACCAGCTGATTTCAACTGGTCCTTAAAGTTTGATCTATTTTTCCTTGTTATAGTTTATTCCTGAAATCCCGCATCAGCAACAAAACCATTATTTTCAACTTCATGCATCATGAAGCAGTGCCCCTCTCAATTTCATTTTATACACAACTTATAAAAAATAACCTCCTCCCCTTCACAAGCTTATGATTCTTTATTAAAAAAATTATCCCACTATCTTTAAAAACTAAATTGATAGTCCTTTCTTGAAATAGGAAACCCTGGCAGAGTTTTCTATTCTGCCAGGGCTGGTAAACTTTAATATTTATTGGGTCCTACACCGTTGCATCCTCTTCTTCGTTGACAACGCGTGTTACGGCCCCAATCTTTGCATCAGATTCGAGACGCATAATCCGAACTCCCTGGGTATTTCGTCCCATCGTTCGGATATCACCACAATTCATGCGAATTACCTTGCCAGATTCCGTGATAATCATCAGATCATCTTTGTCCGACACTTCTTTAAGGGCAATAAGATCACCCGTTTTCTTGGTAACCTTGAGCGTAATAACTCCTTTCCCTCCACGGCTTTGCTCGCGATAATCTTCTACCAACGAACGCTTGCCGTATCCATTTTCTGATATCGCTAGAACTGTAGCTTCATGAGTGTTTTTGATGACAACCATATCCACCAATTCATTTTTATCGGAGAGTGTCATTCCTTTCACTCCGGTAGTATTTCGTCCCATATCTCGAACTTCACTTTCATGGAATCGAATAGCACGTCCTTCGCGATTGGCAAGGATAATATTACTTTCACCGTCTGTTAGTGATGCTTCAAGCAGGCTGTCGTCCTCATTAATATTGATGGCAATAATACCGTTAGTGCGTGGACGACTATATGCTTCAAGGGTTGTTTTCTTAACTTTTCCATCTTTGGTTGCCATCACGATGGAATGATCGTTAATGTATTCCTCATCATCTAATGTTTTAACAGGAACGAAAGTTTTAATGTTATCATCCTTATCAATATTGATAAGGTTGACAATTGCTCGTCCCCTTGCCGTTCGTGAACCTTCGGGAATTTCATATACCTTGAGCCAATAACACTGACCCTTTTCGGTAAAGAACAGAATATAATTGTGATTGGTCGCAACAAACAGGTGCTCTACATATTCGTCATCCTTGGTGTTGGTCCCTTTCATTCCCTTTCCACCACGTTTCTGGCGTCGATATCCGCTCACCGGCATCCGCTTAATAAAGCCTTTGTTTGAGATCGTGATTACCACATCTTCATCAGCAATCATATCCTCAACGCTAAAGTCTTCGGCCGAATGCACAATCTGCGTACGACGCGAATCTCCATATCGATCCTGTATCTCCAGCAACTCTTCCTTTATAATATCCGTCTGTCGGTCGCGATTGCCCAGGATTCCGCGGTAACCTTCAATCTTTTCGGCAATGTCCTTGTACTCTAGTTCTACTTTGTCACGCTCGAGCCCTGTCAGTTTTTGCAGGCGCATATCCAAAATGGCTTTGGCCTGAATGTCCGTCAGTGCAAACTTGCTGCGAAGTGCTTTATTTGCTTCTTTGGGACTGTCGGAAGCACGAATTGTTTTAATAACTTCATCCAGATCATCAAGAGCAATTTTAAGACCCTCAAGAATATGAGCACGTGCTTCGGCCTGGTCGAGATCATACAGCGTACGACGGATGATAATCTCAATACGATGCTCAACATAATGATGAATTAACTCTTTGAGCGGCATTACTTTAGGACGTCCTTGCACCAAGGCCAGGTTAATCACGCCAAATGTTTTCTGCATCTGCGTATATTTGTACAACTGGTTGAGTACAATACCCGTATTGGAACCCCGCTTAAGAACTACAACTATCCGCATGCCTTCGCGGTCAGATTCATCACGGATTTCTGAAATTTCTTCAATTTTTTCATTGCGTGTTAGCCGCGCAATCTTCTCTATAAGCGTAGTTTTGTTTACCTGATAGGGAATTTCTGTAACTACAATTTGCTCGCGACCCCGACGAAGTTCCTCAGTAGTACAACGGGCACGCATCGTAATTTTACCGCGCCCTGTTTCATAGGCTTTCTTAACGCCGTCATACCCATAAATAATACCTCCTGTTGGGAAATCAGGCGCAGAGATATGCTCCATCAACCCTTCGCAATCAATATCAGGATTCTCGAGGTAAGCAATGATGCCGTCAATAGTTTCAGTAAGGTTATGCGGAGGCATATTTGTGGACATCCCCACGGCAATACCAGATGCTCCGTTGAGTAATAGGTTAGGCAACATGCCCGGCAATACCGTTGGCTCTTGCAACGTATCATCAAAGTTGGTCTGGAAATCAACGGTTTCTTTGTTGATATCCGTAAGCATCTCTTCTGCAATACGCTCCATCCGTACCTCTGTGTAACGCATGGCCGCCGCGGAGTCACCGTCAATAGATCCAAAGTTCCCTTGTCCGTCAACTAGTGGATAACGCAGCGAAAAGGTTTGTACCATTCGCACAATAGAATCATAAACCGCCGAGTCACCGTGCGGGTGATATTTCCCCAACACTTCACCGACAATACGTGCACTCTTTTTATAGTTTCTGTTGTGCAGCATTCCCAGTTCACTCATCCCATATAAAATGCGCCGGTGAACGGGTTTTAGGCCATCCCGAACGTCCGGGAGGGCTCGAGAAACAATAACAGACATCGAATAATCAATGTATGCCGATTGCATCTCGTCTTCTATTGCAACAGGTACAATTTTTTCTCTAGCCATAGATATTTCTAGTCTAAATCAGGTTGTAAATAAAATTTTAGATATTGATGTGCGGCTTAAATGTCGAGTGTAGCATATTCCGCATTATTCTCGATAAATTCGCGACGGGGCTTAACGTCAGCGCCCATAAGCCTTGAAAATACTTTATCTGCCCGAGCGGCATTTTCAACCGTAACTTTTTGCAGCGTACGTGTTTCCGGGTCCATCGTAGTTTCCCAAAGCTGCTCCGGATTCATTTCTCCAAGTCCCTTATATCGTGATACATCAAACTTGGTTCGGGAGTCTTTGAGATCAGCTATGATACTATCTCGCGTGTCATCATCCCATGCATACTCAATATTATCCCGCGTATATGAAATACGATAAAGCGGTGGAGTAGCAATATAAATATGTCCTCCTTCGATAAGCGGCTTCATATAACGATAGAAGAAGGTAAGAAGCAGCGTGCGAATGTGTGAACCATCCACATCAGCATCTGTCATAATAATAATTTTGTGGTAGCGTAATTGCTCGAGATCAAAATCTTCTTCGGAGTGTCCTACCCCGGCACCAAGCGCCGTAATCATGGCCTGAATTTCATTGTTTTCGAGAATGCGGTTAATCTTGGCTTTCTCGGTGTTAAGAATCTTACCACGCAGGGGCAAAATAGCCTGAAAGCTTCTGTTTCGCCCCATCTTTGCAGATCCGCCGGCAGAGTCGCCCTCTACCAAATAAATTTCGCTGTGTTCAGGATCTTTTATGGAACAGTCTGCCAGTTTACCGGGCAGCCCTCCACCACTCATAGCACTTTTACGCTTGATAAGGTCTCTGGCCTTTCGGGCAGCTTCACGTGCCTCGGCGGCCAGAATAACTTTCTTAAGAATCTTTTTGGCTACTTTAGGATTCCGCTCGAGAAATTCATTGAGTTGCTCATAAACAATTTTCTCAACAGCACTTTGAACCTCGGAGTTACCGAGCTTTGTTTTTGTCTGTCCCTCAAATTGTGGCTCAGGTACTTTTACACTCAGCACAGCTGTCATTCCTTCTCTAAAATCTTCACCGGATACGCTAATATCACTCTTAATTAAATTATTGTCCTTAGCATACTTTTTTAGAGATCGAGTCTGTGCTCTTCGGAATCCGGAAATGTGTGTACCGCCCTCACGCGTATTAATATTATTTACGTAAGAATGTACATTTTTAGAGTACCCTCCATTATATTGGATAGCTAACTCTACCGGAACCATATCAACTTCTCCGGTAATCATGATAGGCTCCTTCATCATGGGATCACGATCTTCATCCAAATACTCAACAAAATCTTTAACTCCGCCCTCGTAATGGAATTCTTCTTCACGTCCATTGCCTCGCTTATCCTCAAGCGAAATCGTAATTTGGGGATTCAAAAAGGCAAGCTCCCGCATCCGATCAGCAACAATATCGTACTTAAATTCCCGGGTTTCTTTAAAAATTTCCGGATCGGGCGTAAACGTAATTTTCGTACCCGTTTTGTCGGTTTCCCCCTTCTCTTCAAGCGGCTGAACTGTTTTGCCGTGTTCAAATTCCATCACGTAAATTTTGCCATCACGATGAATCTCAGCATAAAAGTGTGATGAAAGTGCGTTCACGCAACTCACACCTACTCCGTGAAGACCACCAGAAACCTTATATGTATTTTTATCAAACTTACCACCCGCGTGCAGTTTGGTGAGTACAACTTCTACTGCTGGTAATTTAATTTTGGGATGTTCATCAACCGGAATTCCACGACCGTTATCTGTAATAGTGATCGAACCATCTTCATTAATTTCTACATCTAACTGGTCACAGTGGCCCTCCATTGCTTCATCAATAGAGTTATCAATAACCTCATTTATCAAGTGATGAAGTCCGCGCTTTCCAACATCTCCAATGTACATCGCCGGACGTTTACGCACAGCCTCCAAACCTTCTAAGACCTGTATATTTTCCGCCTTATAATCCGAACCTTTCTTTTTCGCCATAAATATAGAAGTGACTAAGGGTTAAAACAATGATGAAGACGCCTGAAAATAGGGCATAAATAGGCAAAATCAAAGTGATCAATGGGCCTAACTGGCTAACCCCCTAAAAACAGTTAAAAGCTTGTTTTTTAAGGTTTTTCGGTCTCCGGGATTGGGCTATTTTAAAAGCTTTTGGAAACGGTTAAAATTAAGATCTTTTTATCACGAAAAGAAACATTGATATTTTTTGGGAATAAGCCTATTTTTCTCGTCAATCTGAGCAACAATTAAAATGAGTCCTTGACTAATTATTTATGGCACGCAAAGATGATATTACGGGGAAAGGCGCACAAAATGGCTACCGTTCCTCGAATGCAAATAACAAGACGAAGCACAAATTTGAGCAGAACCTGCAAAAAAAGAAGTTTTATGTGCCCGAAGAAGATAAGTGGGTAACGCTGAAGGTTTCTGCCAAAACACTTCGTACCATTAACAAGAAAGGAATTCACGCTGTACTTCAAGAAGCGCGTGAGAAAGGAACGATTATAAAAGACGTTTAACTAGTTATTCGTTAATTGTCGTTAGACGAACTGTTAAGCAGTTAACGATTAACCGATAATTTTACAATCAAAGAATTATGGCAAAAGGAAATAGAGTACAAGTAATCTTGGAATGCACCGAAGCACCGGGTACTTCGCGATATCATACTACAAAAAATCGGCGAAATACTCCTGACCGACTGGAGCTAAAAAAATATAACCCCGTTCTTCGCAAGCATACCGTACACAAAGAAATTAAATAGTAACTTTTTAGAATTATGGCTAAGAAAAAAACATTTGGAACTGAAGAAGGATCTGAAGATAACTCGGATCGGCGTATGGCAAAAGTGATTGTTGCTACCGAAACCGGTAATAACAAATTCGGTTATAAAGAAGCAATAGTTGATGAAGATGATGTGCAGGATTTCATCAACGAAAACAAAGACTAGCATTTTCTTTATTTCCGAAAGAGGTTGCATTCGCATTGGCGAATGGAACCTTTTTTTATGTCTTTGAAAAGCTAGTCGTCTCAATATTTCACCAACATATTATGTCTATTAAAAATCAAATAATGGCTGATTTAAAACAGGCCATGAAGGATAAGGATCAAGACCGGCTACGTGTTCTTCGTTCTCTTAAATCAAAGCTACTAGAACGTGAAATCAGTGAGCGTAAAGATGGTGAAGCGTCCCTTTCTGATGAGCAAGCTGTTGAGGTCCTTATGAAGGCTGCCAAGCAGCGCAAGGAATCAATCGAACAGTTTGAAAAAGGAGATCGGCAAGATCTTGCGGATGGAGAACGTGCCGAACTGGAAATTATCGAATCTTATCTGCCGGAGATGCTTTCGGAAGATGAAGTTCGCGATATTGCCCAAGAAAAAATAAATGATCTTGGCGCTGAAGATATGTCCGACATGGGGCAAGTTATGGGTATTATGATGCAAGAGCTTAAAGGCAAAGCCGAAGGATCATTGGTTAGCAAGATCGTTAAGGATGAACTTTCTTAATTCACCACTATGAATTTGCTGGATTGCCTGATACTACTGCCCATAGCCTTCTTTTGTTACCGTGGTTTTGTTAACGGCATAATTAAGGAAGTGCTCAGTATTGTCGGCATGATTCTGGCCGTCTTTTTTTCTTTTCAATACATGGATCCGGTGGGAAAACTGATTGCTCCCCTGTTTTCAGAAGCATCTGCTGTTATTCCCTTTGCCTCCGGGCTGCTCATTTTTATCACTACGTTGGCCATTGTTCACCTGATTGCTTATCTCAGCAAAAAGTTTTTAGAAATCGTTAAGTTGAACACGATTAATCGTCTGGCCGGGGCCGGTTTTGGGTTTTTGAAAAGCGGTATAGCTGTAAGTGCCATCCTGTTAATCTTAGCAGGATTTAGCCTGCCTTCAAAAGAAGCTCGTCAAGAGTCAGCCACCTATCCTTACATTGTATATCTTGCTCCATGGTCTTACGATATGATAGCTAAAGTATGGCCTGGAGCTGAAGATTTTTCGTCTACTGTTCAGCATACGCTCGATAAATATAATCCCATTGATGATTTTCCCATTTTAGATAATAACAGTAATTCCTAATTATATTATGTCATTTTTACCTGTTCAAGAACAACTAGAAGTTATAAAGCGTGGTACTGTCGAAATTGTACCCGAAGATGAGCTTGTTGAAAAGCTCAAGAAATCGAAAGAAGAAGGTTCCCCACTAAAGATTAAATTGGGATGTGACCCTACCCGGCCGGATCTACATCTGGGGCATTCGGTCATCCTTCGAAAACTGCGACAGTTTCAGGATCTAGGCCACGAGGCAATTCTAATAATTGGAGATTTCACCGCCCTGATTGGAGATCCCACCGGACAAAATAAAACGCGTCCTGCTCTGTCACCTGAAGAAATAAAGGAAAATGCTGAAACTTATCTCGATCAGGCCACGAAAATTCTGGATGAAAGCAAAACCTCCATTGTTTATAATTCAGAATGGCTGGGAGATATGGATTTTGAGGATGTCATTAAGCTGACCTCTAAACTAACGGTAGCCCGTATGATTGAACGGGATGATTTCTCCAAGCGATACAACAACAATCAACCTATTTCGCTACACGAATTTTTATATCCACTGGCACAAGGACAGGATTCTGTACACCTGCAATCGGATGTTGAGCTGGGCGGAACCGATCAAAAGTTTAATTTATTAGTAGGTCGAGAACTCCAAAAAGATGCTGAACAAGAGCCCCAGATTGCCCTTATGATGCCACTGCTTGTGGGCACGGACGGGACCAAAAAGATGTCGAAATCATACGACAACTATATTGGTATTACCGAAAGTGCTAACGATATGTACGGCAAGGTGTTATCGATTCCCGATGATTTAATGTACTCGTGGTTTGAGCTGCTTTCGGATGTGGATGTAGATGAGCTCCCAAAGTATGAAAAGAAAATTGAAGAAGATCCTCGTGATACCAAACATGAGCTGGCACTGAGCATCACCCGTATTTATCACGGTGAAGATAAAGCGCAGCAGGCCCGTAAAAACTTTGAACAAACCGTCATTGGCGATGCCATCCCCGATGATGCTCCAACTCTTGAATATTCTTCGGGTAATGAAGTGCGACTGTTGGATATCGTCTCCGATGCCGAATTCACCTCCAGCAACGGTGAAACCAAGCGCCTTATTCAACAAGGTGGTATCTCTATTGATGATGAAAAAGTTTCAGACAAGGGATACAGCGTAACCTTTGAGGAAGATACAGAGTTCACTCTAAAGGTGGGCAAACGGAATTATGCGATTGTAAAAGGTAAGTAATTAGAGTAAAGTCATAAGTAGAAATAAGTGACTACTCTAAATCAACTTCTTAACTTTTTTACCTTCTACTTCCTACTATAACATTATGCTTAAAATTTCATCCCTAAACGCTAATGGTATTCGCGCAGCGCACCGTCACGGTTTTACAGACTGGATTGAGGAATCCCATCCCGATATTATTTGCCTACAAGAACTACGGGCTATGGAACACCAGGTGCCTGATCCTATTCAAGAATTAGATTATCATAAGGCTTATCATACAGCAGAAAAAAAGGGCTATTCCGGAGTTGGAATCCTATCCAAAGAAGAACCTATTAACATAGAAAAGGGCATTGGTGTTGCTTGGATTGACCAAGAGGGGCGCATTATGATGGCCGAATATGAAAACCTCATCGTTTTCTCCATTTATGCACCTAGCGGCACAACAGGCGATGAACGACAAAAACTAAAAATGGAATTTCTGGATATCTTTCTGCCCTTTGCTCAAAAATATTTGGCAAGTGAAAAACCAGTTGTTTTTTGTGGTGATTTCAATATTTGTCACAAAGCTATTGATATTCACAATCCCAAGAGAAACAAAAACACCTCGGGGTTTTTACCCGAAGAACGTGAGTGGGTTAGTCGCTTGCTCCAAACAGGTTTTGAGGATGTCTATCGCCGGCTCCATGAGGGAGAATCCGATCTTTACAGCTGGTGGAGCTATCGTGCTGCATCTAAAGAACGAAATAAAGGATGGCGTATTGACTATCACATGAGCAGCCCCGAATTACTGGAATTAGCCGAAGAAGCTACTATCGAAAGAGCGTGGGACCTCTCCGACCACGCTCCTGTGAGTGTTAGTTATGCCATTTAATGCTTTTCGATCACAAAATGATATATTCACAGCATAGATTACCAAACAACATTAATTCTACAATTTATAAAAATGGGAACGCATTACGAGGGGAGCGAAAGAGAGCTGCAAACATTAAATGCTTTTATTAAGCTGGTCCGAGCGACCGAAAGTATTAACAATAGGTTAAACCGCCACCATGCCGAGGTGGATCTTACCGTCAGTCAATTTGGTGTGCTCGAGGCCCTGTATCACCTTGGCCCACTAAATCAAAAATCCTTGGGAGAAAAACTCCTTAAAAGTGGCGGTAACATTACTATGGTCATTGATAACCTTGAAAAAAGTGGATGGGTTGAGCGGCAGCGAGATCCCGAAGACCGGCGGGCCATGCTAATACACCTTACCGACGAAGGAGAAGCATTTATTTCATCATATTTTCCACAGCACCTGTCACGTATTGTCGAAGAGTTTGACATACTTTCATCCCAAGAGCTTGAGGAACTAGCTACTATTTGTAAAAAATTAGGACTACAAGAAGAAAAATAGCAACATCAATCATAACGTATCGCATCAGCGGGCTCTACCCGAGAAGCTCTGCGCGCAGGATACCAGCTGGCCAGCACACATAGCAGTAAACTGCCAATAAGCACAATACTCACATCCAGGTATTCAATACTCACGGGATAGGCGTCAATAATAAATGCCGAAGAAAGCTTGATAAGACCATACTGTTTCTGCAGCCAGCTAAGCAGCAGGCCTATTCCCCCGCCTATAAAACAACCGATCAGTCCAATATATAACCCTTGCCGGATGAATATTTGTTTGATATCTGAGGGCGTAAAACCCATTGTCTGTAGCACACCAATATCACGATTTTTCTGAATGACAATCATCGTCAATGAACCAATGATATTTAACACAGCCACAATCACTATAATCATCAAAATAAGATACGAACTCCATTTTTCGAGATACATTATATCATAAAGTGGCTGTTGCAAATCATACCAGGTTGATATTTTATAAGTACTGCCCAGCTTATTCTGCAGCGAAGTTTTTACTCCTTCAGCCTCTTCGGTTTTTTGAAGTCGAATATCGATGCCGGAAATAGCATTCTTAGTTTCAAATAACCGCTGTCCTGCCTCTTGTTCTATAAAAACTGCCGGCCCATCTGTAATTTGCAACCGCGAATACGTACCACGTATCTCAAATCGATAATTACGAGGCAGAGAAAACTGAGTTAACGATTTACGCATTCCATCAGCACTCAGCAAGGCAATTTTATCTCCCACCTCAAGGTTCATTTCCCTCATTAGCTTTTCATTAAGCAACATGCCCGGAATTCTATTTTTAACTCCTAAATCAATAGAACCCTTTACTATATTATTACTGAGCTTATTAATCTTAAAGTATTCATCTTGATTAATGCCTTTAACCTGTACTACCTGATCATTCACTTGCGGATGAACCATCAGCGACTTACCCTTTACGTAAGAAGCAAGATCCTTAATTTCAGGTTTATCGGCCAATGTTTGCTGCATATCTCCAGTAAATACAAACGTATCTGAAGCTGTCGATTCTATACGTATATCCGGATCATTCTGCAGCAAGAACCCCTTGATCACCTCAAAGAACCCACTAAATACCGACAGTACTACAATCAACAGAGCTGTTCCAATAGTAACACCCGTAATACTGATCCCGGTAAGTGTAGAAATCAGCGAAACATGCTTTTTTGAAAAGAGATAGCGTCTTGCTATTAGTGCATTTGTTTTCATAGATCCAAAATAATGATAATGCAGAAGGATTACATGCGACCGAACCAATTAAAATATTTAGCTTCCCAATTTTTTATCTAAACCCATACTATATTTTTTTATACCTTGTTTTTTATAAAACCACTCAGTCAACAATCAAAACCTACACTTTTATGCTACGCCAGCCGATGTCATCCACATTTAACAAAGCTCTCTCTATAATTTTTCTTGTTTTTTTTCTCTTTTTAGGAATAAATAATACTGCCATTGCCCAACGTTTTGGCGGGAACCAGATGGAGGAAGGTGTTTCTGACCGTACCTACAGCTCATCTGCCATGCAAGAGTTAGATTACCGAAATATTGGTCCCTTTCGGGGTGGACGTTCCGTTGCGGTAAGTGGTCATCCCGACCAACCCGATACTTATTACGCAGGATTTACCGGTGGTGGAGTCTATAAAACGTCAGACGGAGGTAAAAACTGGGTTAATATTTCCGACGGTTTTTTCAAGACCGGATCAGTGGGAGCAATTACAGTCGCTCCATCAGATCCAAATATTATTTACGCAGGAATGGGCGAAACCTGTATCCGTGGCAACATGTCGCCCGGCGACGGTATGTACAAATCAGTGGATGGTGGAAAAACCTGGACCCATATTGGACTACCCGAATCTCATTTCATCGGCGAAATTGCCGTCCATCCGAAAGATAAAGATGTTGCCTGGGTAGCAGTTATGGGGCATGCCTTTGGAACGGAGGGCAATAAAGAACGCGGCGTTTACAAAACGACGGACGGCGGTAAAACATGGCAAAAAGTACTCTTTCATAACAAACACACCGGGGCTGTTGATATTGAAGTAGATCCCAACAACCCACGTATTCTATACGCATCCTTGTGGGAAGCCTTCCGTAATCCCTGGAAAATGTCGAGCGGGGGCAAAGGCAGTGGACTGTACAAAAGTACTGACGGTGGTGAAACATGGAAAAATATTTCACAACGTCCAGGTATGCCCAAGGGACTGCTCGGCAAGATTGGTGTTGCTGTTTCTCCAGTTAATTCCGATCGCGTGTGGGCAATAATAGAAAATGAAAATGGTGGTGTCTTTCGATCTGATGACAACGGAAAAAGCTGGGACCGTATCAATAGTGAACGCAACTTACGACAACGAGCCTGGTATTATACCCACATCATGGCAGGCACCGAAAGTGAAAACGAAGTATATGTACTGAATGTAGGGTTTTATAAATCTACCGACGGTGGTAGTTCATTTGAACGCATCGGCACACCCCACACCGACCACCATGATTTATGGATTGATCCCAATAATAGTGATCGCATGGTCGTTGCTGATGACGGCGGCGGACAAGTAACCTACAACGGCGGTAAAAGCTGGTCATCAAACCATAAATATAGTACAGCCCAATTTTATCAGGTTATTACTGACAACCAGTTCCCCTATTGGATTTATGGTGCCCAGCAAGATAACAGTACGGTAGGTATTAAAAATAGAACAGCCGATTATGGTATTGACAAACGAGACTGGCATCCTGTCGCCGGAGGTGA
Source organism: Fodinibius salinus (assembly GCF_008124865.1). Taxonomy (NCBI): domain Bacteria; kingdom Pseudomonadati; phylum Balneolota; class Balneolia; order Balneolales; family Balneolaceae; genus Fodinibius; species Fodinibius salinus. The sequence continues at coordinate 477,453 of NZ_VNHY01000002.1, read as the reverse complement.
AAGCGGTTATATTGCTCCAGATCCCGAGAACGCCAACGTAACTTACGGCGGCAGCTACGGCGGATACTTCAATAAATTTAACAGCTTTACGAATCAAAGCGACCGCATTGACGTATGGCCGGACAACCCTATGGGTGCAGGCGCAAAAGATTTGAAATATCGCTTCCAGTGGACCTTCCCAATTTATATTTCTCCGCATAATCCTGATTTGCTGTATGCCACTTCGCAGTTTGTCCACCGCTCAGATGATGAAGGAATGAGCTGGGATACCATCAGCGAAGATTTAACCCGGAATGACAAATCAAAACAGGAGGAGTCCGGCGGTCCTATCACTAAGGATGATACCAGCGTAGAATATTATAACACCATTTTTACCTTTGCTGAATCACCCGTTAAACAGGGTGTTCTCTGGACCGGTGCTGACGACGGGCTCATCCACGTGAGTCGAGATAATGGTGACAGCTGGACCAACGTAACGCCCGACGGTATGCCCGAATCACTGGCTAGTATCATCGATCCCTCTCCCCACGATGCCGGTACGGCCTACCTTGCTGCCAACCGGTATAAGTTTGATGATTTTCAACCAATGCTGTACAAAACAACAAACTACGGCAAAAGCTGGACTAAGATTACGGACGGTATCCCCAAAAAGGATTTCACGCGCGTAATTCGTGAGGATCCCAATAAAGAAGGACTGCTTTATGCTGGTACCCAAACAGGTGTTTATGTTTCTTTCAATGATGGTGAGCAATGGCAACCCCTGCAGCTAAACCTCCCTAGTGTCCCAGTTACTGATCTAGCTGTCCATAAGCGAGAAAAAGACCTTGTAGTTGCTACACAGGGACGCTCGTTTTGGATACTCGATAATCTCTCGGTCCTGCATCAACTTAATGACAATGTTATAAATTCTGGCTATTACTTATATAAACCGGAGACAACCTATCTCTTTGGAAACCACACTGATGTTCAGCCAGGACAAACACTAGGCGAAAACCCTGAAGATGGCGTAGTTGTACATTATAATATTACTGATGCTGCTGTTGATCAAAAAGAAGTACAGCTGCAGTTTGCCGAGCCGGACGGTGATGTTATACGAACGTTTTCTAACCAAGAAGATCTGGATGGAAATGAGGTTAAAAAATCAGAAAAATTTTATGAAAAAGAACATGAGGTTTCCCCCGATGTGCTAACAACCAAACAGGGTCAAAACAAGTTTGTCTGGAATATGAGATATCCCGGTGCAACTGATCTCGACGGCCGTCAAATTCTGTGGGCTGGATCTACCCGTGGCCCCACCGCTGTACCTGGTGCATACAAGGTACGGCTAATTGTAGATGGAGAAACGGTGAACGAGCAATCCTTTAAAATTACCAAAGATCCGCGTATTGAAACTACGCAAGATGATTTTGAGGCACAGTTTGACCTCCAGCAAACAATTATTGCCAAGCTCGACACCACTCATAAAACAATTAATCGTATTCGGGAAATGCGAAAAGAACTCATGGATGTTAAAAAAGAATATGCTAACGATAAGCAAATTCAGGACCGCATTCATTCTCTGTTACATACTTTATCCGAAGTTGAGGGCGAACTAATGCAGACCAAGGCAGAATCCTTTCAGGATGTACTTAATTATCCCATTAAGTTAAATAACAAGCTTGCCTCGCTGGCCAATACGGTTGGCACCGGTGACGGACGGCCTACTGAGCAGCAATATGCTGTTTATAAAGAACTAGCTTCCAAAGTAGATTCAGAATTAAAAAAAGTAGAACCTATTTTGCGCGGTGAAACATCTGACCTCATTGAAGAACTAGAGCAAGAATCAATTCCGATAGAAAATTAATACTCCCAAACTGTAATATTTTATAGTAATGTAGGATCATGGTGTGCTATGATCCTACATTATTTATTTGTATCTCTGACCGGAAACGATTCAGATGAACGCACATGCAGATCGCGCTGTGGAAAGGGAATTACAATATCATACTCTTTAAAAGCTCTTACTATGGCTTGGTTTAGCTGATTACGCACTTTAGGATGGTATTTTACATCTTCAATCCAAGCTCGCAACTGCATATTCCATGAAGACTCTCCAAATTCAACCAAATGTACTTCTGCTTCGGGTTTCTTCATTACAAACTTATTTTGAGCTGCAACTTCCTCAAGCGCTTTTATAACGGTATCCAAGTCAGATCCATAAGCCACCCCCACCTCGAGATCTAATCGATATGTTGTATCCCCGTGAGAGTAATTTATTACATCTTTTGATACAAACTCTGAATTCGGAACAATGATAGAAATATTATTGATGGTACGTACCATCGTTGAACGGATATTAATTTCAGTGATATCCCCTTCTATATTATTTACCATCACCCGATCACCAACACTAATAGGTCGCTCAAATAAAATTATAAGTCCTGATATAAAATTGGATGTTACATTCTGTAGTCCAAATCCAATACCTACAGAAAGCAACCCAAAAATAACAGTTAAACTCCTTAGATTTATACCTACAACATTAAATGATATCAGCACTCCAACAGAAATAATGATGTACTGAATAATTCGGGAAAGGGTATAACTTGTTCCTTTATCAATTCGAAATTTTTGTAAAATGCGCTGGTTTAACATGCGGCGAACAAAAATGCCCAAGCTTATAAATGAAACCAGTAAAAAAATAAAAAGCGCAATTGTTGCTACCGTAACGGAAACTCCACTTACCGTAAACAACTTGAGGTTCAAAAAATAATGTAGATAATCCAGTGTTTCTTGCCAGCCCATAGTTATAATATTTTACTTTTTCTTTCACAATATACCATAATCAAAGTTATTTTCCTTCAACCATAATTTTTAAAATTGAAAATACTTGTTGATTGCACTATTTTCAGTAACTCGAATATTCTAAGTTCCTAATATATATTTATATGCGCATTATTATTTTTGGACCTCCCGGGGCGGGTAAAGGTACTCAAGCATCACGTCTCAGCGAAAAATACAATATTCCACATCTTTCTACGGGAGAAATTTTTAGATCTGCTATTAAAAATAAAACTCCTCTCGGTAAAGAAGTAAAATCTATTTTAGATGCTGGGGAATTGGTACCCGACGATAAAGTTGTTGCATTAGTAGATGAAGAACTTAAAAAAGATCAATATGAGAATGGTTATATTTTAGATGGATTTCCACGTACCCTTCCCCAGGCTAGTGCATTTGATGACATTCTTAAAAGAAATGAACAAACCCTGGATGCCCTTATTCAACTTGTCGTTCCCCAAGTTGAACTAGTAAACCGTATTTTAAAGCGTGATGAAAACAGGACTGATGATTCTCCCGAAAAAGTAAAAAATAGATTAAACGTTTATAGAAACGAAACCCAGCCCGTTCTTAATTACTACAAAAAACAAAATATTGTTAAAGAGATAGATGGTGTGGGGTCTATTGATGAAATATTTAATCGGATTGTAAATACGCTTGAAAGCGAAACTCAATCTACAGTTAACTGATAGGTTAACAAAATAATTTAGGCTACTTTTTTAAAAACCACATAAGAAATATAACTTATTTATACTAACTAAATAGTTAGTTTTTCTTTAATAATTCTAAAATTCCCGGCGTTAGCTCTTCTATACTACCCATATTACTAAACCCTGCAGCTCCGGGTCCCTTCACAAAAAGCGGTACTTCATTTAGCGTATGCGTTTTAACAGATAGATCTTCAATGTTTCCATGATCACTTGAAAGTATAATCGTTGTATCGTTTGGGGATTCTTTAATCAATTTATTTAAAAATCTATCATAGGTCTTTAAATAATTAGATGCTTTTTCGTGCTCTTGGCTGTGACCTGCTTTATCAGTAAGATAATACTCATATAGCAATACATCATAATATTCTGATTGGTTCAGTAATCGATCTGTTGCATTTTCGGGAGATATTCGTGGCACATCAATATTTAAATGATCTCTCCATGCCTGCTGGGTAATTCCTGCTGTCAGCGCTTTTTTATTCTTTACATCCTCTGCTGTATGTAGCGGAATTTCTGCACTTTTTGTCATCAATGTTGTGCAGCTCCATCTGTTTTTCTTCTGTGCCTTTTCAAAGAAAATATCAGGATATGCATTTATAAAACCACACTTTTTTCCCAGTCGTTTTGCCTTTGAAAATAAACTCTGTTCTGTTAGCAGGTGTTTTATACCTGAATGTGGAAACGGTCCAAAGTGTTTACCAATTTTTTTTGCAGCATTTTCTCCGGAAAAAAGCGTTGTTTGTCCCGTACCACTTTGTGGTAATCCCTCTACGCCCAGAACAGCATCTATCTGTTTAAAAACATGGTTGTTTTTAATTATCTCATCAGCATCTTTAGTAAAGGATTGACCGGCGGCCATTTTTTCAAAACCTGGATAGCTTAATCGGCTAAAAGGGTTTGCCTCTCCCTCCTCTCCTAATCCTACACCGTCTATGAAAAGAAATATTAAAGACATTTATTAAAATAACCATACCATATCCTGATAACTGCTCAGGATAACACATTATCTATTTTACTTCTCTAAAACCAAAGTAACGGGACCATCGTTGCAAAATTCAACATCCATATTGGCGCCAAATTTACCAGTTTCTATATTTAGCTCCGACTGTTGCTTAAAATAGCTCACCATTTCATTATATAATTTTTCGGCTTTCTCTGGTCCCGCAGCAGAAAAATAACTAGGTCTATTACCCTGCTCATAATCTGCATACAAAGTGAACTGCGGTACTACCAGTATCTCTCCTTTCACATCCTGTACTGATAAGTTCATCTTTCCACTCTTATCATCAAAAACACGGAGTTTCAATATCTTTTCTGCCAACCATTCCATATGCTGCTGATCGTCATCTTCATGAATACCCACCAGCAACATTAGCCCATTTTCAATAGCTCCTGTCTGCACATTTTCAACTCTAACCGATGCTTTTGATACCCGTTGAAGTACTATTTTCATAACTTTATTTGTTAATAACCCTGTGGATAAATATGTGTAAAACTCCTTCTCAAAAAAGACCATCCAAAACCAACAAAAATTCTCCACAGCTTTCAACAACTCAATTCAATTATCAACAAGTTATACAATAGAAAACTAGTGTATACAACATTTACCTGTTTTCTATAAAATGTTAATAACTCAAATACATTTGCGCTAAGTATTTGTTTTTATTCAAAATCTTATCCACAAAATAATCCACAATAGGTAGTTTTACGGATATTTCTTGTTCATTAAAAAGTTATCCACTTATCAACACGATCTACTATGTACTACAAATATTATAATCTTATTGTATTAATGGTTTACGAGTAGATAATGTGGAGAAAAAATCTTAAAAAGCAGATGTGAGTTAGGTATATTTATATCTCTCAAAGAAAAGGAAATCATCAATTTTAATTTTCTGTAATGAGCAAGAAAGAAATTACGTACAAAGATGCCGGTGTCGATATAGAAGCTGGTGAAGAAATGGTGGAATCTATCAAAGGAATTGTAAAACAAACCCACAGTGATGCGGTTTTGCAAAATATTGGAGGCTTTGGTGGTTTCTTTCGTCCCAATTTAGACAGCTATGAAGATCCAGTTTTTGTAAGTAGTGTAGATGGAGTTGGTACCAAGCTTATAGTTGCTTTTAAATCTGAAAAATATGATACCGTAGGACAGGACTTAGTTAATCATTGTATAAACGACATTGCTGTTTGCGGGGCCGATCCACTCTTCTTCTTGGATTATTTTTCAACGGGAAAATTGGAACAGGATGTTGGGTACGAAGTTGTTAAAGGATTTGGCAAGGCTTGTAAAGAAAATGATGTTGCATTGATTGGTGGAGAAACAGCTGAGATGCCGGATATTTACAGCGAAGGTGAATTTGACCTTGCAGGAACTATCGTTGGGCTCGTTGACAGAGAAAAAGTTATAGACGGCTCTAATATTCAGAAAGGAGATTTACTGCTTGGTTTTCGCAGTACAGGATTGCATACTAACGGCTATTCTCTGGCCCGAAAAGTACTATTTTCTGAATATGATGTAACGGATCACGTAGATAAACTAGGTACCTCAGTGGGAGAGGCTCTGCTGGCTATCCACAAATCATATCTAACAATTATCCGGAAGTTGCGAGATATACAGGGTGTTAATGGATTTTCGCACGTTACCGGTGGAGGCATCATGGGCAATACTGAACGCGTGGTACCCGACCAACTTTCAATCGACGTGGACTGGAAGGCCTGGGAGCGCCCCACTATTTTTGAACTTATCCAGGATCTCGGTAATGTGCCCGAAGACGACATGCGGTCCACCTTCAACCTGGGGATCGGACTCATCGCCGTTGTAGATCCGGAGGCCGCCGACAAGGTCAAAAAGACCGTGGACGAAATGGATGAAGATGTTATTGAGATAGGTCAAATTACCTAACAATAAACATTACCGATTATTCTATGATTGATGAAACTGATCTCAAACATTTGCGGCGTTGCATAAAGCTGGCTGAAGAAGCACTGGAAGTTGGGGATGAACCATTTGGATCGGTGCTAGTGTCGGCCGACGGTGAGGTGTTGTTTGAGGATCACAACCGGGAGGTTACAGAGGGTGACCCCACCCGTCATCCGGAAATTAAGATTGCGCGGTGGTCGGCAAAGAATATGAGACCGGAAGAGCGGGTTTCTGCCACAGTTTATACCACCGGAGAACACTGTCCCATGTGTGCCGCGGCCCACGGCTGGGTGGGACTAGGACGCGTGGTGTATGCCAGCTCCTCGGCGCAGCTAAGCGAGTGGAAGGAAGAATTAAGTGATAAGCCACCGCCCGTGAAGACCTTGCCCATTGAGGAAGTAGTGAGGGATATTGAGGTGGAAGGCCCCGTTCCCGAGCTTACCGAAAAGGTGCGCGAATTGCACCGCCGTTTTCACAGCCGGAAATAATTTAAGTAAACAGATTACTTATTGGTAAAATAATCGGATCAATAGAGATAAAATGGATGCCCTTGAGGACGTGATTCATATAAGTAAAAAGCTTCAGGTCTTACTGACACTTTAAATAATAAGAATACGGCATTGCATTGATAAAGGCGGCCCACAGCAAGCTGAAGTTAACTTGTGCGGTTTTGAGATAGCTCGCGAAGGCATACGGATATTGCTGTAATTGTAAACATAAAATTATACTGTTTTAATTACTATGACATACAGCCATAGGGTTATTTTTAATTTCAATGAGAATGCCAGCCTTCAAAATTGGGAAACGTTGGATGATGTGGTGATGGGTGGCCGTTCGCAAGGAGATATAAGTTTGAGTCCGCAGGGCCATGGGCGATTCAGTGGTTCCGTGTCATTGGAAAATAACGGTGGTTTTTCATCGGTCCGCTATTCTCCTGCTAACTTAGAAGTGGAACCACAAGACCAAATCAAAATAAAGTTGAAGGGCGATGGAAAACGATATCAGTTTAGAGTTAAACACGATCAGCAGGCCTACGAGTCGTACATCACCTACTTGGAGACCACTGGGGAATGGGAGGAAATTACTATTGTGCTCAATGACTTATTTCCCACCTTTAGAGGTAAAAATTTGAACCAGCCCAATTTTAGTCACAATTCCATTCAACAACTGGGCTTTTTAATTGCTAATAAGAAAGCTGAAGATTTTGAGCTGTTAATTGACAAAATTGAACTTATTTAGAATTGAGATACAACAGCTTAATCCCTAGTTAAAAACTTTTAGGATATTTAAAATGTGCCCGAAAACGATATACGCTCTACTTTTAATCTAGAAATTGGGATTATTGAGTGGGTAGAGGTCGTATCAATTGGACACAGCAATTAATATGCTACAACATGAGGAAAATTGGGGTTCAAGATTAGGTAAGTTTATAAGTAGGAAGATAGATTGGAACAAATTACTAATTTTTATGTTTAAGGTTATTTAACCTGTTTAATCTAATCACAAAAATACATTATGAATATTAGGAAAGGGATAATTCTATTGCCATTAGGTATTGTAGGTACTTTTGTTGCTTGCGATGGAGAGTCGCAACTTAAAGAGACACAAAATAAAAATAATGAAGTAGCAGAGATTGAAACCGCTACGCAAGAAGTAGATTCTGCAAATGCAGAGCTGGATAAAGACGTTTCTGATCTCGAAAAGAGCTTGGATGAATTAAATTCAGAAAACTAAAAGATTATACTTATGAAATTATCAATCAGAACACTTGGATTATTTTTTATACTAATTTTTGGTATTTATACAGCGGATGCTTTTGCTCAAGGTAAAGGCAAAGCTAAAAAAGAAAAGGAAAAACAAAAGACTGAAAAGGTTCAAAAAGAAGCTGACCAGAAAGAGAAGGACGCAACCCAAAAGACTGATAGTCTCAAAAATAAGGAAAAGAAAAAAGGTAAAGAGAAAGGAAAGGCGTATGGAAAGAAAAAAGATAAGTCAGGACGAGAGTTTGGTCAGTCCCGGGCTGCAGCAGCCAGAGAGCTAAAGAATAAAGTTGATTCTTTGGATCAAAAGATAGAACAAAGTGAAGAAAAATTAGAAAATGCAGCTAAGAGAATAGAACAAGCTGAAGAACAGTTAGAAAAAGAAAAGGAAGCCGGTAATCTTAGTAAAGAAGAAGTAGACAAACGTCATCAGAAAATAGAAAAGGCAAAAAAAGAACTGGAAGAGTTAGAGAAAAGTATAGAGGAGAAGAAAGAAAAACTAGAAAAGGCACGAAAAAAGGTAGATTCAGATAAATCTTCTAATGAAAAAGAAGAAGATGGAAAAAATGAAGAAAAAGAGGACGAGGAAGAAGATGATGGAGAAGAATAGGTAGAAAAAAATAAAGAATAAAAAAAGGCCCAGAGAATTATAACTCTCTGGGCCTTTTTATTTTAGAAAGTTAAATTGATTTAAAAACAACAATGCCATTATGTCCACCGAAGCCAAAGGTATTACTCATTGCCACATCAACTTTCTTTTCTTTAGCTTCACCCAATACAATATTTAAAGATTCGGGAATCTCTCCATCAATATTTTTGGTGTTGATAGTTGGAGGAATAAGATTTTCATTAATAGCTTTAATAGAGGCTATTGCTTCAATAGCGCCGGCGGCACCCAGTAAGTGACCTGTCATTGATTTTGTTGCACTGATATGCAGGTGGTCAGCACTGTCTCCAAATACATTTTCTATTGCTTTGGTTTCACTAATATCACCAACCGGTGTTGAGGTAGCATGCGTATTAAGATAATCGACATCCTCGGCGTTGAGCTCACTGTCATTGAGTGCCTGCTGCATCGCAACGGTTGCGCCTTTCCCCTCGGGATGGGTGGCCGTCATGTGATAGGCATCGGCCGTCATTGCAGCACCTGTAACTTCACCGTAAATCTTGGCACCGCGGGCTTTGGCATGTTCATACTCTTCCAGAATGAGGGCTGCTGCCCCCTCTCCCATAACAAAGCCGTCCCGATCCTTATCAAAGGGACGTGAAGCATGTTTGGGATCGTCATTGCGTTGTGACATGGCGCGCATGGAAGAAAATCCACCAAAGGAAGACTCAGTGATACCTGCTTCGGAACCACCGGTAACCATTACTTTAGCCTTGCCCCATCTGATATAATTAAGAGCATCCATGATGGCCGTGTTAGAAGTAGCACAGGCCGAGACGGTAGCATAGTTAATACCCATCAGACCGTACTTCATGGAGATGAGTCCTGGTGCCATGTTAATAATTAACTTTGGGACGAAGAATGGATTAAATCGTGGTGAGTAATCATTTTCGGCATAGTTTTTCACTTCTTCTTCAAAAGTAAACATACCACCCTGGCCGCTCCCCCAAATAACTCCGGCGTCAAAGGGATCCATATCTTCAAAATCAATACCGGAGTCTTCTACTGCTTGATCAGTAGCAATAAGTCCGTATTGACTAAAGGGATCGGAGCGACGAATCATATTATGCTCGAGGTGTTCGCCGGCATCAAAATTTTTAAGCTCACACGCAAAATGTGTGCGAAACTCAGAAGGGTCAAAGTTAGTAATTCTATCGGCACCACTAACTCCATTGATAAGATTATCCCAGAAAACTTCTACATTATTTCCGATTGGGGATAAAGCTCCTAATCCGGTAATAACAACACGTTTTGGCTTACTCATTAATAATAATTTTAGAAATATATCTTCAAATTTTGAGGAAAAACAGTGGATGTATCAATTAAGAAAAGTATTATTCAATATCCTTCCACTAAGGACAATCAATAAACTAAAGATAGCCGAAAAAAAGAAAAACAATTATTGAATATATATGACAAAATATGAGGATAAGAAAAAAGATAAAAATTGAGCATCCACAAAATAAAAAAGCCCTCTGTAAGGAGAGGGCTCTAAGTTAGGAGGTAATTAGCTATTCTGTGTACCGTAAAAACGTTCGGTAGTTATTTGTTTACCGCTCCAGTGTTGTACTGCAACTTGTTCAAGATCCATAGGACCGTCGGCACCTTTAAAAGTTACGGTCATGGTAGATTCAACAGCTGTAATACCTTCATCTTCGTTAGCGGTGATACCTTTTATCTCAATACCGTGAAATTCTTCCACGCTGCTAAAAAATTCATTTTCACGTTGACGGTTTGCATCTTTTCCATCAACCTCTGTACCATCTTCTAGAACCATTGTTACATCTTCGGCATAATATTCCTCAAAGGCATCCATTGCAGAACCTTCTGCAATATGATTGTATATGTCAGTAATTTTATTAAAATAACTCATATTTTAAATAGTTTAATATTAAATTATTGTGTTATTATATAACTACGTTAGCCAAAGAATCGTTTACCAATATCAAAATTTTTAGTTTGCAGGAGTTAGCGAAGCCGTCTATCTTTTGGCACAACAAAAAGTGATGTTAAAATAATTATTTATGGCTAACGCAAAGCTTTTAGATATAGCGCATGGACGCAGTGGAGATAAGGGAGATGGAAGTAATGTGGGAATAATTGCCCGCCATCCGGATGTGTATCCTTTTCTCAAAAAAACGCTCACAGCTGATGTGGTAAAAGAGCACATGAAAAATATTTGTGAGGGAAAAGTAGAGCGTTATGAGCTTCCGAATATAGGTGCTCTTAATTTTGTTCTTCATCAAAGCCTGGGTGGTGGTGGAACGGTTTCTCTAAAACTGGATGCCCAAGGTAAGACGCATGCTGCTATGCTTCTTCGGATGGAGTTGGATATTCCCGAAGAGTTGTTGGAGAAAGCAAAAGCCACGAAGTCTTAAAAATTATGACAGAAAGTGACTACATTAGGAAGATGGATTACTATCTGAAAATATAATGGGGATTTTCACCTCGGTATGATCCCATTGTATAATCATATTGGTTGAATCATTTACTATTTCTGAAAATTGAATAGTAAGTGCTTCAAAAGCGGAACTTTTTTGTATGGCCGAGGCGTGAGTCCGCAACACGTCATGAGATGAATTATAATTGAATGCTCCCCATTGACCTAAAACATCATTTAAGACAATAGTCCAGTCGTTATTTTTACGGGGAATAGTAAATAGTGCATAGGTACCTGCATTTACCTTTTTACCACCCAAAATGATGTCTTGAGTTGTTGTAATTTCAGTAGCTTCATTGGCTCCGGTTCGCCAGATCTCACCATAAGGAATAAGCTCCCCAAAAATATTTCGCCCCTTCTTATATGGCTGACCATAAACAACTTTGATATAGGTGTCGGAGGGTTTATGTAGGGTATTGGCAATGGCAATTGGGCTTTTACGCCGTACAGGATTGGGTTCTTTGGGCTTAGGCTTAGAAGAACATGCCGAATACAGCAAGAGAGTAGATAAAATAAGAATGAACGTTTTATGAGCAGATAAAAACAAACGCATAATAATTATATCAGTAGAATTAGTAATCTAAAGATTAGTAACAAATAAGGAGCTTAAAAATCTCCGACAAAAAAGTTGATGTTATCTCGGCTTGGTTCGTACCCAAAGCCAACACCAATATCAAAAGTCAGGTTTGATATGCGAAAACGACCCCGTAATCCAATCCCAAACATATTTCGTGATCCCTTTTTGATATTAGTAATAGTGGGATCTGTTATGGTGTTTGTAAATGTAACAATATAAATATTGCTAAGATACAGTGGAAATAGAAACCCGCCGTTATCGACATAGGCCAACGGAATGGTATAGCGGGTAGAAAAACTAAGCAGGTTTGATGCACCGGGAAAGACAGCTTCGGAAAAACCGCCGGAGACAATCGACTGGTTATTAAAAATGAGTCCCGATTGTGTTACTCCCTCAATTCCAAGTCGCAGTGATTGATTCCACCGGCGAAATGGAGATAAAAAGGTATAAACTCCCCCGGAGAGTGCGGTAGATTCCAAAAATCGAATCGGAATGTTATTGGATTGACCCGAAAAGTTGGGATCGTCAGAATTGAAATTATGTTCCACCTCAGTATAAAAAAGGGCACCTGAATTAGGTTGTAAATCTCGAAGATTTTGCTGCAGTCGATAATTAAACTGGGTAAAAATATTAGCAACGGTACTGTTGAAAAAATCGGAAGAACGGTTATTTGATTGGACATCAAAAAACCGAAATTGGGACTGCCGAATCTCGGGTTCAATAAAAAGAGAGGTATTGGTAATATTTTGATTTAACCTAAGTTGAAATGGAATGCTAAGAGCTACACCACGCTCTTGTTGCAACAAAGAAAAAGTGGATAAATTGTTTTGGCTTAAAAGAAGAAAATAAGTTGGTTCGCTAAAAATGCGTGCTTTAAAACCAGGATAAAATGTTTTGTTTTGGTATAAAACGTTAAACCAGCTGCGGTTTTCGAAGTAGGTATATTCGGCAGAATAGCTTTGATTGGCCAATAAATTATTACTATGCAGTGAAAGCCCCCATTCATAAACATCTTGATTAGAAACCTCGTTAAAAACCGGTAACACTGTACGGGGCTTTATCCATCCTAATCCGGATTTATATTGTCCCGACTCCCACTGTTTTGATTGTGTAATGATAGAATCAGTAGTCACTGATTGCTGTTTTTGAATAGTATTGGATATCTCTGTCTGCCATATATTATTGGGAATGTAATTGCCGTCAACATTACTTCGATTAATAATAGCGGGAAGCTGCTCATTTTTTTCTTGCCGGATAAAAGCGATGCGGTTGCCGCTGGGATTATAAGACCCTTCAAATGCATTATAGGCAACATTAGTAATTTGGATAACAGTATTGGTTGCTAGATTATACTCATATAACTGAAGGATGCCCGAAAAATCACTACTAAATAACAGCTTCTTTTCTTTGGGATGCCACTCGGGATCAAAAACAGAACCACTTGAAAAAGAGATAGTTGGATTTTGGCTAAGTTCGTCAGAGAGGTTGGAAAGATCGGAAATCCAGAGCCCCTGTTTCCCTTGTTTATTGATGACAACAGCTAATTTATCATTAACAGGACTTACTGCCACGGCTTTAATTTCTCCCGTTTTTGGGACAGAAAGGGTATTAATTTGCAAAGAGTCTTGCTGTTTATTTTTATTTTGCACAGACACAAGTTGAGAAGAAGCCGGTTTGGTGCCAAGGGCAAGGAGTTGATCCTTATAAAAAACCGGTGCGTAGAGTCGCCCATCATCCGTAATTTGTGTTTTTATATGAGAATCAAGCTGCACTCGAACCAGCTCTGCTTTGGCAGTATTGTCATAAATAGGATCGGCTTGATAATAACTGTAAATAAGTTCCGAGCGGTCGGTCGAAAGATCATAGCGATAATCACTGATGCTATTGGTAGTAAGTATCCGATTAATTTTTGAGGTGTTGAGGTTGTAACTATAAAATCCCGGGCGGGCGTTATAGAATGATCCATAGAAAATAAGTGTGGAGTCTGAAAGCCATTTGGCCCGGCGAATGTTGCGTCCCTTAAAGGGGATATCAGGAGTTATAAACTGCTGGCTGACGTTAGTTTTGGATATTTCTGTTTTTTTATCATCCTCAAAACGTTCATATAACTGGGTGGGCCATAAGCCGGTTGCATTATGCAGAGCCCATCCGTATCCCAAAAACGGCCAGTCCATATAAAAATCGATCGCTTTTCGGGTTGTCTGTGGACCGAACTCTTCTTGTATCCAGGAGGTAAAGGTATATCCACCAATATAGTGCCTGTTAAAAGGCCGGGTATAAGTAGTGTGTTGCACGTGCTGCCCCATCGACCACCGCTGATCACTGTTAAAGATGGCATTATATTGGTTGGTAAAAAATGGATAATTCCCGCGACCTCCATTTGGAACAATATTATCTGTTTCGTGATGTACAGCAATACCTTCGGTGATGCCCGATGGGATGGCGCCGTGAAATGAACGCGCCAGGTCGGGCGAAAAAAGACTAACGATTTTTGGGATGTTAAATCCACCGAGGTTGCTAAATTGCAAAGCGTGGGTTAGTTCATGGGGACCTACGTTGGTCAGCCAGTTTCCCGTCTGTGGATTCAATGATTTGCCTTTTATAGGCGGCAGCTCAATTTCTGATCGAAAATGCAGGGGACTGACAAATCCGTTGGAGCGATCGTTATAGTTATTTAAAATTATGGGAAAGTCAGAAAGGTTACCCCCAACCAGTAGCTGAGTTTTAGCATATTGGGATTCGAGTATTTGTCCCATCCGAAGGGCGGTAGAATCATTGCCGCGGGCGTACAATAATTTTAAATGCGGGGTTTTAAGATATTGCCAATGTTGGTTAGGCGGTCGATACTGTGTGGGATAAAACTGAGCACATACAGCTAATGAAAAACCACAAAAGAGTAAAGTAAGAGCTACAAATTTACGCATCATTTTACGCTAATGGTGCTTAGAAAACTAAAGTATTTTCTAAGATGCTGAAAGAACATCAACATGACAAGCAGGTTTTTACTTAGCCGATGTAATCAGGAAGGTATTGATAAATGGCCCAAAAGTGAGAGAAAGTACCTGCCAGTACAAAAAGATGCCAAATTTCGTGAAAGCCAAACCAATTGGGAATGGGATTTGGCTTTTTTACACCATAAATAACGGCGCCAACAGAATAGGCAATGCCGCCAATCCCAATCCAGATGATAAAAGCTATTGGAAGTTTATCTATCATTGTGGGGAAAATTAAAACGGCTAGCCAGCCCATTCCCAGGTAGAAAGCAGTGGAAAGCCAGCGGGGGGCATTCATCCATAAAAACTTTTTAATGATGCCAATGAGGGCTAATCCCCAGATGGTAATAAATAAGCCCCATCGCCAGCTGTCTTCAAGCACAAGTAAACAGATGGGGGTATAAGTACCGGCAATGAGTACATAAATCATGCAGTGATCGAGTTTTCGAAAAAGTTCTAACGTTTTCTCTTTGATGTGTAGTGCATGATAGAGAGAGCTGACGGTATATAGTAGAACCATGCTTATCCCAAAGATCAAAAAAGAAATAATATGGCTACTTAATTGTTGATTTATGGCCTCATACAGTAAAAAAAGAGTCCAACAAATTGCAGCAATGGCACCCACGCCATGGGTAATGCTGTTGATAGGCTCACGTAAATATTTTTTTAGTTTTTCCATAGCCTTACGGTTAAGAATCAAGTTATCATAACGCTGTGAAATGACAAAACGTTTAGTATGTTAAGGAATGGAAATTAATATTTAGTTATTATTCTTAATAACCTGTTAGAGGTTAAGAAATAGATAAGGCCAAAAAATAGTTTGTGAGGAGAGAAAAAAGGTGGCTGTTGCATTAAAACTTCTATAAGAAAAGTCAGTGCTTGCCTAATATAAAATATCCCGAATCCCTAACAACTAAGGATTCGGGACAATAGATAAAGAAAAGTAAGTATTTTAATTGTCACCTTTTGTTTTTTCAATAAACGCTTGATTATCAACGGCCGGTGGGTTTTCTGTGTTTGCAATCATTACTGCAGAGCCATACATCGTACGAACTATCTTAGACATTTTATCAAAGCGAATTTTATGTACTTCATCCGAGGGACGATGATAATCTTCATGTACACCGCTAAAGAAGAACACAAAAGGCACCCCCTTGCGACCAAAATGCCAGTGATCACTGCGCCGGTAAAACTGGTTGGGATCCTGCAGGTCATTATAGCGGTCACTCAGCGTAATTTGGCCAGATTTTTTGTTACCAGCATTGATAAGGCTGTCCAGTTGTGATGAAATAATATCTCCGCCAATGATATAGGAATACTCCTCGGTCCCCTGCTTTTTATGTTTCTTGTCAATGCGTCCAATCATGTCTGTATTAATATCGGCTACGGTTTTTTCCATTGGAAAAACAGGATGGTCGGAATAGTAGCGCGAGCCGAGTAAGCCCTTTTCTTCTCCGGACACATGAAGAAACAGGATGCTACGTTTGGGCTTCACTCCATTGTCTCCGGCATTAGCAAAGGCTCGTGCAACATTTAATATCCCAATGGTACCGCTGCCATCATCGTCAGCACCATTGTAAATACGATCACCGGTAGAGTCGGGCTGGCCGATACCCAGATGGTCGTAGTGAGAGGTCATGACTACTACTTCATCTTTCAGTTTAGGATCGGCGCCTTCGTAGAAAGCGAGCACGTTTTTGGAGGTTACTTTCTCTTTAGCTGTATACGGAACGTGTGAAAGCTTATAGTTTAATTGGTCCGGTTGAAAGCTGGCAATGTTGTCAATCAGTTGTTGCCGATAATCTTCTAATGCCGACTTTGATTCAATATCGAGCAGTTGTGCTGCAAGAGCCGGTTTGATGATGTTATATCCCTTACTGAATCCGCCTGAAGAACCGGATCCATCATCGCGATAAGCAAGTTTGAGATCCGATAGTTTGCCAAAGTTAGACTGTTGCTGGCGGGCAACCTTGCTAAAATCAGAAGATTTTTCCGGTATAAGCAGAATGCCTTCGGCACCACGATCCATAATAGACTGAAAGCGGGCACGAGCATCGATGGTTGGATCAATAAGAGTATCTCCTTCTACAATATGAGGGATATTTCCAAAGACCATCACCCATTTATCCTTGAGGGTTACGCCTTGTAAATTTTGGATATCGTTTTTACTGTCATCAACGCCAAAACCAGCGAATACAATTTTGCCCTGCAGCGAATCGGTACCACCAAACTGACGAATGAAATGTGCGCTGCTGTTTTTGCTCGCTGTTGAGTAATCA
Source organism: Fodinibius salinus (assembly GCF_008124865.1). Classification (NCBI taxonomy): domain Bacteria; kingdom Pseudomonadati; phylum Balneolota; class Balneolia; order Balneolales; family Balneolaceae; genus Fodinibius; species Fodinibius salinus. The sequence continues at coordinate 460,287 of NZ_VNHY01000002.1, read as the reverse complement.
ACAAGTTTTTGCTCATCACTGGTAGCAAACAGTTTATAGACAATGCTGTCGGTTTTGGTAGCATTAAGATCAAAATGCTGGAAATAACTGTTATTATCACCTACGGGCTGCAATCCTAATTTTCGATATTGATGAGCAAGATAGCGGGCTGCTTTATCTTCTGCCGGAGTGCCAGTATCTCGGCCCTTCATCGAATCAGCCGAAAAGGCAGAAAGATGCCTCCGCATATATCTTGTAGAAATATTATCCTGATAACTGAGTAAGCTATCGGTATTAATGATTGGCTTTGTTTGTTGCTTCTGGGCTTGCTCAGTTCCGCTGCAGCTAATAATTACAGTTACTGCCGCACCAATAATTACAGCAAGGATATAGCGTTTCATAAATTAGAAATGAATTAGTATTAAAATGTTAGCGTGTTAATTCGTACGGACGATCTCGTCCACAGGTTTCAGATCGAGGTAAAACTTTGTAGGGTCATGATCCTCAACATAAAGGTTAATTTGTCGCTCTTTGAGCATCTCTAAGATAGCCAGGAAAGTAACTACAATTTTTGCTCGTGTTTCCAGCTCTTCACAAAAGGTACGAAAAGCCGTGCGTCCTCTCTCACGCAGGCTGTTTATGACATATTCGGACTGTTCTTCAACAGTGTATTCAATTTTTTCTACGTGATGAACGGTATCTCGTTGCTTAACTTCGGCTAGGATGTTATTAAAAGCCGTCATCAGGTCGAACATTGTAACATCTTGAAGGGCCTCCCCCGTGGCTTGTTTATTGACCTGATCTACCTCATGATTGCCGCGGAAGTGTCGTTTTTGAGCTTCTTCTTCAATATCCTCCATCCTACCAGCCATCTCTTTATATCGCTTGTATTCAAGCAATTGTTGTACCAACTCATAGCGGGGATCGTGTTCATCAAGTTTATCATCACTTTCTTCTTGGGGCAGCATCATCTTGGCTTTGATCGACATCAGCATACTAGCCATTAGGATAAATTCACTGGCAACATCGAGGTCAAGTTCCTCGAGCAGGTTGATATACTCTAAAAACTGGTTGGTGATATATGAGATGGGGATATCGTAAATATCGAGCTCATCACGCTTGATAAAAAACAGCAGCAGGTCTAACGGACCTTCAAAATTTTTAAGCTGAACACGATACATATTAATAATTGACTGCTAAAATTAATCTCTAATATAAAAAAGGAAATATTTACGGCATTTACTACCTAATTTTATATACCTGTTTATTACGACATAAATCTTTATACTGATGTAAATTGATTGGCCTGAATAAGTTAGTTCATGGACTATACGAAATTAGTTACTGCCCTTAAAGAAAATGATTCTGAGGAGGTAAATCGGCTGGTTGAGGCATTGCGGCCCCGGTTAATGGCATTTCTGCGTATCCACATGAATGCCACTGATGCCGATGCGGAGGATTGTGCCCAAGATTCACTGATTGATTCTCTTGAAGTTATTAAGTCTGACCGTATTGATGACCCCAAGCGAATTGTCTCTTATATATTAACCACCTGTCGCAATAATTATCTCAAGATGCAGAAAAAACGCAGAGAGACCTCTATGGAAGAGGTATCAGAAACGCAAAGCCAGGCTCCGCAGCAGCTACAGTCGCTGCTTGATGAAGAGCAAAAAAAGCTTCTCAGATGGTGCATGAATCAATTAAAAGAAGAATATCAGCGATTTATGCAGTATTGGTTTGACCACCCTGATGCCCACACAAAAAAGGTAGCTGCAGAATTTGATATCAGTATAAACAATGCCTGGACCCGAAAACACCGCTTGATAAAAAAACTAAACGAATGTTATAGAGAAAAAAGCAAATTATAATGTAAGGATGGGTCTTTTCAAGGGTCTTACTTAATAAACCGTTGAACTAAAGTACTTTCAAAGCATTTAAAGCACTAATATTAACTTTTGATTACGCACAAGATGTCAAGAGACTTAGAACTAGAACAAAAAATTGATGCTTATATAAAAGGCCAGCTTTCTGAAGAAGAGAGCCAAGAGTTGTGGGAAGATCTTTTACAACAGCCCGAATATATTGATTTGCTGGAGACAGAACTCGGTGTTAAGTCTATTGTTGCTGATCGTGCTAAGGCTGAAAATCCATCGCAAGAATCTTCTGCCAATGAAAACGGAATTATTTATTCGCTAAAAGAATCCTGGAAATGGACGGCTGCAGCGGCAGCGGTGGCTGTACTTATAGTAGCTATTAACTTTTTGCAGGTTGATACCAATCAAACAATACAAGAATTAGCTATTGGTAATATCAATATTTCCAAGAATCTTTCTTCGGCGCCGGTAATGCGAGCCCAAAAGGGTAATACTGCACCATCTGATTCTCTTTTAAACCGGGGATTTAAAGCAGCTATTTCGGGAGATCTTAAAAAAGCAATTGCTGAATACGATAAGATTATTCGTTCATATCCCAATGAGCCGGCTGCTGTACAGGCATATCTCAATAAAGGAATTATTCTATATAATTCGGGGGATTATGTTAATGCTATTACTGCACTAGAGCAGGTAACCAAAAAGGTTAAGGATAAACCCGTCACCAAGGAAAAGGGATATTGGTATCTGGGTAATGCATATATGAATCTTAACAAGCTGGAAAAAGCCCGCGAAGCTATTCATACTACTTATGCAATGGACGGCATTTATCGGGATTCTGCATTTAGAATCCTGCGAAAACTGGATCATAAACTCGGTAATGTTGACTTTGACAACTTTGAGCAGCAGATAAAAGACAACTAATAAAGCTTCGACACTTTGCAAATAATGAGTTAATTTAATCTGTCTTCTAAAAGTTAACTCATTAAGCATTTTATTTTGCAAAACCCTCTTTTAGACGCTTCTGACAGTGATACCGATTTTGAACAGACGCTTCGCCCAACGCGTATTCGTGAGTTTGTCGGGCAGAAAAAAGTTGTTCAAAATCTTTCTGTTTTTATAAAAGCTGCCCAAAAGCGGGGTGAAGCTCTTGATCACGTAATTTTGTCTGGTCCTCCTGGATTAGGCAAGACAACGCTGGCCCATATTATTGCTAATGAAATGGGTGTTCAAATTAAACCGTCAACGGGTCCGGTGCTGGAAAAGCCAGGTGATCTTGCGGGTATGCTCACTAATCTGGATGAGGGAGACGTGCTTTTTATTGATGAGATTCATCGCCTGAATCCGGTGATTGAAGAATATCTGTACTCAGCGATGGAAGATTATCAGTTGGATATTGTAATCGATTCGGGACCCAATGCGCGAAGTATCCAAATTGAGCTTAACCGGTTTACGCTTGTAGGTGCTACGACCCGAAAAGGGTTGCTGACCGCACCGCTACGGGCACGTTTTGGCATCGATATGCGGCTTGATTATTATGACGTTGAGTTGCTCCAGCGTATTGCTTTACGTACGGCTTCTATCTTAGATATGGGGATTACTGATACTGGTGCTCACGAGATTGCCCGCCGGAGCCGCGGCACACCGCGAATTGTAAATAAACTACTGCGTCGTACTCGGGATTTTGCCCAGGTTGAAAATATGGATACCATCAATGATGAGATTGCTGATACTGCGCTTAATGCACTAGACGTAGATCAAAACGGCTTTGACGAGATGGATATTCGCATCATGAAAGCCATTATTGAAAATTATGATGGAGGGCCCGTAGGATTGGGAACCCTGAGTGTTGCTGTAGGCGAAGATAAAGGTACTATCGAGGAGGTATATGAACCTTTCCTTATCAAAGAGGGATTTTTGCAGCGTACGCCCAAAGGACGTGTTGCTACCCGGAAAGCTTTTGAGTATTTGGGGGTCGATCCTGATGAAAAAGAGACCGATCTTTCTGATTAACCACTACACGTTTTGTTATACGTATCTTTGTTTTCTTCTATTCTGCAATAGTATAGAGTTTTTTGTAGCTTCAACGCTCTTATAATTTTTTCACTTTTATACTAATTTCTGACGATGAAAAATCTCTTTACCTCCGAATCTGTCTCTGAAGGACATCCGGATAAAATTGCCGATCAAATTTCTGACTCTATTCTTGATGCCATGCTCGAACAGGATCCTGAATCGAGAGTGGCTGTAGAGACCATGGTGACCACAGGACTTGCTGTGATTTCGGGCGAAGTAACTACTGATGCTTATGTAGATGTACAAGAAATTGCCCGAGAAGTAATTCGCAACATTGGATATACTAAAAATTCCTATCGCTTTGATTCAGAGTCGTGCGGTGTATTAACAACTATTCATCAACAAAGTCCCGATATTGCACAGGGCGTTGATGAAGGAGACGACAAAAAAATGGGTGCCGGCGACCAAGGTATGATGTTTGGCTATGCTATAAATGAGACTGATACTTATATGCCGATGAGCCTGGAGTATTCACATAATCTGCTTCAGGAACTGGCGCATATCCGTAAGAATACCTCCAAGCTTCCGTATCTTGCTCCCGACAGCAAAAGTCAGGTTACGGTAGAATATGATGATGAGGGGAATCTGGAGCGTATCCACACGATTGTAATTTCTACACAGCACGATGCAGATGTAGAGCAGAAGCAAATAAAAAAGGATCTCAAGAAAGAGCTTCTCCCCAATGTTATTGCGGATGGGCTTATTGACGAGGATACAATTTTCCACGTAAATCCTACTGGTAAGTTTGTAATTGGTGGACCCCACGGAGATACCGGACTAACAGGACGTAAAATTATCGTGGACACCTATGGCGGACGTGGCTCACACGGCGGTGGTGCCTTTTCGGGCAAAGATCCGTCCAAGGTTGATCGTAGTGCAGCGTATGCAGCACGGCATATTGCAAAAAATGTAGTAGCAGCCGAGCTGGCTGATGAGTGCAGTGTGCAGCTGGCGTATGCTATTGGCATTCCGCAGCCGGTATCTATAAACGTGGATACACAAGGTACCGGTCAGGTTACTGATGCTAAATTGGCTAATGCTATCCAGGAAACTGTTGATCTAACCCCAGAGGGAATAATTGAACGGTTTGATCTGAAACGGCCTATTTATACCGAGACTGCTGCCTATGGGCATTTTGGTCGCGGCCAATTTCCTTGGGAGAAACTGGATTATACTGACACCCTGCAAAATGCATTATAAAAGATCGCGGGTTATTTACCTGCTCAAAATTTTGAACTGATGGCGTAGCGTAGCTCCTTCCTCATCTATCAGTGTAAGAAGATGTCGGCCGGGCAATGGCGAAAGCGCCATCTGATGGGAATCTTTAGTTTTGCCCAAATACTGATTGTCTAGGTGCCAGTACACCGTGGAATTGTTGCCCCGGTGCGCTACTTTAAATATAGTTTTTCCCTTTGAGCCATCCAGTTCTTTTGGAATATAAATTTGTGATGCGTCATGTGGATATATTAGTTCCATGACAGTTGTAGCGTCAGTATTTTTCTGGCACTGTTTAAGCATGGGGGGTAGTACACGATAATTTGGATTCTTTTGTTTGTAATACCACTCTTGTGCTGGAGGAAGAACAAACCAAGATTCATCCTTCATCTTTTCTATGGACATGCAGTTACTGTTTACACGATAGTTTTCCGTTTTATCCAGATGTACCTGCTGGTGGTAAGGACAGGGTTCTGTTTTAAGTCCCGGTTTGGGTACAGCAACAGTATCCACAGTATTACAATAGGGACCAGCCCGGTGGCCACTTTTGCTACAAACAGGTACTTTTTGCATGGCATATAGGGGTTCATGAAACCAGCTTGTTTTATCCAATGAGTCAAATAAATCAAACAAAATAGGTCCGGCTGTTTTAATACCTATTAGGCCGGGTCGTCCTTCCCCATCGGCATTACCTACCCATACTCCAATCACGTACTCTGGTGTAACACCGATAGCCCATCCATCCCGGTAACCAAAGCTGGTACCCGTTTTCCACCCTATTTTACGGGAAGACTGAAATTGTCGCCAATTGACATCTTTTTCTGGGCGGTGTACGTCTAACATGGTCTCGAGGGTGTACCAGACCGCACCCGCATTAAGCGGGAAAGAATATTCTGAGCTATTTTCAGCTCCTTTTGTAAAGTGGAGTGGTTTGGGACGGAAGATATTTGTTTGTGGATTAGCGGCATTATAGTGGTTCATAAATCGAGCAACGGAGGTGTACATTCCGGTAATATCCCATAAACTTCCTTCGGCCCCACCGAGGATGAGCGATAATCCATAATGTTCTGGTGGATAGTCGAGAGTTTTCATACCCATTTGCTGCAAATAATGATGAAACCTCGGCACTCCAAAATCCTGTAGTAAACGTACGGCAGGCACATTGAGAGAACGAGAAAGGGCTTCGGAGGCCGGTACAGCTCCATTGTACGACCTACTGAAATTTTCTGGCGAATAGCCGGCAATTTCAGTAGGAATGTCAGCTACCAGCATATTAGGTAATAGTTGTCCTTTATCCTGCATGAGCATATACAAAAAGGGTTTAAGGATACTGCCGGTACTCCGCGGTGCAGTTACCACATCAACGTTATTTTCATGGGGACTGGATGCATCCTTTGTGTTGCCGATATACGCTCGTACAGCACCGGTTTTCACATCAGCAATCAGAGCTGCTGTATTATGAATTTGGTTTTGTTTTAATAATTTGTGGTGGCGTTCTACTACATTTCGAGCTTGTTTTTGCAGGGACAAGTCTATCGTAGATTTGACCCGGTGCTGGCGGAATTTGCCGGTAACCATACGCGTGAGTAGCCGTGGAGCTATGCGGGGTAATGGCAAGGGCTTTCCGGGCAAAGGTTCAGATTTGGCCAGCTTATACGTTAGGGAGTCAATCGTGCCGCTGTTCTTTAATCGTTTAAGTAATTGATCACGCTTGTTTCTCAGACGGTTACGATTTCTACCCGGATGTATTAGCGAAGGACTATTGGGAAGTACGGCCAAGGTAGTGGTTTCGGCCCATGAAAGCTGTGAGGGTGGCCGTCCAAAATATCGCCACGACGCGGCTTCCAGCCCAACAACATTACCTCCAAAGGGGGCATGCGCTGCATACCGAGCTAAAATTTCTTTTTTAGAGTAGGAAAGCTCAAGGCGCAAAGCCAAAATTGCTTCTTTTATCTTTTCCCAATAAGTCCGAGGCTGATCTTTGCGCGACAGCCGGATGACCTGCATGGTTAGAGTGCTTGCACCGCTAACAACTTTGCCGGCCTCAATATTCTGAATAACAGCTCGTAAAACCGCGGTAGGATCAACGCCCGGATGCTGGTAAAAATACTGGTCTTCGTATTCTAACAGTGCTTTTTCAAACTTTGTAGGGACATCCTTGCTTAGTGGGAATCGCCACTGCTCATCACTGGCAATTTTGGCTCCCATTAGTTTTCCATTTTGGTCTTCGAGTACGGTAGAATAAGGGGTGTTAAATAACGGCTGGGGCAAACAGTTCCAGAATAAGAACAGGCCTAAACCAAGTCCAAGTAGAACGAGAATCCATTGGAATCGGTCTTTAGCCCAGTTCAACATTCTATTATCTGAGTATTCTTGGTTGGTCTTATTTCCTGTTTTATTCACTATTCAGGAAGTACTACTTTAACCCATTGACCGGGCGTTCGAGCGCTGACTGTTTCGTCGTACATTGCGCTTGTAGAGACGGTAGGCAGGTAGTATTTGCCTGTGTAGCTAATGTTCAACATAGTTCTAAATGTTTTACTCTTTCCCGCCGGCAGGTCAAAATAGGTATATACCCGGTCGTCGCGAATGTCTTGGTAGTCAGGCTCAGATGTGGGTTTTTTAAATGTGGTTTTATCCATACGGGTATTTCGGATTTCCCATCCTGAAGGAAAAATCTGGGTAAGGGCCAAATTCTTATGATTTCCGCGAGTGCCTGGATTTCGTACCGTTACTTCGGCAATGATGTCGGTTCCCTGAGGGAGACGAGCTGGATTTAACTCTTCTCCGTCCAAGTTTAGATATTTAACTTTCTGAACCAGGTTATTAGAAGCTGCCGTTGTCTTGCCAGCGGCGGGGGTACCTTGCTGAATAAGTCGGGCAAATACAACTCCCTCACTATTATTTGTTGCCTGTACTTGTTGTTTACGATTCCCTTCAATATCAAAAGGTACCTGTGATACAGGAGCTGTTGATTGTACTGACCCTCGTCCTGCCCCAGAGATATTATACTGAAGATCAATTTCTTCAGTCCCCTTGGCAATCTTCAGGAATCGTGCAATACCAATAAGGCTGTAGGCTGTAGTTTGAGTACTCATCCACCGTTGTTTATTTAATGCACCCGCAATTTCTTTCATCAGCGGCGCGGCTTTTTCCCTTTTGTCCATAATGCTGAGCGTTTCCAGAATCATTGCTTGGTCACGTACTTCAGAACCGTAAGTTCGTCCCTTATTATCATATTTGGATATGTTCATTTTGGCTCCTCTGACTAGATCATCTGCCGCTTCAGTCTGCCCGGCCAGTTTGTAGGCTGCAGCTAGTCGCCAGCCCCCTTGTACCGAAAGCTCTTTGTGTTCTCTTAACCGATTCATGGCACCAAGGTCGGGGGTATTCGCCAATGCTAGGGTATATAAGCGGTAAGCTTGAATAAGATCGTCATTATGGTCGCGTTCACTAACGAATCGCCAATTCGAGGCTCTCTGACGCTGGAATCGCTTAATATTATTGAGCAGGTCTTTGGGTACGTAGTAGCCCATGTTCTTGGCCTCCAACAGAAAATGATAGGCATAGTTGGTCCCCCATTCATTGGCACTATTGTGATCCGGCCAGTAGCCTACTCCACCTGATGGTATTTGAAAAGACCGGAGGCGTTGGATGGCGGCATCAATATTTTTTTGGATTTTCTGTTTACGAGCATCACTTAAATCTACGATGTGGTGCAAATACAACTGTGGAAATACCGACGAGACCACTTGCTCAATACAGCCATGAGGATAGCGGATCAAATAACTGAGTCGCTGTCCAAGATTAATAGGTGGGATGCGAGATACTTCAAAGATACCTGTATTTGTACCCGCTACTCCGACTGGAGAATATTCAAAATCCCACTCTTCACCGGGATCTAACACTTGCTCATGTATATTTGTGACCGGCGGATTAGGAGTACGAACTTTTATATTAATATCGTGATGAGCCGCTTCACCTCCACTATGGGCATCAATTTGTACTTTTCCAGCCCCGATGCGGGAGCTTACCTGCAGGTCAAAACGAACCGTTTTTTCACCTGGCTCATCAAATGAAACAGTCTGGCTTGATGACCCATCAATCTCAAAAAGTTCATTGGCTTTAATTTGTACATTTACTTCTTCAATATCGTCATTCATAGCAAAAACGCTTACCGGCAAAGTAACTTGTTCGTTTGGCCCCAGAACCCTCGGCAGTGTGCCGAGCACCATAACGGGCTTGCGAACCGGAGTTGCTTTTTCGGTATGACCGTAGGCACCGTCTTGTGCTGCTACAACCATAGTACGTACTGATCCCACATAGTTTGGGATGTTAATAGAGTGTTGGTTGGTCTTGCCAGCCTTTAGATTAAAGGGACCCAGAAATTCAACCATTGGTTTAAAACGGTTGAGCTCCGCTCCCTGTTTAGGTTTTTGAGTGTCCTGATCACCACCGATAGAGAGAATTCGGTTCATATTTCCGGCATAGGAGCTGGCAACAAAATTAAACAGATCCCAGGTCTTTACGCCCAGGGCTTCACGGGCATAAAAATGTCGGTGAGGATTGGGAGTCTTAAAATTAGTTAGGTCCAGCAGGCCTTCATCTACCACAGCTACTGTATAGGTCATTGGACGACCATTTTTTTCGCTGACGTTAATGTTTGCAGTGGTTTCGGGCCGGAGTTCGGAAGGCAGGTCAACGATGGGCTCAATCTTGGTGGCGGGATCTTCTACCGAGATGGGGATGACACCGTACATTCTGATAGGGCGATCGTTCTGGCGTTGACCATGTGGTTGAATGAGCATAACATGGGCATAAATATTTGGGGCCATTGCCTCGGAGGCCAAAAAGCTAACCTTTGTTTGCTTCTGTTTGGTATCTACCCAAAAGTTTTGGAGGATACGCGAGCCTGATTCCAGGCTAACCAGCGCTTTTCCGCCGGCACTGCTGGGGATGTTCAGGGTTACCTCTTCGCCCACTTGGTATTCTTCCTGGTCTGATTCAAAAGCCAGCCGTGCTGGATTACCACTCTGGTTATTTCTGAAATAGCTCCATCCCAGGTAAAAGGTTTGTCCTGCGGCATGACCGCCATTCAAGTCTGTTACTCGTACCATAAACCGTCCCCAGTCATACTCGTCAATGCGAAAATCGACCTGAGCTTTGCCTTTTGCTCCTGTCTGTGTCTTTTCAGAAAAGAGAGGTTTTAAATCATGCTCGGTAAAATACTGGCTCAGATTTCTATTTGATTTCTCCCACCACCAGCGCCAGTCAATTTTGAAAATTTCTACTTCTACATTCTTACGGGACATTGGGTCACCGTCAGCATCCAGTGTAACGATATCTATTGTGTGGGTAGAGTCGCGAGCCAGCATATCCCATCGGTTATTACCTTCGGGCATCTGCAGGCCAACGAGAGTTTTGTAGGGATAATAAGGAATGGAAGAGCGATTAACGCTGAAGTTACCTGAATTTTCAAAAACACGGGTTAACAGGTTGGCACTAAGCCTCCCGGGAACCTTGCTCATTTTATTAAGAGTATAAGAGAAGTTCGTATTCCCCTCACCGTTAAGTTAGCCCTCAAATATTTTTTCGGTTGCTGCATCAAGCGAGCGAGAGGGATCATCAAAAACAAAGTCGTCATAGTCATCAAAAGATATCGGGCTGCTGGTGAGGGTCATTGAGATATCGGTCTTGAGATTTTGAGCCGTTGCTCCGTGCAGCCATTGCGCGGAAATACGTCCGTCAAGTATGCGGTCGGAGGCAGTAAGTCGTTTATTGGTAGGATCTAGATTTACTTTAAGTCGGTTAGGTTTAACCGTCTCAACTTTGATCGTTTTAGAAAAGGTATTATTTCCTAGCTGAGCCCGGACCATCCAGTTGCCGGTGGGGGCATCTGCAGTGGTCTTAGTTCGGTAATCATAAAAATTGTTCACCGGGTCTGTGATAGTTTGTTGATCCATGACTTGGCCGGAAGGGTTGCGCAGCTCAAAAGTAACCGGATGGTCCTCCGGTAGTATATCTTGTTTATCCTCCACGATAAGGGTTACATACAGCGAATCGCCGGGCCGCCAAACGCCACGGTCTCCGTACATAAATCCTTTAATCCCTTCTTTAACCTGAGCTCCCGAAACATCGAAATCACTAAGGGATAATGAGTTCCCATCCTTAAGCTTCAAATATCCGCGCTGCTTACCGTCTTTGGCCACAAGCAAAAACGGCTTGCGTTGGGTCTTAGCCTTAGCCATGCCCTGCCCGTCAGACGTCATGGAAGTCATTTTTTGCTGTTGATAATCATAAAGTTCTAAGGTTACGCCCGACTTGGGTTGGGCCGTATTAAGGTCAGTAACTATAACTTGCGTAGCCCCTACATTTCCTTTTTTTGCAATTAGTCCGAGGTCGGACGCCAGTACATTACGGCGTATGTAGTGATCATCGGTGTAGAAGGAAACGTCGCAGGGATTATCTCGTTCTCTCCAATTATATCCGTCGGGATAATAATAATCGCCAAATCTATCCCAGTATTTATTTTCTTCCCGGGAACTTTGGGTCCAGTTTCGATCTTCGAGTTTTGTAAGGGCGTCATCACCGCAGGGGTACACAATTTGATGTTTACGGAAACCGATTTCGACTTCGTAGATAGCACCCGGTTTCGGCTCTATCAAGTTCGAAAGGTCCAGAGCATAGTTATTCCATTTGCTTACATCCGTAGCGCCCAGCGACGACAGCGGCACTACCTTTTGCACCACAGGTACTCCTACCCGTTCAAGATACTGACTTCCATTTAAGTTATTAGTTTGCAAAAATTGCGGAATATTATTCTCATAAATACGGCTAACCTGTACATCAACAGCACCGAGACTAACGGCTTTGAATGGTACCAGTAACTCCTCGGAGTTTGGAACAATGACCCCCTGACCCACAAAACGAACCTTGGGTTTTGGTTGATGCAGTTGTACAGTGCGGGATACCTGTTCACCCAGACGTTTCCCGTGTTTGCTTTGTATGCCCGGTGATAAAGATAGTTTTTGACGTCCCTTGAGTTTTTTACGCGGATATATCTCCAGCCGATTTTCTTGCACGATGGTATTCATTTTATCGTACGATCCTATACGAATAAGGCCATCAAAGTTCTGGTTGGGATCCAGCGCATCCGAAAATGTTAGGGCTATATGAGGATTGGTATCGCGACTAACTTGCGTTTTGACTAACTGAAAAGCATCCAGCGATGAAATAGGCACGGTTTGCTTACCTCGCGTATTGGTACCTATGGATTCCCCATCCCAAGATACAATTACTGACCCCGGCTGTTGGGTGCGTTTAATATCCTTAATAGTAAAATGATGTTGCTGCTTACCGGATTTTTGTTCCCATTCCACAGGAAGGGAATTTCCATTTTGACGAGCCTCAAGTACACTTTTTATATTGCTAAGTGCTGCTACATCCGCAGTATGAATGGTTCCATTTAACTGTTGCTGGGATCGGTTGCCGTCCACAGGGTTTACACCCTCGATTTGCACTTCCAGGTCTTGCCGAATAGTTCCAAAATCAAACGTAAACTCTTCAAGGCTTTTGTTTACATCAAATAGAGCCCCGGTGCGAAAATGAACAATATACCGAGTGTCATTTTGAAGAGATGTTTTGGGCCGAAATGCTACCGTACGATTATCTAACCAGATTTGGTTTCCAACAACTGATAGTTCGAACTGAAAGAGCTCTTTCTGAGGGCGTTCCTCTTTTTTAAACTCTGATGCTAATCGAACCACAATCTCATCACGAGTACTGATAATATTGGAAGTGTAGCCGCTAATATACTTTGAAAAGGCTTCATTTTGTTCAATAACCTCCTTTTTGCTCTTTCCACATCCGCCCGCTAATAAAAGCAGACATAGTAGTCCCCATATTATTAAATTACGCCGAGTGTTGGTCTGTTGATAGCCTATAGTATTGTTCATTCGTCCCTCTGTAGATTTAGTTATAACAATAAAGAGTTTTATCATTCCGATTAGGAGGAGTAGCATAAACCACTTGATAATTCTACCCTCTTCATCCCATCCGTTGTTTTGTAGAATACAAATTTTTTGGATCTTTTGAAGGTATTGTCGGATAGTAATAACCAGTCCCAAAACGAATAATTGGTTAATGTATTGAGGTTTATAGCAGCAGGTACTGCTTATTGTAGTACCGCATTGCGTAGGTTTTTTGTGAAACAGCCTGTCCTTTCCCAATAAAAGCCTATAAGTCTCTCAAGGCTTCCAATAGTTTTGGAGATCAATGGGTACTCCTATCCATCAAGTAAATCTTCAGCAACATCTTTTGCTTTGTTTTTTAGTCCGCTTTTAACGGCTTCTTGAGCAGCCTGTTTTAAGATGGGTTCCAATATTTGGCGCAGTGCTTGTTTTGTAGTACTGCTACGGTCTCGGCCAATCCCCTCAATTTCAATCTGTGAAAACTCAGCCTCCATCGATTTTGATCCGCCGATGTCGGTACTCAATGAGATACGGCCATTCTTAACCAGCAGGTAGTCAACCGCCAAATAGGTTTTCGAAGAACCGTCGCTCTTCATGTTAGACGTCAACGCATCAAAGTTGCTGCCCGTTGTCTTTTGCTCGTAATGCAGCTCCGGCTTGTTGATTTGGATTTTATTAACGACTACGGTATCCGAAAGTAAGCTGTACAGGTCCACCTTCATGTTGATTTCTTTTAGCTCGACGGCCGTGCTGTCGCTGAAGCCCTGAGGGTTGGCAATAGTAATACCCTTGATGCTGCCGCTGCCGTCCAAAATTGATATGGAGACATCATTTACATCAACCGAAGTATCGAGCATTTCGGTGGCCGTACTTTCCAGATTTGATTTAACCATGCCATCGAGGCTAAAAGAAAGGATAAGTGCGCCAATAGCGGAGACAATAATAAGGCCAAAAAGAGCTTGAAATACTGGTTTCATAGCAATGTTGAATAGAAATTAATCTGAATCCCGTTAATAATTGGTAGTTGGAATATAAGACAGCTAAACCAAAATATTGGAAAATAAAAAAGGGATAGAAATATGTTTAATTCTATCCCTTTAAAGAATAAAAACAGCCAGAATGTTTCTGCCCTTTTAGCTTAGTTGCCTGAACCACCGTCAATGGTTTGGCCAAAGAAAATGGCATTCATAAACAGCTTGTTGGTACCATACCAAAAGGCACGGAAATTGGGATTGTCGACCATTGAAATAACGCGACCGCTGCCCACATCGCTGATTACAACAGCAGCTGTACCCGACAGTTGCTCAAGGTTTTCATCCGATACATATCCGCTTGCCAATGGCTCATCTGTGTAATAAAGAGGCGTAGCATAGGGGTTGTCAGCCTTTTTCAGAAACAGGGTGCTATTTCTGAATACTGTTAGATCCTCATCGTTATAACCGTAGCCCAGTGGGTGAGTTAAATCCAGCTTAGTGTGGAAAATCGTGCCCCCAATATATTGTGCGCCGCGGGTTTTATCCATGTCAGCATAGGGCTTGGGGTTAACTTTCTTGTCTTCTTCTTTTGACTGATCTTGTTCGGCATAAGTGATGTTTGCCAGTTCATGTTGTTTGGCCCAGTTGTTCGCATACTTGGTGGTAATTAGCGTTCCACCGTTTTGGGTCCACCGTTTAATTTTATCGACGGCTTCTTTTGATAACTCATTATACCGGCCGTTGACCATTACAATAACGTTATAGCGACTGAGATCAGCATTGTCGAGGCGATCCTTGGGAAAGATAGTTGGTGTCATGTGATATCGCTGGTCCAACAGATGCCACACTTCGCCTACTTCATATGAGCTGGTGCCCTCTCCGGCCATTACTGCCACATTAGGTTTGTCCAGCGTTTCGAAAGAACCACTGCCCAGATCGATGCCGCTGGGTGTTAAGCCTGTGCCAATGGCATAAATGTTGACCCCATCATCTTGGGCGGCCTCTTGTATAATGTCGTGAATTTTTGCACGGTCTGTGGATTGGGGACCCAAGGGAACAAGCACTGTTCCGTAGTCAAACTTTTTGCTGCCATCGGCGGTGACAGCGGTAAACGGTTTAGACGCCACTTTGGCGCGGACGCCGGCATCCAGTAGGTGATTGAGTGTTCTGGGCGCGTAATATTCATCCCACTCGAAAATATAGGCGTAATTGCTTTTGCCGCCCACTACTTCTCCCTGTGGAAAGTTTGGAAGATCCTCAACTTTATTACCCATGATACTTCGGTCCATATCCTCGAGTTCCGCAAATGGAAGGTTGAAAGCGTAGGGCATCGTCCAGGCAGAAACATCGTAAAACAGGCTGTCGGTAAAAGTGGTACGGCGCTCGAATAAGGCCTTTACAAACTTATATTTTTCTTGGTCCGCAGGGATGACATAGGCAGAATTTTTTTGGAAAGATTCATTATCTGCATTGAGATTTTTTTCTAGCTCATAGAGCTCGATCTGGTGTCGGCGTAGCATCTCTGCAAAGTGATAGGTTCGGGCCTGGTCATGCTGTGTACCAAATACATATCCTTCGATGGATGCGTCTTTTCCCTGATTTAAGGATTCCTCATAGAAATCCCGTTGATAATTAAGAATATCCTGCCGCAGGTTTTGGGAAGCCTCCCAGGTGGAGAGAGAGGTTAAAAATTGGTTTTTAATCGCAAAGGGAAATTTGAGTACGCCGTGATCACTTTGCTGGGCATGACCGCGGGCACTGGCTTGCTCAAACAGAATGCCGATTCCTCCATTTACGTCCGGATAGGTAGATCCTTTGCCGTAGTAAAAGTCATCAAAGCTTTCTTCGGAATAATACAGCCGCTGATTTTGATCCAGTTTGTCAGCGTGATATTTGGCAATCTCTTTGGTTAGCTGCTGATTTTTATCGAGCGTAATAGGATGGGTTCGTGACTGGATACCCGGCTGAAAAAAGAAGGTGGCGTCGGTACCCATCTCGTGATGATCAGTTAAGATATTGGGTTTCCACTTTTGGAATATTTTAATTCGTCCCTTGCTGGTTGGGTGTTGTACAAGCATCCAGTCTCGGTTCAGGTCAAACCAGTAGTGATTGCTACGTCCACCTGGCCACCGCTGGTTTAGTTCCATACTGTTGGGATCGGTAACAAGGTTTTTGCTTTTGTGTGTGTTGGCCCAGCCGGCAAAGCGATTCAACCCGTCAGGGTTCAGGCTTGGATCCAACAGGATAATACTATTCTGTAGCTTTTGTTCAACCGCATTGCCCTGTGCAGCTGCCAAATAATAAGCTACGAGCATGGACGCATTCGAGCCGCTGGGTTCATCTCCGTGGATGCTATAGCCCCAGTACATGACGATTGGCATATTATTGGTATTCAGCTGATCAGATTTTTCGGGATTGGAGAGGGCTACATGATTTTTTCGAATCTGATCGATGTTTTCATGATTGGATGGTGAAGTGACTGTTAAGTAAAGGAGTGAACGGTCTTCATAGGTCTTTCCGAACGTATGTAAAGTTATGCGATCGGAGGCTCTGGCTACGGCACGCATATACTGCACCAGCTGATCGTGGCGCACGTGCCATTTGCCGGGTACTGTTCCCAGCACTTCTTTTGGAGTAGGAATGGAGGAGTCATAAGTTACATCCTGCGGCAGATAGTAATCCATAGAGGCTTTGGCATCTGCGGGGTTTTGTGCCAATATACTGCCTGACAGAAGACATAAGAACAGTGTGCATATCAAAGATCGTAGTTTCATAACAAATAAGCTTATTGATGATTATAGCAAAGATAAAAGATAGCAGAAGCAATCGAAGAATAAAGCTAGCAAATGAAAAAGGTTTTAAAAAGTAACTAAATAAAAAACCCTGACAAGGTATGGACCTTGTCAGGGTTAATAGGGTTTAAGATCTTGGGACGTTAATTTGACTAAGCATATCGAAAAATAGCAGCTATGGATGAGCTGTTGGGCATCTCATCTTTGTCCAGTGCATATACGTCACCGCTCTGGGTGAGTGTTTTAATAGCTGCCATGTTTATAAGATCATGCTCCCCATTTTTAGCCTCATCACTTTGGTGCACCACATCGCGCTCCATATCAAACCAGCCCCACCGATGTACGCCGATAGGAACAAACAGTGATTCTACTTTGCCGTAATAGGCGCTTTCAACAATTTTCGTGAGGTCGTCTGACTGCCTGTCCGATCCGGTAAGATTATCAAAGTGATTAATAGCATCATACATATCCTTTAGAAAGTATGATTCAATAATTTTCCATCCGGCATCTTTAATTTCAGTGTCACTTTGGGGGTCTGGGTTTTGAGATATGGACTCCTCCATTAAGCGGTTGTAGTGATTTACCTTGTCGTATTCGGCGGTTGCGCCACTTACACCTGCCAGGATAAGTGGATCATTACGCTTGCGCATAACAGAGGTAACTTCGTTTTCAATGGTTTTTAAGTAATTAATAAGAACTTCTGTATCAGTGTCCTCCGAACCACCTTGGCCATGAAAAATAGCTTTATTACCGCTGCCCTGGCCGGAGTGATGCTGTAGGTTCTGTTGGTATACATCAAACTTTTGAAACTCTTCGAGACTGTCGGGCGAATCATCCAATTTAATTTGCTCAACACTGTCTCGCGTACATCGCAGCAGTCGAACGTTCTTTTGGCTCAGTGCCAATATGCAAAACGAGCCTTCGAGCGAAATCATTGGCACCAGTGGAGTAATCAAGAAGTGTTCTCCTACCATTACTCGTTCTTTGAAACTGTGGGGAATGCGGTAATAGATAAAATCATCCTCAGAAATAAACAGGGCTAACCCTTTATCGTTATGTCGCCAAAAAGAGGGACGATCTAACAATTTTCGGGGTTCTTCAAGAAGATTTTCAATTCGCTCTTCTGTGATATCACGTTGTTGTAATTGTGTCTTGGCCTCACTTAATAAATTCTTTAGTCTGATGGGGTCTTGCTGTACCTCTTTTCCCATTTTATGAGTGGGTAAAAAGATAGAAACACACACATCATGATCCTGTTTTGCAAGGTCGAGAATATTTTCACGCGTAATCATAGTTACCTCCAATTATTAAATGAGTAAAACAGTTTTAGCAGCACCAAATATTCAGCCATTATCGAATTCACAGCCGGCCTCGATGCACAACTATAATGGAGTATATAAATAAAGCTGTACATAGTATAATCTTTAAGCAATTTTGCTTGATTTATGTTTTTAACAATTGAGGTGAGCATGCATTTAATTTCATACACAAATTTATTATCGTTGTTTCAACGTCGGGAACATTTATTAAAAAATGCGTATGGAAGAAATGGATCACATCGCTGAAGACAAATATCAAGAAGAACAAAGTAGTTGGGAAGGAATTAAACAAAGTTTAGGTCCTGGTCTATTGATGGCAGCAGCGGCTATTGGTGTTTCACATTTGGTGCAATCCACTCGTGCTGGTGCAACCTACGGATGGGCACTTGTTTGGGCTGTTTTGCTGGCTAACTTTTTTAAGTATCCTTTTTTGGAATACGGCCCCCGTTATGCCATAGCCACAGGGGAAAGTATGATTGAGGGGTATGACCGATTGGGTAAATGGGCCATCGGTATTTTTGTGGTTTTTACTATCGGAACTATGTTTGCAGTGCAGGCTGCCGTTACCATTGTAAGTGCCAGTCTTGCAGCCGAACTTACCGGTATTGCCCTGTCACCGTTGGCATGGAGTGCTATTTTGTTGGTCATTTGTATAGTCCTGTTGATGTCGGGACAGTACTCGGCCCTCGATGGAGCCATTAAGCTTATTATGGCAGTGCTGGCTGTTTCCACTATTGTAGCTGTTGTTGCTGCGTTGTTTGAAGGCGGTACGCAAAGCCATATCAATTATTACCCCAGCATCTGGGATGTTGCAGGCGTATCATTTTTGATTGCGCTGATGGGATGGATGCCTATTCCTATCGACGCGGCAGCTTGGCATTCGTTGTGGACACTGGAGCGGGAAGAGCAAACGAATTACAAACCGAAGCTCAAAGAGTCGCTGTTTGATTTTAATATCGGATATATAGGTGCGGCTTTTCTTTCCCTGGGCTTTTTGGCGCTTGGGGCACTGGTGATGTACGGAAGCGGAGAAGAATATGCCAGCAGTGGTGCAGTCTTTGCCAGCCAGCTTATTGGTCTTTACACTGAAAGTCTTGGTAATTGGGCCTATGTTATTATTGTAATTTGTGCTTTTACAACAATGTTTAGCACCACCCTAACCGTTACCGATGCCTATCCCCGGGTGAGCCGGCGCATGTTGGAAGTACTTATGCCCCAAACCTTTGATGAAAAAGATAATCTTCAGCTATATCGAATTTTACTCGTAGTCATATCAGCTCTTTCTCTGGGTGTGCTTTATTTTCTGGGCGACTCTTTTACCTTAATGGTAGACTTGGCAACGACGCTCTCATTCTTAACGGCCCCGGTACTGGCATATCTTAATTACCGCTTAGTAACAGCTGAACATATGCCAGCTGACTGCGAACCTAAACCTTGGCTCAAGTGGCTTAGCTGGAGTGGTATTATTTTCCTCACTGGTTTTGCATTACTTTATATTTACTGGATTATCCCCTTTGGATAAAACAACATTAACCATGAGCCAAGTCTGGTAAAGTATCTTTTCAGTATATCTATATGCTATTATTAGGTGTGTCCATTGTTAATTACCCAATCCTGCTAGGGTTCGGGACCAGCAAGCTGGGAACAAAAAAGCTCACTAGTACTACTCCAAGGCTATGTAGCATAGGGAAAGCTAAATTTTGATCTCTTTATAGTTTTACATCAGGAATTGCTTTTCTACATTAGTCATTATCTCAAACTACTTTTCCCAAGCTTTGGCCTCCAGATCCCCAATTTTTAAAATCCCAACCCCTTGTCATCCTATCCGTCGTCCGGTGGATCTCAATAAATAAAAACCTGGATATAATTGTTGGTCTTTATTTTTTCGAGTCTTCTACCTGTTGAAAAGCTAACTGACAGACCGTTAGGTACTTATAGAACTGTCCAAAAAACCAACTTTATTTTTATCTTTTTTAGGTGTTCTAACCTGAAGACTGTGGGTAGTATTGTGTCTTAAATGTACCATCGGAAAAACGGCTGAAGCCCCAAATAGGATCTTCTTTTGTACAAAGAAGAGACACTACAAAAAGGATATCGGACGTATGGAAATTGTATGTATAAGCAATATCTTCAATGGAAAGAAAATAAGCGTAATAACGCTCCTCGTCCCTTCACTTTTATCAGCCTTGATAAGCCGACCAAGAATCTAATAATTGAAATAGTACTACCTGTCATGCTTAGTGAATTCAACTTTGCGAAATGGTTCCTGCTAATGCTACCTATGACATTAAGTGCCGGTCCGGCTAATGTTATGGGGGCTTCGCTGGGGGCCACCCAGGGCTACCGAAAATCACTGCCTTTTATCGTTGGGTTAACCCTGCCTGCAATAATATATTCACTGCTTATTGGTTATGGTGCTAACACTCTCATCTCTTCTTATCCCTTTATTGTCGATGGTTTACAATATGCCGGAGCCGCTTATATTTTATTTCTTGCTGTAAAGTTTTTACTCCCACCGAAAAGTAATACTGGTGATGCAACGCCCCCAAAGCTAGGGTTCAAATCCGAATTCATTCTTTCGGCCCTCAATGGCAAGCTTCTCACTATGCTTATCCTGATGTACTCGGTCATGCTTGATAGTCAGAGTATTTCTGCAGAAATCTGGCTAATGACCATCCTCCTTTTGGTAACCGGTGCCACTAGCAACAGCTTGTGGATACTTGGCGGAGATATCCTATCACGCTTCTTTGTATCGGACAAAGCCATCCGGACCCAAAATATTGTTTTTGGGATTATGCTTCTGATTGTAGCTGTATGGTTGGTTATGTAAGAAAGGTAATTTGTTAGTTGGATATCAGAGATTAACACTAGAAATGTAAAGACATTGTCGTAGATTGAGGAAAGGTGGAGAATTCCCGAACTAGCATAACACCTCCCGACCCAATTCAATAATACACGAATTGGGCCATTCTCCTCAAAGAAGGATTTTTAAGCATTACGGCAACTTCTCGGATAGCAGTGTGTGCTTGGGGCTTCCCAGTAATTGTTTGCCATATTGTTATCAGCTAACAACTAAAACAGATCACCCTGTCCTTCACTTCTCTTAAGATCCGGCAGATCCATCTCCGTATTCATCACTTCATTGAATTGGTGAATAAAATGAGCAGCCAATTGCGGTGACTTCTTCTCTTTATTCTGGTGCACAAAGAAGTGAATGTTTTCGATCCCCTGCTCACGCCAGGTTTTTAGACGTTCTACCCACTCATCCAGTCGCGACACGTCGGTAGGATGATTAGCCCCGACATACCGTACAAACGCTTCATTATTGGTGAGACGCATATGTAGCAGATCACGACGCCCGGCCGTATCGGTAATTACATTTGCTATATTGTTTTCTTCAAAGAGTGCATAAAGCTCATTTGCTACGCCTTCGTCATCAAACCAATCAGGGTGACGGAATTCTACCGCCAGCGGAATGCCCTCGGGCCAGTATTCCACAAAATTTTGTACGCGGTCAAAAAATTTCGGACGAAACTTACCGCGTAGCTGTAAAAAGGTGGTGCCCAACTTTTCTTTAAAATGCACAATGCTATCGATAAAATCGTCCGTGCGCTCTTCGATATCATTTAGCCACTTAAGGTGACTAATATAGCGATTTACCTTTGGGAAAAACTTAAAATCAGCCGGTACTTTGTCATGCCACTGCTTCACCTGGTCCTCATCAAAAATATTATAAAACGTAGCATTGAACTCCACACAATTGAATTGCTTGCTATAATAGGTTAGCTCATCACTGGTCCCTTTGGGATAAAAGTCTTTCAAATCTTTGCTGTTCCACTTGGCACACCCCACATAGATATCAAGATCTCCTGGATTGCCGTTTTCATTGAGAACAGTTTCTGTTTGAGGATGGTCTTCCGGAAGTGCAAAATCAACTTGTCCGGGATCGTCAACACTGCCAAACTTCATAATAATGCGTTTTTATTAAGCAATTTCCTGTAAATACAATTCGTAAAAATCAGTGCAATAATAGTTTATAAAGCACTGGAAACTACTGTACTTATCCGCCACATTCATTATTAAATAATAATAACCATCCATGAGTGAATACACTCCTGCCCCACCGGTAGTGTTACAATCCTATTGTAGAATTCTTTTATGACAGTCAGGTGCTATACATGAAGAGAGTTAAAAAATCAGTATGAACTGTACCTATTTAGGGATACTGTTTCCCGTTAATTGTTTGTCGGAAGCTCCGTCCAGCCGCTTGAAAGAAATACAAAGATATATATAGCGCAATGTTTGGCTTACCTCAGAAGACAAAGAGTATGATTTAGTGGGTTCAATAATTGGAAAAATATCCAAGATTGATTGATGCAACTATTCTTTTATCTCTGGGTGTTTATAGGTAGCCGCCAAGCCTAGAATACTTGCCAGAAAAAGAATGCCCGATGCAAGCAATGGAGAAGACCCCTTCATAGCGGGCCAAATAGATTCCCAAAATGAAAAAGAGGGGTTTATTTCACGTGTAAAAGACAGGTTGCTGCTAAAATGGAAATAGACCCCGGCAATACTGGTTAGGGCTACCAACAACATTACCCAGCGCAAAATCCTTAGTGATTTTTTACCGGGACTAAACCATGCACCGGCTATCGCCAGTAATCCTAACCCTGAAACGACAAACGGTACCCATTGAAATAGCTCCTCGGTATGTTCGAGCAGTACAAGTTCAAAAGGGGTTATTAAAAAAATAAAAGCGACCACGCCCAGTAGAAAAAGGCGCAGCCGCTGTAGCGTTACTTGGTCCGACATAAATACTATTCAGATTCGGTCTTGAGGTAACTTTCAGCTGTTGTTAATTCTTCTTCATCAACGTATGAAGATAACGAATCTAAAAAGGATTGATTACTATCAAATGGACGTTTGGCAAGCAGCTCTTCCGTTTCGGATTTATCCAAGCCCGGAATTTGCATTACCGTAGCTGCATCGCTGTCATTGCGGTGAATAGGCACAAAAATATATTGCTCATAAGCCGCAACCTGGCTTGAGTCCACATATTTGGCAATCTCTTTGCGGAATTGTTGAATACTCACATACGGTCGATACTCCTCAAACTCGTGTTCCATATTGTCCCCGACATTGGGAATATTTTGGAACGCTTCACCCGATGCGGTATTGATGTTCAGCTTTGCATCAGGAGTAGCAGTAGAATCTGCTTGGCTAATGGAAGGCCGTTGTTTTGTTTCAGTCTTTGTCTTTTCCTTCTTGTTAGTATTCCCGCCACAAGCCGTAATTGTGACCACTAATATCATTAACAGTGCGCTGGAAATGTTGTTATTAAGCAGCGTATTCATTGTGTTATGTAGTTATTTTTAGGATTAAGAAAACCGATAGTTAAATAAGAAGATATGTTTTTTGAGTCAATAGCAGCAGAAAGATTATTGGCAGATATCTTAAAACAGAAACCTCATCTGTCAGTTTGAAGAAACTTCTCGAACGACAAACGAACTATAGGGGCAAAAACGACCCACATCATCTACCCAGTAGTCAATATTTTGTTCTACCATGCTGGGGCGCCCGTCACAAACTTCGATGGCTGCTTCTGTAAGCTCCCACTCGTTGGATATAAAATGCCAGCTCCAGCCATTATTAGCTTCTTGTCCTCGTGCTATAGTTCCGTTTATAAATAAATCTCGTTCTGACTGAGGCAGAGAAAGCTGTTGACGTACTCTTTTTATTAGCTCTTGGTCGGTTGTTTGCGCAAAAAAATGCTCATCTCCCGTTGTTTGAAATTCAAAAGTGACCTCTTTGTTTATATTGCCACTCGTGTTGATTCCGCACGAAGAAAACAACATCGATAATGCTAAAAGAGCAAGAGTTAAAATCTTATACATGATAAACATTCCTTTGCCTTTTATTATTTAAAGAATATACATCATGTATTGTTTCAAACCTCAAAACCGTTGGACCCCTGACTTGGTGCCTAGTTTCCAAACAGAAATTGAGCCTGTTCAGGCAGCAGGTACATTCCCTGGGGCGAAAAGTCCTTTTGCTCTTTCATCATTTGCGAGCCCGACAGAGAAGGTGACGATTGTTGGAACTTCGACTGCCCTGTAATTAGACTGAGAGCACGTCCCAAAAGAGGATCATCAGGACTCCCGATAGCGGGCTTTTTTTGGATATTTTCAACCGTTAATTCGCTAATATTGTTACTGGCAGAGGGAGTAAATCCATCGGGATAATCGTCACCTGCTGAATTCACAATTTTTAAAACAATGGGTTGAATGGCTTTTTTGTGGTCGGGGTTGGCCTTATCCTTGTTGAGATAAGGTTCAGGCGCATCATATAAGGTAAGAGACCCTTGGTCTTTGCCGACCGTCTGGGTTCCGATAAGAATAACATCAATGAATGGGTTAAGGCTGTTGATGAGTGCTTCGCTGGCCGAGGCGGTTCCTCCGCTGGTTAATACATACACCTTATTGAGCCCCAGATCATTCATGGGTTCTGTGTTGACAAACTCTCCCTGATCGTTGCGTTCAAAATCCCCTTCACCGTTTTGTAGAGGGACTTTATCTAGAAAGTATACGGATTCATTTTGATCAGATCGCTTCTGGTTATAGGAAAACTCACCAAACTTACTAGAGTTGTCTAACCCTGATATAAGGCTAGAAAGAAGCTGACTTGTCAAGATAGTACCGCCCCCGTTATAACGTAGGTCGAGGATAAGCTCATCAATATTTTGGTTGTTAAAATCATTGAATGCACTATTCAGGTCATGGTGCGAATTATCCTGAAAGGCATTATACATCATATATCCAATTTTGGTATTGCTGGTATCAATGACCGTAGAAAGATAGATTGGATTTTCTATCACCTTTTCGGATTGGATTGATTTTTGGGTTGAATCTTCAAAGGCAACACCCTGCGAAGTTTCTTTAATCGTTGCAAGCGTTAGGGTATGGGCGGAATTGTCGGATAGCAACTGACGATAATTGCTTGTATTTAAATCTGTGCCATCTACTTTCGTAAATAGATCCAGCCGTTGTAACCCAGCATCGTCAGCCGGGGAACCAGATATAATGTATCGCGCGTAACCGACAATATCGTTACTGTTTTGAAAACCGATGAAGCCATAATTTACTCCCAAGGCTGCATTAATACCGTCCTGTTGGTCTGCGAACTCCTCATAATCATCGATAAAGAAAGAAAATTCGTCCTCGGAATATTGCAGGGCATTAAAGAGCTGCTCTGCATCAGAAAAGCCCTGTAAAAAGCTGCTCAACTTCTGATTGTTGGAAAATCGATTGTCAGCAAGTGCTGGCACATCTCCCTGCCAGTAATACCAGTAGTTCATTGCATTATAGACAAACTGTTTTTTAGAGGAGACGTCTTCTGACTCTGAGCTAGTTGGATCATCCCCGCAGCCCGTTACAATGACTGCAACTAGGAATGCCAGAGATAAAATACTTACTTTTTTCATATCACATTCATTAAGTTAGTACGTTGAAATATCTTGGTTATATTAATAGATGCATCTAATTAATAAGATCTTATGTTATGAAAACGAGCATTGTTAGTTTTTTACTGTTGTTATTTGCCGTTGTTAGCTGCTCTTCCACTAAACATACTACGCAAAAACCAGAAATGCAGATTGTAACTGCTAAATACGCCAAATGGTCGGATCCGCCGAAGCAAAACTCTGATGTGCCCGAAAAAGGAGTTGATATTACCTTGACTGTTAAAAACTGGCCCGATAGTGCATCGCCCTCCTCTGTTATCTATAATCAGCGCAAGTCATCTAAACCGAAGATGACACAGAAGACAGACTCTACCGTTGTTATCAATGCTCGTATTGTTATTGCTTCTTCGTTGTTAGTGAAGACCTCAGATGATGTAGCGTTGTCGGACCGGTTGGTCTATAATTTGAAGGATGGTCAAACCCAATTTATTGAAATTGAGAACTGGACCCGAATGCAAGAGTAGCGCAATATTATTTAGCTACGCTTACTAAGAAATTGGGGTTACTGTGCTGTAATCATATTGATGCCAACGACGGTGAAAATCCCCAAAAACGAGAGCAAAGACCAGGCAGGTGCTGACTATTCCCACAAGCGAAGACAGAATAGAATGATATCTCCATATAGTTTCTTAAAAGAGCAGAAAGAAAAGAGGATCCTATCGTCCCACAACAATAAAAGGAGCCCAGTAAACCGGATGATTAAAAAGTGGATGCTTAATCATCTTTAGTTTTGCCTGGCGCATGGCTGAGGCTTTTTGTCCAAAAGGAATAGACTCATTCCATCCAACCCAGCGGAGCATGCTGTCGGTCCAGCTCTCTTGGGGTTTGCTGTTGACAAGAGCCTTATAAAACTCATTCATGAACGATGCCGTAGAGCGGTCATATACATTCCAGAGGCTAACAACTACGGTAGAAGTGCCGGCGTAGAAAAACGAACGCTGCATACCTAAAATGCCTTCGCCCTTAACTACTTTGCCCAGCCCGGTATTGCAAGCGCTGAGTACCACCATATCCGAATCGATATCAAGCCCAAAAATTTCGGAACTGCGCAGCATGCCGTCTTCTTTTGATGAGGCCGTTATTTTTCTTTTAGCGGAAAGCGTCAACCCACTTCGGCTGGGGTTATTTTCATCAATGATACCGTGGGTAGCCATGTGGATATAGCGGTACCTGTTCTTTTCGAGCATTTCTTTGAACCGCTGCTCTGATACCTCATCTTCTTTTAAGATAGCCGCCTCTTTGAACTTCGTAGCAATAGAGTCAACTTCCATCAGGGTTGAAGGGAGGCCAGACAAATTAGACTGTTGAAAAGAACGCTGGCGGCTGTTTTGCTCTGAGAAGTTCGATCCTGCTACGGCAAGTAAACCCTGCCGGTCTGGCGTTTCCGATTCTTTAAGCAAATTCAGGCTGGTGAGTGATGGTTCGTACTTGATGTTGAACCGTTCAATTAAGTATTGGTCGCCGCGCGAAAGGGCTTCGAATGGCAGGTATGCCAGTGCCCCGTCCGGGACGATAATCAGGTTAGAGATGCGCTTAAGGTTTTTTTCGAACGGTTTTATAAGGCTGCTATATAGCTTGGCGGATTGCGACCGAAGCTGCGAGCGCGGAGCATTCGAAAGGATAGCACTCTTAAAATCTCCAACTAAACTGGTTAGCTGTTCGCCCAGCGGCTCATCGCCGGAGAGTGAAACCTGCTCGGCGCGTATCTCATTGGGCGTAATCAGAAAAGTGATAAGCTGGTTTTCTGCAACGGCATATTCGAGCACGGCTGTCTGGTCATCTGTCAACGACTGGGCACGCTGCAGGCTGATAGGTTCGGGTGACTGTAGAGATTTTAGCTCGGGATACTTTTGGTGAAGCTCATTCTCATAGGCCGCATAATTTAGTTCTTTAGATCGTATTTTATCCTCAATGTTGGATCGTTGTTTAGAGTTGTCGGCGTTTTCGAGCTTTGTGTAAAGTCGGTCAATCTGATTTTGTTTTTCCCTGCGTTCCACCCGAACTTTTTCGGGCAGTTTTTGGTCAATATTTTGTGATGCCTGTGCCAGTTCATCACTGAGCGACCGGGCTTTGGCCTGCTCCACCAGCTTATAGGCGCGCGACAGGTCCTGGGTGTACGTGAGCATCCATGAAGCCATCTCGGTGTAGAAGTCTGTGTGCTGTCCAAAAAAACCGGATTTGAGCTCCGAAAGTGCTCCTGCATTGGAGCGCTTTTTTTCAACGATGTTTATGGCTTTTTCCCCGTAAAAAAGAGCACTGTCGGAATTTATTTTGTGGTACTCCTTGGCTAGCTTTTTAAGCGGTGGCAGTTGGTCGCCCGTAGATAGATACTTGCTGTAGGCATACGCTTTTTGGAAGTGATGAATTGCCAATTGGTTGTTGCCTGAGGCGGAGGTAATACGTCCCAAATAAGTAGAGGCTGTCTTTAACATATTGTAGTTATCAGTGGAATCCCCAATGGCTTTTATCTGGTCCACATAACTTTTGGCCTCTTCATATTCTTGCTTGACGAGATACATCCCGGCCATCGCATTTAGGGAATAATAAATTTTATAAGGGTTCCCTATTTTTTTGCGTAACGCTAAGGCTTTGTGAAAATACTTGTCAGCCTCGTCATATTTTTCCTGATCCCACAGCAGTTGACCCAAATTATTGGTAGTGGTTGCAACAGAACCCGGATTGCCCGTCTCTTTTTTTATTGTCAGGCTCTGCCGGTAATAGTCCAGGGCTTTATCGTACTTCCCCAGCCGTTTATATAAAAGACCAATACCATTAAGAGTGCTCGCCGTTTGTTTTGGGGTGCCGGCCTTGTGGCTGTAGTCGAGACTCTTATTATACGAAATCAGGGCTTGGTCGTAGTTTCCCAAACTTTGTTGCACACTTCCCAATTGATTATAGCTGCTACATAATTCATAGACATTGCCGTTTTCTTTATGTATTTCGAGACTTCTATTAACATATTCTAAGGCCTTATCAAACAAGGACAACTCTTCGTAAATACTGCTAATATTGCTAAGTGAGGTGGCAAAATTACGATTTTGATTTATACCGCGGAGGTAAGGCAGGGATTGTTTAAAGCGCTGCATTGCTTTTGAATAATGTCCCCTGGCTTGTTGTACTTTTCCAATATTGCTATACACAACGCCAATAAGAAGGCTGTCCCCGGATTTTTTTGAAAACGGGAGTGATTCTTGGTAATAGCGATTGGCCTGATCAAGATTTCCCTTGCGTCTAGAAGCCAATCCCATACTGTTGTATAAGTCCCCGCGATTGTAAGCGTCATTGGCGGGATGATCAACAGCAAGGAGTTTTTGGTAGAGTGTTAAGGCTTGTTCATTTTTTGAACGCCACATCATGGCGCTGGCGTATTCCTTGCCGGCCTTCAGCCATGATGCAGTGTCCTGGAATTCCCTATACATATTATAGGCTTCGTGATAATAAAATTCGGACTGCTGCATCTTGCCGTTCTTGTCAAATTCTCGGCCGGTCTGGTATAGGGAGTCCGCCAGTTGTAGGCTCTGGCTCATTCCCGAAAGGGGAATAAGCAAAAACAGAGTAAAAGGTAAGAAAAATTGTAGCCTGTTCATCTGCTGGTTATTCTAAAACCGTATCCCAAATGCCATGTAGTTATTAAGGTATGACAAGGTCCCTTTTGAGGGACTCTGCAATATTATAACCCCAATTTTCTAATAATTTAAACGTCACAAAAGCACACCACAATTTAAAAAGTTTGTCATTGGCTCCAAATTATAGAATATTAAAACAGTACTCGGCTTCAAGGAGTGCACTCATCATTAATTACAATAAAATCAGGAGATCATTATGTTCAAGTTCAAAGAAAGCAAACCGTTTTCACCAGTTATTGCAGCACTGCCAGACCAAGATACTGGAACAAGTGAGGACGATGATTCAACTGTAGAGAGCTAGTGTAAGTTTGGTTTTTATTTTTTAACTATTTAAAGGCCATGCTTAGCGGCATGGCCTTTTTTTATTCTACTAATCAGCAAACATCGAGTTTACAAATAGCTCACGGTCAAACACCTGCAGGTCTTCAATCTCTTCACCCACCCCGATATATTTAACCGGTACATCCAGCTCGTTGGAAACGCCAATTACAATCCCTCCTTTGGCCGTACCGTCAAGCTTGGTGAGTATCAACCCTGTAATGTCCACAAAATCGGTAAAGGCTCTGGCTTGCTGCATGGCATTTTGGCCGGTAGAGGCATCGAGTACGAGCAGTACTTCATGGGGAGCGCCGTCCACGACCTTGCCCATTACGCGCTTGATCTTGGCCAGTTCTTCCATCAGTGATTTTTTGTTGTGAAGACGTCCTGCTGTATCGACCAGTGCAACATCAGCCTGCTTGGCATTGGCAGATTCGACCGTGTCGTAGGCAACGGCCGCCGGGTCGGCATTTTGTCCCTGCTGAATGATGGGTACATCGGCGCGCTCGCTCCAGATTTTAAGCTGGTCAACAGCGGCGGCGCGAAAAGTGTCGGCAGCTCCCAACATTACTTTTTTGCCTGCTTTTTTGTAGAGGTGAGCCAGCTTGCCGATGGAGGTCGTCTTCCCTACTCCGTTTACTCCCACAACCATCACGATGTGCGGTTTTTGGGGAAATTCGGCGTCAAACTCAGCGGGTTTGTCGGGATTATGATCTTTAAGCAGGCCGATAATTTCTTCACGTAGAATACGCTGTAGCTCATCGCTGTTCAGGTATTTATCTTTTGCTACGCGAGCTTCAATACGATCGATAATTTCGATGGTGGTTGAAACACCTACGTCGGAAGTGATAAGGATTTCCTCCAGCTCATCGAGTACGGCGGCATCTACTGTATCTTTGCCGGCAACGGCTTTGCCGATCTTTTTCATGATGCCGGAGCGGCTTTTTTTGACGCCCTTTTCGACTTTTTCTTTTTTCTTGAGACCTATTTTTTCGAGAAAACCCATAAATACTTCTAACTGTTAAAAACTAAAATGTCATCCTGTCCCGATTGTTTGGGGGCAGCATCTTTGCAGGTGTGAAAAACTCTTCTCCTGAAAGCCGGAAGAGTACTCCCCTCATGGGAGACTTTGCCAGTTTTTTAAAATAAACCTAGTTAAATTCTACGCCTTTAAGGATCAAGTTGAATCGATAAAGATAATCAAAGAAGGAGAAAAACATAAGTGCCAGCGATGCCCCCATCAGCATTTGGTGAGCGGCGTAGGCATCGGGAAAGAAAAAAGCCGACAGCCAGTACAATCCCAGCACATTAACACTTATTTTGCCCGACATTACCGCCATGGCCACTTTGCCGCGCAGCTTGCGGATATACAGAGATCCTCCCACAATAAACAGGTCACGCCCAATTTCAACGAGGAAAAACCAGAGCGGGATAATATCAATATAAACGGCATATAAAAAGAGGAAAAAAGCGCAGAATTTGTCTGCCACGGGATCTAAAATTTTCCCCCATTCGGTAACACGGTGGGTAAGGCGCGCAATATACCCGTCCAGGTAATCCGACAGAATGCCGTACAAAACCAGCACCGTAATCAGCCAGGTAATTTGTTGCCCGTTGGTATAATGTAGCCACACAATGGGAAAGGCCACGAGAATCCGCGAAAATGAGATCAGGTTCGACCATGTGAACAGGTCTTGCTTTACCTCAAACTGCTGCTGATCGATGTTGAATGTTTCAGACAACGGAAACCAATATCTTTGTTATTATTCGAGCGCAAACTGATGAACGTAAAGATACAAAAAATATGGCTATGAACGATTCCGGAAAACTAGTAGAACGCCCTCTCTCATCAAAAGAGATTTTTAACGGCCGGCTGCTCCACGTTTTTTTTGATGAAGTCCGATTGCCCGACGGCGGTACATCTACCCGGGAATGGATTAAACACCCTGGGGCATCGGCGGTAGTGCCGGTTTTTGAAAATGGAGATGTAATGCTGGTGCGACAGTTTCGCTACCCGGTGCGGCAGATTTTTTACGAAGTACCGGCCGGAAAGATTGATCCTAATGAAGAAGCCGGCTCAACAGCCGAGCGTGAGCTTAAAGAAGAGGCGGGTTTGGCCTGTCGATCATTTGCGTATGTGGGGCATTTTTATCCCGGAATCGGTTATTCGGATGAGGTTATTCACTGTTATGCCGCTTGGGATATTGCAAGTTTTGAGCAGCAGGTGGATGAGGATGAATTTGTGATACGGGAGCGGATGCCCTTTTCCGAAGTGATAGAGATGGTACACCAAGGTGAAATTACGGATGGAAAAACGATTATTGCCCTGCTTAGAACTTGGCACTGGTGGCAGCAGCACAAACCTTTTCCGATAGGCAGCCCTTAATGGGAAACTGCCTACTGCTAATTGCTTACTGTATAATTCCTTCTTCTACGGCTAAATCGTACAGTGATTTATGCAGGTTTGAATCCGAAATATCGCCGCGCTCGATGAGCTCTTCCACTTCGTCGCCGCGCAGCAGTAAGATACAGCCCATCTCATTGAGCACCTCATCAAACTTCCGTGGATCAGCATTCGATAGTTTTTCAAGATCAATGCCCTCAGGGCTTTTTGTAAGGTTAACGAGGCAGTAAAAACTGTCTTCGTCATTTTCTTCATCTCCGAATCCAAAAATCTCGAGTTTAGTATTCTCTTTATCGAGCATAAGTAATGAAATATTAATGATCGTTAGTTCTGATTACTGATGGCGATCTAA
This sequence comes from Fodinibius salinus, assembly GCF_008124865.1. Taxonomy (NCBI): domain Bacteria; kingdom Pseudomonadati; phylum Balneolota; class Balneolia; order Balneolales; family Balneolaceae; genus Fodinibius; species Fodinibius salinus. The sequence goes on along the minus strand of NZ_VNHY01000002.1, from coordinate 427,872 downwards.
AAAATCGCGTGCCTTAATAAGTTCAACAACTTCATCTGTTTGCTGGTCTATAATGGCAACCTGGAATAAACTGATGATTGCCTGGTCATTAATACAATTGACAGCCTCTTCAATAGTAGAACATTCTTCTTGTTCGCTGACCAAGTCGTTAATGCCTTTTATAACATAGCGATAATTTTGGGGCTTTGTTTGAGCTTTTGATTTTCGCTGTCGGGGCGGCTCACCAAAATACTCACGCAGGGCCTCTTCAGTAACATACCACTTAACGCCCAGCTTGCGTCCCCTGATTTTACCCTCCCGCAAATACGTACGGATGGTCATCTTGCTGAGGCCGAGCTGTTCGTGTAAGTCATCCACAGAATAAAGAGTAAGATCACCAACTTGTCTGGGCATAATGCACAAAATCAGTTTTTTATAACCATACAATTCTAAAATATTGAAAGGTAAAACTAATAATATTGACCTATTAAGTAAATGTTATATGCTATTAATTGTTATTTGTTATAGATTAGTTAGTGATTGTAATATTTACTTGTTCTGTATAGGGTAAACCTCGTATATTACAAACAGTTGATCGAAAAAAGCTCTGCAATCGCAGGTCTTTTGTTGTTTTTACTCCTTTCTTTTGAGTAGTTATTCCAGCTTTCACTTATTTTTAATAGCTTACCTCGTTAATCAAAAGTTAAGCCTACTGTATGAAAGCCCAGAAAACCGTTCGAGAATTACTTCTTGAACAGCTCGAAGGTAACCAAGCGCATGTAGATTTTGATCAGGCTGTACAGGGAGTTTCGTATAAGCAGACTGGTATAAAAGTAGAGGGTGTGCCACATACCATTTGGGAACTTATAGATCACATCCGCATTGCACAGGCTGATATCCTTGAATTTTGCAGGAATCCCGACTATAAAGAATTGGATTGGCCCAATGATTATTGGCCGGAACATAGCAGTCCGCCTGACAAAGAAACATTTGAGCAGTCGATTCGGGCAATTCGGGATGGTATCGAAGAAATGAAAGCGCTGATTCGAGATTCCAAGAATAATCTTCGAAAGCCGCTTCCCCACGGTGACGGACAGACGCTATTCCGGGAGGCCATGCTTATTGTAGATCACAATGCCTATCATATTGGACAAATTGTACAAATTCGCCGAATGATGGGTATCTGGTAACAGGTTCTTGTTCTTGGCTATACCTCACCGAAGTTGTACAAAACCTATTTAGTTTAACATTGAATTAAATTTCATTATATTGTACGTTTAATCGTAATAAAACTATGAGGATGTTATAATATGCTTTCTACAATTGGTCGATATATGTATGCACTGCCGTTTGGTGTTTTTGGGCTTTTCCATTTTATAAATGGCAGCCAAATGGCTGGAATGGTACCCATCCCAGGTGGAATATTCTGGATTTATTTAACCGGAGTAGCTATGCTTGCTGCCTGTGTAAGTATTATTATTGAAACAAAAGCACGGCTAGCCTGTATTTTGTTGGGTGTGCTGCTGCTTATTTATGTACTAAGTATTCATCTACCAAGCGTTATCAATGGACAAATGCAGCCAAGCATGACAATGCTGTTAAAAGATTTAGTTATGGCCGGTGGTGCTTGGTTTATAGCAGGCAGTTATGAAGCTGAAGATATGATCATACAGCCAGAGGAATAGGCTTAACTTGACGCAGTAAAATTTAAGCCCGCCGTAGCTGGCGGGTTTTTAAATTGAAGAGGACTTTACAAAACTATCTCCACCTTGTCATTCTGAACTTGTTTCAGAATCTCACATGCAGTTGTGGGCGTCTGAACCAAGACCCTGAACTGAATTCAGGATGACCAAGCTAGGTTTTACAAAGGTATGTTTATGATATTGGCCAAATGATGCTGATTCAGGATTTGCTTGGCAGCTGGTAATTGCTAGTTTTAATATGTAGAACAATTATCTAAAATCACGGAATGAAAGAAATTCTTCGTTTTCTTCGGGAGGCTCGCATGGGGTATCTGTTGTTTACCTCATTGTTGCTTCTGGGGCTATTTTTCGGTGCGTTTGAAATTGTGAATCAAACGTTGCTTACCAACGCCGATTTGCAGACTATGCGCTGGCTCTATTTTAGCCGTGGTGTGACTGTTGCGTTGGTTCTTATGGTCTGGGCAGCGTGGACAGTATATAATTACCGGACATATTATGAGGACCAGCTTGAAGCTACAAAAATGCGGCACCGCGATATCATTGAGCATTCTGCTGATGGCATTATCACAATTGATAATGAGCAAGTGATCACCTCTTGGAACCGAGGTGCAGAAGAAATGCTGGAATGGGATCGGGAAGAAGTGATTGGCAAGCCTATCGAAGTTATCATACCGGATAATCTAAGTGAGGATCGTGAAGCCAATACATTTGGTAAAAACGGGGAAGAACACGGCTGGAATTATGAGACGGAACGGATTACCAAGCACGGAGAGACCAAGCTGATAAACCTAACCGAGTCGTTTATTCGAAATTGGGATGATGAGATTGTGGGGAAGTCACTCATTCTGCGCGATCTTACTGAGGTAAAAATGCGCAAAGAGCAGATCCAGCAGTCAGAGCGTTTGGCTACTGTGGGACATATGGCAGCGGGCGTTGCGCACGAGGTTGGAAATCCGCTAACTGCAATTTCATCGCTGGTGCAGGTATGTCAACGCAAAACCGATGATGATTTTTTGCAAGATCAGCTTAAAAAAGTACGGGAGCATATTCAGCGGATTAATAAGATTGTCCGAGATCTGGTGGACTTTTCTCGTCCCTCGAGTATGGAGACCGAGCATGTGCAGATAAATGAAATTATAAATTCGGCCGTGGGCTTGTTACGACATGATGCCCGTTGCCGGGATGTTGATTTTGAGCTTAGCCTCAGCAGTGATTTGCCGGCCATTTCATGCGTGCCCGATCAACTTCACCAAGTATTGGTAAATCTGTTGTTAAATGCTGTTGATGCGATGCAAGAAACAGAAAATCCGCGCATAAAAGTGGCTACAAGCAGAGAAAATTCCACCGTGCAACTTACTATTTCTGATAATGGAAAAGGCATAAAAAAAGAATATCAAAGTCGTATATTTGAACCTTTCTTTACAACAAAAGAAGTAGGTACCGGCACTGGTTTGGGGCTTTCTGTAAGTCATGGTATCATCACAAAAATGGATGGTAACATATGGGTTGAGTCCACGCCCGGCGAAGGTGCTACATTTATCATAGAATTACCAATAGAATAGTATATGGCAAGATCAATTTTGATAGCGGATGACGAGGTCGGAATCCGGGAATCGTTGACGATTATTCTGGAAGAAGAAGGCTACCAGTGTACAGCTGTGCAGGATGGTGATGAAGCCATTGCGGCTATTGATGAAGGTAGTTTTGATATTGTTATATCGGATTTAAAAATGCCTAATACCGATGGGTTGGGGGTGCTGGAACACACACTGGAGCATTCTTCAGAAACCTTGACAATTATTATAACAGCACATGCTACTGTCGAAACCGCCATTAAGGCACTGCGTAAGGGAGCGGCAGACTATATCTTAAAGCCCCTGGATTTTGATGAGGTGCTTATCCGCATAGAAAACTTACTGGAGCAAAAAGATATTATCCAGGAAAATAAGTATTTGCGTGAGCAGATCGATCAAGAGTACAACTTTAATCATATTATTGGTGAAAGTGAGCCCATGAAAGAGGTGTATCGGATGGTTGAGCGGGTGAGTGGGGCTACCAGTAATGTGCTTATTACCGGCGATAGCGGTACCGGCAAAGAACTTGTGGCCAGGGCAATCCATTCGAATGGGGATAGAGCAAAAAAACCCTTTTTGGCAATTAACTGTGGAGCCATTCCCGAAAATTTAGTGGAGTCGGAACTATTCGGGCATAGGGAGGGAGCGTTCACTGGAGCCTCATCTGATAAAGAAGGCATTTTTGTAGCTGCCCACGGCGGTACGGTCTTTTTGGATGAAGTGGCTGAAATACCGCTTAACCTTCAGGTAAACCTGCTGCGTGTATTACAGGAGCGCGAAGTAAAACCGGTAGGGGCTAATAATATGGTATCGTTTGATACCCGCATTATTGCTGCCACCAATAAGGACTTGGAGGCGGAAGTGGAAAAAGGAAACTTTCGCGATGATCTGTACTACCGGTTGAATGTAGTAGAGCTACCCTTGCCTCCGCTATCGCAACGGCGGGATGATATACCACTGTTGGTTCATCACTTTCTTAAAAAGTACAATAAAGAGCTTAAACGAAATCTGAAAGGTATTACAAGTGAGGCGATGAGTGCTATGATGGCCTACGAATGGAAGGGAGAGGTCCGAGAGCTAGAGAATGTGATAGAGCGGGCGGTATTGTTGAGCGATCATGAATACCTGCAGCTTGAAAATTTGCCCGGAGCCATCCGTAATGTGTCTGGTACTGAGGATATAGATATGGATAGCGAGCGTCTCGAAGAAGCTGTGCGGGTGTTTGAAAAGCATCATATCAAGAGTATGCTAAAACGGACGGACGGCAATAAATCGGAGGCGGCTCGTCTGTTGGGCATCGATCCTTCTACGCTGTATCGCAAAATGGAGCGTCTGGAATTGTCTGATTGAGAGAATTATTGTCCCTTATCTTGCAGGGTAACCGTCACATCAAACAGAACCCGTAGCTTTTTACTTGCCCGAATAAGACCAAACATTTTACTCGGCGGTTCAATGTCATAGGTATCCATGTGTATCTTTTTATCACCAGTGACTCTAAACTGCTGTTCACCGATAACTTTGCCTCGAATGGATATCTCTGTTGTATCGCGCACACCTGCAATTTCCATAACACCCTGTGTATAGATGTTTAACCACCCATTTGAGGGTTCACCATCAGTGAGCGTAGCCTCAAGCAGTTTGTATGATATTTGAGGATGCTGTTCCGCTTTTAATGCGTTATACATATCGGCATTCATCGCGTCTTTACCGCAGTCCAGAGAAGTAACAGGCAGTGAAACTGAGATGCGAACTTTGCCGCTATCCTGAACAGAAGCTTTTGGATTTATCGTGTTATTGATGATTCCACTGCCAGATATTTCCTGGGCCTCACAACGAAAGTTGACCGGACCGGCAGTACCTTCTATCCATATCTTAGCTCCATCGTCAATAGCGATGGTTCCGGGGATAGTCTGAGCGTTCGTTAATGATGATATAAATAGCAATGTGATCAGACTTAACAAGCCGACCACATTGCTGACATTAACTGATTTATGTAAAGCAGGATGCATCACGATTATTTTTTAGCAAAAAAGAGTTCAAAAGTGATAGTGACTTTCTCTCCGCTACTGATGGCACCAAACATAACAGAAGGTGGTTCAACATCGTAATCTTTCATATTAAGTTCGTAATTACCCATAAACTTAACGGATCCCTCTTCGGTCAACATGCTTTCTACGGGCAGTGTAATGTTGCGTGTTACTCCGGATACGGTAAGCTCTCCGGTGGCATTCGTAGTTACAGTCCGAGTACTATCAGCAGTGGCTGTACTATCAGATGATAACGTACTATCAACAGACGACAATGAAAAGTTAATGGTTGGATGCTCTTCTTCTTTGAGTGCTCCACGAATTTTTTTATCCATTCTGCCCTTACCGCTTTTGATCTTGTCTACGGGGACGGTTAGTGTAAAGGATTTTACAAGCCGTGCAGGGGCGCCGGCATCCATCGTATCGCTATTCATAGTGATGGATGTTGAAAACTCAGTGACATCTGCTGTCCAGTCATGGACGTTAGATGTTCCATCAATTTGCATGGTGCTTTTATCCATCAGCGTTAAGTTTTGATTCTGTGCCTGAACTGTCCCGCCCAACGTAAACATGAGAAGGAGTATGGTTATGATCGATTTCATAATAGCCTCTTTTTTAAGGTGGTTAATTGTTCTGTTAGTAGTAATGCAACCATCGTTCCAAAATTCACTCTGGCCAATACTTTTTTGTAAAAGGTCATTGTAAAAGCCTAAAGGGCACTATTTATAAAACGAATAAGGAGGTATTATCGCCGCCCAAATTATTATTTGCAGTATTGCAACCAGAATTATTTGTAATACTGCAGTACTGCAAAAAGACGATTTTAGCAAACGGGTATGGCCGGTAGTATGATGCGTAAAGTCCTGCTGAACATGCTAATACTATAAGTTAAGGGAGTTTTTCAGGATAGTTTGGTCACTTGGGAAAGAGTGGCCTCAAAATTGCATGGTATAAAGGTGAATGCAATAAAAGATCCTGAATATGAAACAGCAATGTATCCTAATTATAGATAAAGAAGAGGCCATCCGAGAGTCTTTTCAGCTTGTCTTACAAGAGGAAGGCTATTGCTGTTTCATTGCAAAAGATTTGACTGAGGCGAAACAAATATTGGCAGCAGAAACGGTCGATATTCTCCTTATTGACAGCCTACTGGTGCGATCACCATCATCCCTGCCCTCTCTTTTATCAGCCTACCCCGAAGTAGGTGTTATCGTGATGGGCGGTTATGCCGAAATTGAAGTCATGCAGCGTACCTTGTCGGAAGGAGCTCATGATTTTATAATTAAGCCGATGGAGTTTGCAGAGCTTATCCATAAGGTAAGCAAGTATTCTAAGTAGAATAGAACAGCTTACCCTCCTCTCACAAAATGTAAGGAATAACAATCATATCTGTTTTTACAGCAGAGTAGCGGAAACAGATGAAGGTCTTGTGTCCTCCTTTTATTTCAAAAAATTATGTAACAAAAAAAGGGCAGATCCCGATTAGGGGATCCGCCCTTGTGTTGCTTTGTTTCAGGTGTAGCTTAGAAGCTGATTACAGCTTCCATCATGACGCCGTTAAACTTACCGTCTTCATATTTTGATCCAGTGTAACCGTCGCCGCTATAGGATTGTGTTACATATTCAAGCTTAGCCAGTACGTTTTTGGTGAGGAACCAGCCACCACCGAAGTTGATTCGGTCGATTTCGATGTCGCCGCTGGTCATTTCTCCACTCACTAAGTTATAACGGCCGCCCAGGTAGAAATCTTCCCCGGCACCGAAACGATAAAGAAGCTCAGCACCGTATTGGTTAAAGGTACGGCTGTCATTGCCTACGATATTACCGCTGGTATTTTCAAATACACCATAGAACTCAAGTCCATTATACTTAATGAAAGGGTTGATCATGAAAGCCGTCATTTCACCGGCAGCTGGAGGCTGTCCATATCCGGGAGTGAAGCTAGGCGCAAATCGTCCGGCACGGAAGCCGTCATCCATAACAGAATAATATCTGGATCCTGCACGGTCACCTGAATACAGGTAGATGGATGGAGATTGGCTTACATTCAGAATGGAGCCCGTTAGACGGAATCGCATATCTTCATTGATCTGACTGTCAAAACCTAGCTTACCATAAAGGGTAGCATGTGTTTTAAAACCGCTAGCTGCTTTGTCAGTAACAGATTGGTTCAGTTTACCATTGCTGACACCAACCATTCCAAATAGGTCTCCAGTATAATAATAGATCTCACCAGCTACTTCCGTCGTGAAGGAGTCCATTATGTAGTTACCTACAAAGGGGTTATGGGTTGTAAAAGCGTTATCACTTCTTCTGAAGTGGTTGTCGCCGTAGTTAAGCTCCATGTGACCTACCTTTATACGGAGATTGTCCATTAAACCTGCTAAGAGGCCTTCCTGGATAAAATCAAGACGGTCCACCTGCATATAACCACTCTTAACATACGCCTCTGTGTGGTGTTGTGAGGTTAAATATGTACGCAAGTGCATACGGATCCCACTGCCTAAGCCTACATCAAGATCTAAGTTTGAAGTAGCCAGGTTAAAGTTGGATTCGAGATTGGGCAAGGTCTTGAAAATTGGATTACCTTGGTTATCAGTTCCTGCATAATAAGGGTTACCCGTGTTTTCTTGGGATAATCCCTGGAACTGTAGTGTGTTTGCTCCACCAATTCTGACGTGTACGCCATCAAATTCTACATCTGTTTCAAATGGGGCTTCAAACTGGTTTAATCCGCGCTGGTCGGGAGATGTAAAGTATTGTAGGTCTCTGTCTAATTTTTGAGCAGAGGAGGTACCCACAACTACAAATATACCGACGAGTACTAGTACGATCTGTTTTATGATATTTTGTAAGGTTTTCATGGTAAACACCTGAATTTTAAGGTTTAATGATTATCAATTGTTGCATCTACTAGTGCTATTACAACATCCGTTCCAGATAAAGCAAAATGGAGAAATAAATTTATGTTTCCGATGAAAAGGGTGTTTGAAGCTAATAGAGGCTATTTATAACAGGAGGGAATATTTTGCTCGGTACTGGTCAAGGGCTGAAATCAAGTTGACATTGCAGTATTGCAATGATGGTCTTTGCAATGCTGCAATGGTATAGGCTAATGATTTTGACAAAGATTAATTTTCAATCATAAAAAGCCCGCTAAAAATATCAGCGGGCTTTTTATTGTATAGAAATGAAGGGTGGGAATTAGGCTTTGGCGGGATTTATATCTTTATCGGTGCCCAATGAAGGCATCCAGCTTTTGTTGCTGATTTTGTTCATAAGATGTTCGGCGGAAACATATACAACCGGTAAGAAAATCAAGGTGATAAGTGTAGAAGCGGTAAGCCCACCAATAACAACACGTGCTAGTGAAGCTTGTATTTCCGCTCCTGCTCCTACCCCAAAAGAAAGCGGTAACAGTCCTAAAATAGTAGTAAGTGTTGTCATTAGAATGGGTCGCAGGCGTAGTTTTCCAGAATAAATAACGGCTTCTCGTACTTTCATACCATGTTCGCGGCGCATCAGATTGATATAATCTACTAAGACAATGGCGTTGTTCACCACAATCCCAATAAGCATTACCATACCCATCATGCTCTGCATGTTGATGGTAGTGCCGGTAAGCAGTAGGGTAGGTACTACTCCGATTATAGCCAGCGGTACCGAAACCATAACCACCAATGGGTCAAAGAACCGTTCAAATTGAGCTGCCATTACCATATAAATTAAGATCAGCGCCATGATAATGGAAAGTTGAAAGTCGGAAGCTGCCTCCTGTTGTTCTTCGTATTGCCCACTGTAAACAATGGAGAATCCTTCAGGCAGCGGCATATCAGTAAGTTTAGCTTTTATTTTCTCTACTGCATCACCTAGCGCTACTCCACTTTTGAGGTTGGCTGAAATATAAGATACGCGTTGGCTGTTTACGCGTTCAATTTCGGTGGGGCCTCGTCCTTTAGTTTGAGAGGTAATGGCCGAAATGGGTACTACCCCTCCGTTGGATGTCCTTATGGAGATGTTATCAAGGTCTGTGGTGCTGAGCCGATCCTCGGGCTGCAGGCGTACCGTAATGGGATATTCATCTCCTTCTTCACGGTACGATCCGGCACGGCTGCCTCCCACATTCGTTTGGACGATCCGGGCAACCTCGCTGACTGAAAGACCGAGATCTGCAATTTTTTCGCGGTTAAAGGTTATATTTTCTTCCGGTTGCCCTTCTCGACGTCCGATGCGTACGCCTTTTATCTCGGGGACCTGTTCCATTCGCTGTTTAATATTTTGAGAGATCTTTTTTGCTCGATCCAGATTGTAACCACGAAGCTGGAGTTCTACTTCTTCTCCGCCACCGGATCCAAACAGGCGTCGCAGAATCCAGAGTCCCGACTGGGCACTCACACGGATATCGCCTCCGGGAATAGTACCGGATACTTGTTCACGTAGATGATCTGCAATTTTAGAGGTGCTTTGAGAGCGCTTTGATGCTTCAACCATAGCAACTTCAACTTCGGCCCGTCCGTCGCGCACATCGGTAGTAAGGTGTTCGACGTTTTCCATGGGCAAGTTAGCCCGCACTACTTTTTCAAGCTCTTGCAGATACTGATTTTGTACGGCAATATTTGTGCCTTCAGCCATCATGAAATCGATATCAATTTCGTCGGCATCTGACTGTGGAGCTAGTTCTACCGGAATTGTAGGCAAGACCAAGAAACATCCAATAACAAGTATTGCAGCAGAAGTAAAAACCAAAGGTTTCTTGGAAAGGGTAAATTCGATGAGGTTTGTATAACGCTCTTCTAGTTTATTAAAAAATCGCTGGAACCAACTTTTTTGCTGAGCTTTATCCGAGCCTTCGGGTTGAACAGTCAAGAATTTACTACACAGCATGGGAACGAGTGTAAGGGCCACAAAGAGCGAACATACCAGGGCAAAAACGACAACAAGTGCAAGCTGCTGAAAGATGGTTCCTGAAATAGTCTGCATAAAAACGACGGGCAGAAAGATAACAGAGGTGGTGATAGTAGAAGCAACAATGGCGCCGCCCACTTCGCGTGTACCTACAAGGGCACTGTTTTTGAGATCTTTTCCGCGCTCTTCCCTAAGTCGTATAATATTTTCAAGCACTACAATGGCATTATCAATAATAAGCCCCACCCCCAGAGCCAAGCCGCCAAAACTCATTTGATTTAAGGTAAGTCCATTAAAATAGAGCAGTGCAAAAGTGGCAATAATAGATATGGGTATTGCCAAGGCAATGATGAAGGTCGAAGACCCATTTCGCAGAAACAGGTAGAGTACAAAAATGGCCAGCAGGGCTCCCCAGATAGCAGAACTTTTCACATTGTCAATGGAGTTTTGGATGAACTCACTTTGGTCGGTTGTAACAAATAGTTGCATGTCGCTGCGCTCACTGTTGATCTGGTCGATCTCATCGCGTATACTTTCTGCTACTGCTACGGTATTAGCGCCGGTTTGTTTTCGGATGCCAAAACGTACCATGGGCTTACCGTCAATAGTCACTAGCCGGTTCAGATCTTCAAAGCCCCATTTAACTTCGGCTACATCTTTCACCCTAATTGGCTTGCCGTCAATTACAGAGATAATGGTATTCGCAATCTGGTCGAGGGACTCATATTCTCCGAGCGTTCGTACATATAATTGTTGTACGCCAGAATTCACATTACCACCCGGGAGATTAATATTTTCGTTGGTAATGGCTTGCTGCACCTGTGCCGAAGAAAGTCCACTGGCGATAAGCCGATCTCGTTTTAGTGATACATGTACTTCTTTGTAAACGCCGCCCCATATCCCTATGGATCCTACACCGGCAATTTGTTCAAACCGTTTGGTGATTTCACGATCAAGAACCTGCGTTAGTTTTTGCAGGTTCATGTCGGAATTGGCACCCACAATGACAATGGGAAAGTTATTCGGATCGAACTTCCAAATGCGCGGAGGTTCTGCTTCAGGAGGGAGTTCATCACGGACACGATCAAGTACGGCCCGAATATCGTTAGCGGCAACATCAATATCGGAGCCTTGGGCAAATTCAAGTGTTACTTGGCTTTCGCCTTCTTCTGAACTAGAACGTACGCGCTCTACACCAGGTACGCCGGCCACCGCGTTTTCTATTCGCTCAGTGATAATCTTTTCCACTTCTTCGGGACCAACATTAGGGTAATCTGTTGCAACGGTAAGCTGGGGATATTCGACCGGAGGAAGAAGGTCAACGGGTAGATAGCGAAATGAAATAACACCAAGTACTATGATAATCAGGAATACCATAGTAGTAGCTACAGGACGGTTAACAGCAGTTTCGGTAATCTTCATAATATCAAAATTTCGTTATCTTAATTAATTAGTAGTGGTGGGTGACTCAGTATTAATATCATCTAAGATACGCTGTAACAGGTCTTGCCGCTGTAGCCCTTGCATAGCCAGAATGCGCTTCCATGAACTAGCGCGTACTCGTGCTTTGCTCTTGTCTTCATCCAGTAAGTTTTGGCCGACGGTTACAACCCAGCTTCCCGGATCGATGCCGGCCACTCCCAACTCCATGCGACCTTCGGCAATAACATCCACTTGTTTAAATTCTACTGGTGTAGCATCCGACAGTGGCGGGGGATTGTCGGGGTCTAGCTGTTTTATCGGCTCTACTTCACTACCCATCGAGGTAACCATGTACACACCCTCTTTACCTGTTTCCGGATCAGTAAATAGTGCACTGCTTGGAATAAGAGTTGCTTGCTGGCTCTCCCCATACAAAATATCTACTGCTACAAACATGCCCGGACGTAGGATGTTATTATTGTTTTGAACATCGATTTCGCCTTCTGTACTGCGGGTAATATTATTGAGGAAAGGAGAAATGCGAGAAAGGTCAGCCTCAATCATTTTACTTTTTTTACCATTGGGGTTCGGGTAAATCTGCGCTGTTTGGCCTACCTTAATAGAATTAAGCATGTCTTCAGTAAGCATTACTTCTATCCTTAGGTTATCGAGATCACCGATCGTAAATAGCCGAGTGCTAGAATTTACCTGCATGCCACGTTCAGCATTTCGCTGGCCCACCGTTCCGTTGATAGGAGCACGAATTACTGTTTTGGAAAAGATTTCTTGCTGCTCATTGAGATTTGATTGAGACTGTTGCAACTGTGCCTCTGCCAATTCAACATCTGCTTCTGCAGAAGACATTTGTGCTTGTAGTGTTTCGAGCTCCAGATCACTGGACAGTTCTTTTTCGCTCAGCTGTTTAGTTCGTTTATATTGTGCTTCCAGCTCGTTGTATCGTGCTTTTGCCTGTTTGAGTCGTGCCTGATTGATTCGAAGATTGGCCTTGGCCTGTTCTACCTGCTCTTTATACTGCCGATCTTGTAGAGAAACAATAGGGTCTCCCTCTTTTACCTTATCTCCACTTTGGACGTGTACTTCAGTTATTTTTCCGGAAATCTCGGGATAAAGTGAAACCTGATTGTTTGCTATAACGGTGCCACTCAATCGCTGTGAAAGAGGTAAAGAACCATACCGGGCCTTGACCGCTTCTACTGCAGGGATAGTTGAAAGTTCCTGTTCATTTTCGCCTCCTTGATTATCATTGTTATAATTCCCGCAGGAAATCAAAAGGAGCATAGCAAAAGAAAAAGTTAGTGCGCGGGAGAGTGTTTTGATCCTACTGTTTTCAATCTTCATGAACCAAAAGTTTATAAGTTGAAGTAATTACGATATCAAAAAATGAAAGAATAGAGTATAATCGTTCATTTAATGATATAATATCTTGTTAGCATAAAGTAACAACTTAATTCTGAAGGAAAGTTGAACTTTGGATCTTTAAAAAAGAATCAGTTGTGTTGAAGGATTTGCCTTAAAATTGCCTACCCCGGCGGAAAGCCAGACTTTATGAAACTGAACTTTGTTTCAGAAGAACAGAAAGATTAACAACTATACATCTCTCTCCTAGTTATGCTAATCCGCCGTAGAGTGGGTTTTATGCGTTATTCCCCACGAAAGATGTTGGGGTAATCGGTCGAAAACAGTATAGATAGGTTCCTCCTTACCTGTCCCGAACCATTCGGTAGAAACAGCAAGGGGATCAGGGGATAAACTGACAAACGTATATAAAGAATACTCACTTATTAAAAGGGATGGATCTATGAGAGGATGCTTGTTAGGTGAAGTCTTTTTTGACTTAGTCAGTATGGCAATCCTCTCTATCTATTAAATGCATTAGCTTTCATCACCTGTATCTGTTTCATCGCCATTTGATGAAGAAGGCAAATTAGTGTCAGACATCCCTTTAAAAACATCCAGCATTTCCATAGGCAGTGGCAGCATAGCAAAGGTGGCATTTTCTTCTGATACCTCGGCCATTGTTTGCAAAAATCGAAGCTGTAGTGCCATGGGGGCTTTTTCCATCATTTGAGCAGCGTCTACCATGCGTTCGGCAGCCTGGTACTCACCCTGAGCATTAATAACTTTTGCCCGTCGGTCGCGCTCCGTCTCGGCCTGACGTGCCATAGCACGCTTCATGTTCTCGGGTAGTACTACATCCCGGACCTCAACGGATACTACTTTAATTCCCCAAGGGTCAGTTTGGCGGTCGATAATTTCCTGGATGTTCTTGTTGACCTTTTCACGCTCGGCAAGTAACTCGTCAAGCTCCACCTGTCCTACGATACTGCGCAGCGTAGTTTGTGCCAGCATAGATGTAGCGTGGATGTATTTTTCTACCTGGATAACGGCTTGTTCGGCATCCATTACCCGAAAAAAAGTAATAGCATCTACATGTACCGTCACATTATCTTTAGTGATAACTTCCTGACGATCTACATTAATAGTGAGTACACGCAGATCTACACGCTCGATTTTATCAATGAAAGGAATCAGAAAAATGAGTCCCGGCCCCTTGGTTTTAAGGTACTTTCCCAGCCGAAACACAACAGCCCGTTCGTACTCACGCAAAATTTTGAACATCTGCGGCAGTAAGATGGCCGCAAGTACGGCAATGGTTACGATCCAAACGAGTATATCATAAAATGAGCTGTCACTTTCCATAAGATCCTCTTTTTTTGATTAGTTTATTACGAATGGTCATCCGTAGGTTCAACTGTTATTGTGAGTCCGTCGATAGAAACAACTTTGCACCATTTTCCTTCTTGAATATTCTTTTCGCTGACAGCATTCCAGTATTCCCCGTTGACGAAAACGCGTCCCCCCTTCAGCGGTAACCGGCTCAATAACTTCAGCGTGTTTGCCAATCATTGATTCCTTGCCGGTCTGGTTGCTAGTAAACTGTACACGTACGCCCTCGGTAACAATCCAGGCAAAAAAGAGCGTGGTTAAAATAGTAGCCGGGATTAGCCAGGCCCATGAGAGCTCCATCGATTCGGGAAGATCCTGAAAAAGCATAAGCGCCCCCAGAAAGAAAGAAACCGATCCGCCGGCAATAAGTACGCCAAAAGCTGGAGTAAAAGCTTCAGCTGTAAACAAGACAATAGCCAGGCCGATCAGGGCGAAGCCGGCAATATTAATGGGCATAGCCGAAGAGGCATACAGCACAAGGATAAGTGCTATAACCCCCGCAACTCCCGGTATAATAGTACCCGGATTGGTGACTTCGCCGATTATACCATAGATGGCGATCATGGTTAGGATAAGCATTACCTCGGGACGAATAATAAAGCTGAGCAGTGATTCAGCAAGATTCGTAGGGAGTTTCGAAATAGTAGCATTTCGGGTATTAAGAGTATCTCCGTTAACTACCCGGCCGTCAATTTTTCGTAGTACATCTGTTCGGTTTGGAGCTATAAAATCTATGACATTGAGCTCCAGTGCTTTTTCGGCCGTTATTGCCTTTCCCTCGCGAACCGCCGAACGTGCCCAGTCAGCGTTACGGTTGCGCCGGTTAGCTATACTTTCAATAAAACTTTCGGAATAATTGAACAGTTTTTTCTGCATTACAGAATCCGTCTGCCCCCCGCCCATCTGCACGGGAGAGGCTGCGCCGATTGTTGTGGTAGGTGCCATTACTGCAACATGTGATGCCATGGTGATAAATGTACCTGCACTTGCCGCGCGTCCACCTTCGGGAGCTACATACACCACTATAGGCATGTCGTCAGAATCTAAAAAGCTCTGGACAATACTTTTTGTGGATTCCAGCAGCCCGCCCGGCGTATCCAGTTGGATAAGCAAACATTCTGCATTCGCTTTCTTTGCTTCACGTATGCCCCTGTTGATATAATTTGTTGTGGGTGGAGAGATAGATCCTTCAACAGAAATCATTGTAACATTCTTTCGGGATGAGTCTGCAGTATTGGACTGTGCAACCCCCGCCGAAGCTACAAAAGTGAACAGCAATATGAGGAAAACGTGTTTTGCCATAGGTTAAACATGGTGAAATCCTGCTTTCAAAGCAATTGTATTTCCAGGGGTTGTTTTATTGGTTATTAACTATTCGTTTAATGGTAAGCTTGAGCTTTAAGCACTGAACTGTTAGCTTATAACAAAGTTAATTAACTAATTAGTTTTTATGGCCAAAGATCAACAGGATACTCGTTCAGAGATACTTAATGTAGCACGTGAACAGTTTATTGCTCATGGCTACGACGGAGCACGGCTGCAAACTATAGCTGATGGTATAGGGGTGACAAAGGCGATGATCCACTACTACTTTAACACCAAGCAAGAGCTTTTTGAGCAGGTGTATCGCCGTTCAGCCGAGCAGATCTTTGGTAAGCTATCGGATACCCTTGACAGCGACGAGGTGCTATTCAAAAAAATTGAATCACTTATTGAGGATTGTCTGCAGATAGCAAAGAATGAACCCGAAGTGGTGTCATTTGTAATAACCGAAGGTACACGCAAGGCAGATTGGCTGCAACCTGCTATGGAAGATCAGATTACTGTTGATCTGCAGGGATTTGACGAAGAACTGCAGAAGGCTGCTTCAAACTATCAGATTGCAGCGGTGGATGCTCACGTA
This sequence comes from Fodinibius salinus, assembly GCF_008124865.1. Classification (NCBI taxonomy): domain Bacteria; kingdom Pseudomonadati; phylum Balneolota; class Balneolia; order Balneolales; family Balneolaceae; genus Fodinibius; species Fodinibius salinus. The sequence goes on along the minus strand of NZ_VNHY01000002.1, from coordinate 411,611 downwards.
CTGCTCATTCAGATTTTCTCTTTGTGTTATTATCCGGTGTTGTCTCGTAATATTAATAGATCACTATTTAAAGAAGCTGTTGATGAAGAAATGCCCAGCAAGGGTATTGTTATGGATACCATTTTAAATTGGCTGACAGCTTAGGCTCAATATGCAGACTATTTAATCTCCTCAATCTTTTCACTGAGTACGCTGATGATGAGATCAATATCATCGAGATGCGTGCGAAAATTAAGTATAGCCAGTCGAAGATAGGTAGTGCCATTAATTTCTGTTGATGACAGGAATACGCGTCCGTCTTGGTGAATGGCATCAACCAGCTTTTTATTGAATGCGTTAGCTTTTCCTGTTTTGGGAACGTATCGAAAAAAGAGGATCGACAGTTCGGGCTCGGGCCCCACCTCGATACCGTCAATTTGTTGAATTTCGTCATAGAAATAGCGCGTCAGCAGTAATTTTTCCTCGAGAGCGGCGCGGAAAGGTTGTATGCCAAAAAGTTGGAGCGGCAACCACATGCGCAGTCCCCGGAAGTGTTTGGAAAGCTCGGGCGAAAGATCTGCCGGAGACATCTCTTCTGTGGCCTGGTAAGTATCCTGCATATAATTGGCGCTCATGTGCTGGGAGTGATATAGTTTCTGCCCATCCCTCACGAGCAGTGCTCCCGACCCGTAGGGCAAAAACAGTCCCTTATGAGGATCGATGGTTGCTGAATCTGAATATTCTATCCCATCCATAACTCGTTGTCCGTGTTCGGTAAGCAGAAAAAAGCCACCGTAGGCCGCATCCACATGAAACCAGAGGTCGTGCCGATCTGAGATGTGGGCAATATCCTGTAGGGGATCCACCGCACCGAGATCAGTCGTTCCGGCTGAAGCAAAAATCGTGAGCGGAATAAGGCCGTCTTTCTTATCGGTCATGATCTGCTTGTCCAACTCATTTGGACGCATACGATACTGGCTATCCATCGGAATGGTACGGACTGTCGCATCTCCGAGCCCCGCAAATTTGATAGCCTTGATCACGCAATGATGCACTTGTTGGGTAGTATAAATGACGGCTCGGCTAAAGTCAGAAGCGGTAATACCAGAATCGTCGCGTGCTGCTACCAGTGCAATGAGATTAGCAATTGATCCGCCTGATGTTAAATTTCCGCTGGCCTCTTTCGGATAACCAAGCAGGTTACACATCCAGCGAATACATTGGTTTTCGATGCGGACAGCACCGGGAGATGAAAAGAAAACACCGGCATAGCGGTTGGTTACAGCAGCCAAATAGTCCCCGATGGCTGAGGGATAGAGTCCCCCGCCCGGAATGTAGCCGGCATGTTTGCCTGACGCAGGATTAAGTCCCTGAGAATCAACTTCGGAATCAAGGGTTTGGAGTAGGGTATTAAAATCAGTTGGATTATCGTCAATTGGCAGGTCAAGTACCCCCCTGCCCATTGCATCTGATTCTTTATATGCTGGCTTATGGTCCAGTTCATCTAAAAATTGATGTCCATATTCATGGGCTTGCTCAAGCAGTTCTTTACGCTCCTTGGCAGAAGGTTCTAAACTACGTGCTTGTTTCTCCAGTTTTTTAATTTTTGCCTTCATAAATGCTAGTATTGCCTGTTCAATTTAAATGAGCGGTCGCATTGAGAAAGGAAGTTACTCTTCTTCATCTTGATACTGTTCGTCGTAGGCTGTTTTGATACGCTGGTTCATGTGGCGTTTATAGTTCTTGTATTCATAAGTCCGTACTGTAAATTCAGAACGAAAGTTGCCGTCATTGCAGACCACCTGCAGTTTTTCTGGATGGTCAGTTTCGGTAATTTCCACTTCGATGGAACCAAGATTGTAAGATTCGATAATAGAGCTCATAAATATAGTCGTCTTATTTTAGTCTAAAGATACACACTCTGAGGTTATTTTTGAATTGTTGATATGGACAGACTCTAAAAAAACTTCACAAATAAGTTTGCAATACAGTTCGGAATAATTTAATTTAATCGTAAAACTACGATATACGATTATGGCAATTACAAAAGCTCAGCTTTTTAATAAAAAACAGAAACGTACCGCCGAACTGGCAAAGGTGCTTGGTCACCCGGCGCGCATCGCTATTTTGGAGCTTCTGGCCGAGCGTGCCACCTGCATTTGCGGAGATATTACCAATGAACTACCCCTTGCTCAGTCCACAATATCGCAACATCTGAAAGCGCTCAAAAAGTCGGGAATTATCAAAGGTGAAGTGGACGGCGTGCGTACCTGTTACTGTCTGAATGAAGAAGTGGTCACAGAATTTGAGGAATTGATTACTGCTTTTGCTACTGATCTACGAATTGCAATCTCCGAAGACTCCTGCTAATTATGAAAACCGATAAACAAACTTCTGACGAATTGAAAGAAACAGTTAAGAAAAAATATGCTGCTATCAGTGAGCAATCGAGGTCCGAAAATGAAGGATCTTGCTGTGGTACTTCCTGCGGCTGTGATACTGTAGATTATGCTATTTTTGCTGATGATTATTCAGAAATGGGTGGTTACAATCAAGATGCCGACCTGGGATTGGGCTGTGGTCTACCTACTGAGCATGCGCATATCTCTAAAGGTGATACCGTTGTGGATCTGGGATCGGGGGCAGGCAATGACTGTTTCGTTGCGCGGGAGCTTACAGGAAGTACAGGACGGGTTATTGGTCTGGATATGACGCAGAAAATGATTGATAAGGCTGAGGCCAATACTGACAAGCTGGGATTTGAAAACGTGGAGTTTGTCCTTGGGGATATTGAGGACATGCCTCTTGAAGATGGTCTGGCCGATGTGGTGGTAAGCAACTGCGTAATGAACTTGGTACCTGACAAACCCAAAGCCTTTGCGGAAACGTATCGTATTATAAAGCCAGGCGGGCATTTTAGTATTTCGGATGTAGTTACTTCTGGTGATTTACCACCAAAGCTTAATAAAGACGCCGAAATGTATGCTGGGTGTGTGTCCGGTGCTATTAACAAAAAAGAGTATCTGGAAATTGTGCGGAAAGCAGGATTCACAGATCTAAAAATTCAAAAAGAAAAACGTATTAGGCTTCCCGATGAAATTCTTTCCAAGTATTTAGCTGCTGATGAGCTGGAAGCATTCAAAAATTCTGGGACTGGCATCTTTTCAATTACTTTATATGCAAAAAAAGCCGAATAATTATCCTAGACAGGGCTTTACAAAACTTTGTGCCATTGTGAATGGAATGAGCGAAATCTAGCAATCCCACTATATTGAGGATCACCACGCCCCAAAAATGTGGACCCGTGAGGGCAATTTTAGAATGTATGGTTTTGCTAGGGGCAGGTTAGAATATGAAAAATAGCACCGCTTAGTAACATTCATGTAACTCTTCCGGCGTTTAAAGCGGTGCTGTCTGATATCGACAGTAGCAACTCTGATGTAATTTATTGCCTGATACGTTGGACGATGGAGTGGTCGTATTTATCGGCTATGTGCGCTGGAATTAAGGATTAGATCCAGCAACTTTTTGAATCAGCTGTCTTTGCGGCTACTCCCTGTTTTGTGATTCAGAAGCAGTCCGACTATTCTTTCACTGCCAAGGTTTGCCAACTGTAATGGATATGATGAAAGGTAGTAGAATAGCAGATATTACAGAAAAGAAAATACTTGTATGTGCAGGCATATATATTGTGGTATTCTTTGTACCTGTCAGCATCTCCAAAACCGTGATTAGCTAAAAAAAGCTTAGTAATCATTAACCGATTCATTAAATTCAAATTTGCTCGGGATAATGATTATCATTGGGTAAACCATAAAATTAGGGTACGATAAAATGAAGGACATGAATTTTTCAGAATTCCAGGAATTGCTTAATGACAGCTCACGATTGCTCGTATATCGGGGTACAATTAAAGATGAACTAACCTTTAATTACTTTAGTGAAAATACGGCTAATGTTCTGGGTTTTTCAGAAAGCGTTTTTATCAAGGATGCTAAAGCTTGGTTTGATTGCATCCATGTGGATGATACATCCAGAGTGAAAGATCATTACCACAACTTGGCTCCTGGGGAAAGTGCGGAATTGATCTTTCGGTTTCAACACCAGCGCGGGCATTTTGTTTGGCTTCGCAGTCATATTAAACATATCGGGGAGAATACCATAATCGGTACGGCTACAGAAATTACGGAAGAAAAAGAAGCCGAAGAGAAAGAAACACTTCTTTCTGAAATTCATCACCGTGTGAAGAATAATTTGGCCATTATGTCGGGATTGCTGGAAATGCAGGCTCTCAATACTAAAGAAGAAAAGCTGTTACAACGGCTCAATGAAAATCAATCGCGCATCCAGGCAATGGGCCGAGTACATGAAAAGATGTATGAGTCAAACTTATTTTCTGAGGTGCCCATCAGTGAATATATAGATGACCTGCTTGAAAAGATTGATGAGGGCAAATATGCCGATGGCTCTAAGGTAACGGTAACAACTGATATGGAGCAGTTATCTTTAAATATAAGTCAGGCCGTTCCCTTTGGAATCATTGTAAATGAGCTGGTTGAAAACTGCTACCGATATGCTTTTGAGGGTCAAAAAAGTGGTAAAATAAATCTTAGCTTATCCAGAGACGAAGATACTGTAACATTGGTAATAAAAGATAACGGTATAGGACTGCCGGATGAATTTGAGTCGAAATCGAAATCCTCTACAGGAATGACCTTGATTGATGCCTTGGTGGGTCAGCTATCGGGAACCTTTGAGCCGTCATCATCATCTGAAGGCACAACTTTTGTGGTAACATTTGATGTCGATGAAAAAGAATCTTTGGGTTAGGCTTAATAAAGGTTATCAGGAAATGTTAATTTTATATTCTACAAATTATGTTTTTACGGTCTAAAATATATGCAATAATATTATGCTGTCTGATTTCCGTATCACCATTACTGGTGAATGGTCAATCCTCATCACGTGGGATGACGCCCCTGGATGTTGCCAAGACTGAACAGGTTGATGAAATAGCGGTTAGTCCTTCTGGGGAAAAAGCCATTTATACGTTGCGGGTTCCGGCGAATCCACTCAAAGAAAATAAGCCTGCCAGCCACCATTTGTACCTGGCAGATCTAGCCAGCGGAAATTCTCTGCCGTATGTAACGACTATGAGCGTCAGCGATATAGCTTTTCGACCAAACCATAATACCATTACTTTTTTGGGCCATCGTTCTGCCGATAAGCCGACAGCTCTTTTCGAGATATCGCTAAATGGTGGAGAAGCACAAAAGATTTTTTCTTTTCCCACACCCATTGCAGGATACTCATGGGCTTCTGATGGCAATCATCTTGCATATATGGCGGCCGATACTACCAGACAAGAAGATTCTGTATTACCTTATGAGCCGGAAATTTATGAAGAAAACCTAACACAGCGGCGCGGCTATGTAACCAACCTTTCAAAAGAAGGACACCAACCCCATCAGTTACAGGTAGAAGGATCGATTTATCAAATGCACTGGAGCCCTGAGGGTAAGCGGCTGGCTATTGCTGTAGCACCAACACCTCATGTGGATGACTATTACATGCACCAGCAGGTGTTAATTACTGATCATCACGGCGAAAAAGTACATACTCAAGTAGATCACAAAGGTAAGTTGGGGCATATAGGCTGGAGTCCCGACGGTTCCAAGCTGGCTATGTTGGCCGGTGCCGATATCCATGATCCTATTGCGGGACGTTTATTTGTAATTTCTGCTGATGATGGAAGTACAACTCAGTTGCAGCCGCAGTTAAAACAGAAGTTTGAACAGTTCCAATGGGCCGACAATAATACTCTATACTATTTAACCAGCAAGGGCGTATGGTCAACCTATGGAAGGATAAATACCGACGGTATGGGAATGAAGACTGTTGTGGATACCAGCGGCCCCAGTATTAATTCTTTTGACCGTTTATCAGCAGGTACTACTATTTTTACAGCCAGCACTCCCTCCCATCCCCAGGAATTATTTAAGCTAGATGGCAATGAGGCTAAAAGAGTGACTAACAGCAATCCTTGGCTTGATCAGAAAAAACTTGGTAAACAGAAAGTTGTAAAGTGGAATGGCAATGACGGTACTGAGCTACAGGGCATTCTGGTATATCCGATTAATTATCAAAAAGATAAGAAGTATCCGATGATAACCAGTGTGCACGGTGGACCCGAAAGTCATTATAATAATGGTTGGGTAACGGGTTATTCCGATGCCGGACAGGTAGGAGCGGCACAGGGTTATTTCGTTTTTTACCCTAACTACCGAGGCAGTACCGGTCGGGGCGAAACTTTTGCCAAGAGTAGTCAGGCAGATATGGCCGGTGCCGAATTTGATGATATTGTAGCTGGGGTTGACGAATTGGTTGAGGTTGGGCTGGTCGACTCCGCCAAAATAGGTGTAACCGGTGGATCGTATGGCGGCTATGCTACGGGCTGGATGTCCACTCGCTATACTGATCGTTTCGCGGCAGGTGTAATGTTTGTAGGAATCAGCAACAATATTTCGAAATGGGGTACCAGCGACATCCCCGAAGAGCTGTACTTGGTGCATGCCCGGGAGCGTATTTGGGAAGATTATCAGTCGTTTTTAAAGCGCAGTCCCATTTACTACGCAGGACAGGCTGACACTCCCCTACTGATTATGGCTGGCAAGCAGGATACCCGCGTTGATCCCGGCCAATCGTATGAGCTTTATCGCCACATTAAAACGCGTACTGATACCCCCGTTCGATTGGTGCTTTATCCCGGAGAGGGACATGGTAACGCTAACGCTACAGCGCAATACGATTACAATCTGCGCAGCATGCGTTGGTTTAATGAGTATCTGAAGGGACAACCCAAAGAGCGTCCCGATGATGAATTGAAGCTTGAAGGTACTACAGTTGAATAATGAAACTGATGTCTTGAACAACAAAAGCCCGCTGTTAAAGCGGGCTTTTGTTATTAAAAGAAAGGCTATAAAGTGTTTTCTCGGTATGTGTTAAGAGTGTGAGAAACAATCCTATCTTTAATTTGCTACAGTAATAGTATTGTTCCACTCCGTTTGTAAATAACAGATGTTTTAATAACTCCTTTAATTAGTCTTGCCAAGAAATATTATGCTTGTTCTCCTATATACTTTTCAATGTCATCCGAATTGCCTGAAAGGGTCACCTCTTCAAGGTTTTTCGTACGTTGTACTTTATCGATAATACCCTGAATTAAATCTTTATAATTGTTAAAGTCATTGCTGATATACAATTTATTTTCATCCGATTGTAGGCAGAAACTGGAAAAGGTAGAACCAAAATCTATCTTTTCTACCTCTCCAAAAGACAAGTTACTGGGAGCAAAAACGCCTTCTTTTTTTATTTCTTCATCTGTTAGTTTTACGGTGTATCCAATTGCTTTAAGGATGACCAGTGCCCAGATCATAAAGAGCATGATCATGACCGTACCCATAATAACTTGCTGTACCTGTACATTAAGTACTGCGGCATACAGCATAGGGATACCCACAAATGCAAAAAGAAACCCAATTAAAATTTTTGATCGTAACCTAAGCTGAAACTCCTGTTCGTTTTTTTCCATAACAAACTATTTTGAATAGCATTTATGATTTTTAATGCTACAAATTAATTTTTAAAAATAAAACTGTTGAAATTGTTAGGAAGTTAACCCCGGTTTTTAAAAAGTAAAATTTTGGATAAAAGCCTAAGATCACTGAGTAAATTTTTGAGTTATGTACTACGGGACCACCCCGAGTCGATCGGGCTTTCTGTTGACGAAAATGGTTGGGCTTCGGTGGATAAGTTGATCCATAAAGCTAAAGAGGAGGGCAAGAAACTAAATTACAACCGGTTGCATGATATTATCAGTCATGGATCAAAGCAGCGTTTTATCCTCTCAGAAGATGGAAATTATATTCGAGCGGGCTATGGGCATTCTATTGATGTAGATCTGCAGCTGCGTGCCCAGCAACCGCCCGAAATTCTTTATCATGGTACAGCGCAGAGAAATGCAGATAATATTCTTGCTGAAGGACTCCATTCCGCCAACCGTAATTTGGTGCACCTGTCGGTTCACAAGGCTGATGCTCATCAGGTGGGAGCACGCCACGGGGAATCGGTAATTTTACGAGTAAACTCAATAAAAATGGCACGAAAGAACTATGATTTTTATCAATCCGAAAGTGAGCCCAGTATTTGGTTGACGAAGTATGTACCAGCAAAATTTATTGATGGTTTCCAATAAAAGCGGATAACGTAGCCATAAACTTAGTGTAGTAAAGAAGTAGCGTACCGTATGTAATATTCTTCCAATCTGCTGAAAATTTTATACCTTCATTTCTAATACTTCTATTTAAATCAATATCCGAAGGTCAATTATGAAAAAACTAATACTATCTTTTTTTATGGTGGTTATTTCCACCGCAGGATTGAGCGTTATCAATGTACAAGCTCAAACTGACAGTTCGGCAAAAGCGATACCAGAGGCTAAACAGTCGGTGACGCAGCACACTGTTACCGTGGATGGCGAAGAGATTGAATACACGGCCACAGCTGGAACAATGATTCTCAAAAATAATAAAGGGGAACCAGTTGCCTCTTTTGGTTATACAGCCTACAGCAAAAACGGGGTAGAAGACAAATCGACTCGTCCGCTTACCTTTTCGTATAACGGTGGACCCGGCTCTTCATCTCTATGGTTACATATGGGTGTAATGGGGCCACGACGCGTTGTCGTTGACGATCCCAACAGCACACCACCTGCTCCTTATGAGTTGACCGACAATCAGTATTCTATGCTGGATGCTACCGATATTGTAATGGTTGATCCTGTGGGAACCGGAGTAAGCCGAGCTATTGGCAAAGCGGAAAACAAAGATTTCTGGGGATTAAGCCAGGATGTTCGCTCAGTTAGCAATTTCATCAAGACCTATATCAGTGAAAATAACCGATGGAATTCGCCAAAATATTTGTTGGGTGAAAGTTACGGTACTACTCGGTCGGCCGGTATAGTTGATCACCTACAGGAACAGGGGATTGCCATGAACGGAGTGGTCTTGGTTTCTACTGTTCTTGATTTACGTACTATTTCTTTCGGTGATGCTGACTTTACGCCTTACGTGGTGTACTTGCCTACTTACGCAGCGGTGGCTGAGTATCATGGAGAGTTAAGCCATTCTCCTGAAAGTTTAGAGGCATTTATAGAGGATGCCCGTCAGTTTGCCTCAACGGAATATACGGAGGCACTAATGAAAGGAGAAGAACTGTCGGAGGCGCGACGCAACGAAATCATCAATAGGTTATCTTATTTCACGGGACTTAGCAAAGACTACCTGGACAAAGCTAACATGCGTGTAACACAGTCGGAGTTTACTAAGCAGCTGCTCCGTGAAAAAGGCAAAACCGTGGGACGGCTCGACTCTCGGTATAAAGGATATAGTCTGGATAACCTTTCCCAGAATGCAATTTATGATCCACAGAGTTCCGCTATTAGTCCGGCTTATACGACCATGTTTTTGCAATACTATCATAATGAGTTGGAGTTCGGAAAAGATATGCAGTATAACATCTCAGCTTACAGTCTGCCCGGTTTTGAGTGGGACTGGTCTCGGCCCGGAAGTTATTTTCCCACAAGCCCGACTACTGCTCCAGACCTTGCGGACGCGATGGTTAAAAACCCCAATTTAGAAGTGTTGGTACTAAATGGATATTATGATTTAGCTACGCCGTTTATGGGAGCTGAATATACAATGGACCATTTGGAAATACCCTCGGAGCTGGAGGAAAATATTTCAATGGAATATTACAAGGCGGGACATATGATGTATATCCATAAGCCTTCGTTGAAAAAAATGCATGATGATGTAGAGCGTTTCATCCAACAAACAGGTCAAAACTAAAATTAGTAAAAAATTATGAGCACCTGATTTTAAATAAGTTCCGGTGCTCGATACGAACCATTTTAGCCACCTTTATCAATACTAAGAAGCTACCTGTTGGTGAATATACCAGCAGGTAGCTTTTTGTTTGGGAAACTACTTTTACAGCCATCCCCAACTGACAAATCTATAAATGGCTGTACATACAAATATATAAAAGGGTTGTTGGATAGTTTCTATTGTTGGCAAATTAACCTTTCGAAAGTGAGTTAAGCTGTTCCTTGAGCTGTTTTGAGGCTGATACATACCCCCCGCCGCTACCGTCAACGAAATGGATGTGTTCACGATGGTATTGAAAAACCATACAAGTAATCATCGCTGCATCAGCAATATGGATACCGTAGGCAAGCTTATTTTCTTTGTGTTGTTGCTGTAGAAAAGCTTCTAACTGTTGGCGCTGTTTGGGGGTACCGCTTATAACTACGCGCAGCATATCGTCAAACTTACGGTGGTCGGAATTCAGAGACATATCCCTTTTGTATAGCGACCAATCGGTCGCCGAAGTTTCATAATTGAGGGCCATCAGTAGTTTTCCGATAAGAATTTGAAGTTCTGTTTTTACGAGATAGATAATACGGCTCAGCCATCCCTCTTCGAAAGTTCGAAATTTCACCTCGTTCATAAGTTTATTGAACGAGGTGGTCATTTTGAGTTGTGAGGGATCAATGGGATTTGTTATGTCATCAAAACCGAAAATGTCGCGCATTTTCTGCAAGACAGGTTGATAAGCTTCTTCTGTAAAATCGGTGGCTGGGTTATGTTTAACCAGCAGGGTAAGCACTTCTTTGTTGGGTTGTTTTACCTCCTTCCAGCGGCATTCAAGCCCGGAAAAATCAACGTCGCCGGTACTATCAGAGGGATAGATGGCGTATTGTTGAATGTTAGGACCCTTAAGAATTTCCTCTGCATAGCTGATACCGCCCCCTGAAAAAACTCCTTGAATATAATATTCCGAGGCACGGTAGCGAGCTACTTTTATTGTATATCCTTGGTCTTCGATATGAGATATTGGAATGAGGGCTGTTCGTAAGTCTAAGTTGTATTCTTTTTTCCCAATTTTACGACTTTGGGCTAGTACATTCTTTGCACTATCGTACAGCGTTGGGGGGGTACAAAATGAACAGCCGTCCCCCCCAAAGATATAGGGAATTTCGTTACGGTCTGCAATATTAAGGATACCAACAATAGGAGAGGCTCCAAGCATATTTACTTTTTTATATAGATTATTTTCAACTGCAGTGGTTGAGTCCACAATATCAGAAACGGCTACATACCAGTCAGAGGGTAATGAGTGGTAGTTGTTTTCATTTGATGCATCAAAGAAATTTTTGATGACAGGCAATTGTGTGTAGAAGTTAGAGGGCATATAAAGTCATTTTATAATTATCACTCCGTATTTAATGAGTTACAAAAACAAACAAGGAGTTCAGTAGTCAGGCCAAGAAAATTAAGATATTGAGAAAATATTTTTGCTTAGGGTGTTGTTTTAACTCTTTAAAGAGCAGGATTGCTTATTTATCAATAGCTTGAGTATAATAATTGAAATTTATATGTAACCAAAAGTGTGATATCTAAGCGCTATTGTTGTGTAGCTCAAGTAGCTGAGATTTAAAGTATATCAATTGGTTATGATAGCTTTAAACCTTTAAAAGATCGGTGAGGACATTTTTGTTTATCGTTGCAGGCAAGTATTAGAAATGCAATAAAGCAAGGAAGAATAGTAAGATATTTATTCTCCATTTAGTGATATTAATCTATCTAACAAAAATTAGATAAAGGCGTATTACAAATTAATGTCTTGTATTTTGGTTGTTCCCTCTCACAGCTTCAGTTTTGCTTCAAAATCGGGTTTTATATTTTAGATTATGAAATTGTTGATTATCGAAGATAATGAAGATTTGCTGGAAAACATCTGTACCTACCTAGAACGTGAAGGCTATATCTGTGAGTATGCCCAAAATTATTCACAGGCCTTCGACAAGGTTATGTCTTATACTTATGATGTAGTGCTCATAGATATTATGATACCCGGAGGTTCGGGCCTGCAGGTACTGCGGGAGCTGAAGTCAGTAAATCCGAAGACGGGAACGATTATTATATCGGCGAAAAATGCACTTGATGATAAAGTAGAAGGACTTGAGCTTGGAGCCGATGATTACATCACCAAGCCCTTTCAACTACCAGAGCTTCATGCACGGATAAAGGCAATCAATCGCCGTAACCAGCGGGATGGAGAAGAGATCCTGAATGTCAACGAAATTGCGATTAACACCGATACTATGGAGGTTACCGTAGATGATACGGAAGTAGAGCTGACCCCCAAAGAGTACGATTTATTGCTTTATTTTGCATCCAACAAAAATCACGTGCTCTCTAAGCAGACAATTGCCGAACACCTATGGGGTGATTACGTAGATCATCTGACAAACTTGGATTTTGTATATCAGCATATCAAGAATTTGCGAAAGAAGTTGGAAGAGGCCGGTGCCGAGAATTATATCGAAAGCGTGTATGGCATTGGTTATAAATTTAATGTAAAAAGAAGGTAATGAAGCTAACATCAAAATTTGTGCTTATCTACCTTGTCGTAACGCTTATTGTGTTGAGCATTGGCGGATACCTGTCCTATCATATTATTAAAGACGAGGTAGATAGCGAGTTAAAGTGGCGTTTTATGGATCGGGTAGAACGAATTACATACCTGATTGAAGAAGGCCATATTATGGACGATACTACATCAGTCAGTGATGAGGATAGGAACTTGACGATTAGGCAGCTTTCCCGACAAGTAGAGCCTAAAGTTGAAGTCCGTGATACCATGGTATGGCACGAGCGACTGCAGCAGAAAGAGCCGAACTTAAAGCTGATAGCCCATCGCAATGTTAACAACAAGTCATATTATATTGCTACATACGGGGCACTTATTGAGACGGATGATATTACCGAAGCGGTTACCAAGATATTGCTTTGGATTCTGGGTATGCAGGTGATTGGTGCCATAGGAGTGGGGTTTATTGTATCCAATCGCTTATTTAAGCCATTTCGTGAGACGTTGAATCAACTTAAAGCATTTAATTTGCAGAATAAGGAACCCATTGAAGCCGGACAGGCCAATGTAGAAGAATTTGCTGACCTGAATCACTTTGTAGAGCAAATGACCCGTAAGGCCGTAGCTGACTATAAGAATCTCAAAGAGTTTGCTGAAAATGCTTCACATGAGTTACAGACACCGCTCGCTATTATTAAAGGCAAGCTAGAGCTATTGACTGAGACAGATCTTAACCCCGAACAGTATCAGTATGTGGATGACAGCCAGCGTGCCATTAAGAAACTATCGCGGCTCAGTGAGTCCTTATCATTACTTACAAAAATCGAAAACCATGAGTTTGGTGATGCTGATGAAGTAAATATGACAAAGCTCATCAGGGAGAGCACACAGTCTTTTCATGAGTTTATAAAACTCAACGATTTGTCGGTACAGACAGATCTTACCGAAGACGTGATGGTGCACATCCACCCGGCGCTGGCGGATATTTTGTGGACTAATTTATTCCAGAATGCAATTAAGCACAATATTGAAGAGGGCAAAATAAGTATAACGCTAACCGAAGAGACGCTTACTATTGGCAATACCGGCAAACCGCTCGATATGCAACCCGAAAAGCTATTTGAGCGATTTAAAAAAGATGCTCAGAATACTGAATCAATTGGGTTGGGGCTGTCGATCATCAAGCAGATTGTAGATCAAAATGGCTACCAAATTTCATATCGCTATAATGATGGTTGGCATAATATAAAGGTCACATTTAGCTAAGTCGGTACGCTCAAAATAGAAGAAAGGTGTAACAGCTAAAAAGAACGTCCTCATCTATTTTTCCTAGTACGTTCTATTGAAATATATACGAGTGAACGTATATCAAATCTTCAAATTTCGTTCAGCTTTAATACAACGTTGGCACAAGTTCATCTGTTATCTTGAATTCAGAAATAAGAAAGCGAACACAGAAACGATAAATATTGATGAAAAAGCTAGCCCTCTCGTTATTTATATTACTTACATTTTGTTCGATTGCACTATCCCAGTCAAATAATGCAACGCTCACCGGAACCATTTTAGATGAAAAAGAACAACCTGTGCCCTATGCTTCAGTTGCGGTTTATGATTCCAGCCAGTCCCAGGTGCTAACAGGTGCATCAAGCGATACAACGGGTACTTTTTCTATCGATGTGGAGAGCGGCAGTTACGTATTAAAGATAACCTTTTTGTCATTTAAGCCTCATACCGAATCATTCGAGGTTGGCGCGGGCGAAACAAAAGATTTTGGTGATATTGTATTAACGCCCACCGCCGAAAGTATGGATGAAGTTGTAGTTCGGGGCGAACAGTCGCAGATGGAAATGAGCTTCGACCGGCGCGTTTTTAATGTGGGGCAGGATATCACTAGCCTGGGCGGCTCTGCCGTAAATGTGTTGGATAATGTCCCCTCTGTTAGTACGGATATTGATGGCAATATTAGCCTGCGCGGTAATCAGTCGGTGCGGGTACTTATTAATGGTAAACCATCAAGTATGGTCAGCGGTGATGTAGATGCCCTGCGCAGTCTGCCGGCCAGCATGATTAAAAAAGTGGAAATTATTACCAATCCTTCTTCGAAATATGCGGCCGAAGGTTCGGCAGGAATTATAAATATTATCCTCAAAAAAGAACGTGAGGGAGGCCTTAATGGTAGCGCCAGCGTGGAGGGCGGATATCCCGAAGAATACGGAGGGTCTGTGAACCTTAATTATCGTAAGAATGATATTAACTGGTTTATTGATGCCGGTGCTGATTACCGTTCGGAGCCGGAATCCGGCAGTTCATTTCAGCGCTATGCAGGTCCCAATGCTTCTAGTCCTGACACAACTTATATGTATCGAGAACGTACGGAGGCAACAGAATCTGAAGTAGACGGAGATCTACGGTTCGGTGCTGATTTTTATCTGTCAGAGAATGAAGTACTTACTGCCAGTAGCTATATCAGTATGGAGAAAGAGACCAATGACGAAGATATCCGCTACACTGATTATCAGTATTCAACCGGTGCAACAACAGGTCCTGTCATTGAACAAGTAAGCCGTGATAATATTGAAGAAGCCCGAGAACGAAACTTCGACTTTAATCTCAATTATGAAAATAAGTTTAACGGTGATGAGCACAAGTTGGTGGCAGATGCCAGTTTTGATATCAGCCGAGAAAATGCAGAGACAAATATAGAAGAGGTGGTCCAGCAGGGATCGGCCGCTCCGCTTCGTCAACGCAGCGAAGATACGGAGGAAGAAATGGATCTGCGGATTAATGCTGAATACAAACAGCCGCTCGGCGAAAAGGGTAAGCTGGAAGCCGGACTCCGTAGTGACACTGAGTGGATGGATACCGGCTATAGCGCCGAAACATTTAAGAATGGCAACTGGGTAACCGAGCCGACTTTTACACAAAACTTTTTATATAACGAAAACGTCAATGCTGCTTTTGTCATCTTGGGTGGTGAATTCGGATCCTTTTCCGGCCAAATTGGCCTACGCGCTGAAAACACAAATATCCGTACCGAGATAAAGGGTACCGGTCAGGTTAATGAGCAGCACTATCTTAATCTATTTCCCAGTGCCTCTTTAAATTATTCATTTAACGATCAGCAGTCGGTGCAAATGAGCTACAGTCGCCGTCTGCGTCGCCCATGGTCACGCTCGCTTATCCCTTTTGTGGATTTTGATGATCCGCGAAGCCAGTATATTGGCAATCCAAATCTAACGCCAGAGTTTAGCAATTCTTATGAGGTAGGCTATCTCCATTATTGGGAGACCGGCTCGCTGTTGACCAGCTTTTATTATCGGCACCGCACGGATGTTATAGAACGTATAACTGAACAGCGGAATGGAGACCTATATCGCTTTCCTATCAACTTTGCGACAGAAAAAGCGTGGGGGGTTGAGTTTTCGGCTGACCAAGAAATTATTGATGGGCTTTCGGTAAATGCCAATGCTAATCTTTTTAAATCTAATATGGATGGTACATATCAAAGCCAAGCATTTAACAGCGAGTCGCGCAATGTACAGGGACGTATGCGCCTGCAGTGGGAAATAGTCGAAGGGTTTAATTACCAAGCGTCAATGCGGTATCGTGGACCCAGTAATACCCCGCAAGGTAGCCGCGAAGGTATGACGATGATGGATGTTGGCGTTGCCTATGATATGCTTGACGGAAAAGCGAAGCTTTCGCTAAATGTTCGGGATCTGCTAAATTCACAAAACTTCAATAATACTGTTACAACAAACGGAAATGAACAGACAGACTTTTATTCCACTCGGCAATTTAGTTGGTCGTCGCGTTCATTTTCGTTGAGCTTCCAATACTTTTTCGGTGATCGCCAAAATAAGCGTCGCGATAACGACCGGCGCGGCCCCCAGGAAGGTCCGGAGCAAGGGGGAGGTTATTAATCTGAATTGTTGGGAAACATTTTGCGATTTCGTTCGTAATGTATACAGAGTAGCTTTCTAAGCATAAGCTATGACCTTTGGCTGCAAGCTCCGAATAGGGCTTGCAGCTTTTTTATTGATAATTAGTTCTGCAGCTGTGGCCAGTCCCCATTTGCTGCAAACAATTGTTCATATATGACTGTCATAATATGAGCAGAATTGAGCATCCCTCCACAATAGCCCGGTTCTTGTGCAAGGGTTATGCCTTCACATTTGGGTAGGATATGTTGAAACACCGGTTGCTGGGGATCTATTACAGTCTTAATTTCCTCATCAGTATAGCGACTAAAATCCTCTGAGTAGTGTCGTTTGCCCTTCCCGTGAATAAAGTAATCCAAATCAATATCAAAAAAAATGTGCTGATCCTCACGATCGAGGATAAAATTCTGAAAGCGCTCAAAATCTCCAAATTCATAAAAAGTGTGCTCCCTGCCCTCGTGATCCATAATGGTTTGATGCATTTCTTCCGCTGTATTTTTGAGTAAAATCACATCTCCCACAAGGTTCAGCCATGTGGCACAGCGAATGTGTGCGTCATTGGTTTGGGCAAACCGTGCCCATACGTAGTTCGAGACATCTGATAGGTTCGATTGATCAAGCTGAAGCAGAGATTTTTTTTGTTTATCAGTAGGTGGGGCAAAGTCGCGGTGCCAGTCAATGGTAACCAAGGTTGGTGCTTGCTGATCCGATTGGATATCCTGAAGCTGATTTCGCCACTTCATCCAAAAGAAAAAGGCGAAGCGGTGTTCCATAATTACGGCTTTTTCTACTGACCGGTTACTGTTTGCCGGATGAGGAAGCTTTGTTAGAAAAGTTCCGGGTGGGTTGCAGTTTTGGGGATCTACATTTTCGTACATTTATAGGGGGACTGGTTTATGTAAGGATGACTAAATTAAAGATCATAAAATAAAAATTAGCATTATTCATTCTGAACCCTTTTAATATGGTAAACCTATTAATCTAAACAAGGATAATAATATGTTACAACGACTAAAATCTTCTACCCTTAGCGAGTTTGTCGATGTCAATACCTCCGTTATGTTGCTACGGCTTTTTGCTTTTTTGATGATCTACAATCATGGCTTTGGCAAAGTAATGAATGTGATAAACGGCAACTTTCAGTTTGGGGATCCCATTGGTTTAGGTCCAGAAGTTTCTCTTGTTTTAGCTGCTCTGGCCGAAGGTATCTGTGCATTGTTGGTTCTTGTAGGGTTCTGGACGCGCCTGGCTTCCCTCATTCTAGTTATTAATATGGCTGTTGCTGCTTTCTTTTATCACCTACCCGCTGGTGATGGTTTTGGAGGAATGGAAATGGCGCTAATGTATATGCTGGTGTTCTTAATTATCTTTTTGCTTGGACCCGGCGACCATTCTATTGACAAAACTATTCAAGAAGGGAGTGCTTGATTAGTTGTTGGAAGTGACAGATCCTTCCTTATTGAATGTTTTTCTACTGTTATAGCTTTGGGAAATTTTTAACATTTCCCAAAGCTTATAAATATTGCTTGTCTTTTATGTTTTACCCAAAACTATTACTTACCGGTTGTTTTTTGTTTCTGATAATAGGTTGTAACTCAAATAATTCCGAAAAGGCAACCACAGTAAAATCGCCATCCAAGAAAACAGCCATCAGCCCACAACTTGATACTGTAGCTACCGACCGTGTGTTGGTTTATCAGTGTGGCGATTCATTGAGGACGGTGTCCTATGCGAGCACTGACAGTACTTGGGTATTATTGCCCGACACTACCCTGAAAATGTCCCGCCAAAAATCTGCATCCGGAGAAAAATATAAGGCGGACAACCACTTATACTGGACCAAAGGAGACGAAGCACTGTTACAGCTGCCCAAGGGCTCGTTGATGAGCTGTAGCTTGCAGCCCAAGCAAAAGTCATGGGCAGTAGCAAAACTTCGCGGAGTTGATTTTCGGGCCATGGGTCAAGAGCCCGGCTGGGTTCTTGAGATTACTAAGGGCAAGCAAATTAAATATGTAGGGAATTATGGACAGGATACGGTTTATACCCCCGCCCCTGAGCCTGCAGTACAGACCTCCGGCAAAACCGTTTATCGTGTATCAACTGAAGATGATACCCTTAAGATAGAGGTCTGGGACTCACCATGCACCGATACGATGAATGGCGCTCAATTCCCTGTAACCGTACATATGAAAGCCAACAAAGAGGAACATAAGGGATGTGGAAAGATGCTAACTAACTGATTAATTTTTAGTGCTGTGCTTTTGTATCAAGCATTCAAAGTTTGGCTAGTTATTGCCCGTCCAAAAGAGAAATTTTAATATCTATTTGAAGTCTGCTTGCCATAAATCCGATAGATTATCTGCCCTAATCAGCGATGCGGCTTGTTCGACGGCTTCTTTCACCATTGGGTGTCCCTTATCATACCCGTCATACACGTAGCCGTTCTTAAAGGAACCTGCTGCCCGAATTAAAATTTCCGCCCCAATGTGGGTAGTTGTATCCCGGTATTCTTGGTTGTCATAAAGATGGCTAAAGTTACTTTCTGTGCCCTCCTGGTAACTTTCCCAAAAATATTGCCACAGCTCTCTGAACATTTTTTTTCTATTGGCTTCTGATGATGTATGTGCCAGCATCCAGCAATGAGCGGCAAAATGACCTACATCCTGTAGTGGACGCCCAAAGTGGCTGAACTCCCAGTCAATAATGCGAAGCTTGTCATTATCTATTAATATGGAAGAGGGCCACAGGTCGCCCATAATTAAACAGCAGCCGGATTCAAGCAAATCTTTCCCCAGCTTCTGTGTTTCTGACTGAATAGCTTTTAATTCCGTACCCCCTCCCCTTTGGGCATACTCAGCTGCAGCATTATACTGCACTTCGCGCCGGGTTTTTTGGATACTGGTATTGGTAAACTGCTTTTTAAGATCAAGATCATTGTAGCTCAGCCTATGTATATTGCCAATAAAACTACCGAGCCTTCTGCCGGCTTGTTGGGGAGAGATTTCTGTATTCGACAATCTACTAATATCTGGTAGGTGCCCCAGATCTTCAGTAGCTAACAGGTGTTGCTTATTATCATAAAAAACATGTTTCGGCGGGCGTATTTCTCTGGAGGCAAGAGGATTCAGCAATTCCCTATTCCCAAAAAGCTGAAGCGCTTTGGATTCAAATTGTATGCGCTTTGGATCCAGCGGGACCTCGGGATTGGCTGCAATATAAGGAGGAGCCATCTTCAAAATTAAATTGCGGGATGATCCTTTTAGTCTCCAAACGTGATTAAGATTCCCACCTTCAAGAGACTGCAACGATGACTCAGGCTCAAAATCGGGCAGTTTTTCAGAAACAATTTTTAAAATCTGTTGCTTACTCAGCATTAAAAGCGGTAAATATGATTTTGGAATTCAACCGGTGAACCGTGTTGTAAGAAATCAATAATAATATCTTTAGTAGCTGACTTCGCTTCATTCAGAGTATCCGCGATATCGGCTTCTTCAGGGTTGTCAATCTCTGGTACCGAATATTTGTGCCCCACCACCAGTCCGGCCGTTGGTATTTCAAGTTCGTTAGCCAAGACTACTTCAGGGGCCACGGTCATCGAGTTGACGTCCCCGCCCAGTTGTGCCCACATTTGGTTTTCAGCTGCTGTTTTGCTCCGGGGGCCACCCGCATACACAAAGACAATATCTACATCGGGATTGTGAATCCTGCCTGAATGCTTACCGGCTATTTGTTGCGAAAGGGCACGGCTAAACAGTCCGTCATTCAGTACAAGGTGTCCCTGGCTGTCCGAAGGTTCTGTAAACATAGTACAGGTAGATCCGTCAGGAAGCCGATTTTCGGGCATTAACTGATCGGTTAGTATAAGGGGTTTGTATAGGGGTAAGTCAGGGGTTAGAACTCCTACAGAGCTGTTTATAAGGAGCGCGCCACAGTTTACAGATTGCAATGCCGCAGCCTGTGCCCGGTAGTTAATTTGATTGGGCAGTAGTCGGTGCGGGTGCTGGTGCCGCAAAATAGTATATATTTTGCGGCCTTCTTTATTGGTAGTACCGTAAATTTTTTGCGTACCCCATTGGGTGTCAATGTTAATGGGCTGCATGTCTAGAGAATTAGGGATTTCATCTCCAAATGCACTTCCAAGTATCACAGCCAGGGATTCCATATATTAAACAACTGTTTAGTTAGTATTGCTTATTAATTTCCAAAACTTAATTTCTTCTTGTACGGCCTTATGGTCAGCGGCTAAAAATTCTTCCAGTGATGGATAAATAGTTAGCTTCCCGTTATTCATATTGGCGATACGGTCGCCCATCAGTATGGCTTCCTTAATATTGTGTGTCACAAAAATGGCGGTAATTTCAAATTCTTGGGCAATTTTTTTGAAAAAGCGTTGCATTTGGCTGCGCGTGTCGGCATCAAGGTTCCCAAATGGTTCATCCAGCAATAGTACTTTGGGATTGGTAATGAGTGCCCGCCCAAAAGAAACCCGCTGCTTTTGTCCGCCAGATAGCTGATGCGGCATTTTTTGAGCCATGCCATCAAGCCCCAGTTTGGTAATCATATCATTAGTTTGGGTTGAGATATCCTCCTCAGCTTTGTTTCTGAGACGAAGACCAAAAGCAATGTTTTCAAATACATTCAAATGAGGAAACAGCAAGGCTTCTTGATACAGATAGACCACCGGACGATTCTGTGGAGACAGCGAACAGATCTTGGTACCTTCAATGGTAACCAATCCTGAGTCTGAATCTTGTAGGCCAGCGCAAATTTTAAGAAGGGTTGTTTTTCCACAACCGGACCGCCCAAGGATACTGAGTGTTTCTTGATCCTTAAGCTGAAGACTCAGTTCCGAGAGCACTGTTTCTCCACCAAATTGTTTTGATATATTATTAGCTTGTAAGGGCATTACCATCGTTTTTGAAAAAGATAGCGCTTGTTGAAATAAAGAAGAATTATAGGCGGAAGTACAAGCAGTGAGCTGCTTAAAGCCGCATTGTAAAAGGAGGCTTCATTAATATATTGAAAAACTTTCAGTGTTAGCGTTTGCACTTTCCCTACCCCGATGATGGTGGTGAGACCGTATTCAAACCAGGAAATTAGAAAAGTTTGAAAGAAACAAACCAGAAGCAGACCCTGAGCCATCGGCAATAGCACACGCCGGTAGGTTTGCCATCGGTGGCCGCCCAGTGTTTGTACCAGCTTTTCGATATGGAGCATCCGTTTGCTCCAAAAGCCGCTAAAAAGAATAACACTGTAGGGATAAGCAATGAGCAGCTGCCCAAGAATCACGCCCATAATACTGCCGGATAGTCCAAGCCGAATGAAATAATAATAAAGTACAGCAGCGTATATCACCGGCGACAGCACAAAGGGGAAGTAAGAAAGCCGCATCCAAAGGCTACGGTTAGGGTGATAGGCAAGGTGCTTACTCGTAAAAAATCCGCAAATAGTAGAAACTGTAGCAACGGTAAAAGCTATTATCAGTGATAACAAGAGGCTTCCCCAAAGATTATTAGCTCCGCCCACAAGTGTTCCCCATCGTTTTAGAGTGAGCGCTTCGGGAAGAAGCTGAGGAAAAATCCAGCTGTCCGCTAGCGAAAGTACTAGCAGATACAACACCGGAAATACAAAGGCCAAAGCGATCATCCGAGCGGCCATTGATTTTGATTTACTGATCGAGGTCATAGCTGAAGTTTCGGTTCTTAAAAATAAGCGTAAGCCCAATAATGATTAGCGTTATAAAAAGCAGTGCCGAAATATAAGCTTCCGGAATATCGGAGAGATTAAATTTACGCAGTTTGCGAATGACAAGTACCGATATCATCTGCGGAGATTGGCGACCAACAATGAGTGGAATCTCGTAAGATCCCATGACAAAAATGGTGTATAGGGTAAGAGTTGGAAAGGCACGCCTTAGCAGAATGGGTACGACGATCCGCCGGTGTTGCTGGGCGCTCGATGCTCCCAGCGTTTGCCCAACTTTTGCAAGCTGATTAATATTTTCCTGATCATAGAGATTTATAAAATAGAGCGTAAAAAAAGGCAGTGCCATAAAGGTATGAGCGGCAATAATTCCAATACCATAGGTGTCATTGACTAATTCGGGAAACTGAGCTGTACTGGATATCCATCCCAGTTGATAGATAATGCGGGCAAAAAATCCCGATTGAGAAGCCAGCTGGAAGATCAGGAAAGCAACAACAATTGCCGGAAAAGCCAGCGGCACATAGATTGAAAAGCCGGCAAAGCCCTGTTGTAAGGGTTCTTTAAGATAAATAGTTAACAACAGTGCGCCCGCGATAGTCAGCGTGATGGTAGCAAGGGCAATATAGAAGGTGTAGCCCATGGAATACCAGAGCTCAATATCGGTGAATGCCTGTTGCCAGTATTTCAGGGTAAAGCCGTCGCTGACCAGTCCGGTGATGCCCAGACTATACAGCAGCGCATAGATAATACCCAGCAGCAGCGGAAGCACTGCAAGCAGAAGGAAAAGGAGCAAGCCCGTAGCTTCTACTTTATTTTTGAATAATTTCTGTTCGAAAATCCTCATAAAGTCGAATCATATATTCCGGGGCCAGTTCACGCAGGGCGTGGTCCTGCAGGGAATCCCGCGGTGGAGCATAATACCGTTGGGGCATAGCCGCAAATTTTTGTTGCCATTTTGGAGGAACCTTCAACTTACTTAATACTGTACCGTCGCCCCAGATATCGGGACGTGCTTTGCGATATTGGGCTTCGGGAGAAATTAGAAAATTACTGACAACCATCGCTGCTGCTTTGTGGGTACTATTTTTGGGTATGCCCACATAGTGTGAATTTCGAATAGTACCTTTTTGAAATACATACGCACGTGCTGTTTGGGGAAAGAATCCTTCCAAAATTTTATTATCCACTTCGGTATCGTTGTTGCTCATCGTAAAATTGAGCTCTCCGTTAACAAAAAGCTGGTGCATAGCCGTCACGTTCGAAGGGAAAGTTTCTCCATTTTTCCAAAAATATGGCTTTATATCGTTGATATAATTCCAGAGACGCTCGGAGTATTTTTGATAGGCTTGTTCATTAAACTCACCGCTTAGCGTACCCTTACCGGCCATACCAATGAGCAATGACTTAAGGAAGGTCATTCCCGAAAAGTCGTTGGCGATGGTAAATGTCCCGGGATGGGTTTTGACATACTGCCTGAGGGCTTGTCGATTTGTGGGTGGTGATGATACACGGGCCGAATCATAGATGATGGTAAACTGTACCTTGCCCCAGGGAACTTCATAGCCATTGATGGATTGTTGAAAATCGTATTTTATGAAGGGATTACTAAAGTCGATAAATTTGCTGTTGGGCAGTTGCGAAACGAAGGGACCATAGAGGGCGTCGATTTCTCGTAGCTGATAAAAGGTTTCCCCATTGATCCATACCAGATCTAGTTCGCTTTGCTGCTGACCGGCCTCAAGCTCACTCATGAGCACTGACACGATGGTGCTCCCCTGCCCGTTGGAAACATTCAGGTCAATATCGAATTGCTTTTTAACCTGCGGCACTACATACTGCTGCATGTATTTGTTGATGTTGGGATCACCCTGCCACATCATCATATTCAGAGATTGTCCCTCGGCCTTTTGCAGGATTTGATCCCAAGAAAGGTTTTGCAGATCAGTTTGGTTATCGGGTGAACTGCTGCATGAAGCAAACAGCAGTACAGAAAAAATAAGAACGTAATAGAAAAAGAATTTCATCTAACAATTTTTAAGTATGGAATAAGATGTCAAAAATTTAAAGACGATATATTGTGTAAGCTGTTATTCTAATTAAAATTTATAGCTCAGACTGAACTGGAACTGCCGGGGTGGTGCAGCATTACGATATACAAACTGGTCTTGATCAATAAGGCCTACCTGGATTTGATTACTGACTGTAGCATTACTAGTGTAGCCGCTATAGTTCGTGGTGTTAAGCACATTAAAAACATCAGCTCGTAACTGTAGGGCGTTATTTCCAAAAATAGAGATACGGTATTGCAGGCTCATATCAAAAGTGTAAGACCACGGCAGTCGTTTGTCGTTACGTGTAGCACCCGGCGCGCGATCGGTTTTGCCGGTGTATTGTACGGCGCGACTGCTGCCGTCCCCGTTAAGATCAGTGGTACCGCCAAATTGAGTGGCATCAGGAATGCGGTTTACGGGCTGACCGCTTTGGATAAGCGAAGTAAGCGTGATGCCTAAATTGTCAATGGGATAATATGTGCCAACTGCGCTTAGTACGTGACGCCGGTCGTTGATTGATGGTCCCCATTCATCCGAAAAGTCATTAGCGTCTTCGGCTTCAAAATTGATGTCTTCGGTATTGTTACGCAGGCTCGAAATTGTATAGCTGATACGATAACTGTAACTACTGCTACCCTTACTTTTAAGTAGATTGAAATTGGCGGCCCAGTACCGCGATTCGCCTTTACTTTGGGTCATGGTCACGCGCCGGGCTATATTGCGCAGCGTATCGCCATTGCTAAGAGCAAAGGGATTGCCTTGGTTGTCATACCGGATGGGAACGCGACGCGTAGCATCAGCCACCCGTTGAGATCGAACATCAGAAGGGCCCGCATTCGGGTCATTCACTTCGTATGGTGAGGGGGTATTGACATCAGCCAGCCGGAATTTGTTAAAGCCGCGTTTGTGAATCAGATCAACATAAAAGAGCACATCTTCGCGGAGCTGCCGCTGGTATCCCAGGGTAAAATGGTGCGAATAGGGATTATCAAGACCATTGGGATTAAGAATGGTCTTCTGATTACTAAATGCATAGCCGTCGGAGTTGGCAAAATCTTTACTTGTTGATCCCTGAAGGTAAGCAACATTAGTCTCGGTAGCACTGGCATTACCATTAGATGTGATCCTGTCAATATTGGTATCGGAAGGTAAAAAGCCTTGCTGCCTGAGTAGTCGAAGCTGTTCTTTAAAATCGGGTGCATTAGAGCTGCCGGCTACCGCATCACTGTAAATAGTATATGGGATGCGTCCATAAAAAAGCCCATACCCGGCGCGGAAACTACTTTTATCATTCAGGCGGTAGTTAAGGTTAAAGCGTGGAGATATATTATTGAAATCTCCCTGATCGGCGCCGGCTTTTGAGAGGTTGTCATAATCATAACGCAGCCCAAAAGTTAGATTCAGCTGATTATTAACCGAGTATAGATCCTCAATGTACGCACTGTAAATAGATTGACTGCCGCTAAAGGTATTGGGATGAAGCTCTATCGTATTCGACAATACCTGCACGCCCGAGGGGATATCCCGGTACGACAGATCACGGCCCAGATTTTGTGACCGTAAATTGTTGAGTTGCTGTTGGTTGAGCTGTACCCTGTAGAAGCCTTTGGCGTTGCCACCGCGGGTATCATTGTGGATAGAACCAATAAAATCCAGCCCGGCTTTAATGGTGTGCTTGCCGCGGTAGAAGGTGAATTTTTGCTGTACCTGGTGTATGGTCTGCAGGATGTCAAAGTTCCCAAAAGATTCACCAAGCTTTGCAATCGTTTGTCCCTGCGGATCTAGCACATTAACGGAGGGTACGCCGGTGGTATTGGGTTTGGTGAAAATCCAGTTGAAGGTAGCATACTGGTAATTTGTTTCGGAGGTAAAGCCGCTGCCGTTATAGACATTACGTAATGCAGCGGTAAAAGAATTACGGCTTTGCTCATTAGCTGCTTCGGGGAAAGTCACGCCGCCGTTGAGTCCACCGCCCTGCCGGTCAATACTCACAAACCCTTTGTGCAGGCGCAGTGAAGAACGAAAGTTGCCGCTCCAGTTGTGGTCAATTTTGCCGGAGAGTAGGCTGTAGTTATTGCGACCCTGAACAGTGGTATTAACGCCCAGCTCGGGAACGTTGAGCAGGTTATCTTTTATACCGATGGTCTGTTCTGCGTTAAGGTAGAAGAAGGTTTTATCTTTTTTGATAGGTCCACCAACGCCCAGTCCAAACTGGTGCCGTTGGAAGCCGTCGTCGACGGCATTTCCGGAAAGGTCGGTTTGATTGAAGGGAGAAGAGGCATCAATAACAGAACCGGGACGCACATTATAATAAGTTTCTCCACTTATTTTATTGCTGCCCGACTTGGTTGTTACATTGAATAGGCCGTTACTTGTTTGTCCATATTCGGCAGAATAGTTATTAGCCAGCACGGTGATGTTTTTTGAAAAGCCAATGGGAATCCGGAAGCGAGGGCCGCCCAGAAATCGTTCATTGTTGTCCATGCCGTCAATGAGATAGCTAGTGTACAGTGAGTTAGCACCGTTGATGGTTACTTTGGGAGCCTCGGAATAAAAGCCGGTAGATTTTGTGACATTAGGCAGGCGGTGCAGAGAATTGCTTACCGTACGTCCTTCGATTGGGATATTTTCAATATCCTGTTCCTGAAGCTCCGATGAAACCTCAGCATCGATAGTATTAATACGAGAAATAGCATTACTGGCTTGTACTTTAACCTCTTCCAACTGGCGTGTTTCTTTGGGCAACAGTGCCATTGTAATACTCTTTTTATCGTTGGAGCGAAATACAATATCATCAGCGTTGAGCGAGTAGTATGAACCATTTTCAACAGCTATCGCCCGATAAGAACCAGAGGTTGACAGGCCGCCAAAGAATGCTTTGCCCTGGGCATTGGTAGAGTCAATTTGTCGATAGCCAATACCTTGGTTTTCGAGAATGATTGCCAAGTCTTTTACGACCTGACCGTCGTTTTTATTTATGACAGAAACTTCAAGCCTAGACTGACCGAATGCAGTTGTAGCAATGACTAAAGTAAATAGAGTGCACAGAAGTCGTTTCATACCGGTAAACATATTTATTGGATAGATGTAAGTGAAAAGAAGAAAAGAAGTTCACTTACACTAAAGGAGGGGCGCGAAGGGCATTCGGTTTATTAAAAAAGGTAATTAATCTTGTGGGCGGCAACTTATTTATATCTCCTAAAGTAGTGGAGAGAATAGATAGTAGAAGAGTAGCCAGCGACCGAAGAATGTATGGAGCACTATTTATAAAAGAGTTAAGATCCTGCGGAGAGTCGATATCACCCAGTTGCGGTAGTTCATATACCGAAAGAGCATTGGTATATTGCCGTATAGCTGACAGAAGCTGATTTGTCTGCCAAGGATGCTGTTTGAATGCTTTTTTGTTAAAAGCCCCTTTACTGTAGCCCGATAGCCAGATTCCCCCGTCGGTTGAGGGGCCTAATACCACATCAAATCCCGAACGCAGCTTTTGGGCAGTATCGATGATGTGCTCTTTTGATAGCCCCGGAGTGTCATTGCCTACTGCGATCACATAATCAAATCCCCGATCGAATATTTCTTCAAAGGCATTAGAAAATCGCTCTCCGAATGAATGACCTTTTTGTTGGCTTTCATCAATAATAAAATAGGGTAATTCTGTTTTGGAAATCTCTTTGCGGGTGTGAGCAATGAGCTGCTGAGCAATTTGGCAGTCTTTGCTGTGCCGGCCGTCATCAGAAAAGGTTTTAGCGTCTGCGTCTACTTGTGCAGATCGGCTAAAAAACAGCACGGCTGTATGTGAATTTGCTATATCCAACTAATATGACTTCTTTTTGAAATTATAGATAAATAGATGATCCGTTAAGAAAAAAGCTTACACGATTATTGTATAAATTAAAATACGATAAAAAGAATATTTGGGATTGTTTTAAATCCCACACAAAGGAGATGGTGGCATTTGTGTTAAAATGAGGGTATCAAATGTTCAGATGAATGTGTATAATATATTTTCAATTTGTTCAGACGTTTACATAAAGTGTAAGTATAAGATCTAAACTCAAAAGAGTATATTTATTATGCGGGTAAGTAAGGTGTTTTGTTGGCTGGTAGCTATGAGCGTAATGATAATGGGATGTGGCGGATCCAGTACTGGTGGAGATGATAAAAGTTCAGAACAGGTGAGGCTTTTAGTTACTGAAAACCCCAGTGAAGGCGGTTCGGTTGATCCGGCTCGTGGTACTTTCGATGTAGGCGAAGAGGTAACAGTTAAAGCTGATGCCAATGATGGATATGGCTTTGGAGAATGGACCGGCGACCAGCAGTCGCAAGATAATCCACTGACATTTACCATTAATGAACAGACCAACCTTACGGCTAACTTTGTGCAAACCGGTCCACGGTATTCGATGGTGATAACAGCAGGAGATGGAACGGAAACAATCAATGATTTGGAAACAGGACAATCATATGATGCCACTGCATCCTTTGATGAGAACCTTGATAAGGATGCACCCCCGTCCCCTCCTCAGGGAGCCTTTGATGCACGTTTTGTAACACAGAGTGACAACTTGAGAAAAGATTATCGTAGCAGTACGGTCCAACAAGTTGACTGGACGTTAAAATACCAGCTAAGCAGCGGCCAAGATTTGAATTTAAGTTGGAACCTGTCGGTTCAAGACCAGTCTCTGGATGGGGATGACTTAATTTTGACTGACCAAAGTGGATCCTTCGAAAAGGATATGACCAACAGTTCATCATATACGGTATCGGGAGCTAGTTCGGGGACCCTTATTATTTCATATACGGCAAATTAATTAACAATTCGCCGATATAACTTTTGACAGTTTTAAAATAGCTTAGCTCAATGACTAATCAATAAAGTAAAGGGTTGTGTGGGCAGGATATATTTTGCATTACAGAGGTTTTTAATTGGATAGTATTTCTATCTCTCCCTCTTTTTAAAACTTCGAATGTATATAGGCAGTCAGATTAAAAGAAATTAATCAAGCTTTTTGTAACATTTGCTTTGTTTGATCATCCTGTAAATAGCAAAAAGACTTCATCTTACAAGCCTTAGACGATTCAACTATATTAACTAGTGGTTTTAACCAACTTGGTAATCTGAATACGAATTAAATTCGATTCCTTATGTTTACTCAATTTGCTGGTTTAGCTATTGTTTCCGGTATAATAAATATTGGTGTACTTTTGTTTTTAGCATGGCTTGCCTATCGTTTCGTAAAAGCCCATGAATCTATTGCATACAGTCTTCGGGTTATGAAAGGGAAAATAACTGATCTGCCGTTTGAGAAAGAGTAACGCTAGCTATCGGATTTTTGAGATTGAAATATTTTCTTTCAAGGAGATACAATTTTCCAACAGGGCTTTCCTTTTAGCAACATAATTTCCAAGACTATATTTGCCCCTCCATCTAATAAATACTACACTGTTCATGATTTGCAATTGTTATAGAACTCAGAGACGGTGCTACTAAGACGCCCTATCACAGCCATAATGCTTATTATAGCGACGCTCATCTTCGGGACGATTGCCTTAAGTGAGTTGTCCGTAAGCCTGCTTCCGCAGGTTGACTCTCCCACCCTTTTAGTACGTACCGACTGGAGTGGAGCTGCCCCACAGGAAATCGAGCAGCGCATCAATGAACCCATGGAAGCTACGTTGAGTACTGTACAGGGACTGGAAAGTATTCATAGTTTTTCGCGACAAGGGCAAAGTATTATCTCTTTGCGATTTAAATGGGGGCAGAATATGGATCTGTCCTTTTTGAATGTCCGCGAAAAGCTTGACCAGGTGCAGTATGCCTTGCCCCAGCAGGCAGATCGTCCCCAGCTGGTTCAGAATAACTCTTCCGACGAGCCCATAGCTATTTTAGGTATTACCAGCGTCAATGAAGCTAATCCCGATTTTAAAACCCGTCTTGATCTAAAGCGATGGTCAGAACAAGTATTGTCCCGTCGGCTGGAGCAGGCCGAAGGTATCGCCCAAACGGTACTGGTGGGAGAAGTAAAGCCTGAAGTAAAAATAAATTATCAGCCCAAAACCCTTAACCGGTTTGAGGTTTCACTCAGCGAAGTAGAGAATCTGGTTTCTGATGCCAATCTTTTTACCGCCACCGGCGAACTTCGGGACGGTTGGTACCGCTACTCTCTAAAAATCCAAAGTCGCATACAATCTATTGAGGATGTTGAGGAAGTACCGCTGAAAACACTTGGTACCGGACGTGTACTTAAGTTGAGTGATGTAGCAGAAGTAGAGCTGGGCCAGGCCGACCCAAGTTCCTTTTCGCTGGTAGATGGTAAAGAAGTGCTGAGTGTGCTCGTCAAAAAAGAATACGGGGCCAATACCGTCGAAGCCTTTGATACTATGCAGCCCCTGCTTGATGAACTTCGTTCCCAAAACGCTAACATCGGCATTACCATACTGCAAGAAAATGCCAGTTTCATTCGAAATGCCATAAATAATCTATTGCAAACCCTGTTGTATGGGGCGCTGCTGGCTTTCATTATTCTCTTTTTGTTTTTGGATAACTGGCGGACGCCCTTCACTATTGGCGTAGCTATACCCGTGAGTATTTTCCTGACCTTTTTTGTGATGTACCTCTCGGATATCCAGCTTAATATTGTTTCTCTCAGTGGACTTACTCTCGGCATTGGCCTGCTGGTTGATAATGCCATTATTGTACTGGAAAATATTAACAGGCACCGCGGGGAGGCTGCCAGTATATTTGAGGCTGCTGACCTGGGAACGCGCGAAATAGCACTGGCCGTTACGGCTTCTACTTTTACTACTATCTCGGTCTTTTTGCCCCTGGTGTTTTTAGGGGGATTCGAAGGTGCCTTTTTCAAAGACCAGGCGTGGACACTCTCAATAAGTTTGTTGGCATCACTTGGGGTGGCCTTGCTCATTTTACCTGTCTTGGTTACCCAAGTACAAAAAGAGGAGCAGCAATCTTCTGTGCTTGGCTTTAACCGTTACTTTGATCGGCTGCGGGATCGGTATGAAAAAAGCCTGCAGTGGGCCTTGCAACACAAAGGATTGTTTTTGGGAATTATGATGGTGCTGCTGGTTCTTGCCGGATTGTTACTCATTACCGTTACCAAGAGCGTATTGCCCCACACTGAACCCAAGCAGGTACGCTATCAGGTGCAACTGCCCGGTAATACATCACTGCAAACGACCCGTCAGGCGGCCGAAAGCACTATTCGTCAGACTATGTCTTTAAAGGCCAATGACCGTTCCATACAAGTGCTGGGTGGCTATACCGATCAGACAAATTTGTCAAACCTCTCCGAAGAGGGACGCAATAAATTTACTATAAGTATTCCGGTAGAGGGATATGCTACGGCCGAACAAGTGCGGCGCCGGCTCACAACATATATTGATGACCATCCGGAATGGAGTAGTCAGCCGCTGGCAACACAAAGCGCACTGAATGTGCTGCCGTCGTCCTCAGAACCGCCAATACTTTTTAGGCTGGTGGGTAATGATCGCCGACAAGCCGAACGTAATATCAACCGCCTGCAGCAAGATTTACAGCATGCAGGACTGGATATACAGCTCTCAAAGCAATACAAGCAGCAAATAAATACCTATCAGCTGCAGTTTAAAAAGAAGAAGATGATGCAGCTGGAGATCTCCGAGCGGCAGATCATAGAGTACCTCGAATCACTGACCCGCGGAAGTTGGATTACCGACTGGAACCGGCAGGATGAAAATGTGCCTGTTCGGCTGGTAGGTAAAGACCAACGTATTTTTGATCCTCATAATATTACTCTCGAGCTTAACAACTTTAAAATACCACTCTCACAACTGGTAGCTATTGAACGCAGTTCTGAGCCGGAGCAGCTTGAGCGGGTCAATCAGACCCCGGTACTAAGTTATAAGGCCGATTTGAGTTTTACTGACTGGTGGTGGAATAAGCAAAAAATCCAAGACACACTCACTGACTTTGCCCGCCAAACCGGTATTGAGGTAAAGGTCGGCGGGTCGGTAAAAAACATAGCCGCGCTGCTGGCGGATATGGGATTACTGCTGCTTATCAGCGTTATTATTATCTACATTATTTTGGCTGTACAGTTCGAAAGCCTGCGGCATCCGCTTATTATTTTGACTGCCGTCCCCTTTGCTTGGGTGGGATCAGTCATCATTTTGTGGATGACCGGTATTAGTCTGAATGCCCTTTCGTTTATGGGGATTTTGATTTTAACCGGCATCGCTGTTAACGATTCTATCCTTAAAGTAGATTTTATGCGCCGCTATTATGC
The DNA here is from genome assembly GCF_008124865.1 of Fodinibius salinus. Classification (NCBI taxonomy): domain Bacteria; kingdom Pseudomonadati; phylum Balneolota; class Balneolia; order Balneolales; family Balneolaceae; genus Fodinibius; species Fodinibius salinus. The sequence continues at coordinate 379,151 of NZ_VNHY01000002.1, read as the reverse complement.
CGATACCGGCAATCTGCATCAGGCCATTACGCAGGCAGGCCTGCATCGTTTTCGTCCCGTAGTAATGACCAGCCTGACAACCATTTTTGGGCTTATACCTATGCTGTTGCCCATTGGCGATGGCTATGCCTTCCGCCAGTCGTTGGCTGTGGCGCTGATGGGCGGGATGGTTACAAGTACACTGCTAACCCTTTACTTGGTACCAATTATCTTCCAGTGGGTAGAAGGAATGCGAGCAAGGAATTGAAACTTCTTCACTTTCGGAGCTTTCTTTTGCTTCTGGATAAAGCAGAAACAAGATTAGATTGCTTTAATAGTCGTAAAACAAGCTGTAACAGTTACCCTTCCCGATAATCCTGATATGTAAAAGAGAGCCAGGTTTTTAGATGCTAACTTTTATGACATACTATTCCAATGAGTGCATATAGGAAGATCATTAAGCAGGAACTTGAAGATTATCGATCACAGCTGTCCGGTTGTTTACTTAAAATGAAGAATGGAAACGGCATTCCGTGGCCGCATGACGTTACTGCGGTTTCCCGATTTATAAGCCGGCGGTTATATCATCCCGATTTAGATATTGCCTATATGAAAGAAAATAAGGTAATCAAAAGTCGGAAAGTGCCTTCATTATTCAGCTATCATATAGGTGTGTCGATTACAACTTATATCAACCGGCACCGGGTACAAGCTTCCCAGAGAATTCTTTGCAATCCCAAACTTACCGCAGTTACCGTCACCGATCTCGCGTATAAGGTCGGATATCGCAGGTCTTCAACTTATATAAAAGCGTTCAAACGATGTGAGGATATCCCGCCCGGTCGGTGGAAGGATATCAATTTGACGTAGCGCTGTAAAATATTCAGTAATTATTTCAGCAAAAATTTCATGTAGCGGGTCTTATGATTTGTTAGGTTTTAAAAAACAAAGCGTTTATTAACATGAGTAACAGACTACAAAGTTTTGATTTAGAAAGTTTGCCCGGCCAGCTTCCACCGGTCACAAAATTATTCTACAGTGGGCTTTATTATGCTATTTCGTTTGTGTTGATCATTGCCGGAATGCTTAAAATTTATGACGCCTCGGGGTTGGTTTCAGCCATGCAGCAGGTAGTATTTTTCAACGATACGTTTATTACTCTCACGGCAACATTTCTGCCGTTACTTGAAGTGGGGCTGGCCGCAGCATTGCTGATAAACTACCACCCGGAATTGATGCTTGGGCTTACCGCCGGGTTATTTGCAATCTTTTTTGCTTTTAGCATATACGGTCTGGTTAGCGGACTGCAGGGAGATTGCGGATGTTTTGGAGACCTGGCTGAAAGTGGTTTTGGATGGGCGATGGCAGTAAGAAATTTGGTACTGTTTTGTGCAGCAGGCTTTTTATGGATGCGAAAATCGCATTTGTAAAATGAACCCTTGTTAGGGTGTTAATTTTAAATAAACAGAGAGCATTATAAAAAAGTACAAATCAATTCTTGTCAATAGTACAGGCCTTTTGATGCTATTGGCATTAGTTAGTCTAAACCTGAATGTTAATTCTTTTCCCAACATAGATTTGGATCACATGGGTTTTACTTTGGGAACGCAAGTCGCCCATGCTCAATGTCAGACGTGTCCAGATCCATCTGACTTAACGATGGAGCCATATACCTGTAGTAATGGGGACCATACTTACAGATGTGTTACTGGAGGAGATGGATGTGATGTGAGTTCACAAACTACATGTGGTGGAGGTGATGTGGGTTTTCAATAAATATAAATATTAATAACCTGCCTAGATTAACTTGGGGCAGGTTATTCTTTTTTTATGAAAGTTTATGTATAAAATGAGTAATTAATAACTCAATTTTTTTATTCAGTATCAGCCTCTCATTATGAAAATTTTAAATTATTTATTGTTATTCCTGACATTACTTTTTCTAAATTTTTGTAATCATACGACTAAGAGTAAAGTAATTGAAAGAAATAAGAAAAAACTGGCAATAGATCTGGAAGGTAGTAAAACTGTTCAAATGTCTGATATTTTTCAGAATATCCAGTATTTAAAGCTTGAGAACAAAAAAGAACAACTCATTGGGAAAGTCCGAAAAATATTAATCCGGGATAGTAAAATATTTATTTTTGAAAAAAACACACCTTCGATATTTATTTATGGCTTTTCAGGTAAGTTTATTAACCAGATTAAAATAACAAAAGGTCGTGGGCCACAGGAAATGCTATATGCAAGGGATTTTACGGTTAATACACAGCTAAATGAAATCATAGTATTAGGTTTTCAAGAAATTCATAAATATTCTTATAAAGGTGAATTCTTAGATCGAATATCTATAAAGATTGATCCCGATAAAATTACATTATTGCCTGGGAGTGGTTATGCATTATTTATGAATAATAGTACTTATAGCAGTGGGGAAATTGAAAATACAGGATTTAATTTATTGTACTTCGATGAAGAAAAAGTATTCAGACGGTTTCTAAAAATTGAAAAGTATAAGTCGGGCTTAGGTTTTGGGGTAACTAATAATTTCCCCCGTTATAATGGCAAACAGCTATTATACTTCCATCCTTCTTATAATATTTATGAATTAAAAAAAGATAAAATTGCTGTGAGATATACTCTTGATTTCGGGCCATATAATGTACCGGAATCATTGTTTAGGGAGAGGAAAAATTTAAAAAAAGGTTATAAATTTATTGAAAAAACAATTAATAGAGAATATGCTTCGTACATATCCCGATTTCTAGAAACAGATCACTTAATTTATTTTTCTATTTTTTGGGACAGACAAAAGTCATATCCTGTATTCTATTTGAAGAAGAAGGATAAATCGGTTGTTGCTAAAAAACTGGTGAATGATATTGACAATGGGCTCACGCCGTATTTTAAAGCTAAATATAAAAACGAATTGGTAACTGAAATACAGCCCAGTGATCTTTTAAAAAAGGCCAAAGCCATAAAAAAAATGCCAGAAAGCAAACGCAATAAACATGAAAAAGAATTACTTGAATTTGCTAAAAATTTAGACCCACTAGATAATCCAGTATTAATGTTTGCGCAAATAAAAACGAAATTTACAGACTAAATTGTATTGTCGTGAAGGAAATAAATTCAAAATGGGTATGGACAATTGGGATTATATTGGTTTTGTTGAATATGTACAGCCTTTATCAGCGAAATAAAATCGAGCAGACAAACGAAAAACTTAGAGTTAAGAAGACTAATCTTGCCAATAATCTCAAAAATATACGCCTTAATATTCAGGAGCGCACGTTTTTGCAATTTATGAGCGAAGATCACAGGATCGATTTGTCTATTCCACTGACGACGCCTTCGATGGATGATACTACGGACCTGTTTAATTTGGTGCGAAAAAGATGAGATGAATTGATTTCTTTCACTTCTGGATAAAGCAGAAATAAGATTAGGTTGCTTTAATAGTCGTAAAACATCTGTAACAATTGCCCTTCCCGATAATCCTGTATGTAAAGGAGAGCCAGACCTTTCGATGCTAACTTTTATCACATACTATTCCAATGAGCATATATAGGAAGATCATTAAGCAGAAACTTGAGGATTATCGATCACAGCTATCCGGTTGTTTACTTAAAATGAAGAATGAAAACGGCATTCCGTGGCCGCATGAAGTTACAGCGGTTTCCCGATTTATAAGCCGTCGGTTATATCATCCCGATTTAGATATTTCCTATATGAAAGATCGCGGTATTATTAAGAGTCATCGGTTGTCGGGGCAATTTGAATATTATGCAGGGCTAAAACCCAAATCGTATATTAATTTGCATAGGGTTAGCGCATCCCAAAAATTACTCAGATTGCCGAAATTGGGAAAGATGTCAATACTGAAGGTTGCTTACCATGTCGGATATCGCAGGCCATCGACGTATATCAAGGCCTTTAAACGTCAGGAAGGAGTTTCGCCTGGCAAATGGCGAAAGAAAAGTTGAAATAAATAATTCAACAACTATTTCAGTAGTTAATTCATGAATGGGATATTTAAAGTATTTAAAATTTCAATATAGTTATTACTAACCTCATTGGTTGACAAATAATTACACTATTTATTAATAGTAAATCTAATTAATACAGAGAGTATTATGAAAAATTTGACTAATATTTTCACTAATATCTTATTGATATCTGCATTCGTATGTTTATTAATTTTCAATATTAAAGTTAGCAATAATGAAACGGATGCTAAAAGAGAAGTTGCAAAACGTGCTAATGTAATACCGTTAGTACAAACCCAAAAGGCTTTTGCCGGACCGTGTGGCAGACGCGGATGTGAAGGCTCCAAAGGAGATTGTGGTGAAAGTCATACTGTAATTGAAATTGGGCCTATAGAAATAATCAGACATTGTAACGGGACGGATATGGATGAACCCAAAAAGGAAAGTATTGATCAAGGGGAGGAATCATTCCAGAAAGAGCGGTAAACGGAATAATAATTTTAAGCTGGTTAGATAGGTATCTAACCAGCTTATTCTATTTGTAACCATAACCAAATTAATATGAAAATTAGAATATCAGCTATTGTTCTTACGTTTTTTTTAGTCTCGAATATTAGTGCCCAGGTGCCAAAATCTTTTTATCAAAATTATGAGTCTCAACCCCAAAAAACTGATAAACGAATAGGACTGGAAGATAGCTTGGTATCGATCGGTCCCAAAATTACCTTAAGTGATTTTGAACTTTATGAGCTTGCATTTTTGACTGTTGACTCCAAAGGAAATATAGCCGGCTATGACTATCAGCTAGAGCATATTGTATATTTTCCCCATGACAGTCTTTCTGATATAAAGCTTTTGGGAAACGGGGTTGGGAATGGTCCTAAAGAATTCCGCTATCCAAGTGACGTAAAGTTCGACAAGGATGGTAATATTTGGGTAACCGATAAGAATGCTAGTCGAATAACCAAGTGGTCTCCAAGCGGGGAATTACTTAAAAGTCTTCCGGCCAATCGAAATTATGTACGACCTGCTAAATTAGCAGTGTGTAATTTCAAACTTTACACAGTATCTGAGCAATATCTGCCGAGTGGGGTCATGAGTGTGTTAACAAAAGGAGGTAAATTACTCAACTCATTTCAAAAAATTGAGGATCGGATGCAGCGATTTCCGGCTTATATGAATGGAGAGGTAACCTGCCATAATGAGAACCTTTTTATCGTAGGTTCTTATAAAAATTACATCCGAAAGTACGATTCTGGAGGTAGCATTATATTTTCACGTAGTGTCCAGTCTTTTGAACCGAACAAAGAACCAATGGTTACCAAAGATGGAAAATGGTATACTCGTTCTGATGATGCACGTCGCGTGAGCGGAGATGTGTGGGTGCGGAATAATAAGCTTTATGCTGGTTTTTCAGGCAATAAAAACTCATGGTATTATTGTTTGGATACTTATAATATTGAGGATGGGGGTTATTTACGGTCTTATATTTTTAACCATCCGGTGGAGGATTTTACGATGTCTGATACTAAGATATTTGTAATTGAATGGGATTCTAAAAATGATAATCGCAGGCTGGCTGTTTACAAATTGCCAAATTAACATTGCTGTGGAATCACGTAGTTGTTTTGAATCTCAACAAATTCAATAACATGTTTAAGTCAAAACTCACTCATAATGTTAAATTGTGGTTAGCAGTGGCAGCGTTATTTTCACTAAATTGTTATTTCTTATTTATAACAAGTAGTGACATAAATAATGACAAAACGGCCAAGGAAATTAAGCAAAAGGTGATTTTCAGCCAGACAAATAAAAATATCTTTGTTGATAAATTACTGCTATCAAAAAATAGGTCTGAGCTTCAATTAATTACTTTGTTCCCAAAGTCATATTGTCCTGCTTCGATAGAGTTAGAATTGCCCAAGCTCAAAAAGTTAGCTCAAGATTATTCAAAAGCGATTACGGTCTTAGATATTGGGATGAGATATGATATTAATAAATTAGTTGGTAAAAAGTTGAAAATGGTTTCTATAGATGATTTAAGTCAACTAATTCCGATAAACGAAAAACAAGTGACCGTACCTATTATGTTAGTTATTGACCAGAATGGACTTGTGCAATTATCTTATGTAAGCAATGACAAAAATCCACAAAAAAGCACTTGGTTTTTCAGGAGGGTGAATTCATTATTTAATTCAGTGTATAAGTGAAAGTTAGCAATCGACACTATTGGTTTTCTGTTCGGGCTAAAAAGCTAGTCCGGTGGCTTAAACTTATTGGAGCAATAGTCATTATCTCTTGGTTATGTAAGGCACTGCTTTTTTCGGTCTATTATGTGCCGACTCAGTCAATGTCCCCAACTATTCAGCCGAACAGTTATATTATAGTACTTAAATTTCCCTATCGACTTCATACTCCTGCCCACTGGCCATTAACTAATGTTCCATTCCCAGATTTGTCTATAAATGGTATAGGGAACATGAATCATAATGATATTGTCGTTTTTGAGGATCCTGTAGGGCAAAATAATTCAGAGATAGTATCAAAACGGAATTTAGTTAAGAGATGTGTTGGGCTTCCGGGAGATACTATTCAAATATACCTTGCTCATACCACTTTGAATAGCCAAATAATAGACCATAAACACAACGTGATGATTAATACAAAGTCTGATACATTATTAAAGGTTTTTGCTATTCCTCAAAAAAAATCCAATAGTTATTTTATGTTAGGAGATAATCGTACTCAAAGCTTTGACAGTCGATACTTTGGTCTGGTGCCCCAAAAGAATTTAATTGGCCGAGCTGAAGCCAAAATTTGGCCCTGGCCGCCCAAGTGGTTATAACTCATTTTATTGCAATCTTTTTTGGTTTGCCCAAAGCTTTGCTTCTCAATACATTATTGTGAATAAGAACCCTGAATGCTACCGATTATGCTAAAAAACTATTCGTCATTTTATCAGATTGCGCTACTTGTGTGTTGCGCGGCACTTTTGTTTAGTGGCTGTCAAACAAGTGAAACTGAAAACGAAAATCCTCTTTCCGAAGAAGAGCAGGAATCTGCCAAAGTGCGTCCGCAGGTGACTTTTGCTATAGCCGATGATAAACCTATCTACCAGTATGTCGAAAGTCAGGGCGTGGTAGAAGCTAACCAGTCTGTACAGTTAAAGCCGAAAATAAGCGGTTATGTAGATAGCTCATATATCAGGCAGGGGAAACGAATACGTAAGGGAGAGACACTGCTCACTTTTGATCAGAAAGAATATGCTATAGCAGTACAGGAAGCCCAGAACAAGTACAAGGAAGCCCGTCAGAAGTATCGCATCGAGATGGGCATGCGTTCCGGGCGTGACAGCGCACGAGGGACAAATGGGCATGAAGATCCTGGAGAACAGCTGGTGCGTATTACCACAGGCTTGGCACAGGCAGAGGTCAATTTGAAGCAAGCCCGCCTGAATCTATCCTATGCTACACTTAAAGCACCCTTTTCAGGGGTGTTGGCTACGAATAAGCGGCTCTCGTCCGGTACCTATGTAAATGCCGGTACAGAAGTGGGGCAGCTAGTGGATGACCGGACCGTACGCATCCGTTTTGATGTACTGGAATCTGAGCTGAGTAATATTAACAAAGGAATGAACGTGCGGCTGACTGCCCCTAACGGACAAGAGTTGCAGGGACAAGTACAGGCGGTAGCTCCGGTGGTAAATACCGAAACGAAAACCGGGACTGTAGTGGTACAGGCTAACAATAGCAGTCAAGTATTACGGCCAGGGATGACGGTAGAAGGACTTATCCAAACGTTGAAGCAGGATGGGAAAGTGCGTGTTCCCCGATCAGCCATTTTATCGCGGGACGGGGGGCGAACGCTGCTTTTTAAACTCAAACCTGAAAATAACGAAGTGCAATGGGTGTATCTAGAGCCAACAGCCCAGAACAGTGAATGGGCGATTATTGATCACAAGCAGATTGCCCCGGGTGATACTATTGCCGTGGACCGCCACTTTAGCCTTAGCCATCAGCAGATTGTAGACCCCCAACTGAGGGTAACCGCCAACGAATAATTAAACCATTTTGATGAGGTGCTTACATTATCTAACACTGTTTACTTTCTTTGTTTTGGTTCCGTTAGGATTACCGGCCCAGGGTTGCTGGATCGTATTCAGTAATGTGAAATATGATAGAAAGAATTTCTATGCTGTTGCAAATAAACTTTTCAGGTTGTAAAAATTGATACGTCAGGAGATGTTTTAAAAACTTTTGGCAAAAGGGGAAAGGCCCCCAAAGAATTTTCGACAGATAACTTAGAGTTTTTACTGACAGAGAGTTTTCTATATGTGTTGGATGATAAGGCGATGACTATTACGAAAATAGATAAAAATCTGTTTACGAGTCGTGGTAGAACGGTAATTAAGAAACCAGCATCTTGTTTAATATTCTACGAACAAAAAATGTATGGATATGTTACCGATTCCGAGGAGTCCTATCTCTCAGAAACTGGTAAACAGGTTAACACTTTTAGTCAGCTTAAGGATGACCAAAAGATGTTATTTAAGATGGAAGGTCCTAATCCAATAAATCCTTTTTATGATGCTGAACTTATGGATGTCTCAAATAATACTGTTCTCGTTGCTCGGGAAGCCAAAAGTTCTTTAACGATCTTCCATGGCGATTCCCTGTATCGAAAAAGAATTCCATTTATAGAAGAGCATTCTTTGGCAGAAGAAATAAAAGCCGATACCGATTTTTAAAACGCCCGATGATGAAAGTGGTCCGGAAAAAGAAGATAATGCCAGAATATGTACTGATAGATCCACATCTATAGATGGACCACATATTTTATCCAAGCAGATTCCTATAAGTTAGGGAGTGTGCTTTTTGTTTACGATATAAAGGAAGATTTTTTTGAAGAAATTGGATCTCTATATAATGGGAGGCTTCTAGCTGTTGATGATACTATATTTACTATTGAGGGTAAGAAAATTCATGAAAATTCTTTATCTGATATTTGATCTTGCGGCAATACCAAGGTCACTTTATACCTTGTAAAAAATGCTTTTAATGAAGAATGCACCACCTGTAAAAGTCTTTTCTTAAATGGTATGATTATCTTCGACAACAGAATATTCCGGTTAATATCGTTCTGGAAGATGATTCTTGGTTCGGGAGAAATGAAGTTACGTTTCAGGCAATTAATCTGTTAAAGCAATGGAACTTATGGGGAAAAATTAGCTATAGCCAAAATTGTGAGAGTTGTTTTAAATCATTCCTGTCTGCAATGATAGGAGAGCGAAAGAAAACTAAAAAATGTATTCTTTTTCCGTACCACTATCTATGCTGAAAAAGAGGTGCAATGTGTTTAAAAATAATTTATAGTTGTTAGGCTGAAGATGGTGAACGTATTGGTGTACAGGTGAGTATAATCTATGCTAATCTACGGTTACCTATGAATGCTATTGATATTTTCTGAGATCCCACTATCTTAATCGTATGTTATCACGACTATTTAACAGACGCTACTTTATTTCGCTCAGTTATTTGCTGGTGGTGGTCATTGGTGTAATTGCCTGGCAGCAGATTGCCCTCGAGCAGTCGCCAGACCTGAGCCTGCCGTCCATTACGGTCAGCTACAGTTGGGGAAGCACCTCTCCGGAAGTAATGGAGCAGGAGGTGACCCGCAAGGTGGAGCAATCGGCAAACCGGCTACGGGATGTCAAGAAAATTGAATCTATTTCAGAAGAGGGACAGGCCAGGGTTACCATCACTTTTAACCGCAATGCACCGGTAGAGTATCGCAAGGTAGAACTGCAGGAATATTTGGTTTCGCTACAGGAGCAGTTGCCGCCCAATGTGCGTCAGCCGTCGATCACCCGCCGGGTGCCCGAAGCCCTGCAGGAGATGCAGACCTTTGTGGTTTATTCGCTGAGCGGCGAGCGGCCGGTTCGCCAGCTGTTGGAATATGCCCGCCGGAATATCCGGTTGTCGCTGATCGGCTTGCAGGGTGTGGCCGATGTCGAAATTAACGGCGCGCGTGACCCTGCATTAACCGTTGAGTTTGATACCGAATTGTTGGAGCGCTACGAAATTAATCCCCAGCAGGTACTCGGGAATATTCGCCGCAATTTGGAGTGGCGTTCCTCGGGCTATGTAGAATCATCCGGCAAGCGTATGAGCATGCTGGTGCCCCCACAATTTTCAGGATTAGAATCGATTCGGAATATATCGCTTGCAATACCCGGCAGTCAACGGACTGTAAAGCTGTCGGATTTGGCAGAAGTTGATATCCGGGATTATCCGGCAAAAACCCTGAAGCGTATAAATGGAAGTCCGGCACTGAGTATAAATTTCATTAAAGAAAGTGGTGCCGATGCCATAGGGCTGGCTGAGCAAATTCGGAACCGGATGAGTGAGATTGCGGCCACACTGCCGTCAGACATGACTATTCAGCTGGAGCGGGACGCTACTGACAAGCTTCGGAAACAGTTTGGGAACCTGCAGTACCAGGCAGTCATTAGCCTATTAGCTGTATTTATCATTTTAATAGTATTTATCCGTCGATTTCGGGCGCCCTTTGTTATTCTTGGCAGCATCCTTTTTTCGCTGCTGATGAGTGTAAGTATCCTGTATTTTATCGGATATACGCTTAACATCATCACGCTGGCAGGGCTTACCGTTTCGCTGGGAATGATTATCGATAACGCTGTGGTAGTATTTGAGCAGGTGAACCCGGGTCTTCCGGATTTAAAAGATCGGCGTATAGCTCATATACAGCAGCAGCTGCCGCGGGCTTTGGTGCCGGTACTGGGCAGTACGCTAACGACAGTGGGGATATTTATTCCGTTGTTTTTTGCGATGGAGGAACTACAGATTTTTCTGGTGCCGCTGGCTGTAGCCCTGTCATTGACGCTGATCTCTTCAGTGCTTATTGCTCTCAGCTGGATTCCGTATGCACTCATTTGGTTGGTACCCCGACAATCCCAAGACTCACCGTCGGGATGGGTGGTACTTAAAAACGGTATCTTTGAGAAGGTTCGCCGATACTTGATGGGGCTTTTTGTTTGGCGGCACAAGCTGCGCTGGCTTTTTTACGGTGCACTGATTTTTCTTATTGGTATTCCCCTTTTTGCTATAGAAACACCGGATTGGGAGAAGGAAACGTGGTGGCCCGAATTTACGCAAACCTATTTTGATAATCGTGGAGATATTGATCCATGGATTGGGGGCGTTACCCATAAATTTTTTAATGAAACGTATTTTGGGAGTCCGTGGGGAGGCAGAGACCGACAGCAGCGCATTTATGTTACCATTCGTACGTCTCAGGGTACCCCCATTGAAGAGATTGATAAGATGGCGCGGAATTATGAAAAAATTGTCAAGCCGTATGAAGAAGCCTTTTCGTTTTATGAGACTCGGGTGTCGGAGTATAGCGGCGCGCGGATGGTCTTTTATATTAAAGATGAGTATCTGACCCGCACAATGCCCTTTGTTTTTTATTTTGAGGCCCAGTTTTTGGCAGCCCGAACCGGCAATTCGGCTATTTCAGTGGGCGGACTCGGAAACGGCATCAGCACCGGTTATGGCGGCGGTTCCTCCACCCATCGTATTACGCTAACCGGCTATTCATATGATAAGCTTTTGGGGCTGGCAAAAAATTTGCGAACAAAGCTAAAGAAAAACCGCCGGGTAAAAGAAGTGGATATTCACGGCACGGGCGGCTGGCGCAGCCGGGACGATCTATATCAGTATTTCCTGCAGTTTAATGATGAGCAGTTGGCGCTCAATGGGTTAAACCGCACAGATGTGCTTTCTGCAATTACACTTGATGTAAATCCTACCAACTCTCCTGGAAAAATAGAACTAAGTGGCAGAGAAATGCATCTTATTGGACGAAACAAAAATCAGCAAAATACCCGTAGATTGCTGATGCAAAAAAAGCGTTTTTCGCCCTCCGACAGTACCGTATTTTCGCTTGCTGGAATATCCAGGCTGGGGCGCGAAAAAAGACAGTCTATGATACAGCGCAAAAACCAGTCGTACCAGCGCACTGTAGAGGTAGATTTTTTAGGCCCCTATCGACTGGGAGAAAAATATGTAGAAAGTGTGCTCCAGCAAATGCCAGTGCCCGTAGGTATGAGTATGGAGTTTGGCGGCGGCGGAATCTTCGCGTTTGGAAGAGACAAAAACACAAAAAACGTTCTGTTGTTGCTGGGGCTTACCATCCTGAGTGTGTGGATGATCGTATCGGCCCTGCTGGAGTCATGGATAGATCCGCTAATTGTGATTGGTGCGGTACCGTTGAGCCTGCTGGGCGTTATGCTGGGCACTCTTTATCACGATTTGGCCTTTGATCGCGGAGCTATTGCCGGTACGCTGCTGTGTGTGGGCGTGGTGGTCAACAATGCTATTTTGCTGATGCATGAAAAACAATATACCCGAAGATTGGGCATTCACGGGCTTCGAAGCTGGCTTTACGTCTATAAAAATAAGATGCGGGCGGTACTTATTACTACGCTGACAACCATTGGTGGACTGGTGCCTCTTATTGTTATGGAGGGGAGCGATTTTTGGCAGACGCTGGCTACAGTAGTCGTCTGGGGACTAAGTTGCAGCACGCTGCTGATCCTGTTGCTGGTGGGATTATGGGAGAAAGCACGGTATTCCGGTTAACTGAAAATTGGTACCGGATGGACTCCAGACTGCAGTTTTAAAATGTAAAGTACGCCCTAATACACCAATTGACCTCCTTGATTCTTAAAAATTTCTAATGTAACAAAGGGGGGGAGAATCATCTTGTTATGTTAAGGCTATCTAACATTTACAGGAGTTATTATGAACAAGCAGAGGCAACTGGCGTCCATCGGAGAGGCATTATCTATTTTACAAGATGAGGTGTGTCATATTATTACCGTACAATATTGGGCACAAGCAGTTGGGTACGAGTGTTCAAAAAAATTTTCAAATGTATTTAGAAATGAATTTGGCAAGCGTCCCCAGCCGGTATTGATTAGCTTCCGCACCCGCAAGGCGATTGCCTTGGTACGGAAATCGAATCTGAGCAACTACGAAATTGCCCAAAAGCTGAAGCTGCGCAACGAAAAAGGACTGTACCAGTTTGTGAAAGAGCAAACCGGTCACTCACCAACAGCTATACAAAATATGGTTGCCAGTGATTATCAGAGATTGCAAAAAAGATTATGTAATAAGATTAGCGAATGAATCTAATTGCGGATAATTAAAAAAGAAAATAAGTTAAAATAATTTCTAATTGAAAATAAAAGCTATGAAATTTAATACTAAAGACTTTTTCAATTTAGTTTCAATAATTTTTATTTCACTATTTTTTACAGTGGGCCCGTTGGTTCAAAAAGCATTGGCTGATTTTTATGTTTGTCGAAATAATAATTGTGCTACTTATATCATTGAAGACAGCGAGGGCTTTAGTTGGCATATTGAATGTATGGATGGTACTATGGTTTCCGGACGTACTAGCGGTGCAGAATATGGTGGTAATTGTAAACAAATGACTATTTAATTAGAAATTTAAGGATTATCGGGTATCGATTTTTAGCATATGTATTTGGTATATTCTTATTGATATACAGTGCCTGCAGCAGCTCAATAGACTGGCCTGAATACATCAATAAGCTTCCTCAATCCAAAAGCTACGAATATGTTAAAGCGGGAGAGTGGAATAAAAAGAAAGCGGTTGATACCCTGGCTGCTTCCCTTTGGATTGATCCTAAAAATCCCAAAAATGCTGTTTACAGTACGCCTGCTGATCTTGTGAAGGTTGGTGATAATTATTGGATTTGTGATCCAATGATGGGAAGTATTTTTAAGTTCAGTTCTGATGGAAATTACTTAGAAACCGTGTCTGCCAGGGGAAGAGGTCCTGGAGAAACTCTAAAACCCGCTGCCCTTTATTCTCTGGATGGAGAAGATGGTACGCTTATATATACTGTTGATCCACCTCAGAAAAGTATTCTTATTTTTGATAAAGAGGGCAATGAAATAAACAGAATTCCACAAGAAACAATAGACAGGAGTCTATTCAACAATTGGGTAATTGCCCTCCGCAGTAACAGATTAGTTTGGCCAACGTATAATTTAGATAATCATGTCATAATAAAAGCTGATTCCAGTGGTATGATACAGGATTCATCGGTCCATAGATTAATTCCCAAAGGCCATCAACCGGCGACTTATAATGCAACGGTGTATGATGAGGACCCTTCTAAAAACGATATATTCTATGCCTATCGTGGTATTCCGGTACTGTTTTATAAAAATCCCAATGCAAAAAAAATGGTCAATCTACTCCCTCGCACCAACTTGGAAGATCTTAACACTCCGTTGAATATCATGCCGCATCAAGAAAAAGCCAGGGTCAAAAATATTATAAAAGACATTTATAGCTACAAAGACCGCCTTCTGGTTCATTTCCGCAACAAATTTTTGGTCATTTCAAAAAATAGTTGGCGGAGTAGGGCATTTATTTTTGTTGATAGCTCCGATAATAAAATTATTCCGCAAAAAATAGTCTTGGCAGGAAATGACCTTTTCTTGATTAATCGTTTCAATCTAAAAATTTATAAATTTTCGTTGAGTGAGATTGAAGGTTTATAAATTATGGCAGGCCATCTGTTTCTCTTAAGGGGTTTTAAATATTTGCGCCAGTTGTTCAATAAAGTCGTAGCCGTTAGAAAATAAGCGCAGCTGAGAGTTTCTACTCTGCTTAACCAAATGCGCTTTCCCACAGTACAATTGCGAAGTTAAATCAACTATTGATAACTTTTTTTATCTCTAAAAACTTAATTTTAAAATTATTTGGGTTGTCGTTAACTAATGTAATTATATAACCCTCTTTAGTATATCCCAGTGGAGCTCCTGATAATGGAACTTCTTTGATGAACTGATAATCATTTTTAGAGTATATAGCTAAGAAGTGATTTCTATCATTGTAATTTCGAGTTTCATAAAATTTCGATGTTTCATTTCGGAAAGTATGCAGTAGATACTCTTTATTTTGAGCCAGGAAAACCGTTGTACTTTGATCGTTGATCGCAAACTCTTTTAATTTTTCAGAATCTTTTACCTTTCCAATAAATTCATCTGAAAGTCTAAATGACGGGGGGGACCTCAGTAATTCTCTTGATTTTTGAAAAATCATTTAAATCCCAAACCTGTATGAAAGGTACTTTCATTTGAGTTGTGAATATTACATCCTCTTCACAATTAACTGACGAGATAGTTTTCATCAAAATACTTTTATGTCCTTTAAGATAGGGATCAATTTCACCAAATGATTCTTTTAGCGTAAAATCATCTGCAAACTTACCGACAATTTCATTATTACCTTTTTTAAGATCATTAATGCCAAGAAACCAATGTGATCCACATTGTTCAAGAATATTGGAGCTAATATTTATTTCTTCAGACATTGGAGATTTGAAGCTGTTTACAGTATCAGCTTTGAGGTTGAATTCTTTAATAGTAGCAAGTGTCTTATCGTATATATTGATGTTGTTTTCTTCATCAAAACCAAAAAAGCGTGCACTGAGTATTTCCTTAGGGCCTCTGCCTTTACTGCCATATTGATCTATGAAATTTCCCTGGTAATCAACTTTGATTACACTAAGTGGACCTTTCATATTAGATAGCGCCAAGTAATCTTCATTGGGACTTGCAGATATGATTGGATAAAGTCTTCCCAAGCGGTTTGAAACCGAACTGTCTAACTCTACCACTTTATGTTCAATGACTTTTATTGGAGAAGAGCGGTTTTTAGAATTCTTAGAGCAATTAAGAGCAATTGCTAATGTAAAAAGAGTGGTTGCGAATAGTATTATTTCTTTACGCATACTGGTATATCTTCAGTTACTAAGTTAACTTATATAAAAAATAGTAGCAGTAATATAGTATCTGCTACTATTGATTGTTATTGTATTGGACAAATACTAAAGGTTTGACAATCCAGCAACCACCTATATACATATCCATCTTCTCCCCTTTTATAAAATAGGTAGAGATTATCCAGCTATTTCGCAAAGGAGGTTAGCATTTCATGTGCCGTACTCCAGTTTCATCTATTTAACAACTGATATAGATGTGTTTGGGTTATGAATATTTTATAGCTACTATATCTATATGGTAGTATCATTTTTTGTTGTATAAAAAGTCCGTAAATCTTTATGAGTTGCGGGCTCAATGGATCTAGGAGAGGGATCTAGTTCATATCCTTATGCTCCGTAATCAAAACGAGATGTTCCTGAGGATGAAACAAGCCCGATCATAACATTTTATTCTACCGTATCTAATCCTTTCATCGAAATATTAAAAGGATTAAGTGAAAAGATACTGACTTTAAAGAGGTGGTGGACTTATGGAAATCAAACATTTTGACCAGTTTTTTAGTAATAATCCCATCCCCATGTGGATTTACGATCCCCGCGATTACTCGATAAAGGATGTGAATCAATCAATGGTTCGCCTGTACGGATATAATAGAGAAGAGATGCTCTCCTTTACGTTATTTGATTTACGTCCTGAAGAGGAGGTTCCAAAACTTAAAAAGCATCTAGAACAGATGGATCATGATAGGTTGGGCGATGAAGGGGTATGGAAACAGCAGAAAAAGAACGGTGACTTTATCTATGTACATGTGATCACAAACCCGGTGACTTTTGAGGAGGAAGATCATACCTACCAACTGGCAATGTATAAAGATATTACCAGTGAGCTGAATACCCAGCTAAATAATGACATGCTGTTCAAGCATAGCCTGGAGGGCATTATGTTGACCAATCCCAACGGGGAGATCCTCCAGGCAAACTCTGCAGCTTGTGAGATACTGGGAATGACCGAGCAGGAAATTACAGAGTGTGGTCGCGAAGGGGTTGTAGCAAAAGATCAAAAGTTGGAGGAGGCCTTAAAGCAGCGGTCTGAAACGGGACGGTTTATCGGTGAACTCAACTTTATTCATAAGGACGGGCACAAAATACCGGTAGAACTTACCTCATCGGTGTTTGTGAATTTTGCAGGGGAAAGGCGAAGCAGCTTAATATTTCGGGATATCAGTGATCGGAAACAACAGGAACAGGCCGTGCGGAAAGAAAAGGAATTTACCGATATTGTCTTGAATAGTCTGCCGGGGCTATTTTACATTCTGAATAAAGAGGGTAAAGTGGTCCAATTTAATGACCGGGCAACGGAAGTATTTGGCGTACCAGTAGAAAAAATAGTTGGTCGATCGCCCGCAGATTTTGTTCATGAAGCCGATCAGGGAAAAGTACCGGAAGAAATTGAAGCCGTTCTTGAAGAGGGATACCGAGAATTTGAAATAACCGTAGAGAAGGCAGGTGGAAACACTGCGATCTACCACTTTAATGCCGAGCGGCTGGAGCTTAATGATCAAACATTCATCATTGGTACGGGATTAGATATAACGGAGAAAAAAGAGCTGGAAGAGAGGTTGAACTTGCTGTTAGAACAGGAACAGGTTCAACGCAAGAAGGCAGAGGCTGATCGTGATAAACTAAAAGAGATGTTCGAGGAGGCGCCCTCACCGAAATGTATGATAGAAGGCCCGCAGCTGCGCTATGTGATTGCCAATAAGGCGTATCGGGAAGTGGTAGGACAAGAAAATATTATAGGAAAACGAGTTGATGAAGTTGTACCCGAAGTCGAGTAGCAGGGCTATATTAATCTGCTAAAACGGGTATACGAGACTGGTGAGGCATATATAGGCCATGAGAAACCGATATATATTGACAAAGATAACAAAGGTTCAAAGCAAGAATATATCTTTAATCTTCTGTTTGCCCCATTGTTTGATGAAGACGGAGAAGTTTATGGGATCTTTGTAGAGGCCTTGGATTATAGTGAGCAGATTGCCTATCAAAACCAGCTGGAGGAATCGCTCCGAGAAAAAGAAACGCTTTTAGCCGAAATCCATCACCGGGTAAAAAATAACTTGGCCATTGTGACGAGTATGATGGAGCTGCAGGCCATGGATTCTAAAAATTCTGCACTTCGGGAATCACTTAAAGTAGCCCGGCAGCGAATACACACCATTGCCAATATTCACGAATTGCTTTATGGGGCTGATAGTCTGTCGCATTTAAATTTTGGAAAAAATGTTAAACAGTTAGTTCAAAATATAGATGATGTATATAATGAGGATGATGAAATTTCGGTGACCGTTGATACTGATTCAATTTCCTTGAATATAAATCAAGCTATTCCTTGCGCGTTGTTGGTGAATGAAGTGGTTACCAACGCGTTTAAACATGCTTTTAGACATCAAGAGAAAGCGGGAATTGATATTAAGGTACGTGAAGATGGGGATAAGGTAGTGGTGATGATAAAAGATAATGGGATCGGTATCTCTGATGATATAATGGATGAGACCACATCCTCAATTGGAATAACTCTTATCAAACTTTTAGGGCAACAATTGAAGGGAGAGATTAAATACGACAATAAAAATGGTACTGAATTTAGATTGGCATTTACAAAGGCTGAAGTGAAAGGAATTGGCAGTAATCTAATATAAGTTTGGAATTTCACAAGCTGCTAAACTAAGCATGTGTCCTCGAATAAAGAAGAGTACGGATAAGATATAGCTTGGATGAAATAGGTAATAATGTTATATCCAACTACTTTGTTAACCGGGTTGTATGAGCTTTCCTTGATTTGACTAATTAATTTCTAACAAAAAACCTTTTTGCGAATCAAGGGTTTATTAATGTATGGACGAGCCACCCTTGGGAGCTTAGCTTCACAAGACACTATTAATATTGAACATTATAACATTGGACATTAAACTAATTTCTTTTATAATCAAGTTTAAAAATAAAGTTATTAGAGACCTATAGATTGGCAGTTTATTAACACATAAAATGTAGTTTTCCGTAGTGATAAATTTGCTAAACTATTAGAGTGCCCTATTCTTACATATAAAAAGTTTAGTTTTAGGTTATGGAAGAAGAAATACGTCGGTTACAAGAATTGGCTAAGTTGGGTATTGATTTTGGTAAGCAAAAGAAAAAATTGCAGCCATTTGTCGAGCTGGCAAAATTTATTACCGAATCTCCGGTTTGCGAAATCAATATTATTGACAGCCATGCTCAGTGGACGATCGCGCGTACCAAGGATAGCTTAAAAGCTATTCCTCGTGAGAAAAGTATTTGCGAGGACACGATCCAGCAAAATTTCACCCATGAAATTCCCGACCTTAGTAAAAACGAGCGATATCAAAATAGAATTTACGTTACTGAGGAACCCCATTTCCGTTACTATTGCGGCGTACAACTAACGACCTCTGACGGATATAATATCGGGTCTATCTGCGTGTTGGATATGGAACCAAAGCAAATCAGCATCGAGCAAAAACAAATGTTGGGGAACCTCGGGCAATTTGTTGTCGATCATATTGAACGAGAAAGCAGATTTTTCCAGCTATCGGAACAATTAGATGAACTTAAGGATAGCTTGCGGAACCTGAATCACGATGTACGAGGTCCAATTAGCGGTATTATTGGCATGGCTGATCTCTTACTTGGAAATGGAGATCATGATGAGGGTCTGGAGGAAGACGTATTGCAAATCAAGGATTCTGCACAAGCCATTATTGAAGAAATTGACGGGGTGTTACATACCGCCTTGGCCGAAGATGGCAGCGAAAAGAACCTTACCCAAACCTCGCTTTCCCAAGTATTTGAAAAAATTAAACGACTATATAGTCCATTGGCCCAACAAAAGGGACATGACTTTTCTGTGAAAAGCTCCATTAATAAAGAGTTAAGTGTTCCCCATGACTTTTCTGTGACCTTGGCTCAGATTATCGGAAATTTGGTTGGGAATGCCATGAAATTTACTCCAGAAGGTGGAACTATCACGGTTGATTTTAGTCGTAAGATGGAAGAGGAAAAGCAGATTTTGAATGTTAGTGTTGAAGATAGTGGTAAAGGTATGTCCGCTGATCAAAAACAAGCGTTCAATAATGGGCAACGCCTAGAAAAATCCAAAGGAACTGCAGATGAAGAAAGTTTTGGTATAGGACTGGATCATATTCGACAACTTGTAGAAAAACAAAACGGCGATATCGTAGCGGAGAGCAACGAAAGCCAAGGTACAACATTTTCGATAAGATTACTTATGCCAAGGGTTGACAATCCTGATACCTAGATTAAATTGTTTACGAGTCAATCTTTGATGTACCTTTCCAGTAACTTGTTGAGTGGCATAATCTTTTATAAGATAACCGCCATATCCGTAGACAGGACTTACCGGTTCGTCATTTTATTCTTTTTTGTTATCCTGTTCAGGACGTGGCCTTGGCATGTTAAACGGACGGGTAGTTTTCATATTAAACAATAACGCAGGCATAACTTCATAGGGTATTTCACATACGTTAATTTTCTGCCAGTGGAATCTTGACAGAAAAAATAGATCCTTCACCTTCTTTACTACTCACCGTCAGCTCCCCTTCCATAAAATTAACCAGTTTTTTACTGATTGGGAGTCCCAGCCCAAATCCACTTTCACTTGAGCCTGAATTATTGTTATCCATTTGGTTAAAAGGCTGGAATATGTGATCAATTTTGTCAGAAGGGATTCCAATGCCGGTATCTTTCACTTGTATTTTAGCAAACTGCTCCTCTTTGTCTGTAGATAAGGTAACTTTACCTCCTTGCTCAGTGTATTTGACCGCATTCGTTAACAAGTTTATGATTACCTGTTTGAGCCGGTCTTTGTCGGCCAAGAGTTTAAGCTCAGTTTTCTCACTTCTGATTAGTTCAATGCCTTTGTCATCAGCATCAGGCATAGTCATCATAACCGAGTTCATGAGCACTTCTTCAAGGAGTACCACTTCTTTGTTTACCTCAAAATAGCCCGATTCAAGCTTGGCAAAATTCAGAATGTCATCCGCCAGTCGTGCCAGATCTTTCCCTGCGTTTTTAATAAGGCCCAGATACTTGCGTTCATCACTCTGGGCTTCACCATTTATCTCCTCGGATAGCAGATCGACCATCCCGAGAATGGCGTTTAAAGGACTACGTAATTCATGCGACATCATTGACAGTAGTTTTTCCTTTTTGTCACTCTTTTTTTGAGCTTTCATTTTGTCATACAAAATTCGGTCTTCGTATTCCGAGCGGCGCTCCATTTGTACAACAATACAGCGATTTATAGCCTCATTATTTTCTACTGTTCTATCGGCATTGATCAACACCGGTATATGTTTCCCCTCCTTTGATTGCAAGGTTAAGTAAATTTCATTTGCCTGCTTTTCCATTTTTAACATGGGAAACAGGTGGGTCTGATAAAAAATTTCAGCACCTGATGAAAGGATAGTCTCGATATGGTTATTGGCTAATTGCTTATTATTGTAGCCTAAAATACTACAAAGCCGGTTGTTTACCTGCGTTAATGTTCCTTCATCATTAAATTCCAGATAGCCACAAGGTATTTGATTTTTAACAGGGCTCATGATGTAGCTAAGTTTGGTTCCAGATAATTATCGATGGCCTCAATGGTTAATTCAGGGTCTGTCATATGTGGACAGTGGCCGTTGGTCGGAAGCACCTCAAAGGTGCTTTCGTTAATTTGGGCATGCACGTATTTTCCAACGTGGAGCGGGGCTATGGAATCATCTTCGCACTGTATGATAAGTACCGGTACCTCTATTTCGGATAGATCTTCACGGTTATCAGCAAGAAAAGTGGTTTTGGCGAATTGATGAGCGATAACTGGATCGGTAGAGCAAAAACTTTCCTCGAGTTCCTCAGTTAATTCAGGTTTGTCTTCATTCTTCATCATTTCAGGAGCGAAAAATTCCGCCCAGCCGATATAATTTTTTTCCATGAGTTGCAGCAGCTCTTCAATAGTACTACGATCAAACCCCCCAAAATATTCAGGCGGATCATTTAAATAGCATGGAGAAGGACCAATCATAATCAGATGTTCAAATTTTTGGGGTTCTTCAATAGATGCTAGTGCACCAATTATGGAGCTTACCGAATGTCCCACAAATATAACTTCATCAAGGTCCAAGGCATGAATAATATCTAAAACATCCTGTACATACCCCTCGAGGCTGCAATAACGATTAGTTTTATAAGCGCTGATGTCAGAATTACCGGAACCCACATAATCGAAGAGAATAATTTTAAAATTCTCTTTTAATGCCGGTGTAATAAAACGCCACATGTTTTGATCACACCCAAAGCCATGGGCAAATACTATTGGTATTTCACCTTCTCCGATAATGGTAACATTATTTCTTTCAACAACGTTATGTGCCATAAATTGTAACTTAACTAAAGGTTATTGTTCTACATAATGTTATTTAGGGTGATATAATTGCAGTTCCATTTTCTATGGAAAATAACTGGCACTGGATCCGCCGGATTGTGTTTTGGTAAAAGTGATATGAAAGGAGGTGCCGTTTTGGGCATTGATGTCAACGTCCCCATCGATTTGACTGATAAGCTTTTTTACGAGAGTGAGTCCCAGTGTATTGGTATTGTCCAAGGCATTCGGAACGTCAAACCCAATCCCATTATCGGATATCGTCAAGTCAATGGCGTGATCGTTTCCTTGTAAATCAATTGATACAGTTCCGGTTTCAGAATCGGGGAATGCATGGTTAAATGAATTGGTGACAAGTTCATTAATCACCAATGCACAGGGTATTGCCTGGTTGATATTGAGGCTTACATCATCTGTATGCAAATTAATATCTACATTTTGTGACTTTTCCGGGAAGGTATCGCATAGTGAGGTGGTCAGTTTTTTAATATAACTTCCGAATGAAATATTTGCGAAACTTTCCCAAGAGTACAGTGTCTCGTGGATAAGAGCCATTGAGTGGATACGCATCTGGCTTTTGGAAAGGATGTCTTTAAGTTTTCCATTCTCAATATTAAACATTTCGAGCTGCAACAGGCTGTTAATAATTGCGAGGTTATTTTTAACTCGGTGATGCACCTCGGATAACAGGACTTCCTTCTCCTTGAGAGCTTTTTTTATTTTTTCTTCATTTTTTTTGCGAGCCGTTACGTCCTGTAAAATGCCGTCAACCCGAATCGCATTTCCCTCACTGTCATAATGTGTTTCACCGCGCTGGTGAACATAAATAACTGAGCCATCCGATTTCAGCATTTGGTGCTCAATATCTTTCATGCCTCTGCCTTCTCTTATTCCTTCCACAAGTTTTTCTAACCTTTCAACCTCACTTTCCGGCAATAGGTCAAAGTATAATTCGACAGTGGGTTTCGTTTCCTCTTTATCAAGCCCCAAAATGTGGTAAACTTCATCTGACCAAATGAGCTCATCATCAGGTATTTCCCAGGTCCACCCACCTATTTTACCGATACGCAGAGCTTCTTTCAGTTTTTGCTCTTTTTGCTCCAGCTCTTCAAGGGCCTGTTTTTTATCACTGATATCAATACCTATACCTGTGACATAGGTATTGTCATTAGTCTGATAACGGAATCCGACTAAAAGAATGGGAGTAACCTTCTGATCTTTGGACAAGAAGTCGAGTTCAGTACGGATATGTCCATCTTCAAAAACTTTATGCAATGCTTTTTCGGCTTTATCGTGATGTTTGGGAGCGATAAAGTTTGTATAGGGCAAGTTTTGGGTTTCTTCGGGCCCGCGGTTTGTAACGTCAACCAAATTATTATTCCATCTTTTAATACGACCCTCTTTGTTCATGATGAAGAAAATGCCGGGAAGGTTTTGGATAATGTTTTCGGTAAGCTTTGCCTGTTTGCGGAAGCGCTGCTCAGATTGTTTGCGTCGGCTGATATTGCGCCCGGTTACATAATATCGATTCGATTCTTCGGTAACAGTTAACTGGAACCATAAGGGATCATTTGCCCGAGTGCTAATAATCGTTTCTGAGGAAAACTGTTGTGCTGATTTGTTGTTGGCCCATTCCTTAAGCTCGGTTATGAATTTTTCCTGTCGGAGGTGATTAGCCAAGGTAGTATCTTGGATCTCTCCGGTCTCGTAGCCGAGCAGTTCTTCTACCTCTTTATTGACTTCGAGAATACGTAATGTCTCCGGATCCAGGATCATTCTGATGTCCGTCGAATTCTGAAGAAATATTGCACTCTTTTTCAATCGTTTATGTTCCTCAATCAGTTCTTCCCTTTTGAGACGAAGCTCCAGCTGAGCCTCTACTTCATTTCCCAGAATTTGTAATGATTCCAACTGATTATCGGAAAGCTGTTTGGGTTCCGGTCCAAAAACGCATAAGGTTCCCAGCTTATACCCATTATTTTTTAATATAACACCGGCATAAAATCGGATACTCTTATCTTTTACATAGTCCATATCCTTAAAGTGAGGGTCCTCGCTTAGGTCATTGACAACCATATATTTATCCCGCTGGATGGTATGGTTACAGATGCTTTCATCCCGGGGCATTTCTCTTACGTCCCACCCGTGACAGGATTTTGTCCACTGCCGCTTGTGATCCAGAAAATTAATGTGAGCATATTTAACATCGCAAAGATAGGCGGCCATCTTGGTGAGGTCGTCAAACTCTTTTTCGTCAGGAGTATCAAGGATATTGTATCGCAGCAGTTCCCTAACTCTTTCCTCTTCGTGTTCGGTATGGGAGATATGATTATCCATGGCCACCTTTTAAAATATGGGCTTTAAATAAAGTTAGATCGATAGCAATTGATTTAACACTCGAGGCTTAACTTTTGATAGGTCTTTCTAGACAAATAACAAAACCTTTTTACCTAACTTAATATGTAAGAAATATAGAAAAAAGAAAATGGCCCGTATTTATCACTTATGGGAAAGTAACTTGAAAGATCGTCCATTCATCTTCCGAAAATACCTCTAACTCTCCTTTCAACTGCTTGGTTAGTCTTTGGATTAGTGTCATGCCCAGGGACTGTTGGTTTGAAAGACTAAACCCGTCGGGTAGTCCCCTGCCGTTATCAGCGACACGGAATAGGATTTCTTCATCTTCTTTTTTAAAGGTAATACGCAACTCTCCGGATTTAGTGTCCGAAAATCCATGTTGATAAGCATTATTGAGCAACTCGTTTAGTATAAGTCCAACTGGCACGGCTTTGGTTGTCTCTAGATTAAAGCTTTGAACATCTTTGGTAATGGTAATGTCTTTTTGTTCTGAATTAAAAGAGCTTGCAATCATGTTGGCAAAATCTTCGATGTATTCCTTGATGTCTATATCAGAAAGCGTTTCTGTTTGATATAACTTTTCATGGATCATGCCAATAGAATGGATCCGGGACTGGGTTTCCTGAAGAAGGGATTTTAATTCATTATCGGCTTCTTTTTTCTGTAACTCAAGCAGACTCAACACAACCCCGAGGTTATTTTTTACACGGTGGTGAACTTCTTCTAATAATGTTTGTTTTTCTTCAAGGGATTTTTGTGTTTGCACCTCATGTTTTTTGCGGGTCGATATATCCCGAACGGTACCGACGATTGCAGTAGGATTACCATTATCGTCTTTAACCAGCGATCGTTTATTATTAACCCAGATATAGTTACCATCTTTTGTTTTGATGCGAAACTCTGTTTCTCCGGCGAAATGATTTTCAACCCCCTTGCCTTTCATCTCCTCAATTTCTTGGTCCATCCTTTTAAGGTCTTCCGGATGGATGCGATCCAATACAAATTCAGTCCCCTGCTCCAATATCTGATCCGGTGAATAGCCAAGCATATCTTTAACGGCAGGACTCATATACTCATAGTTACCCGAGTCAAAGTCTATTTGGTAAACAACGTCCCGGGAGTTTTGAAGGACACTGCGGAATTTGGTTTCGCTTTCTACCAATTCTTGGTTCAGGATATTTATATTGCTAAATAGGTTGCGCATTATGATATAACCTGTAAGAATGATAATTATTCCCAGTCCCGCAATAGACCAGAAAAGTACACTCCGAATTTCCCGGGCCCCTTCTGCCATGTTTGCTGAAAAGGAGTTTTCCAGCTTGGTTAGCGTTTGATCCAATTCATAAATATCCTGAATTAACTGAGTTCTCCTTTCATGATTAGTAGGTTCTTCTTGTATGGTTTCGTGCAAGGTACGCCCCAAGGTGTCTAATTTTGCAATGTGCCGGTCTCCCTGTTTCCAGACCTCAAAAGCCTTTTGAAGATATGAGATATTAGCATGGAATTGAGCAAGCCATATCAACAGTTTAATATCATCGGAATGGATATCAGCGGTTTCAAATCCCCTGAATGCCAAATCGTAATTCGGAGCTTGTGAGGTCAGCGTTTGACGACTTCTTTTAAATGCTTTATGCAATTCCAGCTCTTGCTGGAACTGTTCATATAATTTCGGTTGCTCATTATCATTGTATCGGATAAGCAATGTCGTTGCTTCTTTTTGAGCTTTTGTCCATTGGCCTTCAGCGCCTACATACGCCCGGACAGCAGAGAGTGTTTTGGTTCCATAATGTGTTCCTACAATGATAAACAGAGCGAATACTATAAAAACCGATATTATGGCAGTATTTCCCCACTGACTGCCAAGTCGTTTTTTAAGGCTATCCATGCCATTATATATTTTGATCCTATACTTGATGAAGCTACCTGTTATTTGATAATATATGTAACTACGAGTTTATCACAAGTTAGCCCCGGATGATGCATCCGGTAAGTAATCAATGAGTGTTGGTGGAGGCAACTGATTGAATCTTTGGTTTTTGTCTTTTTGTTGTTGACTTGTAGGCTTATTAAGCAGGTATGTAAGAAGGTTCTATATAGAAAAACTCATCAGCTGAATGTTAACAGCTGATGAGTTTGATATGTACGAGGGTTCCGAAAGTTTTGTGAGAATTTTCAGTCTTCTGATCCAAGACCAGTATGAGACGTGGTTGTTTATAGACTAATATTTTGAAATTTAATGTAGTGTTTTTTCCCTCCTCTTTTGTAAGAAATTGCAGGTATAAGTTGAAAATTTAATAATGTTAACCTGTGGTGAAACACCTTATCAACTGCTAGTTCCTGAGTCTTCAACTGACTTTTCAACTTTAATGGTGTTATGTGCTTCAGGATGACGAATTTTCCCTCCTTCGTAGGCTGTATATAGCAGGCTACTTACTGCAGTTAAGGCAGCAACTAACAAAACACCCATCAGTACATTTTTGTAACGAATATTATAGTTCGCCCCAAACAGACCTACTAGAGACAGTCCACCTGTGACCAGCGAAAACCACATCGCAATTTCTGCTGCCTCCTCATGATCGTGGATCGCATCATGGGATATCGAAGTCGCGTACTCTTCCAGAACTTCTTCGGCTCCTTCTCCTGTTTCAACAGCTATGTAGCTGGTGATGGCACCAAGGACAAACAATACCATCGCAATTCTTTGAATTGAATCCTTCTTTTTCCACAGTCCCCAGCCCAAAATAAGTACGCCAAAGAGCATACTAAAAATGGGGAAGTGATTTATGACCAAGTGTAAATATGCGTCATTCATGACAGATACCTCTCGTTATTTATGGTTAGAATGCTTCATCTTCGGTAACCAGTTCTTTGCCTTTCTCCATCCAGTGATAGATAGTGGGTAAGACCAGCAAGGTGAGTAATGTTGCTGTAATTAATCCGCCTATCACCACCGAGGCCAGTGGCCGCTGGACTTCTGAACCGGGCCCCACGTTGAAGGCCATTGGTATGAATCCAAGACTGGCCACCAGGGCTGTCATCAGAACCGGCCTTAATCGATCACTGGCACCTTTGATGACGGCTGTTTTTAAATCTTCCCCCTCTTTGCGCAGATCGTTGAGATGAGCAACCAGCACAATCCCATTGAGTACTGCTACTCCAAACAAGGCTACAAAACCGATACTGGCCGACACAGACAAATACAGTCCCCGCATCCATAGTATGAAGATACCCCCGGACAGGGCTAGCGGGAGATTTAGGAATATCAGCATAGTAAAGCGAAACTTGCCAAACATCATGTAGAGCAATCCAATAATGATCAACAGCGAAATGGGTACTACTATCAATAGGTGGTTCATTGCCCGCTCTTGATCTTCGAATGAACCTCCATACTGTAGAAAATAGCCGGGCGGCACATCTACTTTTTTATTGATAGCTTCGCGCAGATTAGCCACATAACTTCCTACATCAATGCCAGAAATGTTGATTCCAAGAATAGCACGCCGCCAGCCGTTCTCCCGCGAAATCTGTCGTGGTCCTTCCTCGGCATAAATATTTGCAACCTCTTTCAACGGAATATAACCGCCGCCTGGTAGTTGCAGTGGCACCTCCATGATGTCTTGGAAATCACTCCTCAAGTTTGCGGGCAGTCGGACATTGATATCAAATCGACGTTGACCTTCAAAAATCTGTCCGGCCTCACTACCCCCAATGCCGGTTTCAATGACATTCTGAACCTCATTTACGTTAAGTCCATACGAGGCCACTGCTTCGCGATCAATTTCAATGTTGTAGTAGGGTTGTCCACTACTTTGCTCCAACAGAAAGTTTTCCGTACCCTCTAGCTCATTCAAGATGCCGGATATCCGACGCCCCACTGCATTCAGCGTGTCCAGCTCTTCGCCAAACACCTTGACTGCAATGTCGGACTTCACCCCGCTGGTCAACTCGTCCACTCGCATGGCAATAGGCTGGGTAAAGTTGTACGACAAGCCAGGCTCCGTTTCCAAGTAGGGCCTTATCTGATCGATAATGTCTTGCTTGCTCATGCCTTCGCGCCATTGATCACGGGGATGCAACATCACCCAGACATCCGTCTGATGAACCCCCATCCAGTCGTTGGCCAAATCGGAGCGTCCCGTTTTGGGGACGACCGTTTTTATCTCAGGAATATTCTTGGTTATTTTTCCGGCCAGCCAGTTGGCGTTATCCACGGATTCATCGAGCGTTACCGAGGGCATGCGCACCTGTTCAATTAGGATGGAACCTTCATCAAGTTCGGGTAAAAACTGCGTACCCAAAAACGGCATAAGGGCCATCGATATTCCAAAAATCACTACCGCTGAACCAATCGTTATCGCTTTTTTATCCAGGCTCTTTTCAAGGAATTTTTCGTAGCGGGGTTTTAGCCAGTTAATAACATAATTTTTGCGCGTTTTAACACCATTACGGAATACCAGGGCCGAAATAGCCGGTATATATACAAGTGCTAAAATAAGCGATCCAAAAACCGCCGCACCGACCGTAATAGCCATGGGACGATACAAAATGCCCTCCATGCCGGAGAACGTCATTACCGGCACATACACCATTAGAATAATTAACACGCCAAAGAAAATAGGTCGGGCCACCTCGTGAGCCGCCTCCCTGATGATAACGAGTTTTGACTTATCAGATTTATCACTGTTCAATTTCTCTACAATATTCTCCACCATCACCACGGATCCATCTACAACCATCCCAAAGTCAATGGCACCCAAACTCATCAGGTTGGCTGCCAGCCCGAGCTGGTCCATACCGATGAAGGCAAACAGCATCGACAATGGGATTACTGCAGCTACAATAATCGCTCCTGTAATTTCGCCCAGCAACAGTAGCAGCACAGCAATTACAAAAAAGCCACCTTCTACTAAGTTCGTGACGATAGTATCAGTTGTACGATCGATGAGATCGGACTGATCATAGAATTTTTTAATAGTTACCCCTTCGGGCAGACTTTTATTTACCTCTGCTATCTTCTTATCCATCTTTTGAATTACTTCACGTCCGTTAGCGCCCCGAAGCATCATAGCTATACCAGTTACAACTTCTCCGTTTCCATCCTTGGTTACCGCTCCTTGCCGCAGCTGTCTTCCAATACTAATTTCTGCCACATCCTTGACATAGACCGGACGATCTTCAGTACGCTTCACAATAATATTTTCAATATTCTTAGTGTCCGAAATCTGTCCGAAACCGCGAATAATATACTGCTCCCGGTTATGCTCAAGATAGTTACCGCCCGATACGCTGTTATTATTTTTAATGGCCTCAGTTAAGTCTTTCAGTCCAATCCCAAAGTTCCGGAGCTTATCAGGATTGACGGCCACTTCGAACTGCTTAACAAAGCCGCCGAATGAATTAATTTCAGTGACCCCATCCACTGTTTTAAGCTGGGGGGCAATCAGCCAGTCCTGAATGGTACGAAGCTCGGTAAGTGAGCGATTTTCACCGCGAACAACATACTGCACAATTTCCCCCATGGCCGTTGATATCGGTCCCAAGTTGGGTGTAGAAACGCCTTCTGGTAGTTCCTCAGAAATACTCTGCACCTGCTGACTTACCTGCTGTCGGGCAAAATAGATATCCGTTCCCTCTTCGAACAGAACTGTTACCGCCGACAGTCCGAATTGTGAAATAGAACGTACCTCCTTCACATTCGGAAGTCCACTCATTGAAGTTTCGATCGGATAACTTACCAGCCGCTCCACATCATAGGGCGAATACTGTCCGGCCTTGGTAATGACGAGCACCTGCGTTGGAGTCACATCGGGCTGGGAGTTTATGGGGATATTAGAAAGAGAGAAAACACCCCCAGCTGCCATCAATACTACCAAGGAAAGCGCTACAAATTTCTGTTTGAGACTAAAGTCAATAATACTCTTTAACATGGTTGATATGGCTATAAGTTAATCAGCAAATTGTTCGAAACGTTCTAGCGCCTTTAAGCTAAATACCTGCGTGACAGCAATCTTTTCTCCGGGTTTGAGGCCGGCTCCTATAACTGCACGATCCTCGGTCATTCGTTCAATCTGTACTACTCGTTTGACATATTCTCTAGGGGCCTGCTGAACAAAGACTGCTGCTTCCTGCTCCTCGAACTGGATGGCCGAGAGTGGGATGGTAAAAGTAGAATCCAACGGCTGGGCAGCGTATTTCATCCGCACGCTTTGTCCCACAATGGGCCAGCCTTCTTCGGTAGGTACAATACTGTTCAGGACGATTGACCGGTTCTCTTCGTCAAGGGCCGGATTGACTGAAGTAACCTGTCCTTCAATGCGTTTCCCTTGCGGAGTACCGTCCTCGGTTTTTTCCGTAATCACTACCGAAGTGCCTTCCCGTACAAAGGGAGCATCAGCCGGTGATACAAAGCCCCGCACCAATACTTCGGTGTTGTCGATAATATCCAGCAGCTTATCGTAAGCATTGACGGCCTCCCCAAGATCAATTAAGTGTTGGTTCAGCACGCCTGAAATTGGGGCACGAAGAGTCAGCTCGGCTTTGGGGTCAGTAGCAAAGGGATCCCAGTTTTGAACTTCCTCCCGGGAAATACCTACAGCACGCAGACGGGCCAACGAAGCACTCTGTTTAGTCTTAGCACGCCGGAGATCGGCTTGTGCACGCTCGAGTGTACGCTGCGGACTTATTTTATCTTCCGTAAGTACTTTCAGTCGTTCTACTTGCTGTTGTTGATAAGTAATTTCAGCGGTGGCTTCGAGGTAGTCCCCAACCAGATTTGCAAATTCGAGACTTTCGATCTCCAGCAGCGGATCGCCTTTTTGGACGCGTTCTCCTTCGTGCACGTAAATATTTGATACCCGACCGTTGATGGGGGAACTTACTACTGATATACGTCCCGGGGCCGCATAAACCTGGCCGGGTGCGTTGATATCAAAACTAATATTTTCACTCTCGACCGTGTAGAGCTGAATGTTCAGATCTTTGGCCTGTTGCTCAGTCAGTTGAACCAGCTGTTCGGTTTGTTTGTCCGACAGAGAAGGGGGTGTTCCGGGGTCCGGTTGGGTAGTCTTCTCGGCGGTCTCAGAACCACAGTTGCTCAAAAACAAAAGCAGTCCGATGACCAAGCCCAAGAGAGTGTATGATGAGTACCGATGTCGGGTTAAGTGAACGTTCATAATAAATTCGACTATGGGTTTATTTGAATATGATATCCTTTTGTATATACTTTTCTAGCTCAATGACACGCAGATAATAATCTCTAAGGGTCTCGTAATAAGCTTGTTGGGTCCGCAGATAAGTGCGTTGGGCCTCCAAAAGCGTCAACAGATTCAGCTCTCCCATCCGGTATCCTTTCTGGGTCATATCAACCAGCTCTTTAGATTTTGCTTGGATGGATTCCCGATAACGCTTGATGTTAGCCCGCGTTGTTTCATAGCCGTGCCAAGCTTGCTCGGCTTGTTTTTTTAGGGAGAGCTGTTCTTCCTGATATTGCCATTCTACGGCACTGTATCTTGCTTTGGATTGTTGAACTTGATTCGATTGGTTAATCCCAAACCACAGTGGAATGCTAACACCTATTTCAAAACCATTGAAATCAAATCCGTTGCCAAAATCCTGTCGATAGTATTTTAGATTGATATCCGGCAAATACCCACTTTGGGCTACCTTTGTTTGATAAGATGCTGCCAACTGATCTTTGCTGATCTGCTGAAGCTGGGGATGCTGTTGCAACTGCCGCAATACTTCATTCTGATTGATATCAACAGCTACATAGTGTAGTGTATCAGGAAAACCTATTTCATAAGTTTGTTCTTCATCCAGCCCAATGGTTTCAAAAAGATTATATCGGGCATCCATGATATCCTGATGAGCCTTTTCCATATTGTTTTGCGCCTCCGTGAGCTGAAGGTTGGCCTGCATAGCATCAATTTTCGATGATTCTCCCAGATCGGCCCGGGCCTTTGCTGCATCTCGCAGACTTTTAAACAGGTCTACCCGCTCACGTGCCAAATGGCTCGATTCAATGGCATATGCAAGCTTGGTATATGCTGATTTTACGTCGGCTTTAAGCTGCAACTTCAGTGCTTGCAGTTCCAGTTCCATGGAGCGTGTGTTGGCTTTTTGGCTCTTCGAACGGTAGTAGCCGGTGAGTGGAAAATCCAGTGATTGCGACACAACCCACCGCTGCTCGGCAAACGTACCTTGGCCAATTCCTTCTTTGGCATAGGTTACTTCTGGATCTTGGATACCTAAACTCAGGGACTGCTGCTGCCGTTGGGCTTCAATCCGGTTTTTGAGCTGATTTATACGGGGATTATGCTGATATGCAATTTCAAGGGCCTTGCCAACACTCAAACTATTGAGATTAGTCGTATCTGATTGTGTGGGCTGAAATGAGACCAAGATTGCTAAAACTATGGAAAAAGCCATTTCGAATAATTTTGACCGTTAGTATGCGATAGCACATAATTTGTCTACGGTCAAAATGTACAAATCAAATCTGTAGAGAATATGGATTCAGAATTGGAGGGTGATTTTAGCGCCGGAACCGTTTTTGTTTTCGGCCCGATAGCCGAAACCGTGAAGCTTACAAATGCTTTTTACCAGTGACAATCCCAGACCGTTTCCGTTGTTCTTACCCAACTTATTAAGGTGATCTTGTTCCTTTTTAAAGCGGTCAAAAAGAGATTTTTTGAGCTCGTCCGGTATGCCAGGTCCTTGGTCACTAACAACTAACTCTTCCTGCTCCGATCCAGCATTTGTCTGGATGTGAATTGTTGATCTCTCCGGTGAAAATTTTACCGCGTTCTGTACAATGTTGTAGATAGCCGAGTGAATTAGTTCTTTGTTACCCTGTATGGTGATGTCGTTTTCAAAGTCTTTCTCAACAGTAATACTCTTTAACTTTATAAAGTCATCGAGTTCCTCCAGCACTTCATTGCTTACTGCATTGATATCAATCTGTTCGTCAAGCTCATACTGCTTATTTTCTACGCGACTGATTAGTAGCAAAGCATTGCTGAGCCGGCTCAGTCGTACGGTGGTCTGTTGGATTTCACTGGCTGCCCGTAATGTCTGTTGACTGCAATTATCAGCATTGGACAAAATCTTCTCGGCCTTTTGACGGATAATCGATAGGGGCGTCAGCAATTCGTGTGAGGCATTCTGAATAAACTTTTTCTGGTCCTCAAACGACGATCGTACTTGGTTTAACATCGTATTTAAGGCATCGTTTAAGACTTTAACCTCATATGTTGTAGAGTCGGGAAACTTTTCCTCAAAGTCTGTAGGATCGGAAATGGTTTCGAGGGTATCTACGGTGTCATAAAAGGGGGTCAAAATGCGATCGAATACCATTTGGTTAAGTAGGTAGAGCAATAATATCCAAATTAACAAGCCGGCTAACACGCTAACCAAAATCGTCATACTGATGTTTTGCCAGGCTGCCACCTCCTCATAAATTTTTACAGTATAATAACGATCGTTAACCGATATAGTGGTAGCTAGCCTCCGATAGGCCTCCGAGCTTACCTCATCGGGATTCCGCGTCGTATCCAAGGTGGTGAAATTGTTCGCATTGAGTTTTACTTCCCCTTCATAGGGATAAATATCAATCCACTCATAAGAGCCGAGTCCACCCAATTCTTGGACTTGCCCCACGCTTGCAGGATCACCCTGTACCTGGTTCATAAGGTCAATCTTGTGTTGGATCAGATGATTGTCGAGCTCATCATACACCGTGTCGTTCACCAGGTAATACATGCCAATACTGGTAATCAAGAAAATTATCACGGAGAGTACTAGATTGCTAAGGAGTATTTTATTGTTGAGCTTCATGGATATCCAATTTATATCCCACGCCATAAACCGTTTCAATCAGTTCTGGGGCTCCGGCTTTTGAAAGTTTTTTCCTAAGGTTTTTCATATGCGAATTAATGAAATCCAGCGAAAAACGATCATCTACTTTACTACCCCAGATATGTTCGGCTAGTGCAATACGTGTGATTGTTTTATTCTTATTCAAAAGCAGATAGCGCAGAATTTTATATTCCGTCTCGGTAAGGTCAAGCGTCTGGCCGTCATAACGGACTTCCATGTGATTAAGATTAAGCAGTAGCTTACCGGCTTCTATTTCATTTTCATTTATTTTAAAACGTCGTCGTAGTACAGCGTGGATACGAGCACGCAATTCAGCCATTGCAAATGGTTTAGCCAAGTAGTCATCGCTGCCCAACTCTAAGCCTTTGACTTTATCCTCTACCTCACCGCGGGCAGTTAGGATTACTACCACCGTTTCCTCATAGTACTTCTTGATCATCTTTAGCAGCTCTAATCCATTGCCGTCGGGCAGGCCCAGATCAAGGAGTACTAAATCATATTCATCACCGGCTACCAAATCGCCCCCTTCCTGAAGCGTTTCGGCACAGTCTACGCTAAACTGCTCCTCCAGCAGCTGTTCTTCTAACTCTTCATTTAATAAAGGTTCGTCTTCTACAATAAGGGCACGCATAATTTATAAGCTTATTGTATCATATTTTTGATTCAAGTTAATAAACAAATATGTAGAAAGTATGGATTGACAAATTAATAGCGTTGAATTTATAACACCAATTTAAGAAAACTGATTAAAATACAGCAATACGGGCATGGGGTTTCCACTAACGAGTGGTCTTGTAGCCGACGGTAATAGAAAGGGCGATAGAATTGCCACATTGGTTATATTACTCTTTATATGATCTTATTAGGAGTAATACTGTTTTCAGGTTAAGAGGAGGGAATTTAAATACAAATGTGCCCGCCCAAAATGACGAGCACATTGTTTGAAAGTACGCCCGAGAGGATTCGAACCCCTAACCTTCTGATCCGAAGCCAAACTGATATATGCCTTTATGATTCATACAGGTTGATTTTGATAGGTCACGTAACATCATATGTAACAACTAATATGAAAACTGGGAATGATATTCATTTCTATTCAATAGCTGTACATGATAAAGGCTCAATTATCGAATCCTTCTCCTCCAAGTATTTGAAGAAATATTTTCTATCCTAATAAAACAGGCCCTAGCCGTTCAAAGCTAGGGCCCTAACTATTCATCAAGAGAGACGCTACTTGAGAGTAGCGCAGACGAAATTCGGAAAAATTACGAAGAATTAAAACCTATAAATTAGTCTTAATTTTGATCATACATAGATTCAAAATCCTTTGCGTATTATTGCATTAGATCAATAAATTAGCAGCAGGATTTTTCTTTTTGAACCGGAGGACATGGGATATCACCATAGGAGCAAAATACACAACAATCACCTTTCTGAGGTTTTAGAATTTTGTTGCAATTTGGGCATTCCCAAAAATATTGGCAGGAATCTGTTGGCATATCTTCTTCCGCCTGATTCCCGCATTCAGGACACGTAATTGTGGATTGAAGTTTTACTTGTTCATTCATTTTCTAAGTTGCTTTCCAGTTTCGTTCTTTCCTTCTAAAGCTTCGAGAATAGGGCAATCTCCGACAGGTCCTTCTTCAGAACACGAATCAATAAGATCAGTCAATGTTTTTTGGATGCGTCTGAGATCTTCGATCTTCTCCCTTACATCCCGGTATTTTTCCTGGGCTTCGCTCTTGATCTCCGGGCAGGTAGTATTCGCATTCATCCGCAGCTCCAACAGCTCTTTAATTTCACTGAGGGTAAAGCCCAGCTGTTGGGCTCGTTTTATAAACCGGATCTGATCAATATGGCGCTGGGTAAAAATGCGATAACCCGAGCGGCGCCGATCAGGCTTAGGGATCAGGTCTCGTTTCTCATAGTATCGCACGGTTTCTTTATTAACATCAGCCCGTTTAGCTACGTCACCAATTTTGTAGGTGGTGATTCCGTTATATTTTTCATCCATGTTTTCAATCATACACATCACCTGCTGAACACAAATGTTGGAATTAGGTAAGCATCCGAGGCATTCCCCGGATGCTTATTAATCTCATTGTTTCTTTACCATGGTTTTGCCGCAGCAACAAGTCGGGTTTTGCGTCCCCGAGCAGTCGCTGGGGGCACCTTTGGTTACGGTGACTTCACAACCACAACTATCGTCTGGACATTGGTAAACTTCTCCTTTTTTGAGTGGCATAACAATTCCTCCTATACATTAAAGAATACAATTCATCTGTAATATAAGCCCTGTACCATGGTCGAGAGTCAAATAAAAATATTTTACGGTAGCTTATTGAGTGGCGATCTATAATTATTCTCTGATTGGATATATTCTGATATTGATAAATGAAGGTTTTGTTTAAATGTTAATTCCAAATCATCCTCCGTGGCGTAGCCCAACTCCCGAGCTATTTCATCAGGAGCTTTTTCATTATACGAAAGCAATTCTTTCGCTCGCTCAAATCTTAGTTTATCCCAGTAGTCTTTAATAGATATTTGATAGACGGAATAAAATTGAGTGTCCAGGTACTGATAGTTCTGGTGGGTAGCTAATTCAAGATAGTTTTGCACCTGTGATAACGTTACCTGGCATGATTGGTAATAAATGTCATAGATCAGCAAAATTTTTATCCTTTCAACTAACTTGGTTTTCCGGGTAGATAAAAGGTCAAACCCAATCGTTCTCAATTTATTAGCAACTTCCGATATAGCAGGGAGAGACCTTGAGCTGACTACTGCCTGCCCCAATTCAACAGCAAGAACGTTGCAGCCCATATCAGTTAATAGATTTTTAACTGCGAGCTTGCAGCGGGGGCACACCATGTTCTTTATGTACAAAACGTTGCTGTTTTCCATCAGTGTCAATTAGGCTGAGGTTTATACATCAAGTAACAACATGGTAGCTTAAACGAAGCTGAAACTATTCCAAGGTGTTAAGCGTCAATAATTTGGAATACTACTGATCAGCATTCATTTGTACCCATCGGTTATAGGTTTGTTCATCCCAAAAACTTTGAAAATAGGCAATGGCCGCAATGACTTCCTCATCACTTAAGGTATCACCAAAGGCAGGCATAGTACCTCCCAGCTTTACACCGCCTTCATTGATTTGTCGAACCAGTACGCTCAGGGGATGATGCCAGGCATGGGCCGAGCCATCCAGTGGGGGCGCCGGAAAAGACCCGTCGGGATTTCGCTGCTTCCAGTCTTCAACAATGCCCTGGGCTCGACTACCATGACAACTGGCGCAATTGGTTGTAAATACCTGCTTGCCCAACTGGAATTGCTTTTGAGTAAACCAACGCCCTTTGGTAACTGGTTCCCTTTGGTCAGGTGGTTCACTAGAACAACTAATAGCTATAAAAACACCCAACGTAAAAATAATTAGTAGACTCGTTCTCAATTTACTGCAACAATTTAAAAGTGCTAATGACTGGCATAAATCCGGCTATTCCTATTACAAGTAGTAATAAAATACAAAGGTCATTTGGACTTATTGGTTTATTTACCTGGTCAATTGGACGTTCTTTCACTTTGCAAGAAACTACCTCCGGTTTTACCGCTTCGTATATGAATCGTTTTGGATACCGGTGTCACATAGATGATGCCATCGCCGGGTTGGCCACTGCGAGCATGGTTTTGGATGATCTCTAACACTTCTTCTGTGTCATTTTGAGTGCAGACCACAACCAATTTTACAATATCAGAGAATCGTTCGGCTATGCTGATAGACAGTTGTGCTTTTTCGGGATCCGACATGCGACCCAGTCCCATGACATCAATGATGGTCATACAGCAGAACCCTTCGGCTTCTAGTCCGTCAATGACCTCTTCTGCTTTTCGTTTGCGAATAAATGCTTTGATTTCATTCATAATGGTCACCTTTTTGTTAGACCTGTCAGGTTTTGTTCATGACGTTAATTGGTTATCTGTTGGTCATCGTTTGTTGTTTGTGCCAGCTGTTTTACTTCCCGGCTCTTCCATAGGTAGTAGATAACCGGTAATACTACCAGGCTTAGTATCGTCGCTGATATCATTCCTCCAACCATCGGGGCAGCAATTCGTTTCATAACGGTTGCACCAGTTCCCATACCCCACATAATAGGCAGCAGGCCGCCGGTAATGGCACAGACAGTCATGAATATCGGGCGGATTCGCTGAGCCGATCCTTCAAATATTGCCTGCTTGAGGTCTTCAAGGTTGTTCATATTGTCATTATATTTTCGATTGTTATACGCATTATCCAGATATGTGAGCATGATGACTCCGATTTCGGCAGCCACCCCGGCAAGGGCAATAGCACCGACGCCGACAGCTACACTCAGGTTATATCCCAGGATATACAACAGCCAAAAAGAGCCTACCAACGAGAAGGGCAGGGTCAATAGCACGATTAGACTCTCCTGGAGATTTTTAAAGTTAAAATACAGCAGCAGGAAGATGATCAGCAGAGTTATTGGGACTACAACCTGCAGGCGCTTCTTGGCCCGTTCCATGTATTCGTACTGCCCGCTCCAGGTGAGGCTGTAGCCGGATGGCAGGTTCAGCCCTTCGTCTACCGTCTGTCGGGCCTGATTTACATAGCTTCCAATATCGGAGGTGGTAAGATCAACATATACCCAGCTGGAATAGCGGGCATTCTCAGTCTTGATCACCGGGGCGTCTTTGCGGATCTGCAGGTCGGCGACGTATTCAATTGGAATTTGAGCGCCGGAAGGCGTAGGGATCAATACCCGTCCGAGATCTGTAAGGTTTTCACGGTTCTCTCGGGCATATCGCACGTTCACCGGATAGCGTTCCAGCCCTTCCACGGTCTCTGTTACGTTCATGCCGCCAATAGCTGATTGAATTACATCCTGCACATCCCCGGTTGTCAGGCCGTATCGGGCTGCTTCTTTCCTGTCGATGCTGAAGTCCAGGTAGTTGCCGCCCGTGGTCTTGTCAGCGAAGACACTGAGGGTGCCAGGCACATCGCGCACCACCGATGCAATATCCTGACTGAGATCGGAAAGCGTTTGAAGATCAGGGCCGGTTACTTTTATTCCAATCGGGGTCTTAATACCTGTAGAAAGCATATCAATTCGAGTTTTAATCGGCATGGTCCAGGCATTGGTAAGTCCCGGAATGTTGATGGCCTCATCCATTTCCTGTTTTAGCTTATCCAAAGTCATTCCTTCCCGCCACTGGTCTTCGGGCTTGAGCTGGATAATGGTTTCAAACATCGATAACGGAGCCGGGTCCGTAGAGGTCTGTGCCCGTCCGGATTTACCAAATACCGATTCAACCTCCGGGAAGCTGGCGATAATTTTGTCGGTCTGTTGCAGCAGCTCCTTAGCCTTGGTGATACTGATGCCCGGGTCGGTGGTGGGCATATATAGCAGGTCGCCTTCTTCAATAGGAGGCATAAATTCTGAACCGAGTCGTTGCAGGGGCACAATGGAAATGACAAGTATCGCAATAGAGGCAATGATGGTGGTCCATTTAAAACGCATTGCCAAATTGATAACCGGTCGGTAGACCCAGATTAAAAACCGGTTAACGGGATTTTTATGTTCGGGTTGAATTTTTCCGCGTATTAGATATCCCATTAATACAGGTACCAGCGTGACCGAGAGCAAGGCTGCTGCAGCCATGGCATACGTTTTGGTAAAGGCCAGTGGTTTAAAGAGGCGTCCTTCCTGCCCTTCTAGGGCAAAGATCGGTAGAAATGAGACCGTGATAATCAGCAGGGAAAAGAACAGGGCCGGTCCCACCTCTTTGGATGCATCTATAATAATCCGCCAGTGTCCCTTCTTCCCCTTATCTTTTTCCAGGTGTTTATGGGCATTCTCCACCATTACAATAGCTGCATCCACCATCGCTCCTATAGCAATGGCAATACCGCTCAACGACATGATATTGGCGTTGATACCTTGAAAATACATCACAAGAAAGGCTGCCAAAATACCGATAGGCAAGCTGATTATAGCCACCAGCGAACTCCTGAAGTGTAACAGGAATATCATGACAATGATCGCGACCACGATGCTTTCCTCTATCAGTTTTTCCTCCAAAAATGAAATAGCTCGGTTGATCAGACTGGATCGGTCGTAGGCCGTCTTAATAGTTACTCCTTCCGGCAGGCCGCTTTTGAGTTCTTTCAGTTTGGATTTTACATTGTTGATGGTCTGAAGGGCATTTTCACCATAGCGCATCACTACTATGCCTCCGACGGTTTCTCCCTCACCATTCCAGTCAGCTACGCCGCGGCGCAGGTCAGGACCTAATTGAACATTGGCCACATTGCGAATGGTCACGGGGGTGCCGTTACCATCGGTGCCGATAGGGATATTTTCTACGTCTGCGACGGTTTGAATATATCCCTTGCCTCGGACCATAAACTCAGTTTCGCCCATTTCCACCAAGCGGCCACCTACATCATTGTTACTGCGTTTGATAGCCATTTTCACTTTCGACAATGGGATACCATAAGCCAGCAGTTTATCTGGATCCACTTCAACCTGGTACTGTTTGACGTGACCTCCCACACTGGCAACTTCAGCTACCCCGTCCACACTGAGTAGTTCATATTTCAGGAACCAATCCTGGATAGAGCGCAGTTGCTGGAGATCATACTGATCACCACCATCTAATACATACTCGTACACCCAACCAACACCGGTGGCATCCGGTCCGAGGGTAGGAGTCACGCCGTCCGGCAAGTTACTACCTGCGGTATTGAGGTATTCCAGTACCCGGCTTCGGGCCCAGTACATATCGGTATCATCCTCAAAAATGATATAGATAAATGAAAGCCCGAAAAAGGAGTAGCCGCGCACTGTTTTTGTATTGGGTACTGACATCATCGTGGTAGTCAGCGGGTAGGTGACCTGGTCTTCCACAACCTGCGGGGCCTGACCGGGATATTTAGTAAAGACAATGACCTGCACATCACTGAGATCCGGAATGGCATCCACGGGGGTTTGATACATTACATATGTACCGCCCGCCAGCAACAGGATACTTGCAATGATCACCATGAAGCGGTTATTAACGGATAGTTCAATTATTTTCTGTAGCATTTTCTTAAATCTCTAAAATATTTAATAAGGGTTTGCGCTATAACTTAGCTTATGGGATCACATATTCATGTTTGAATGATCGGTAGTGTCAACTGGCATATCTTCATGGTTCATTTCCTCGCCGGACATATCCATATCCTGCATTTCTTTGTCTGGCGAACTCGTCTTTTGCTGTAGCATTTTTTGGATGGCTTCCTGCAAGCGGCTTTCACTATCGAAGAGGAACTGGGCCGAGGTGACGATCTCTTCACCGGGTTTTACGCCTTCTAGTATTTCGATTTCATTATTTCGCGGGCCGCCTTCCATGCCCAGCATTACCTCGCGGGGCTCAAAGGCTCCCTCTCCCTTGGCAACAAATACAATATTGCGTTCCCCGGTTCGGATGATGGCTTCATTCGGTATGACAATGACATTACTTTTGGGATGCGTTTGAATACGTACATTGGCAAACATTCCCGGCTTCAGTTCAAGGTTAGGGTTGGGAAACTCCAGGCGTACTTGAACGGTTCTGGTCTTTTGGTCCAGGCTGGGATATACATAAGCAATGGACCCTCGGTAGGTCTTGCCCGGCTGGTAGGAAAGTTCCATCTGGGCAGATTGTCCTTCCTTAATCCAGGGGACTTCGTAGTCATACACGCTGGCTTGTACCCAGACGGTGGAAAGATCAGCAATCTTATAGGCGGGGGTACCCGCTTTAATAAATTCACCTTCGACGGCATTTTTGTGGACTACTACGCCGCTTGCCGGTGATTTCAGTGTTACCGCTTTCTTAATTTCACCAGTTTGCTCTAGTTGTTCAATCTCCGAGGCAGGGATATCCCAGTAATCCAGTCGCTTTCGAGTAGCATTGAGCAAGCTATTCCCTCCATCGCGAATGGATTCAAAACTACTGGTGCTCACTTTATCTTGTGTTTTAAGAGCCAGCAGGTATTCACGCTGCGTAGTAACCAGCTCCGGAGAATAGATGTTGAACAGTGGTTGTCCGCGCTCAACCATTTTCCCCGTATAATCTACATGGAGTTTCTCCACCCAGCCGGAAATTTTGGGATTTACGTTGAAGAGCTTTTGCTCATCATATTCTACCTTTCCGACAGCACTTACGACGGTGGAAAGATCTTTTTGCTGAACTTTTGCTGTGCGGACATTCATATTTTGAACGACGACAGGATTAATTTTTACCATTCCTTCCGAGCTGTTCGCTTCGTCGGCATAGACCGGTACCAGGTCCATTCCCATCTTGGATTGGCCGGGCTCGTCATAGATCTCGCTGGGATTCATTGGAGCCTGCCAATACAGGATTTCACGATCTTCCTGATTTTTGGTGTCGGATTTCGATGTATCCTGCATCTCCTGATGCTGCATCTCTTCGACAGGTTGAGTATTTGATGCTGAAGCGTTTGTAGTTTGGGTCCCAAGCCAGTAGCCGCCTAATGTAAATATGGCAATTACCCCGAGGGAAAGAAGTATAGATTTGGTATTCATGGTGGTTGTCCTCATTGTTCTGTTTTTCTAAAATGGTTTAAAACTCCGTGCCGGTTAGTGCTTCTATTTCTGCCACCGCTTTTTGGTAATCGGCTACAAATCGGTGGTAATCCAGTCGAAACTGAAACAGGGTCAGCTCGCTGTCGAGAAGGGACAGAAAGTCGACTTTGTTATTCTGATATCCGGCCATCGAGGATTCCAGCGATTTTTCGGCCTGGGGGATGATGCCGGTTTGATATAAGTCGATCAGCCGCCGGTTTTTTTCAAGATTGGTCAATGACTGCTGAAGCATCTGTTCTACGGAGTTTGCTACATTTTGGTAGCGATACTCCATGGAAGACTGCTTGATGCGGGTTTCTTGTACCTTTTTCTGCTGCTTCTTATTGTAAAAGAGGGGAATTTTGACATTGAACATGGCCGAGACAAAATCATAACCCGGCATCCCATTTTTTAGCTCATCCCTTTGGGTATAGGCCACACCAATTCCGAAATCGGGATAGCGGTCTTTCAGGGCCAGATCTACCCGTTGACCACTTTGATTTACGGCTGTTTTCCATGCAGCGAGTATGGGACTGGTGCTATCGGCTCGCTGAACAAGGGTGGTTAATTCGTGTTCCCTTGGTTCCGGTTCTGTAGCTACGGCTTTTCCCAGTTGGGCATCGGCCGGTTCGTTTATGAGAGCATTTATTTGTGCTTGGATACCTTCGCGTTGCTGGCGAAGCTTAAGCTCCCGGTCAATCATTTTGGAAAGTGCTACCTGGGCGCGAAGTACATCTTGTTGGATACCCTTTCCCACGCTATAGCGGGTTTCGACTATTTCCACAAATTCCTTGAGTAGTTCCTGGTTATTGACCACGGTCCTCAGGGCTTGATCTATATAGTAAAGATCGTAGTACGCCTGCTTGGTTTTCTTGATAAGCTGATTTTTTAACTCTTGGTGCTGGTGCAGGGTGATCTCCGAGGTGCTTCTGGCGATGTCTCCCTTCAGGTGCAGTTTCCCCGGAAAAGGGAAAGGCTGCATCAGGGAGATCTGTTTACCGGTCATCGGTTCCTGATCAAGGGCAAAACTGTTAACCGGCAGATTCATGAGGTTTAAGCT
Source organism: Fodinibius salinus (assembly GCF_008124865.1). Lineage (NCBI taxonomy): Bacteria > Pseudomonadati > Balneolota > Balneolia > Balneolales > Balneolaceae > Fodinibius > Fodinibius salinus. The sequence goes on along the minus strand of NZ_VNHY01000002.1, from coordinate 334,948 downwards.
GAGCGTTGGATCGGGCAATGCCTCTTGTTGAGAAATTCGGGTTTTGCTTGCTTCCCATTCTCGGTAAGAAGACTGGAGTTCAGGATTCTTGGTTAACACTTTTTGGATCAGGTTATCCAGGACAAGCGTTGAATCACTTGTCTGACCATTTGCTTCAAACGGGGATAACAGCAAAAGAGGAAGGAGTAATAACAGGGGAGCAAAGATGATTTTGTTCATTTTTAATGCTGCGTGTTTTGTTCAATCAGTTATAAAAAAGAGTTCTATGTCTTATTTCTGACTAAACTAACACCAACTTCCTTAAATGAACCTTAAATCAAACGGGGGTTCCCATAAAAAAAGTCCTGCACCAATAATGCAGGACTTGAAGAAAAAGTATGAATTGAGATTTAGTCTCGACTGGCCGAGGACCAATGAAGTGCGGTGATTTTCCAGTTTCCTTCTTCTTTCTTGAGAACTGCCAGTTCGAGACTGTTCAGATCCAATGTTCTATTGCTGTAGGTGCCCCAGGTGTGGGTTTGCGTTGAGACCCAGGCCATATTTCCCTCAATGGTAACATCACGTGATTCATTTTCACGTTTCATGGCACTTAGAAATTTGCCATCCGAGTGGAAATGATGAGACAAATATTCATCCTTAGTTTCGATGTTACCTCCCTCCAGGATTCGGGCTGATTCTGAGAGCAGATGCTTGGCCGTTTGACTGTCGTTCTCAATAATAGCCTGATGGAATGCATCAAGCGTCTTGATTACCTTTTTCTCTGTTGCAGAATCTTGCCCTACGGCAAGGGATGTTCCGACTATAAAAAGTAGAATTACTATGAGTGATATTCGAGTAGACATAATATTGTTTAATGATTATTGAGTTGTGTTAAGGTCACGCGATCGATAAGCACCGTTCCGCTTCCATTCAACCGAAGCCCCACGCTACCGGCATCGGGGGCTTCCCCATGGCCATGCACTACCATCTCTTTGTTGATGTAGCCACGGAAATGCGTGCCGTTGCCAACGGTGCGAATAAACAGCATGCCTGAGGCCGAATAAGATTCTTCGGCAAACACTTCACGATTACCACCGCTAACTCGTCCCTGTGATATGGTGCCATCGGAAGAGAGCATAACAAAATCATAGTTTTGGGCATCCTGCACGTGGTTGACCAGTGAAACATCTCCCTCAAAATTAGACAGGTCCACGTAATAATCGACCTGCACGTTTTGGGAAGTACTTTGCCCTACAAAAAAGTTCGTGGTAGAATCAACAGATAGTTCAAGCAAGTGATTATTGCCACTGTTTACAATCGTTGGCTGTAGCGCTGAAGCAGATCCTTCCAGCCATCGGAATTGAGAAAGCAACGTGCTTACTCCATTGGAACCGATCTCCCACGTCCAGTTGCCATTGTCACTGACCGTAAATGTTGAATTTGACTGTTGTAGACTATCCGTAGAAACTGAGGCATTGCTTTGCTGTTCTACCAGCTGTCCGGTGCCTGCTCCGTACCCAAAGACCATTTCGGCACCGTGGTCGCCTGTTTCATACAGGAAGAACACTCCGGGCAGGGCGATTACAAACAGTCCAATTTTGATCATTCTTTGGTCCATCTTTTGATACCAATGGAGTGCAATTCGTAGCAGGGCATAAATTCCAAAGAACCAGACGGTCCACAACGCCCAGTCGGCGTGTTCGTTCAAAACCGATTGAGCGCCCGAGGGTAGAAAAACACTGTCAGCCGCCAGGGTACCTGTGTAATAGGCGGCAATAGCAGAAACAGCACCAATGCCATAGAGCAGGGTGGTTTTTAGATTATCCCACCATTTGTCTGGCAGAAAGAAGGTTAGTAGATCCATCAGCACTGCCAATAACAGAATCGCAATAGGAAAGTGAACAATAATCGGATGTATATTGGGGGCCCATTCGGGAATTAGTTCCATAGTACGAGGTTCTATTTGTTATAATAGTTGGGTGTAAGCGAATGCTGATATTCCTAACACATTGATGATAATAAATAGGGTAACCGCAAATTTCTTAATCTTGCCGCCGCCTTCCATATCCATCATCTTCATTTCATGTTCCTGAATATATTTTTTGTGGAGCCAGACCAACCCACCGGCGATCCAGACAAATACAAGGTTCATCCAGAATGTGTAGTCAATTTTAAACTGGGTGATTTCTGAGACTACTCGTCTGCTTTCGGGCACGATGTCCAGGTATGTAAACAAACCGTTCAAGATCAAAGCCGTAAGTACAATGCTGACAAACATAACTCCGGCAATATACAGTGCTACGCGCCAGCCGTAGTATTTGGCGTTGATGTGGACCAGGGGTGGCACCATCAGGTCGGAATAGATGAAACCCATGATACCGGCAAAGAGCACCCCGTTTTGATTAAGGACCGTAGCCAGCGGAATATTCCCCATCGAGCCAATGAAGGTAGAGGCAGCCACAAAAGGCGCAATAGCGGCATTTTCCAGCGCTACCAGCCAGTCGGGGAGGTGGTGGGCATCAACCAGGAACAGGCTCGTCCAGAATGATTCGGGCACCAGCACGGCTACAAAGCCGGCAATGGTAAAACCGATCAGGATATCCTCCCAGGCCATCTTCCAGTCGTTGACGAACTTATGGCCGACCAGCTGCCATCCTTCTTTGCTGGTGATGCGCTCTTTCCAGTCAAAATCTTCGGTCAGCCCGTCATCCTCTTGTTCTACTTTCTCTCGTGCTGCCTGTAGCCAGCTTTCGGGATAGGTCCATTTAATGAGCAGGCTACTTATCGCAATAAGGACAAGTCCGCCGATAATTTCCGCAGCTAAAAATTGCCATCCGAGAAAAATGAGAATCAATATCCCCAGCTCAATAACCAGATTGGTAGAGGCAAACATAAAGGCTACGGCGGCGATAAAATGAGCTCCTTTTTTGACTAATGACCGGGCGGCCGCCAGGGCAGCAAAGGAGCAGGACGATGAAGCAGCGCCAAAGAACGTAGACAAAGAAATACTTTTGAGATCCGCGTCGCCCATGTATTTGGTGAGCTCTGTCTTGGGCACAAAGGCCTGGATCATGCCACTGACAAAATAGCCGAGCACAAAGGCCCATCCGGATTTCCAGAAAAAACCCAAAGCCGTTTTTGCTGATTCACCGTAAAGACTTATAAAATCCATAGGTAATAATGTGTATTGAATTTTTGCTTTCAAAGGCAGACGCCCAGTCCTTCATGCTGGGCGCCTGTTATTAGGTTGTAATGGGATCATAGAGAAATTGATTATAATCATTAATGAATAATGACATCAGCTTTAGTCATTTGTGTAATTCTTTTTTACGCTTGTTAAATTCTTCTTCATCAATTTCGCCACTGGCATATCGGCGTTTAAGGATATCCATAGGTGTATCATTGTTCTTATTATTTTGATTGGAGTTCATAAGAGCTCGAACGACAATCACGACTAATGCTATTAATAAAAACCACCATATGAACATCATCCAACCGCCTCCAAATAAATTAAAATCGTGCATAACTCGGTTTCTGAATTAATTTTTATTGATCTAACATACCTGTACTTAGCATCAAAACCACATGCGAACGCCGCCGACCATGCTTAGGTTGCTTACGTGTCCGCCTCCATTGCGTGCCATATCAGCGGTTTCGCCCAGCTTACGCTCCCAGTTGATGCCGATATATGGAGCAAATTCCCGCGCAAACTCATAGCGAAGTCGGAAGCCAAGTCCGATATTGTTGAAGCCGGAGCCGACACCCCATTCAGGTACTTCCTGGAGGGCAACACTGGTTTCAAGCACGGGCTGACCGATCAATCGCTGGGTAAACAATAGGTCATATTCGGCTTCCACAGAAGCAGAAATATTGCCGTTTTCGCTGATAAACATCCCCCCGTCCACGTGGAAGAAATAGGGCGCCATACCTTGGAGGCCGATCACCGCAAAACCTCTGGACTTGTTGCCCCCACCTTCATAGGCTAAGTCGTAGCGAATTCCTCCCTGAATGTCGAAGTACGGACCAATAGCCCTACTGTAAAGTCCCTGAAACTGCATTTCAGCTTCACGTTCGGTGGTCAGCGCTTCGCCATGGGATTTGAACCAGAACTTATTTAAGCTACCGCCCACATAGCCCTGCACTTCCCACATTAACGGGTTGATGCCGCTTACGCTGCGATACTCCAGCTTTTCAGCAATCAGATAGACGTAGGTTTTATCGTCCATCATCAGGTCGTTGCTGAACTCAGGGGCTTTTTGAGCAACAGCTGAGCTGCTGGCGATTACAATGATAGCTAACGTACTGAGAATGAATGTTGACGTGCGTTTAATCATGGTCATTATGTTGCAATTTTGTATGTCAGATAGCATTCGTTCGTTAAGGCTCGCTGGATCTGCTTACGAATAATCCTGTCCGTAAATGCTGCCATCTTCATCGGCCACCTGGACGACGCGGAACATGCCGCGCTCCATGTGATACAGGATGTGGCAGTGAAAGGCCCAGCGTCCTTTGTCGCGCGGCGTAATGAGGGCCGAAATGCGCTGAGCCGGTTGTACGAGCAGGGTGTGTTGCCGGGGATTATACTGCCCGTTGCCGTTTTCCAGCTCCATCCACATGCCATGCAGGTGGATCGGGTGCTCCATCATGGTGTCGTTGACCAGCGTAAGCCGCAGGCGCTCGTTATGTTTGAATTCAATGGGGCCATCCACTTCATGGAACTGTTCCCCGTCAAACGACCACATGTAGCGTTCCATGTTGCCGGTCAGGTGGAGCTCTACGTCCCGCTGCGCATCGCGGGTATCTTTATTGGGACGCAGGCTTTTCAGATCGTTATAAACCAGCACTTTTCGTCCGTCGTTGCCGAGACCGATACCGGGATCGCCGAGCCGGTCAAACTGGTTCTGGGCGATAGCGGCTGCGCCCGGTCCGTGCTTGTCGGGGCCATGCTTGACAGGGAATTTGGAGTCTTTGGACATATCCATGTTGCCATGATCCATATTTCCGTGATTCATATCCCCATGGTCCATTTCTTCCATGTCGTCACCTTCCATATCCATGCCGTCCATCGACATCATCATGCCCATATCTTTCATATCGCGCTTGGGGCGTGGGCGAAGCGCGGGAACCGAGGCTTCCATGCCTTCACGGGGGGCAAGTGTCCCACGGGCATAGCCGCTTCGATCAAGCGATTCGGCAAAAATGGTGTAGGGTTTTTCTTCTTTGGGTTCCACAATAACGTCGTAGGTCTCGGCAATACCGATGCGGAACTCTTCAATAGGCACCGGTTCTACATTTTGTCCATCGGCTGCTACCACGGTCATCTCCAGGCCGGGAATACGGACATCGAAGGCGGTAGTACCGGCTGAGGCATTGATAAATCGCAGCCGCACTTTTTCGCCTTTCTTAAACAGGGCATTCCAGTTGGAGTTCGGACCGCGGCCGTTCATCAGGTAGGTATAAGTTGCACCGGTGACATCCAGCAGATCGGTCGCACTCATGCGCATATTCCCGAACATGGCATAGTCTTTAATGGTGTCGCCAAGACCGTTCTTTTTAACATCACTGAAAAATTCGCCAAGGTCTCGCTTCTGGTAATTGTAATACCCCTCCATTTTGATGTTGTTCGCCAACACGTCGTGGGGATCCTCGAAGGTCCAGTCGGAGAGCACAATGGGGTAGTCCCGATCGTACTCGACCGGATCCTCATCGGCGGGGTCAATGACCAGCGGCCCGTAATGGCCGAGCTGTTCCTGTAGGCCCGAGTGACTATGATACCAATACGTGCCGTGCTGCCGAACCGGATATCTGTACTCAAAGGTTTCGCCTGGTTTGATGCCATCAAAACTGACACCCGGCACGCCGTCCATTTGGAAGGGCAGCAAAATGCCGTGCCAGTGGATAGAGGTGTCTTCATCCAGTTTGTTTTTTACGCGAAGCAGCACGTCTTGACCTTCTTTCAGGCGAATCAGGGGAGCCGGCACCATACCGTTGATGCCAATGGCTTCTCCTCGCTTCCCATCAATCTTGTGCGGCATTTTGCCGATAGTCAGATCAATGACATTATCGGGGCCTTTGGGGGTTAACACATCTCGCTTTTCACTGCCGAAGCCCGCTAATGCGTAACCCGGCAATACGGCACTTGCACCGGCAAAAGCGGCCAGGGAACCGGCACAGCGCAGGAATTTTCGGCGTGTCATGGTGTTGTCTTCACTCATAGCTGGTCTTTGGATCTCTTTTTTAGTGTTCTAACATCTAATTTCAGCATAGAACCGGAATATAACAGGTGAACCTTAAATCAAGCTTAAAACATTTAAGGTTAGAGTCTGTTATTTTGGGCATGAAAATTTTTATTTCATAATGCAGAGTCATTTATGTGGATATTATTAGTGGAAGATGAAAAGCCGCTTGCGGGTAACCTCAAGCGGGGATTGGAAGAGGAAGGGCACGTCGTTGAAGTCATTCACGATGGAGAACAGGCCGAGCTTCAGGGGATGGTCAGCGATTATGATGTTGTTATCCTTGACTGGCGGCTGCCTAACCGGGATGGCAAGCAAATTTTGCAGCATTGGCGCAAAGAGGACCGGACCTTCCCGGTTCTTATGCTGACGGCACTCGGCGACCTGGACCACAAGGTTTCCGGGCTGGATGCGGGCGCCGATGACTATATGAGCAAGCCGTTTTCCTTTGAGGAGCTGCTGGCTCGCGTGCGTGCTCTGGGCAGGCGAACGTCCGAAATTAATGATACCGAAACGGTCTCTGCCGGGCCTATTGAGCTGGACAGCCGAAAGCACAAGCTTAAAATTTGTGGCATCGAACGGCCGCTTCGCCCCAAGGAGTTTACCTTGCTGGAACTGCTGCTTAAAGAACCGGAAGCGGTATTTTCCAAGACGCAGATCGCCGAACGCGTATGGGGATCTGCCTATTACGTGAGCGATAATACGATTGAAGCTACGATTTCGACGCTTCGCCAAAAGCTGGGCGAATCACTTGAGGAATGTGATGAGCTGGCATGGGATGATTCCAATAGCATTATTGAAACCATTCGGGGCGCTGGATACCGACTAAATAGTGAGCTTATTAACAAAAAATGAGTAGAATTGTGAGTAGTATAACGAGCTTTTTTGATCGCCTGTCTATCTCCAAGAAACTGGCATTTTGGTACGGGCTTAGCCTTTTCGTGATGCTCAGTTTGTTTGGCTATTTCTTGTACGAGACGTTTCATAATTCCATTCATCACAATTACGACCGCCACCTTCGCTTTGAAGCTGAGCAGTTGATTCCCTACATCCATACCAAAGACTCACTCTCCATAAATCTTACAGGGTACAGCAGAAATGCTGCACTTGAAAGCGGGGTTGAATACGGCACGTATGTTCAACTCTATAACCAGCATGATAGCCTGATTTACAAAAGTCCCAACTTTGCAAACGTATCACAGCCCTTGAATACGGAGATTCCCGATACGCCCGAGGAGTATTCATTTAGCAGCCAGTGGCAGGATCTTCCCGCGCGAACGCTATTTTATCCTATTAACAATAGTGAGGGTGAGTTTTGCGGATGGCTGGAAGTCACCGGTTTCGAGTGGACGCGGCATGAGGAGGTGAATCGCTTCAAGCGGTATATAATCATATTGATAGTTATCAGTGTGGCGTTTTCAATCCTGGGGGGATACTGGCTGTCCCGAAGAGCACTTACACCGGTGGCGTCTATCAGTGAAGCAGCAAAATCTATTACAGCTACCGATTTGGATAAACGCATTCCGGTCAACTACCAGGTGCGGGATGAGCTGACCGACTTAGCCGAGACCTTCAATATGATGCTGAACCGTCTGCAAAAGGGTTTTGAGCGTGAAAAGCGATTTACCTCGGATGCGGCCCACGAGCTCATGACGCCGTTGTCATCGATGCGTAGTGATGCTGAGATCATGCTCCGTAAACCCCGTTCCAAAGAGGAGTACCAGGAAACGATCCAGCGCATGCTGAATGAAGTTCGCAAAATGAGCGAAATGGTGCATCTGTTGCTACAACTTTCGAGAGTGGAGTCGGTGCACCGATCCAAGCCGGATATTGTGAATATAAGCCACATTGCTGCAGCAGTAGCCGATCAGCACCGGGAAGATGCCGATCGCAAGGAGATTACGATTCAAACCCAGATTGACCCTGACCTGCAGGTACGGGCTCATGGAGCCTATATCGAAGAGGTTATCAATAACCTGTTGGAAAATGCAGTGAAATACACTCCTGAAGGCGAAGTGAAACTGGAATTACAACGAAGCAGCGGCAAAGCGGTTATCCACCTTAGTGATACCGGGGTCGGTTTTGATGAGGAAACGCAAAAGCACCTGTTTGAACGGTTCTATCGCGCGAATGAGTCGGAAGTGCAGGAGCAACCAGGGAGTGGGCTGGGGCTTCCCCTCGTAAAAGCCATTGTTGAATTATATAGTGGAAAAATTAGAGCCTACAGCAAAGGGAAGGGGAAAGGAAGTACGTTTGTGGTCGAATTTCCACTAGTAAATGATACTGAGGGCTAATGTGGTTTGGTAGCTTCAATCTTTTTGAAGATGCCCGTTGCCGTTAAATCCCGAACCTTGTCGATATCCCAGCCCGCCTTTTCTACATTCGAGACGGTTTGTCGTGCGATATGAACCCCACTCAGGTAATGGATGGGAGTATCCAGTGTTTCCATTATACTGGTCAGAAAGGATGCTTCCGGCTTCATATGTTCAAGCAGATGCAACCTGCCACCGGGCTTAGTGACGCGCAGGGCCTCTTTTAATCCCAATATGGGATCAGGCACCGAGCAAAATACAAAAGTGGCTACGACTTCGTCGAAGGTATCGTCGGGGAATTCCATCTGCTGGGCATCCATTTCGCGGAGGGTCACCGAATCATTTATCGATTTCGGCAACAATTTCTTGGCACGTTTCAGCATACCGGGGGAAAGATCAATGCCTGTTAGTTCAACATTTTTAGGATAATACGGGATGTTTTTGCCGGTACCCACGCCAATTTCTAATACTGTTGGTCCGTGGATGTTCTGCCATAGCTTTCGTCGCCACTTTTTATACCATAATTGCTCGACTGGCCACTCCATCAGGTTATAAATAATTGATGTGGTGTTATACCTCTTTTTAGTGAAATGGGTTTGTTTAGGATCCGGATTCATCATTTAATTCGGAGTTATAATCATTTTTCAATTCGGTTTATAACAAGCTAATCACAAAATAGCTGCCGTCATCTTCACTGGTAAATTTTTGCCAGATAATGCCCTGATTCTTGTTAATTATTTCCACAACATGGTACCCGAATCCTTTTATTTTGATACCCAGCACGTAGACGCCGAGATCGACTGCAGAATTAATTTGGTACTGCCCAATCTGCAGGGTATCGTTGGCTACCACCCTGCGGTCGTACATGGTAATTTTACTATTTCCTCCCAAAAAGCCCACCAGCCCTTTATCAATATTCAATGAAAATTCAATAGGTTTCATCTCCCAGTCGGTTTCAGGATTAACAGGATAAAAAGCTTTTTCGTCCTCTACATTCACTTTGATTTGACTTCCTTTTCCATAGTCAGTAAATGGGAAGATGTTTAACAACACTTTTTGTTCTTCAGGTTGACAGGTGTAAATTGTTTTGGTGCTGTCCTGGAGTTCTCCTTGAGCACTATACGAATACAGTTCTACCGGCAGACGGTAATTATCTGCTTCTTCCTCGATGGAACCAACCAGAAGTTTTTGAAAGGATTGGAGCTCTCCCTGTTTGTTGTAATTGCACTTTTTGTACTGGTTGCTGTCGATTTCAAAAAGTAACATCTGCCTGGATTGTTGGGCGTTAGCATCGAGGAAAAATGGCCACCATAACCCAACTCCCACTACAATAACAAATATAAAGTGGCAGCATTTTTTCTTAGTGTTTTTTTTAAGCATTATTGGTTTTGTCGTCCAAATTAAAGATTGAAGAGAGAAACTTTGATCAGAAGTAGGAATCTATTCTTGAGGAGGTAAACTTCCAAACTTCTCATATCATTCTTGATTGAATGCTCACGACAAACGTATTAGCTAATAATTGAAAAAAGCCGTTGTGGTTGCAGATACCGTATTAAGCAGGGGAACAGCGGACAGGGCAGCCAGGGCACCTCCGGCAATATCGAATCCATACAGCAGCAGTCCGCCCAGACCCAGCCCAAGCGAAACAAGGGTAAGTACAAATTTACTGGAGACGGGATAAGGCCGTACTGTCATTTTGTAATCATTATTCATGATATGAAATCTATTTGAAGTTTAAGGCATCCCGTTGAAGCGTCTATAAAAAAGCTGGAGCCGGAAACCTTTACGCAGATCGATTGTATCCGGCTCCTTTGATTGTTGCTTTTTTTTGAATCTCAGGCGGTTGCAGATCCCCACCGTTTGTAGAAAAAATTATAGATGGGCACGTACACCAGCCCGATATAAGCGCCCCAAGCAAAGCTTTCGATTAACCCCAGGAAGAAACTACCCACGGAAATCCATTCGAAGGCGGGAAGCACAATTTCCAGGAACTGATGCATGTGAATGCTTTCGGGGGTTACTAGTCCGTAAATAACGCATAGAATAAAGCTGACCGAGGTAAAGGTACCTGCCGCCCAGCTCACGATTTTGATATTAAGCATAATAGAATCTCCTTTTATTTGGTTAATGATGTTGATGTTTGTTTTTGTCATTATCGGGTTGGTAGTGATCTTGGGACGAACCGTGGCTGTGTCCGTGTCCTCCGCCTTGTTTCCCATGTCCGCCATGACCTCCGTGACCGAACATATGCATGCCCACAAAAAGGATGATGATCAGTATGAGGAACCAGTTTTCAGCTATCCATTCCATTATAGTCTCCGTATTGGTTATTTATATTTTTCTTCATATTACACATGCTTTATTGGTTTTCGCTTCCTCTTTAGTTTGATTTTCTGTTTTTTAAATACCTGTAAATCTTTTTTTAGCTCTTCAAAATCTTCCCGGCTTATTTCGCCCCGAGCATAGCACCGGCAAAAATGATCCATCTGTTCTTTTACCGGATCGGACTTGGTGCGCCGCCATAAAAGGATCAGTATGATGAATCCGGCACCGAAAACGGTCAATAGGAGCCACCAAAACAGGGGGGTATTCCATATCGTATCAAACCACATAAGTGCCTCCTTTCTTGCTTTACATTGGAATTAGGAAAAAGGGAAGCAAACCTTTTCTATCCAGATAATACAATGGGGAGGCTTAAAGGAAGCTTAAATCAGGTGAAATAATCGAGAGGGAAAAAATGATTACAAACTAACTTCCTGATTTTGGTGTCTTCTGATCATGTAAAAAAAGATAATTAGTACCACACTGGAGCATAAAAAATAAGGCAGATGAATATTTAGTGAATACAGACCGGCTCCCAAAAATGACCCGGCAGCAAGGCCCAAGCTGCTTATGGATGCCAGCAGTCCCATTCGCTCACCGACCCTCTGCTCGCTTATTTTACTCGTCAGCGATGCCAGACTGGGGGTGACCAGTGCCATACCCACAGCAAGAATACTCACCACTACTATAATAAGTATAAAAGTATTGACAAACATCAAGAGAAACAGGGCCAGCCCAATCAACAGGTAACCTATAGGAAGCAGGCGCTCCTCTCCCCACCAGTCAATCAGAAAGCCGGTCAGTCCGACCTGGCTGATACTCATTCCCAGTCCGCAGGTCATAAAAATAAATCCCATTTCGAGGACACTGTATCCGAGGGTCTGTTGTGCATGCAGGGCAAAGGTGCTTTCAAACATCGAGAGTGCTCCCTGGGCAATCAGGGCATAGATCAGAATCGGAAGTATCTCACCTTTAGTAATGCTTAAAAAACCGAGATTACTCTGTTGGTAGCTGTTGCTTTCACTCTGAGATGATGCATCGGATAGCCATAATAATACTGCTATCAGAGCCAGCACTGAAAACCCGCCGGCAATTATAAAGGGAACCGTATATGTGTTTGCAGCGAGCAACTTCCAGGACCACCCGGCAAACCAATTGACATCAATAAAGAAGGAACTCAAAACCGGGCCGAAGATTACACCGAGGCTGGCCGAACCACCCGTCCATGCCAGTACTTTTCCTCTGTTTGTTACCGGGCTTAGGTCTGTAACCCAGGAATTGACCGTGGGCAATACGGAGGCTGAAAAAAGGCCCCCGCCTACCCTGAGCATATACAATAAAACCAAGTCACCGGTCCATCCAAACAGGATAAGGGAGAGGGCATAGCCGCCCATGCCTGCGGCCAGTACTGGAGACCGGCCGATGCGGTCGGACCAGCGTCCCCAAAAGGGGGCTGAAAGAAACTGCATTAAAGGGAAAATACCGGTCATTAATCCCACATGAAGAGCCGGGGAAATATTCAGAAATCCGTTAGATTTAGCCGATTGCTCAACTAAAAAGGGGAGGATGGGTAGGGTCAACCCGTAGCCAATCATCACCAGGAACAAGCAGAAAAGCAGGATGGTAATTTCTTTTTTCTCCATATTCCCCGTTATTAGTTTATTTTAAGACGCCTTTGAATAACCGTCGTTTGTACCTCCACAAACCCCTTCTAACGATTCAAGAGGAGATTATGGGGAAGTATTCGAAGGTCTCTTCAAGACTCTTTTATTGGTAGCGGAACGCAGCCAAAGCCCTGTTCCAAAGCTCGTTTGGAAAACCGGTAAGCCTCCTCAATGATCATCTCCGTCTTGCTGAAATCAAGCACGCTGGTTAAGTGAGTTGTGATACAAAGATCCAGGAGATATAAATCCGTATTTTTAGCAATCTCTTGGATGTCATTTCTCAGTTTTTCGTGTTGGTTGACCTGGGCAGTACGAATGATCATATTAAACAATCCATTTACCGTGTTTTTAAACTGGTGTCTGCAATCGCTCAACATGCAATAAATGGTATCTGCTCCCAGCTCGTAAGCTTTGTCTATAGGAATATTGTTGGTGATTCCTCCATCAACCAACTGATTACCATTGATAATTTGCGGAGGAAAATATACTGGTAGGGCACAACTGGCTAGCAGGGCAGGTAGTAATTCTCCGTTATCAATATAGGTAGAACCAGCTTCTTGAAGATCAGTTGCTACTACCGTCAGCGGGATATCGAGTTCTTCAAAAGTATCGACCGGTAGATTCCTTTTTAGGAAATGTTTTATACCTGTGGGTTTGAACAAACTAGAAGCATTGCCCCCTTTCCACAAGAGTTCCGGGTTGAACCGGTAAAGTTTTTGTTCTGAAATCCCTCTCCATAGTTCCTTTAATTGATTTATATCCAACCCAGATGCAATGAAAGCTCCATTAATAGCCCCGATGGAAGTACCGATTATAAAATCCGGTTTTACTCCCTGTTCCACCATTGCTTGATAGAAACCAATTTCAGCAGCTCCTTGGGCCCCACCTCCGCAAAGAACGAGGGCTGTTTGTGGTTGATTATCTCCCATACGGATCAGAGGCTTAATTTTTATTTAGTTCTGACGCACTCCAGGGAGTCGTCCGGTTACTGAATGAATTTGCAACCTCTACCACATCTTGTTGGGAAACGGTTGGATAATCGCCGTCACTTTTTTCCCGAAGATAGGTGAGTAGGGAGGCGATTTCTGCAGCGCTTAACCGGGCCTTGAACGAAGGCATAATGCCCTGATATGTTTGCCCTTGCACTTCAATTTCGCCTTGCAGGCCGTGAAGCAAAATACGAATAGGAGTAGATTTGTCACCGGTGATCCATTCTGAATTGAGTAGTGGAGGGAAAGCGCCTGATACCCCTTCGGCATTGCCTCCGTGGCAGGAAGCACAGTTTTGTGAAAACAGACTTTCGCCATTTAGTAACGTTGGATCTCCCTCTTCATTAAACGGTATTTCGGTAGGTTCATCTAAGTCGGGAATCATCTTTATCATCTTGCCATACTCTTCGGAGAGGCGCCGGTTCATCCGGGCCATATTTTGCTGTCCCATTTGTTGGTGCAGCCGCGCCATCTGCTCGTGCATGCCCATCATCTGGCTATACCACTCACCGGTCATGTGCCCCTGCATATGCCTACCCATTCCTTCGGCCATCATGTTATCGCCCTGCATATGACGGCCCATGTTGCCAGCCATCATTTGCCGGTGGCTAACATCCATCTCACTGTGCATATTTTGCATCTGGCTGTAGAGAGATTGTATGTCAGAAGGCAGAGTGTCCGTTGCACCTTCGTAGTTTGCCAGGAGCATTTTGTAATTAGACTGCAAGGAATCGTAAGCGGTTTCTAATTCTTTCCGCTGTTCTTCACTCATATAGTCAGATCTTCCCATTTGACATGAGGATAGAAAAACAAGGAGACTTATTGTTATCAGAGTAAATCTAATGTTCATTCTATTCATCATAGCTCCCTTCTTTAGTTAAGGTTAATTCACGATAAACTTCCTTTTTAATTGGATTCATAGCCATCCGTTTATAAATCCTGCTTTTTTTAAACCGGTCACAATGTATTTGGAGTCACGCATGAGCTTCCAAATCAAATCTGATCGATGGTTTTCTATCATCAAGATAACAGGACCAAGATTGATACCATAATGGTAGGAAGAGGTCCACCCATCATTGGCATTTTGCCCATTCGGATAGCTCAGGTTGAAACTGCACCTGAGACAATATTTTCCTGTCACCTGGGGATATACGTCTTGAAAATGTTGAATTGTTGGTAGTACAATTTCCGGAGTGAAGGGTAGAGAGGCAACTACAGCCCACGGGGCAACCGTGCCGTCATCGGGTCCGTAGGGAGCACCACGTGCCACATAACCAAAGAAGGATCGCTCAATACCGTTTACTTTTTTCGTGGTCCAACCAGGACCATCACTGGCTGTTATTCCCCAGAAATTTTCTCCGTAGCCTTTAAAATCCAAAGGATTTCGTATGGCATATTCTTGCTGGACATAGGTAGCCCGGCGGCTGTTTTCAAAATAGTCGATTCCTTTTTCCTGCATAAAAGCATCCTGGATCCCACGAAAATCGATCCAGATGTAGGAATAATGGTGGATGAACAGCGGACCTCCGTAAATAAATTCATTGCTATATATCTTCTTCCATTCATAGGTGGAGGTCCAGGCTTCGTAGCTTTCCTTCGGTAGTGGTTGGGACGGAGAACCGAGTGCAAGAATGTACAGAAGTGCGGCTTCATCGTATCCTTCCCATCGGTATGGCAGGAAGCCATTCTCTGGTGTCCAGCCATGGGTGATTGTGGGCTCACCATTGCAAGCCCATTTCCAATTTACGCGATGGTAAATGGCATCGGTCAGGGTACGTATTTCTTGTTCGTCTTCACTATCTCGATCAAAAAAGGCAGCGGCCGCAAGCATGCCAGCCAGCAGGATACCGGTATCGACTGTTGATAGTTCACACTTGCCCACGCGTTTACCCGTCTTCATGTCAAGAAAATGGTAAAAGAACCCCTTATAGCCGGTCGCGTCCGGGGCTGTGCTCTGCTCGCTATTCCAGAAAAAATGCAGGACTGCAAGGGTACGCTGTATTGCGTCGGTTCGTGACATCCATTCGCGATTTACGCCAACCACATAGGCCCCCATTGCAAAACCGACCGATGCTATACTGGCGGGTGCCCCCAATTGTGAATTGTCTGCTACCAGCCCGTTATTCGGATTGGTTTCATGCAAGAAATAATCGAAAGCGTGGTGCTGTAGCCTATCCAATCTTTTACTATCAAAGTCGGGAGGTAGTTCGTGTTCTGGAGGTGCCTTGTCAAATCGAATATTTTCTGATTTTTTGCTGAGCTGCCGAAACACTTCTTCGGTTATCCTCTGGGTAGAAATGCCCTCATAGAGTTTTCCTTTTATAGAGCTAATTATTTGCTTAACCACTTTGGAATCAGCACCGGTAGCAACTAGCATACGGCGAAGCTTGCTTTCATCAAAAGGCTCCTGCTTTCCGGAAGATTTTGTGACGTTTATCGTAGCCATAGGTAAGGTGGTTACTGATGGTCTTGGACTGGTAGGGTACCATAATACTTTTGGTCAACCTGTTTTCGCCATTGATATCGATCTAACATACTTTTGACTTTCGAAATTGGGGGTTTTTCATGATAAGTTCCATTTAAGAAGAGTACAGGTAGAATCAAGGGATTTCCCAGTTCAGATATCAACGCTTTTGCTTGCTTGGTATCAAAGCGTAAATCGATAAACGTAAATGTTTGTTGTTTGGCCCGAAGTAAATTGACTAATTCCTGGAGGTATTCACACCATTTCTTGCAGTAGATGATTAATTTAGGATCTCTTTCGGCGTGTTTATCAGCTGAATCTTTCATTTGGTTACTTCATTTGAATTGGTATTACAGATATCCTGAGCTTCCTTAATCACTTGGTTCTTCTTGCGGTTGTCCAAGCCCATGTTGTTTAAGACCTTTTCATCTTCACATAGCTGCTGGCAGAAAACGATATCTTGTTCAAGCAGTCGCTGTTTATCTTTTTTACTAAGGGTTGAAAGACAAGTAATAGGATGGAGATTCACTTTGCTAATAAGGTCTTTAAGTCCCTTATCTTGTGGATAGTCCCAGCTTAATAGTTTAAGACCGATACAATTGCCATACTGCAGGGAATCCTTGGTAAATCGAGTATTGGTTACCACCCATCCTTGGTGTTGCTTGTCTTCGTGACCGGGCTGGCTACTCCAGTTTCTTTCCACATCCTTGAATCGCGATTGAATGTAAAGAGGGACTTTCACATTACATTTATGCCCTTTTCGGTTGTGAAATTTGCATTCTATCATGAAATGCTTGTTATCCTTCTCAGCAATCACATCTATTTCATGGGATACACAGTTGCCCTCCACAACAATTCCTGTTTCAGTTTGGTACCCTAACCTCTTAAGTAGTTCGCCAACAAACTTTTCAAAGGGGTAACCAGTAGGTCCCAGTTCCAATAATGCTTCCTTTAATTTATATCGCCCGGCGGAACGGTTTGAATGTTGCCGAAGCTTATGAAATGCTTCTTTGTAGATCTTTTTTGTGGAAATACCATCATACAGGATATCGCTGATTGCATTTGCAATTCGATCAATAGTTTGTTGGTCAGCACCTGCGCTTTTAAGTGAGCGGCGAAGTTTATTTTCATCAAATAGTTCTTTTTCTCCGGATGCCTTGGTGACTGTGATCGGTGCCATATTTAGACCATTATTGGATTGAAAAAATTATAAATTTTATTAGTCCGTATTATCAAGAGTATTACCGGACCGTTGAATAAACTGTTTCCAGTTGCCTTTCGCCGGAAGGAAGGCCGGCACGTCTTGTTTGTACTGGAGATACTCTTCACCAAACTCTTCAATTACTTTCTTCTCTTCCCTTCGGGCAAGCAGGACATAAGCGAAAACGATAACCGGGAACAGGCCTACGGAAAATATAGTCGGCCAGTGAATGACCCCCTCTCCAAAAAGCCCGATAAATAATCCGGTGTATTGGGGATGTCTGACCAGGCTGTATAATCCGTCGGTTGCCAGCCTGTTTTCCTGCTTGGCATGGTAAAGCTGACGCCAGCCCTGGATAAAAATTCCGAAGCCAATAAAAAGCAGGATATAACCCAGAATCATTGAGATCATCATGCCGGTCTGCCCCATACCTAATAATGTGGACCAGAGATTGGCATCCACAGACCCGCTGTCAATTCCCAGGAATCGTGCCATCAAATAAATAGTAAGGGGAAAGCCATACATCTCTGCATACAATGCAATGATAAAGCCTTGAATTAACCCGGCTCCCGCCCACTCCCGCCAGGTTTTGGGCGCCATATACTTGTATAACAGCCAGGAAGCAATAACGATAACAAAAAGCGCTATAACCCAGGCTCCTGAATGTTCAATTCCTCGTTCCATGTTACAATTCCTCTTAATTTGGAATGTATGTTCATTGGTTAAATAAACCGTTGGGTAATACCCAGTGATCGATTTGTTTTGTCTATCGATTTTTCCGGATTGGATTCTATGCCGGTCAGTGCTCGAATGGCATCGATGGTTTCGGGAATTACAATGGCCTGGTTATCAACCAGGTAGGCGTAGTAAAGCTCGTCTCCCTCCACTTTCAACATATCTTCCCATATGGCCACCTCATACATATCCCCATGAGGGCGGCCAATATCCAGCATTAATTCCTTTACCGTATTATTCGCTGATAACTCGTCATCCATACGTATAAAGGCGGTTCGTGTTGAAGTACCGAACGCTTCGAGGATTTCTTCTTTATTTGTTTCACGCTTCAGTTGAACGGTCCAGTAATGCAGATGGGAAAGTGTTTGCGGCACTTTTACAGCGGCGGTTACTACATCCAGTTCGGGATCAACGCTTTGGGCATCAGGACCTTGATGGCTGGGAATTTCCGGCTCTGGCACCAGTGTATTCATGATGCCGTTTTTGTGGCTTTCCCACGGATCAGTGGCTCGACGGAGCAAAGTACCACGAGCTTTTTGTAGTAAATCCGCACGTTTCAAGGCTGTAAGTGTTCGTATGATGGAGGTGGTATTACAGGATACCACACGGGTTGCTTCCTTTCCCAAGGCGGTTGCATAGTTCGATTCGGCACTGAAAGAATGTCCAGTAGTTTGATGCTTTTCACCACCTTGTACGATATATTTCACGCTCGCAAGTTTATATTTTTCGGCATTTTGAGCACCAAACTTTTTTGGAGCACAGTCTACAACTGCATCGGCACTATCAAGCAGATCATCAAGATCGCCAGCTATCTTGATGTTTTTACTGGTCATCAATTTTCGCCCTTCTTCGGTATTGGCATAGATGGAGTATCCTTTTGATTCAGCTGATTGAATTCTCCAGTCGGCAGCTACATCTCCAATACCAATAAGCTCCATATCATCCTGTAGGTCCACAGCTTCAGCTACTCTTTTCCCGATTACTCCATAGCCATTGACGGCAACTTTTACTTTCTTCATAGGTTTGGCCTTAAATATTAATTGTTTTGTTTTAAGATTTTTTTCCGTTCCTCAAACTCTTCCCGTTCAATTTCCCCACGGGCAAACCTTTTCTTTAATATTTCCATGGCATTCTCTTCCAGTTCTGTGTTGGGTCGATACGGAATGACATTGAAAACCACTAAAAGGATAATACCGACTACGATGATCCACCATATCCAATGCATTCCAATAAAATGATGATCGTAGAACATAATCTTGATATTTTATTAACAGTTGTAATTGCAGCAATTACTGCAATTAAGTTATATCTAAGATAGGTAGAGGAGCCTTAAGACAACCTTAAAATAGAAGGTAATTTCAGTCTATCCTTTAATTTAGTCGACTATTAAAATGGGTTACAGGTTCATGGCAACCATTTCATGATGGCATGCCTTCCACTTTTTCATCCTCACCCATCCCAATATTATATATGGCCGCGATCAATGCGCCGACCAGCCAACCCAGAATAAAGGTTTGGATAATGCCGAATAGTGCGTCCAATGGCGGGACACTCATGCGAATAATGGGTTCTACATCCAGTCCATGCAATAGGCTGTTAAAGAAGAAGATGGTTCCTTCTCTTCCCACTGAGACCATCAGGATAATGCAACCGATATAAAGAACGGCACCGGTAGCACCAACGGCCATTCCTAATTTTTTAATACTTAGCGTTTTCATAGTAACCTCCGAATTTAATGTTAGTGATCTTGATGTTTGGATCCTTTTCGGTGGTGGCCAATCATCAGGATATGGCAGGCAAACATCGCTGCGACAAATAGAAAGATGGTTATGTTACTGCTCAACCCCAGAAGAGGAGCAAAAAACAAGAGCAGAAGTGGTACTCCACATCCTATGATCATCCAAAGGGTATGCTTGCTCATCTTCTTACTCATGATAGTCAGTTGGTAGAGAGTGATTGTTTGAGTCGGTTAAACTCTTCTTTCGATATCTCACCGGTTTGTAGGCGTCTCCGGTGAACTTCGATGGCCGCATTTCGGATTTCAAGCCGGTGCTTTCCGCGCAGTGCAAAGTACCAGATCAAAAGAGAGACCCCGGCTAGCAGGATCCAGAGCACCGGGGCCCAATGGGTGTTAAGAGCGTTTAGCCAGTCCATAATTAGTTGTGATGTTGCTGATGGTTATTGCCGTTCATGCCATCTTTTTTGTTCATCATTCCTTGGCCGTCCATCATGCCGCCCTGCATCATCTGCATGCACATCATATGCATTTTCATCATGGATGAGTCGCCCATCATCTCCATCATTTTGGAGTGGTCCATTGTTTCTCCATCCATCATAGACTGCATCATTTCCATATGTTTTTGCATGCGCTGCTTCATTTGGGGATTATTTTTCATCATTTCCTGCATGTTGCCCATCTTCATGTCGCCGTCCATGTTTTTCATCATGTGCTGCATCATTTTTTGACGCATTTCAGGATTTTTGGCCATATGCTCCATCATCATGGATTGCATTGAGGAATCCTGCATCATCTCCATCATTTGTTGCTTCTTCTGTTCCATATTTTTTTGCTGGGCAAAACTCATAGTGGCAAAAAGAAGAATCAGTGAAAGTGTAAGTGTAAAACGTTTCATAATAGTCACCGTTATTGTGGTTAATGGGATTGAAAATTCAGATCAATTATTATTTATAAGTTGTTAATTACTTTTTCGAGATTGCTCTTAACCTGCTCGGCAATGGGTTGCAACCCGTTATTAGAAACAGCTTGCATGGAAGCGACTGGGTTTACCGCTGATACTTCTACGGTACCATCTTCATTTTCTTCCACAATGACGTTACAGGGCAGCATTACACCGATCTTGTCTTCTGCCTGCAGTGCTTGGTGAGCAAAGTTGGGATTACAGGCTCCCAATATTTTGTATTTCTTGAAGTCTACATCCAGTTTCTTTTTCAGGGTGTCTTTGACATCAATTTCCGTCAGCACGCCGAACCCCTCTTCTTTGAGAAGGTCGGTCACTTTTTCGATAGCCTGTTCATAGGTCAGGGCGACTGTTCTTGAAGTAAAATATTCCATAGTGTATTTGGTCTTTTAAGATTCAATCGGTTTTTATGTTCTACTGTAATATACAGTGACCTCCCTTAAAGCAACCTTAAAGAGCATGGGGTTTATTTGAGAACAGAAGCTCCTTCTTCTCCGTCTCGTATTCTTGTCACCTTTTCTATGGGGCAAACAAAGACAATACCGTCTCCTTTGTGACCTGTTTTCCCATGTTCTGTAATAATGTCGATAACAGGATTTACATCTTCCGATTCCACTGCAATTTCAATTTTTACTACATGAGTATGCATGGCAGGGAAGTTCAGGGAACCATGCTGATGGTCAGGATCACTGTACCGGCCGGTTCCTTCGCCTTCAAAAACAGTCATACAACAATACCCTTCGTTACGCAGCGCCCTATAGACATCTTCCAGGAGCTTTGGTCGGATATAAGCTTTGACAAGTTTCATAATAACTTCGGATTTAGCGTTCAATTTTAAGGAAACGCGCATTGATAGCCACAATTACCGTACTTAGTGACATCAGGACAGCACCCATGGCGGGGCTCAAAATAATCCCGTAGGTATACAAGACGCCAGCGGCTAGTGGTATTGCAAAAGCGTTGTATCCCGTCGCCCACCACAGGTTTTGCACCATTTTCTTATAGGTAGCTTTTGCCAGCCCAATCAGGGAAGCCACATCTTTGGGGTTGCTCTGAGTCAGGATAATATCTCCTGTCTCTACAGCTACATCTGAACCAGCCCCAATGGCAATACCCACGTCAGCCTGGGCAAGAGCGGGAGCATCGTTGACCCCGTCGCCGGTCATGGCTACTTTGAGCCCGCGCCCCTGCACCTCTTTGACTTTGGCCGCTTTCTCTTCCGGAAGGACCTCAGCAAAGAAATCATCCAGTCCCAGCTCTTTGGCTACATAAGCGGCGGTTTGCTTGTTATCCCCGGTAAGCATGATGCACTGTATACCCATTGACTGCAGGCTTTGGATGGCCTTCTTTGAATCTTCCCTGATACTGTCACCCAGGGCAATAGCTCCCTGCAGCTGGTCGTCAATCATTACAAATACCACGGTTTTACCCTGTCCTGAAAGCTGTTCGTACTGCTGTGTCGGAAGTTCAATGTTGTTTTCGCGCAGGTATCCCGGACTTACCACTTTAATCTGTTTGCCATCTACACGGCCTTCAATACCTTTGCCGGTGATTGAATTAAACTCTTCTACTTTCATCAGGCCGTCGGTAGCTTTTACAATGCCTGTGGCGATAGGATGCTCGGAGTTTTGTTCCAGCGATGCCGCCAGTTTGAGAAGTTCATCTTTATCCTCATATCCGTTAAATGTTATTATATCGGTTACACCAAATTCCCCGTGCGTGAGCGTACCTGTTTTGTCAAAGATAATAGCCCCAAGGTTTCGGGCCTCCTCAAAAGCGGTACGGTTACGAATTAGGAATCCGTTTTGGGCGGCCAGACTGGTGGAAACGGCTACAACTAGAGGTACGGCCAATCCCAATGCGTGTGGACAGGCGATAACCATTACGGTGACCGTGCGCTCCAAGGCGAACACAAAGTCTTCAGTGGTAAAGAAAGTCCATGCAAAGAAGGTGAGGGCACCGGCTCCCAATGCCACAATCGTGAGCCAGAATGCGGCTCTGTTGGCCAAGTCCTGTGTTCGGGATTTACTTTCTTGTGCCTGCCGTACCAGATTGATCACCTGTGAGAGAAACGAATCTTCGCCGGTCCGGTTTACTTCTATGGTCAGTGATCCTTCGCCGTTGATGGAGCCGCCTATAACTTCATCCCCCTGCTTTTTGGATACCGGTTTGGATTCGCCTGTCATCAGTGATTCATTGACCGAGCTTTTTCCATCAAGAACTAAACCATCAGCTGGGATCTTTTCGCCCGGCTTGACCAGTACCTTGATTCCTTTTTGCAATTCTTCAAGTGGAACATCTTTCGTTGATCCGTCATCCTGTACGATATGCGCTTCCGAGGGCATGAGTTTAGCTAGTTCCTCCAGGGCCCGGGAAGCACTCATCACGGATTTCATTTCGATGTAATGGCCAATCAGCATGATATCGACCAGTGTAGCAAGCTCCCAGAAAAAGACCTGTCCTTCGACGGCAAAGACTACCAATGTGCTATACACATATGCGGCTGTAATGGCGATGCCGATCAGGGTCATCATTCCCGGCTGGCGATCTTTCAGCTCATCGTAGAGACCTTTCAGGAACGGCCAGCCGCCATAAAAGAACACGATGCTTGATAAAACAAAGGATATATAGCTGTCTCCGGCAAATCTCAGCGTATCTCCCAGTCCCAAGAATTCCTGTATCATAGGTGACAGGATCAGAACAGGGATCGTAAGTGCAATGGAGATCCAGAACCGCTTCAGGAAATCCTTGGCCATTTGGGCATGATGGGCAGCATGTCCGCCGGAGTGGGAATGTTCTTTGTGGTTGTGATCTTTATGATCGTGATTATGCTGATGCTCTTTATTGTGAGCATCAGCGTGACCAGTATGTTTGTGAGAATGTTCCATAATACCATCCTTGAGCTTTTTTTTATGATAACCAAATAAGTACGTAGCTTTGGCTTTCAGGTATTATAGGGAAGAGAGGCTTAAATTAAGCTTAAAAAGCTTGGTTTTTTAGTATTAAAAAGGTGTTGGAATTAGCCATATCAAAAAATCTTAGCTTAATATTTAACATCAAGATCTTTTTTACATAGAAGTCACAAGACACGAATTTGACTGGTTGGCTACTTCTTTCTTAGAATCACTCTTGCTGGATAACGGAAACGCTCAATCGGAATATTTATGCTGTATGCGGATGGCATTGGCAATAGCCAACAGTGCTACTCCCACATCTGCAAAAATAGCTTCCCACATAGTAGCCATGCCAAAGGTAGCAAGCACCATCACCAAGACTTTAATCCCTAACGCAAAACCAATGTTTTGCCATACAATGCGGTGCGTAAAATTAGCGATGTCAATAGCCAGTGGTATCTTGGAAGGCTGGTCGGTTTGAATAACCACATCGGCTGTTTCAACGGTAGCATCCGACCCAATGCCGCCCATGGCTATGCCAATGTCAGCCAGCGTAATGACCGGAGCATCATTGACGCCATCTCCGATAAACCCGACGGTTTTGGATGGGTTTAGTGCTTGTTCGACGTGACGGTATTTTTCATCAGGCAACAGGCTTCCAAACGCCCGATCCAGTCCGAGTTTACGAGATACATGATCGACCACTTCCTGATTGTCCCCGGAAAGCATTACAATTTCGTTGACTCCATGTTCTCGAAGGCCTTCTATAGCTTGTTTACTATCCTCTTTAATCTGGTCGGCAATACTAATCGTACCAACATGGGTGCCATCCTCGGCCACATGCACATAGGTATAGGGATCATCAATGGTGGTATCAGAAATGTTGATACCATGTTGTTCTAATAGGTCACCGTTTCCGACGACTACCGTTTTTCCATTAACGGTGCCCTTCAATCCCTTGCCGGATATTTCCTGCTGATTTTCTACGGTATGTAACGGGTGTCCATTGGTACGGTTAAGGATTGCTTTTGCTATCGGATGGGTGGAGTCTTGTTCTAGGCAAGCGGCCAAGGCAAGCAATTCATCTTGGCTATATCCATTTACGGGATGAATTTCGCGAACCTCAAAGCTGCCTTCCGTCATCGTACCTGTTTTGTCCATGAACAGGGTTTTCATCTTTCGCAGCTGATCGAGGAAATCCGAACCTTTGAGCAGAATGCCGTTTCGGGAGGCTGCCCCAATCCCGCCGAAATAGCCAAGCGGAATAGAAATGACTAACCCACACGGACATGAGACGACAAGGAAAATAAGGGCTCGGTAAAACCAATCCTGGAAGACATAGTTTTCCACCACTAAATAAGGGACGAACGTAAGAGCTACCGCCAACCAAACGACGATGGGGGTATAGATGCTGGCAACCCTCGTCATAAACCGTTGCGTTGGGGCTTTTCGCTTGGAGGCCTCCTGAACCATAGTTAAAATGTTGGATAGCTTGGTATCCTCATAGCCGCTGGTCACTTTAATACGGACAGGTCGGTCCTTATTGATTGAACCGGCCCATACTTCTTCGCCGGACTCTCGACTCATGGGTTTTGACTCACCAGTCAGGGCTGCCGTATTAAAAGAGGCGTTTTCGGTAATAAGTTCACCATCCAAGGGCACTTTTCCCCCGGGTTTTACCTGAATAATTTCACCAGTTTCAATCTCGGAGGGATGGACGTTTTCCGTTGTCCCATTGCGTTCTACCGTAGCCGTATCCGGTTGTTGATCTATCAGGGTTTTGATGGATTGTTTAGCCCGGTTTACTGCTCCCCCCTGTGCGTATTCGCCTACCATGTAAAAGAGCATTACGGCTACGCCTTCGGCATATTCGCCAATGGCAAAAGCACCAACAGTGGCAATGCCCATCAGAAAAAACTCGCTAAATATGGTCCCTCTTTTTATCGATTTAAGCGCTTTTATCCACACCGGTCCACCCACAACGATGTATGAAAACCCGTACAGTGGCAAATAGACATACGGCTGATTGGTAAACGAAAATCCGTACTCAACAATTAAGGCCGCTACTAAAAACAGGGCGCTTGCAATAGCCTCTTTATATTTTTTTATAAATGTCATCATTAATTAATTATGATTTTGTTTGAGCCACTCCCATGCGCTCCCGGCTTGGTCAATGGGAAAGAATTGCATCTCTTCTTTTGTGATCGGATCTACGAGGCGGGTACCCCACTCTTGCCATTTCTTTTCACCAATGACGGCAATGCGATCAAAATATCCGATATATTCGGTATCAATCTGCAGGTCTTTCCAAAATGCTGCGGTATCCTGCCATCCATTGAAATCTTCAAGAATCATGACTAAATGAGGATCATCACATGCAGTCGCAAACTTATTTAGGGCCGGTTCAAGGTCATTAAGGTCTTCTTTTGAAAGTTCACCGGATGCTTTGATGGCAAGAATATCGTCATCAGTATGAGTATTTACTTCAATCATATTACTCCGTGTTTTTTTCTACTTTCAATTTCTATTCCTAAAATAAGCGGCGATCATTCGCAGTTCTTGCATCTTTTTGTGAATCTTGTGCAAAATTATGCGGAACTATAATGATGTTGTGAGAAGGCTAAAAAAAGGGGGCCCGATACTACCGAGAACCCCTGGAGTATTAAACTGATAACCATTACTGAGTGGTATTGTCAGGAAGTTCCCAAGAGTTATTGTTACTAATATCAAGCTGAGGAATAACATTCTGCTTTATATATTCCTTCACTTCTTCATTGCCTGTGAGTTTCAGCCAGATGGGACCGCCATCAGGAGTTACCACCAGCGTGAATGTAAAGAATGGACAACATTGACGCTCCCGGGCTATAAATGCTCCCGCCTTTTCGATGATTCCAGTTCCAGTAGGAAGGCGAAACCCGTAGCCATCAGATAATTCTTGCCATTCTTCAACCGATGTAAAAACCTTTTCTGCATTGGTTTTATGCGTTGCTCTCTCATTATCGTTAATTGCTGTTAAGTCGCAAGCCAAAGGTTGGTTGTGAGACATAGCGTGTTCGTAATTTATTTAGGATTTAAACATTGGTAAGTCGCTTGAGGCCCCAGCCCAGTGTGCCGCCGTAAATCAGGTGTAGCACAAGCGTGGCAACGGCTATTTTCGGGGTGATGGCAGACCCGAAAGCGCCCCATCCAAGCAGTGGAAGAACGATAAGCTCCATGATAAACCACAGCATCACACCCCATCCTAGGCCGTGCCAAATATTCCCTTGGGCCTTCATCCAGTTGAACAGAACCGCTCCCCAGAATGCTCCATATCCAAAGTGGGTGATGATAGCAAATCCCATGATCAGTGGTTGCGGCAAATCACCTATTATTCCTTTGGCAATAGCTACTGGAATAGGTTCGGGGATGGGACTCATGCCTGTGGCCATGCCAGTCAGCATAATTAGAGACATAACCAGCGTTCCCAGCAGGCCGTATCCAATCCCCTTTTTCGTAAACTTATTTTTCAGAAGTGAGCTCATAGCAATACTATTTTATTGTTTATAAATTATTAAACAATAAAACATATAAGGTTCTCTGGCACTAATCAAATTCTGTAGACGGATGTTTACCCATTAGCCTCCTCTTGGCCAGTACATCATAATAATAACACCTATTAAGGCGAATAGAGCACCCACAAGATCATAGGTGTCGGGTTTGATGCCGTCCACCTTCCATCCCCAAAGCATTGAAAGAATGATAAATACACCGCCATAGGCGGCATAGACTCGTCCAAAGTTTGCTGGTTGCAAAGTGGGAATAAAGCCGTATAGAGCCAGCACGACCATCCCGGATAGTCCGTACATCCAGCTTTTGCTGTCTCTGAGCCAGATCCACACAAGATAGCCGCCCCCGATTTCAAGCAAGCCTGCGAGAATGAAGTAGAAGATGGATTTTAGATAGACCATTTCTTATTGTTTAAGTAATTTAAAACTGTTAAACTTGTAGGTAAGGATAATCAATTTACTGCTATGAGCCAATCACTTGACGTTGCTTTTAAGGCACTGGGCCATCCCAAACGACTTGCAATTCTAAAACGGTTAATCCGTCGCGTGCATACCTGTTGCGTGGTAAATAAGGAAGAAGATTGTTGCCTGGAGGAACCGACCTGTGACTTTGGAGCCCTAAAAGAGGATCTGGGAATTTCAAAGTCATCACTTTCCCTTCACCTAAAGGAACTGCGCCATGCAGGTTTGGTGGAAAAAATTAAAAATGGTCGGAAGGTGGCCCTGCAGGTCAATCCTGAACGATTGGAAGAGCTTAAAAAGTTTTTTGACGTATCGATTGATCAACAAACACGAGAATGGATGAAACAGCGTTAGATTATTGTTCGCAGCAATCTTGTTCATCCTTTTGAATAGGTGAGCAATACACATTACCAAAAGAACAAAATACCCAACAATACCCCTTTATTAGATTTTACCATGTTTCTACAACTGGGTATTCCCAAAAATACTGGCAGGAAACCATAAGCATAGTTTTGGTTGCATTTTCTCCACATTCGGGACAGGCAATCGTTAATATTAATTATCCCTTAATCATAATTGGTCAATTGAATTTCGCTTATTCTCCTTGATCTCTTTAAAATGGGAGGGCGCAAGTCCGGTTTCTTTTTTGAATTGTCTGGAGAAATGTTGCTGGCTGCTGTAATCAAGCTCCAAGGCGATTTGGCTGAGCGTTTTTTCATCATAGACGATAAGCTCTTTGGCACGCTCAATCTTTTGCAAGATAAAATAACGCTCAATAGATTTGCCCTCCACGGCCGAAAACAGGCGACTCAACCGCTGGTAATCTTTGTGGATCTTTTTTGATAGATAATCTGAAAGATTTTGTTCGAGTGATTGCGCCGATCGTACCTGCTGTATAATAAGCTGTTTGACCTGTTCAACAATGCGGCTGTTTTCATCATCGATAAGATCAAAACCGTTGTCACGAACTATTGTTGCCAATCGATGATATTCCTTGTCGCCGATGGGGCCTGCAAGGTGTAGCTCGCCAAGCTCAATTTTTTGCACATTGAATCCAGCTTCGGTCAGTTTATGCTCCAGTACTTCAGCACAATGGCTACAGACCATGTTTTTGATATGAAAGTGTTTGATATTCATAACTAATAAGGTATATAAATTAGAAGATTGCCGCTACTGTCATGCAGCGACAACCTCAGGGATTGTCATGGCACATCGGTTATCGTATGACATCATCGTCGGTTCCCCCGGTTCGAATTTTTACGGCTTTTTCTACACTGGAAACAAAGATCTTTCCATCCCCATAATTGCCTGTATGGGCTTTTTCAACGATTACCGAGATAATTTCTTCTACTCGTTCTGAGGGCACGACGGTTTCCAACTTAACGCGCTTCACAAGCTGAGCAGTCTCTTTTTCTTCGGCATGGCCCCAGCCTCGGACATCACTAAGCGTAATGCCGGGGGCATTCTCAAGATTTTCAAGAGCATCAATGACATAATCAATCATATTTGATCGAATAAAAGCTTTGATTTCTTTCATAAATATAAAGTTTTAAGAATCCTCCAAGGGATCATAACCCTTGGAGGATTGGTTATTAACATTTACAGTTCAGCGTGTGTGACCGGTTCGGCAAACCACTTATAGATGGTTGGTAGTACTACCAGCGTAAGTAGCGTGGAGGTAAACAGGCCACCGACCACCACGGCCGCCAACGGGCGCTGCACGTTGGAGCCGATATCATTGGCCAGCAGTAGGGGAAGCAGCCCGAGACCAGTGGTCAAGGCCGTCATCAGTACGGGACGCAATCGCAAGAGCGAAGCCTGTACAACCGATTTCTCAGTAGACATGCCTTCCTCCCGCAGCTGATTGATATAAGATACAATGACCAGCCCGTTGAGTACCGCAATACCAAATATGGCAATAAAGCCCACCGCTGCCGGTACTGACAGGTACAGTCCGGATATCCAGAGGGCAAAGATCCCTCCGATAGTGGCAAACGGAATGTTTAGAAAGATCAAAACGGCATAGCGCCAGCTTCCAAAGGTGGAAAACAGCATAAAGAAGATCAGTCCCAGGGTAATGGGAACCACCACCATAAGCCGGTTCATGGCTCGCTGCTGGTTCTCAAATTGTCCACCGTATTCGGTAAAGTATCCGGCCGGCAGATCTACTTGCTGGTCTACTTTTTGTCGGATCTCATTAACGACGCTTCCCATATCTCTACCTCGAACATTAAGCTGCACGTAGGTTCGTCGGTTCGCTTTATTTCGGGAAATCTGCTTGGGACCGGTAAAGACCTCCACATCTGCGATCTGAGAGAGTGGAACAAGGGATCCTTTAGCGGTACGGACAGGCAACTCCCGAACTTGTTCTATCCGTTTGCGCTGGTTTTCCTGCAGGCGCACAAAGATATCAAAGCGGCGAATGCCCTCAAATACCTGGCCGGCTACCGAGCCTCCGATGCCGGTTTCTACGGTATTCAGAAAGTCATCGATACTGATGCCCAGTCGTGCCAGCTGCTCACGATCAGGGCGCACCAGAATTTGCGGTTTGCCGCCCTGCTGTTGAGCACGGACATCCACCGCTCCTTCTACGCTTTTGGCAACCTCGGCGATCTCTTGGGCCTTTTGAGCCAGAGTATCCAAGTCATCACCATAGAGACTGGCTACCACTTGGGCGCGGACGCCGCTGAGTAGCTCATCGGTACGAAGCTGGATAGGCTGGGAAAAGTTGGAAGCCACGCCCGGCAGGTCTTCTTGCAGTTTTTGGGCCATGGCCGACTGCAGCTCTTCATAGCTTCGTCCGGCGTCCCATTCATCGAGCGGTTTTAGGTTCACAACATTGAACACCACATTCACCGGCTCGGGATCGCCGCCTACTTCGGCACGGCCCACGCGGGAATAGACTCCCTTCACTTCGGGGAAAGTCTGCATCGACTCCTGAATACGTTTTGTGTATTCCTTGGTGGTGGGCAGATTAGCGCCCGGAGGAAGCACAGAGCGTACGGCAAACGTACCTTCTCGTAATGTTGGCTGAAATTCAGTTCCCAGGAATGGAAACACGGCCATGCTCACGGCAAACAGTAGCAAAGCTCCGCCAAAGACCATTTTGGGGAATTTCGTGGCTTTTTCAATAAGCGGACGGCTGAATCCTTTCACCTTACGTACCAACCACGGCTCTTTGTCCATGCCTTTATCCGGCAGAATAAAACTGGAAATGACCGGGATATAGGTCAAGGCCAGAAAGATAGCCCCAGCTAGCGCAAAAGTAATAGTATAGGCCAGTGGCTTAAACATTTTGCCCTCGACGCCTTCCAGTGAAAAGAGCGGAATAAATACAATGATGATAATGCTTGTAGCAAAAATTACGGGACGGATAACTTCCCGAGCAGACTCACCCACCACCCGCACAAGGGATACGTTCTCGGTATCCCGTTCTTCCAGCAGGCGATAGGTATTTTCCACGATCACGGTGGCACTGTCCCCAATCATCCCGATACTGATTGCCAGTCCCCCCAAACTCATTAAGTTCGCCGAAATGCCCATGAGCTTCATTCCGATAAAGGCAATCAAAAATGCTATGGGAACAGTGGATATTATGATGAGCGTCGAGCGAAGGTCCCCCATAAAGAAGTAGAGGATGACCAGCACGAGAATAGCCCCGATATACAAAGCATTGCTAACCGTACCCACGGCTTTACTGACAAGCTGACCCTGTGAGTAAAAGGGTTTCATAATCATACCATCGGGCAGTGCCTTGTTGATCGCATCAATCTTTTGATCTACTTGGGCCAGCAGATCTTGGGTATTGGTGCCAATGAGCTTTAACACAAAGCCGCCGACCGATTCTTCCTGATCTTTGATAAGGGTACCCCGTTTAATTTCGGAGCCGAATTCCACCTTGGCCACATCCTTGACGTAAATGGGCGTACCACCAGAGTTTTTGACAATGATATTTCGAATATCCTGAAGGCCTTCTTTGTCGGGCTTAATCCAACCATAACCCCGAACGAGATACTCTTCGCCTCCTCGTTCAAGAAAAGAAGCGCCCACATTGCGATTGTTGCTGTTGATGGCTTTCTCCAAATCTTCCAGCGTAAGCCCACGTGAAATCAGAGCGTTCATATCGGCATTGACCTGAAACTGGCGAACATCTCCGCCGAGGGAGAGCACGCCGGTAACGCCAGGCACCGTTCGCAGCTGGGGCTTTACAATCCAGTCTTGCGCCGTACGAAGCTCCATCAGGGAGTGGTCGGCGGTATCGGTGTTGGTTACTTCGTACATCATGATCGTCCCAAGTCCCGTGGTGATGGGCCCCAGTTGGGGTTGTCCCAGCCCATCAGGGATAGACTCTCTGGCTTTGGAGAGTCGTTCCATGACCAGCCGTCGGGCAAAGTAGATGTCGGTACCATCCTCGAAGTAAACATTTACACGCGAAAGTCCGAATATAGAAGTACTCTGCACACGATCCAGCTTGGGTAGCCCGTACATTGAAATCTCGATGGGATAGCTGATTTGCGTTTCCACATCCACCGGTGAAAGACCGGGGCTGGAGGTAAATACCTGCACCATGGTGGGCGATACGTCCGGAAAAGAGTCAATTGGGACATCCTCAAAAGAGAAATATCCATAAACGCCCACGGCCGCCACCAAAATGAGGATCGTCAAACGATTCTTTAATACCTTGTCTATAATCTGTTGAAGCATAATGCAATCATCTAAAATTTCTTATTGAAGAGAGCGGTTAATGTCCGTGCGACGCGCTGCGTCCTTGGGCCGTAAGGGCGGATTTCAGATCAAAGGCTCCTGCGATAACGGCTTGCTGGCCGGGTTTCAGCCCCGAAGCAATTTCCACATAGCCCTCATTTTCACTGCCCAGCATGACCTCGACAGGCTTATAACTGCGATCTTCTTTGCCGGGGACAAACACCACTTGCTCATTCTCGATGGTTTGTACAGCATCAATGGGAAGCATGGCAACGTTACGTTCTTTCCCTGTTGAAATCCGAGCGGTGCCGAACATTCCCGCCCGTAGCTTCCGATTTGGGTTTTCAACAACCGCGCGGACCGGCATGGTGCGTGTCTGTTTTTCAAGGCTATAAGAGACCCAGTCCGTCTTTCCCTCAAAGGTTTCTCCAGGGATACTTCGGACTGAGAGGCTTACGCTTTGTCCTTTGTCCAGATACCGGATATCCTGCTCGTAGGCATCGATCATGACCCACATTTTGGAGAGATTCGTTACATGGATGGGGGTTTCACTGGGACTAATAGTTTGTCCGGGCGAAATATCCCGCTCCTGGATCACCCCATTGAGTGGAC
Source organism: Fodinibius salinus (assembly GCF_008124865.1). NCBI lineage: Bacteria > Pseudomonadati > Balneolota > Balneolia > Balneolales > Balneolaceae > Fodinibius > Fodinibius salinus. The sequence continues at coordinate 302,130 of NZ_VNHY01000002.1, read as the reverse complement.
TCGTTAGGTAAAAGTGGGACAGGGGTTTATCACTGCCCGCTTCGATCTGTTGAACATCTTTTTTACTTAGACCATAAAGACGCAGTGATTCGGCTGCTGCATTAAAAGAAGCCTTTGCTTCCTGGTAATGGGCTTCGGCTTGCAACATTTCGGCACGACTCGATATCTCCTGTTCATAAAGAGATTCCTCCCGTTCATAATGTGCCTTTTCAGCTTTTAACTCAGTTCGAAGTCGAATGTATTCGGCCTTTGCTTTGCCCAGCCCTACACTGCTCATGAGAGCAATCGGTTCGTCTTTTTCGACCTGGTCTCCCAAGTCTTTTATGACTTTCACAACCTTAGCCTCAATGCGCGGACCTACCTTGGCAATTTGATCCAGATCGTATCCAACGCTCGCTGGACGTGAAATAGTCGAGGAAGCATTTCCCTCGGATAACGTTTCTACCTTGATACCCAGGTTTTTTTCCTGCTGCTCGGTAAGATGCACTTCCCGGACATGTTGTTCGGCTTGTTCATTATGTTGCGATTCTTGTTGATGCTGTTCGGTTTGCGTATTGGCTTGAGGATCTGATTCAGATCCACAAGCTGTTAAGAGACTTCCCAAAAGAAGTCCGGTGAGTGATAGTACTGTTAGTTTATTCATGACTGGTGATTCCATATTCGTTCAAAAATTAGTTTCCTGAAATTTCAGAGAGAGACGTACCGATGAGTCGTTCAACATCGGCTACGGCCCGGTTGTATTCGGCCAAAGCCTGGATGTACCGGGTGCGGGTCGAAAACAGCGTGCGCTGAGCATCCAGCACTTCCAGGTAATCGAACTTGCCTTGCCGATAGCCCGTTTGGGCCGCCTCGAAAGCCGTTTTGGCTCCCGGTAATACCTGCTTCTGCAGCTGATTGACCTCGTGGGCAGCGGCATTGAGCTTGTTGTATGCCGTTTGTAGGGCTTTATAGGTTTGAGAAACAGCGGATTCACGCTGGGTTTCCACGCGGCTCAGCTCATATTTAGCCGCCCTGATATTTCCCTGATTGCGATCAAAGAAAGGTAGTGGAATAGACACGCCGACAATAGCAGCACTCGCACTCAAATCTTCTGCACGCTTGTATCCTCCGCTTACAGTGATGTCAGGAATGCCTTTCGCTTGTGCCAGATCAAGGGCTGATTCCCGTTGCTGCAATTCGGTAGCCCACCGCGCGACATCCGGATTCCGCTGGATATACTCCTGCACCTTGACGTACTTGGGAATATCAGCAGGCATGCTCAGCTGCCCTTTTAGCTGTTGAAATTGCGGCTGTTGGCTCCCCCAGTAAGAGGCCAGCGAGCTACGAGCAGATTCCCATTGGTTGCGGGCATTTTCCATATCAATTTTTGCGCGGGAAAGCTCAACCTGTGCTTTGGTCTGTGCCAGCTTGGAAACTTTTCCGGCCTCTACTTGGGCAGCTATAGAGTTGTACAGGTTTTGGGCTACATCGACCAGCTCTTTTTGCTGTTGCCACTGGCGTTGGGCTTCCAGCGCTGAGATATAGGCTTTGGTAACACTGGTGAGCACGTCCAGCCGTTGGGCTTCGTAATCCCAGCCGGCCAGTTCCTTATTGGCACCTGCCAACCGTTTTTGTTTAAGGCGGTCGGCCCCCAGTAGAATTTTTTGGCCGAGCTTGACGGTCACTTCTCGGCCATCGTAGCCTTCAAACGGACCCGTACCACCGAAGTTTTCCATTTCGGCATTGAGCTGCGGATTGGGAAGCAACGAAGCCTGAATGCGTTCGGCTTCTTTTACCCGCACTTGCCAACCGAAGCTTTGCAGTCGGGGATTTTCGAGCAGGGCTTTGGACAGCGCGTCCGAGAAGGTCAGCGTATCCGAAATCGTAACCTTGTTTGCTGTGTCCTGCGAATTAACATTTTTGTTTAAGGCAAGAGAGGACTCATATGTTTTCTCTCCTAACGTGCTTTTTGATGGTGGTTCAATAATGGTTTGTTCGCTGGCACAACCGGCAGCAAGCACGAGCATGCCGAGGGCCAGTACGGTCTTTAAAATGTTCATGTATTCCAGCCAATTTTTGCTGTTATGGAGTGGCAAGCAGAGCCGGCAGGATATAATTTATCCGTACCTAATTACTTTGCTTGCAATGAAGTAACGATATGAAAAGGGCTGGAACTACTTAGTTGTAGAGAATGCGGACAACAGTTTTGAGCGAAGCTGTTATGGTATCCTCAATCAAGGGAGGCGTGTAAGAAGCAAGTTGAAACACCCGTGATTGCGGGAGGTTTTCAACCTTGCTGTATAAAATTCCTTCAAGAAAGTTGAGCGTGCGTTCCTGATCGAAGCGCGTTGTTTGTTGTTCCTTAGAACAGATCAAAGATAATGATACATCATGATGGCTATCTTCTGCCGCATCAAAGGTAGGTTCTTCATGATCGTGCTGATCTTCGGCATGAATGATATCTTCCGAAGGGACGGTGAAGATGGAACCAACCTCTGATTCGATATTGACCTGTCCATCTTCTTCAAAGCAATAGACGAGACTGTCAACAAATCCATGGATGCTAAAAAAATGCAGTCCAAACAGGAAAAGAAGGGCAAAGGTGATGCCCTTCAGGCTTTTCTTATATGTGGATTGGATCTGATGCATTTGGAAATCTTTTAAATCAAGCCCAAAGATAGGGAATAGCTGGGAGGGAAAAAAGCAAAGAGGCAGTCTTTATTAGTTGAGACTGCCTCTTTAAAAAAAGTATATATGCTTATCCAAATAGTTTATTAAAAACTTTCCGAATAAATCCTCCCATACGAATTAGTACCCTCCCACCAAATTGGTCAATTATAATTCGCAACTCATGCAGAAACAGATCCAACAATCGCTCTTTTTCTTTGGGAGAGAGCTTACTTCCTTGTTCACTCTTAGGATCGGAGTATTGCCCGTACAATCGAAGAATATCTTGGGCTTTCTCAAACAGGCTACGGATTTGAACTGAGGCTGACAAGGCTATCATGCCCAAGATAACCGCGCCAATTTCGGCCAGGTTGTTTGGAGCCAACAGACCTGATAGCCAATCAGCAGGGATTAGAATCAATGCGGTAGTGAATAAAAAAGATAGAAATGTTATCATTGTTTTTTCTTTGATTTATGGGGTTTGTATTGGGAAATATCATCGGCTTCGATTTTGAGATCAGAGTAATCATCATCAAACAAGGAGTTTCCAGGAATCTTGTGACTTTGATTCTTCTGTATCTGCTTCAGCCACTTTTGTCCTAACCCTTTAGCCTGCTTATTTGATAACCCATCCCCCTTCCCTTGGAGTAGATCATCTACAGGATTGGTCTGTGAGGCCCCCGATGATATAGCGACCATCCCGTAGAGGTAGCCGATCAATTCTAGGATGGAAAGAATGAGCAGCAGGGTGGTATCAATACCAGAGGCAGATAGCCTGCCGGTTGACAAAAGTCCAGATATGGTCAGGCTTGCGATCCCGCTTTTTACAATTCCCCTGCCTTTTTCAGGGGTTTTGCTTTTAAAAAGCCCAATTAAGGTGGGAACAGCCTTAATTATCGGAGTTAGTATCTTGAGCATCAGTCGTGTCTTTTGGGGTTGGGGATTTAAATCGGCCAGTCCGACGGGGTATGATTTCAAATTCGATGGATCGAATTCGCTGGTTATGATCTTCGAAGCGTTCGTCCGTTTGCTGGACATGGGTTTCCAGGCTCTTTTCCAACCGGTGAAGGTTGTCAGCTTGTACTTTCACTTTTTCATTGATGCCAATCATCAGCTCATACCACTTCTTTATTTCAGCAGTCTGATTATTGATCGAATCGTAAATGCCGGTCAAAAACAGGCAGATAATCGTGGTGACAATCAGCTCCTTATACTTGTGAAAAAAGCCATTCGTTTTTGAGTTGCTCATGCCCCGTACCTCCTGATCGCTTCATCCAGCGTAATGGATTGCTTGTTCGATTTGCAATAAAAGTGGCCACTGGTAAGCGACTGGTAATAATACTGGCCGTTAATTCGGAGCCACCGCAGTGGGCGCCGGGACCGGTCGTTTCCGGACCATCCGTCCACATGCAGGCCAATGGCCGGTACTCTGATGCCTTCCTTATTGGTGTATTTCCAATCAAAGTACAAGCCCACACCTCGGAATCCCCAGGTTGTGGCAAGCAGCCAGTGCTGGAGGGCGGACGGTTGGCTGGACAGCCACCGGTCAAATAGCAGCACATCAAAGGCCAGGCCGCGGCCATGGGATTTTGGATCTCCTTTGCGCCAAGCAGAAGAAATCATGGTGGGGAGCCCGTGCCAGCTGCGCCAGGTCAGAAAGGATCGCAAGAAACCGGTATCCATGCGACTTAAGGTGCCGGGACCTTGAATTTCAAGCTCGGGGATCGAAAAGTGATTGCCGTAGCTGTCGAGAAGGGCCAAATAATCGTTACTGTTCATATTAGTTTCCTCTTGTGGCTAAGGTGAGAAGGAGGATGAGCGCTATCCCGCCAGCCACTTTGTAGCTGGTTGGTATTTCGCCATTGATGTATTTCTTGGCTTCACTGATAAGATCTTTTTGCGTTTCGGGGGCTTTGTCTTCTCCCAGTCCCCCGCTGCAGCCGCATCCGGACTGGCTAACACTGGGTCCACCCGAAAGCCCGTTGCCGGTGCATCCACATGGTTGTTCGTTTACAAAAGAGGTTTCCATATTATTTCACCTTAATGTTTTGAGTTATTAAAAGAGGATTTTCCAAAGAAGCAGGCCGCCTGCGATCCCACCTGTTGCCATAGCCGCATGGGTTTTGGTTACCTGTACCCCACCTATGCTAAAAGTGCCTGCTAGGATATCGTTGCTGGAATTGGGCTGATTGCTCACAGGTTTATTGGTGTGTTTAGGTTTGGAGGTCGGCTGCGACTTTTGAGTAGAGGTTTTCTTAACGTTGTTGATATTTAGTTTTGGAGGAGCAGGCACTGGATTTTTGTCAATAACCGGCCGGGGTAAAAGAACAGGCTTTGGTTTTGGGATAGGTCGTGGCCGTACTCGTGGTCTAACTTCTCGGCCTCGGTTGCGCGGCATAGGTTCATCCAGGACTGGGCGAAGCATTGTGGCTCGCGACGGCATCCGTCCCAATCCTTGTGCTTCATTGGACTGGTCGTAGATATAATGTGATTCGGTTTTCATGGGAGTTGGGTAGTCATATAGTTATAAGTTGCAAAGGCGATAGCGGCTATAGGAAGGACATAAATTGACATGCTGGTTGCTTTGGAGAGGCCGAGTAGCTGGTCGATGAGCTGTTTCCGCCCCACCACGTCTTCGCTGTAATCACCGCCGGTGGTGACGGAATCCGGGGGCAATCCAGCATAGATAGCGGTCTGCACTTTATTGGGGCCGGCATTATAGGAGGCTATGGCCCGGGTGGTATTTCCATTGAACTCCCGGAGCAGTTTTGCCAGGTATTCGGCTCCATAATCAATATTGGCTTGGTGATCCAGTGGGCTATGGCGACCCGTAAATCCGGGATGATATCGCCGGTCAATCTGCATGATGCCTATCCCGTTACCATGATCTCCGGTTCCGTCTGCTGACAGAGCTAGCCCCATGCGACTTTCGCGGGAAGCAACCGCCAGCAACAGGGCAAGGGGGACGCCATATCGCTTGGAGGCTTCGGAGAAATATCCCATCAGGCCACGAATCCGTGCGTACGTAAGCTCGGCCGATATCGAAAAAGAGCTGGTCATTAGACTACCATCTTAATCTTGTAGTTGACCTTTCGCATCTGTCCGGCCATGATGGTAAACTGGTCAGCAGGTGCCAGGGCCCGGCGGGCTACCAGTTTTGGCACCCACTCGTCATAATCGTCTCCACGGTTGGCGTAGATACCAACTTCTTTGATAGTGATGTCGGTAGCGCCCCGATTTTCAAACACACGCCCCAGATTGAAATACGCCTCATTATTGGCCTCATCAATGGTCACCTGGTCATCGATGATCATCCCGTGATGGATGAGCTCCCCGTCTCCGCTGCCATGAGTGATGCCTCCGAGGCTGTAGGGCGTTTCTTGCGTGGCGTCCGGAGACAGGTCGGCGTCCGTCATCGAGACAAATTTGTTGCTTTGGCCCAACCGGAGTCCCATGTGCCAGCCTTTGTTTACTTCTGACGCCCGCCGCTCCAAAGAGGTCATCGAGGTGCCCCCACCGGCGATACACATCAGGTCCCGCCAGTTGGTGTTGGTGTTTTCGACCGCTTGTCGCCGGAGAGCACCCACAAATTCAGCGGTGAATCCGCCATTGGAACCGTTGAGGTCGGTATCCTGGTTGAAGTTTTCCAGCTCAAACCGGCACTCATAGTCCAAGGTCAACGTTTTGCCATTGGGCAGATTCAGGGCCGCCGGCAGCACGTCCCGGGCATAGAGGGTGGCAATGGTGTTAATTTCGTGTCGGTTGACATTAATGTGGGTCATCAGGCCCATTTCGGTAATGGCCAAGTCACCACCAGAGTCATTCGTGAATGGAGCAGACACGGTAAAGACGCTTTTTTGCTGGTCGGTTACGACGCCGGAAACAGATCGGGCTCCCCGAGCCAGCAGCGCGTCGATGGGATTGTGCAGGCCCACATCAGATATGCTTACGGGGCGGCTGCCTTGCCCGATGGTCGGTAGGATAACACGAAAAGGAGGACAGTAGCTTTCGGTGGTCGTAATGGGATGATAGTGCTTGGCAATGACTTGCGCCTCGTCGGCGACATAAGTTGCCGGATCGAAATTGGTTGGCGCGTCTTTCAGACGGATATAATAGTCGCCATAGGCAGCTTCAACCTGCCAGGTGCCATTGATCTGCGGGACCGAGCTGCATCCCCAGATATGTACCCACACCGGTTTTTCGCCGTTGGGGTTCACGCCATGCATGCCATTGAAAATATACTCCAGGTAGTACTGACTGTATATTTCCAGCGCCCCATCGACAATATGCAGAGAGGTGATTTTCCCATCCTGCACGTAATCGTCGCCAGGACTAATCAGGCGGTCGGTTTTGCCGCCGTGCATCATTCCGTGGACGTCGCGCAGGAGGTTGCCCACGAACGACTCGCAGTGCATTCGAAACAGGTGCTCCCCGTCAATGCTAATGTTACAAAACAGATCCATTCCAGATTTCGGGGTACCAATAGAGAGGGTTTGATTGATGGTATTCATACGGTCAAGAGATAATGGTAATGGGGTTGGTGGTGGCATTGCTGCTGGTGGCTCCCGTCAGCTCCGACAGGTTATTATCTGTTGATAGTCCACTTGTGATGGATTGCGAGGTCGCTTCCGGCTGGTGATCGGCTCGGGTATCCGTCATTGGTGTGCAAAGTAGATTTCCTTCTTCGCCCTCGATGGGTTGTAGGTCCAAGATGACCTGGCCAATCGGAGACTGGGTAGCCTGCTGGACATCATCGGGCGTAATGACAGAATAAATTCTGGATTGGCCGATCTGTCCCCCTGCGGTTTTGGATCGAACCCGGAAGTAGTGCCGGGCATCAAGGTATGTAATTGGGAAATAGAGCGTATGGTAGCGCACCATCTCCGAAGGCTCGCGGTGGTACTCGGGAGTGGTAGCCAGGTTATCTGGATCCAGTCCCCAATCCATCTGGGAAGAGGCCTTCCTGCCGGTCGCCCATGACACCTGGATGGAACCGTCGACCAGCATGCCGCTGACGACCCGCATTTTAAATCCTTCGCTAAACTCTTTGCCGGTGATTTCGCTCATAGGGCTATTGGGACCAGAAGATTTCGGTTACGAGAGCTTTGGATGTTTCCAGTGCTCCGGAGTCTTCATCCCACAGGCCCATCATCCCGCCTTTATAGAGTTCTTTAAACTGGCGCTCATCCATATGCAGGGTTTCGCCGGGTTTGAGCTTAAAGGTGTAATACCGCCCATTGATGCGAGCCTCGTCCAGTGCGATCATAAATTCGCCGTCACTGCTGTTATGGATGATGACGCCCAGCCGCGTGGGGTTTCCATTTACCAGTTTTACAGGACTCGTCCCCTGCTTGAGGACGGGTGATATGGAGGTCCCAATGCGACCGGCTGGGCCGATGCCAATGGATGTAGAGGGAGCCTGTAGTTGCTCCAGCAGCGCATCTATTTTCCCGGTAAGCTCGCAAAGCGATTGAATGAGGCTGTTCCACATGGGGCTATACCTCCAGTGGATTAGCGTCGGATGTTTCAACCACATAAGCTTCACACAGAAAACTTACGTTTGCCTGGGAAGAACCTTTATTAGTGGCATAGACCTGGAACGGCATATTCGAGCCAATGATAAATGGGACGTTGGCATAGAACTGGCCGAACTCGTCGTTAAGTTGCTCCAGATAAACCTCATTGCGGATAGTCGTATTATAGATCTTCAGGCTGGCGGTGATATCGCCCGGACGGTCGCTGCTCATGGCCAATCGGCGGGCTTCTACGTCAATGCTTTTCGCTTTGACGCCCATGTCAATATTGACAGCGCCCGGATTTATGGTAGCCTGCCCGTAGAGAAAGCGCGGCTGAGGCATAGGGCTGCCAATGTCCTGGTAGATACTAAGTAGCTTTGCCATGCTGAAATGATCATAGCCGATGAGCTGGATGTTGACCGTTTGGCCAGCGCTGTGGGTGTTAGACAGCTCAAAGACCAGACTGTTACTCTTCTGAATAATGAACGGAGCAAGCAGACCATCGATGCGCTGGAACAGCCGGTGTACTACAGAAAGCTGCAGGTCGCGGAACAGGTACAGGTCTTCATTTAGCCGAGCGGAAACGAGTACCTTGTCCATGTGGGAGCTGTAGGGCAGTATTTTTCGGACGCCGAAACTTTCTCCGCCCATGCCATTCATCGAAAGGTGGCCGCTGGCACCGGCAGGAATGTCAATCGATTTGGCCGGATTAAAAGGCGTAGACTCGGTTGGAGGAATAAAATTCTTTACTATTTTCATAATGATGTAGGCAAGCGTTTGAGCAATTAATAAAGCCGGCAACGGCCAGGAGCCGCTGCCGGTTGGGTGGGGGTTACTTCTCGGGCTTCATTTCAGCAACGACAATGCTGGCTTGCAGGTAGAGCAGGCCTTGGCCGGAAGTTGTCCAGTTCTCCTCACTCGGGAATACCGAGGAATCCTCGAAATGAACCGAGAGCGAGAGGGTCTGGTTGACGGCAAGATCAAAAGGATCCGCCAGGCGGTATTCGGCGGCCGACCGCAGGCAGGCAACATCTTTGTATATGACAGGAGCATCGACTGTGTTGGCCGTTCCGGCTACTGTTTGGATATCGGTGCCCGAAAAGTTGGAGTGCTTGGCGATGGGCACGCGCAGGAACTCCTTATTGTCGTTGTCAGCCTGCAAGATCACACCGGCATCTTTTAGGGAGTTGACAATGGCCTGGGCGTCGATACCATTAGCCTCGTCATCCTCGATAAACTGTTTGGTAACCTCGAAGGAAAGAGCCAGGATGCGCCGCTTCAGTTCACCGGGAAAAGGATTGCCCACGTAATTGTTGCGGGTAATTTTCCGGGTGGAGTTCGGCGGAAAGAAATTTAGAACCGCCCCGTTTTGTTCTACTTTCTGCGTATCAAAATAGGTTTTGATGCGGGCGCTGGCGGGTACAATTGCTTTTTTTGAAATTTGGGTACTCATAGGTCGTAAATGTTATAGGGGTTTTTAGGTAGGGCCATTAGGCCGTTAGCTTATTCCCGTAAGCAGTCCCCTGTTCAGCGTGAGCTATGAGTAGAGAAACTCGTAGTTAGACTTCCACGGTCTCCTCAAATGTGGTTTCAAGTTGAGAAACATGTCCGGTTCCGTCGGGCAATGGGATCTGAGGCGCAACGGTAGCCGGTAGGTCCTCCTCGTTCCACAGATATTCACTTCCTTCCATGAGTCCTTGCGAGGGGGTCCAGTCGGGCATAATGAACTTGATCAGTTCCATGACGCCTTGTACGCCTAGTCCCATTGCGAGACCGCGAAGGTGTGAGTTTTTGGAAAACATGGTGAAGACCATGCCTAAGGTGAGGGGCAGGCCGACGCGGGCCGCTTGCTGGACGGTAGCCGAGGTGCCGCCTAAAATAGCGGGAACGGCCAGCCCATTCAGCTGCGCACCAATTGCCTGGCCGCCCACAATGTATCCGGCAGTGATAAGCTGCTGCTTAAATTCGCTGACAGCTTTTTCGGTTGTTAGTTGTTTTGCCATAGTTGCAGGTTTTGGAGTTGTTGGGTTTTCGATTACATCCAAGTGTGTTGGATTTTTTGCAAATATTCGTTGGGTCATAAGTCGGTTGGATAGGGTTAATTAAGGATGCCTCGGCCGTCAATATTTAGGTTTGTGATGATATACACGTCTCCATATTGGAAGATGGGTCGCTTGCCGTCGTCGAAGTAGTGATAGTACTGGTGGTTTTCCCCTTTCTCGTCGCCGGGGTAGATCACCTTGTCGCTGGCGTACATGATGCGATCGGCGTGGCCGACCGAAACTAATTCGGCGTCAGCTGGTGGAAACAGCTCATAGTCGTACTCATCCGGAGGGAAATGGTGAAACTCCTCGTACATTCGGGTGGCTTCGTCGCTGTCAACCGCGCTTTTGAGCAGCTTCATGCGATGGGTGGGGAAAGCGAACAATGTCGTTCCCTCCCCGTCAATAATCATCGCCATATCCTGATTATCCGAAAGGATGCGCTGCATGAAACCTTTGGCATCGATGAATTCCAGCTCGCCTACGGTTCCCGCATATACCAGGGGTTCGCCATATAATGTTTTCAGGGGCGTGGGAAGACTTTCTAAGGTTTGTTCTTTTTTCTGGCTGTCTGAACGGTTGGGACGTATATCATCTGCTGGCGTGGTACTGTCGCGATAGATGCCAACCTCCCGGATGCGCACGGTTCCTTTTACGCCATAGGTGGGCGCAATGCGGTTGAGCTCTTCGTAGAGCTCCGATCGGTCGGAAAATTCGGTTTTTACCAACTCGTTGACCACATCCTGGAGCTTGGTTACGGTGTCCTGGTTGGTTTTCAGGTTGGCCTGAGCTTGCTCTAATTCTTTCCGCGTTTGCTCGTGGGTAATTTCCAATTCCTTCAGGGTTTTCTTCGAGCGGTCCAGCTCGGCGGTGATCTGCTGAATTCGGGCTTGAGCGGACTGTTGCCATCCTTTTTCTAAGGCCAGGAAGAGCGCGGCCAATTTAGCTTTAATGATCGGCAGCCACTGTTGGGTTTTGTACATGCCCAGCTTCTGCTTTATTTGGTCGTAGGTGACTTCGGTGCCGTCCGGATTGGTATTGCTTTTCTCGGCCTCAATGTCGATCTCGTAATGGGTGTAAAAATCAGACTCATCCGCAATTATGTTGCCTTTATTGCCCGCCAGACTTCGCCCGGATTGGACGGGTTCGTTCATAGACCAGCCGAAGGCTGCGGTTAGCTGCTGGCCCGCCATCTGCTTGATCGAGCTCCATTTGATCTTGTTATAGAAACTTCGGTTGGGTGCGTTGGGGTCAGGAATAAGGTTAAACAGCACCCGCCCATTGGCGTTGTTTTTTGGGACTTCGAGGGACAGCTCGTGGCGGAAACGCGGCACGCGTTTGCCGTCGGAGGACAGGTTGTTTTCAATGGTCCCGATCTCTCCGCTGTAGTCCAGCCAGCCGATGCGAATGAGTCCGTTGTCAAGGGCCTGTTGGGCCGAGGCTGGCAGCTCCCAGTCAATAAGGGATTGCTCCCGGGCAATAGCGGATTCCATTCGCTCGGTGCGTGTAGTCACATCCTGGTTTGCTTGCCCCAGCGAAGACTTCAGGCGCTGAGTTTCGCTGAGTAGCGATTCAATGTGATTTTTTAGAACCTTGGTTTGGGCTTTGGACTGGAAAAACTCTTTGACTCTGGGATCGGAGTTGGTGGCGGCCACCATCTGCTCGTATTCTAGGGATTCTCCCTCGGAGTCCGCGGAGGTTTCCCGGCCGTCTCCGAAGAAGAGTTCATCGATCCAGCTCTGCTTTTTGCTGACCAGCTCCAAGCGGTACTGATCGAAGGAATCCTTCATCAGGTAAAAGTGAATGTTTATCTTTCCGTGCTGGTTACCCTGCCGGAGCCCGCGCCCGTTGCGCTGTTGAATCTGCGATGGGGTATAAGGCACATCCATGTGATGCAGGTCAGTGGTCCATTTCTGCAGGTTCATGCCTTCGGCGATCGATTGGTTGCCGATCAGCACGCGATACTTTCCGATGTTGAAATCATCCTGGACCTGTTTTTTGAGGGCTTCTTTATCATCAGAGGATGAAATAAAATAGTCATCACCTTTCTTGTCGGTGCCAATAATAGAACCATTAATAATGGCTATTTCGGTGGCCGGAATGCCTGCTTTCGCCAGTTCCTCCTTGATAAGTTGATGGTAACTGCCACCTTTTTGGCCTTCTACGGAGATCCAGTCGCAGAAAATAATTTGATTACGGAGTACGGGGGTCGTGGGATTCTCGCGGCCTGCGTATAAGGCCTCAACAATCATAATAGCCCGATCAAAGGTTTCCTCCATCTGATCGCTGCCATCGGAATGTTTTTCGCGTTGTTTCTCAATCTTCTTAAGCAAGAATTGCTTGCCAACTGGTACTGCGTGCAAGTCACCTTCAGTGGCTTCAATTTCACCGGTCACTTCATCGAAGTGCCCTAGAGATTTGAGTTCTCTAATAAGTTTGTTTCGGGACCGGCCTTCGTATGGATTTGGATTTTCTCGGGCAAACGGTACTTTCGAAAAGAAATCCCCATAGATACTTTCTGAAACCCTGCTTGGAGTGGGATTTTCTCGGTGGGCGTAGCTTTCGGCTACGTTACGCGTTAGGGCCCCGAGTTTCAGAAATTTCCCATCGACGCCCTTAAAACTGTTATCATACACGCGAAGGTCGGTCGCTATTTTACTGCCATCCCCGGTGATCACCAGGAAGTTGTCCTTGGTCTGGCATCCGCGCTGGCGCATGCAGTCGAGAATGTTATCAGCTCGGAGTATGATATCGTCAAATAACAATTTGTGAATTTCGCTGGGCTCAATGACCTGCTGTTTGGTTTCGGCTTCGGGTCGCTTGAATTTCGGTTTTAATGTTTTGGGATTGCCTTTTTCGTCAACTTCGATGTTCCCAGCCTCATCTTTGAGTAAATCAGGAAACTTTTCGTAGAATCCCACCAGCTGATCGTAACTTTTAATGTCCATGACCTCATCGATAATGGAGCGCATCTCTGGGAGGTTGTAATACCCGCCGACCACACGTTCGGTCCGGTATTCGCCGTTGGTCTTTTTGACGATTTTTTCCTCCTCGCGGACAAACTGGTTAATAAAGTTGTCCAGATTCGCAATCTGATATTTCTCCAGCAGGTCTGGGGCGCAGAGGTTGAGCATGTGCCAAACTTCTACGGGAGAGTTAACAACTGGTGTAGCAGTTAATACAAAGACATTTTTAAAACCTATTTTCGAAAACAGCCACTTGGTTTTCTGGAGGGCATCTTCGGCCCGCTGGGACGGTTTATTTGCTGCAATACCCAGCTTGGCTGCTTTGGCGCTGCCCAGCGCATTTTTGTAGAAATGGGCCTCATCAAAAAACAGGGCATCCACCCCAAGCTCATCAAAAAAGATATCGGTGTCCAGGCGCTTGGCGCTGGCTACGTTGCGGAGCTTGGCCTCCCATTCTTCTTTCATCTTCTCCAGGCGGGTGACCATCGACTTTTTGGCCGTGGAGCTGAGGGCATCGTCCTCTTCGATCAACTCGTCGAAGTGTTCAATCATTTGATCAAAGTATTCGACGCGATCTGAATACATCTGCTGTTGTACGTCCGGGGATAGTGGCAGGCTCTTGAAGGCATGATCGGCAATAAAGATCGCATCCCAGCTATACAGCTGGGCCATGGTGAGTTCCCTGTGGCGTTCGGAGCCGGCCATTTTCATGTTGAGGATCTTCGCATCGGGGAACAGCATAGAATATTCTTCGACCCATTTTTCCTGCACTTTACCGGGCACCACAAACATCGGTTTGCGGCAGGCGCCTTGCTGGGCCAATACCTGGGAAGTGATAATGGAGGCCAACGTCTTACCGGCGCCGACGTCGTGACAATTCGCTCCCCGCCCGTTCCAGACCAGTTTTTCGGCTACTGCGCGGTTGTGTTTGTAGACTGCAAAGTCCTTTACCCCATAGAAGGTGTCGGACATGCCACGAACGCGAAGCGTGTTGCCGTCGAACTGCGGGTTGATGTGGGCATTATACTCGTGGTTGTACGCCTGCTCGATGAGCTCTCGGATTTCGGTGGAGGCTTTGGTGCGCACCCATTGGTTGAATTTTTGGGGGACGCGGGTGAGCATCTGGTCGTTATGGGTGCGCTGTTTGGCGCGGGCTCGTTCGATCAGCGCCCCCAAGCCTTTCTGGTCGGCTCGTTTGAGGGTCATATCCCGTAGCACGTTATCGTCCTCGTCGTAGAAGACCAGCGGGAAACTGGAATCCTGGATATAGTTGTTAATTATTTTGCTGAAGGGTGTCTCGCCCCAACCCTGGTTCCAGTCGTCAGCCGTCTCTTCACCATTTTTAATATATCGCCCGCCTTTGCGGAGTTTCATGTAGAAACGATTGCCGAGGTCGGCTTTATCTTTGACGAGTCCAATGTGAACATCTCGGTAGCCCAGTTCATCTTTTATCCACTCCGTTAGCACCTTCGTCGGCAAATAGGTGAAAACGTGCCGGGGATCCACGGTAATGCTGTAGGCATCAATCCATTCCGGGAGAACCGCCTTCAGCGCCTCGATGTTTTTCTCCAACTGATTGTCTTCCGCTATTTCCAGCTTACGCCGAACGTTGCCAGCCAAGTATTGATAGCGAAACTCATAATTATTGGACTCGGGGTTATAAAAGAAATCCGGATGCTCTTCGATCGCTTCGGTGAGCTCAGTTCGGCTTGCCGTACCTCCTTTATAGGTAGACTGGTAGAAATCCAGCGTTAGTTCTTCGCCAATGGAGCGGCCATACATGGCGATTTCAGCCAAGTCATCGGAGTCCGAGACCGCCGGTACGTAGTTGTCGTTGAACATGGAGTCGGCATCAATAATATCGGCGTAGACCAGCTCCGAGCTGATCGGGTCGCGCTTCACAAAGGTCGTGAGTTTATACAGGCGGTTGTCGTAGGGGAATACCTTGCGGATGTCTTCGTCTTCATCGGGAATGCCGTAGGTGTCGATATGGGTCCCGAGAAGTTGTTTAAACTCTCCGCGTAGCGGCTCTTTCTGGGCGGTATCCTGGGCTAGCGCTGTGACAAAATCATCATAGGTGTCGAGCATCTGGCAGGCCGAGCTGATCTTGGCCCGTAGTCCTTCGCCCGCTTTGTCGCTGTTACCTACGGTTATGGGTTTGAAGTAGTGGCGCTGTTTTTCATAGAATTTGTCTTCGTGGAAAATGATGTTCCCAGCATGGTACTCCCGGCCGGTATTCAGTCGCACTCCTTCATCGGGGATCCGGTAAAACGGTGCTGACTCCGGAAGCGGATAGGGGAACTCCAGATTATCTTCCAGCACGCGGGTAATCATCGCTTGGTCCACTTGGCCTTTTACGCCCATGCGGGTCAAGAACTGCATGTCGTGTCCTTGGATATGTTCGCCTAATACTTGCTCGGGATACTTTTGGAAGTAGGGATTGTAGTAAGCACCGTACGACTCCTCATTATGTTCGGTGATACTGACGGCCAGTTCCTGGTAAGCAAACAACTGGTTTAATTCACTGTTAATATCGGGGTGGGTTTCCCCGTCAACGTCAGGATACTTCTGAAACAAAATAAGATCGGTCGTAACCAGCGTATCGGCATTATCTTTAAACGCAGTCGAGGGCAGCCGGTAGGCGCCCACAAATCGGGCTCGCTGGACCATGGCCTGCCGGATGGCCGGATCCTTCTTGTCCATCGTGCCGACTGAGGTAATCACCGCCAGGAACCCGCCGGGCTGTAGGGCGTCCAGGGACTTCAAGATAAAGTAGTCGTGGATGCGCGGATTTAGCCGGGCCAACGGATCCCGCTGGGTATGAATCTTGATATCCCCAAAGGGGACATTGCCAATGGCTCCGGTCAGGTTATATAGAGACAAGTCGGTCTGGGCAAAATTTTCGTGCCGGACCAGTTGGCTCGGGTACAGGAGCTGGGCAATGCGGGAGCTTACCGCAGAACGTTCAACCATCAGCATTCGGAAAGCCTGGCGGTTGGGCATAAATCCTGCAAAATTGCCCACGCCTGCTCCGGGTTCTAAAATGTTGCCGCCGTCCACGCCCATAGCCTGAAGTTTCTTCCAAATTAGATGTACTAACGGGTAGGAGGTGTAATGCTCGTTGAGTAGGCCGCGTTCGGTGCCGGTAGCGTCCTCACCATATCCGAGTCCGCCGGCGCCAGTGTACTGTCGAAGCAGATCCAGGTCGGATTTGGTAATGGCCCGATCTTCTTTTTCCAAGACCGCCAGGGCCGCTTCATTGGCCCGGCGCCGCTCCGTTTTTGAAAGTTTTATAGGAGCAAAATTTTCAAGCTGGAGGCCGGAAAAATCGCTTCCATATTCGGTTTCTCCCGCACGATCTCCAGAGGGTTGGTATGATGGAGTGTAGTTATTTTTGGGGGTAGGAGTTTCATGTTGGGTCCCAGAAAAAATACTATCAAAGTCGACGCCAATAATATTTCCGTGCTCGCGAAATAGCTGCAGTGCCTGCTCGCGATGCTCGGTTGGAAATTTATCTAATGAAAATGACAGTGCTAATTTCTTAACCGTTTCAATGAAGGATTCCTGGAGAACTTGCAGTTCGGACGAAGGGTTTTCGCGGGTCGTCAGCTGTTGCGTCAATTTGGTTGGATTATCGAGAAGAGCATCTATTTGATTGGCAGCCTCATCATTTCCTTGGTCGGCTTGCCAAGCCAGGTTGGTGAGCTGGTGCATATGTCGGGCGTTAAGCATTCCGTTCTTATAAGGAGTATGGGCGGCGCTTGCAATTTTTGCCATACGCTTGGTTTTCACCTGAACTTCGACGGGAATATCTCCGGCCGGACCCCCCATCACGATAAAGTGGTGTGCCCGGTAGCCGCCTACCGGCTGGGCGTATTTATCTTCATGTTCAAATACATTGCCAACGGTTCCTGAAGCAATTTTCTGGACTACTTGGTCCAGCTCAGTTTGATCACCTAGCATGATCATGCACCCGGCCATATCGGTCAAGCCTTGCATGTAGTGTTCGCCAGCTTCAACTTGCTTGATATCTCCTTTAATTCGCTTGCGACGCAGTTTATTGATGACCGAGTAAGGAGATTTGACGCGGCCCTTCACAGTGGCTGTCGGGTGCAAGTCTTTGAGTGAAGCTATTACCTCATTCAAAGCCTGCTGGTAATCCTCGCGAAGGGCAATCAGCTGTTTGATTTCTTCGGTGAGTTTGGTCTCTTCCACGGTCTCGGTATCGCCTGCCAGTTGTGGGTTGGGATCGTCGGCGTTGGGGATACCGTCGCCGTCAAAATCCCCGAAAATACCGGGATAGTCATCGGTCGTAATATCTTCAAAAGGAGTTACAGTTGGGTTGTCTCGCATGGGGGTTAGCCTAAAACTTTGGTTAGGAAAGCATCCAGTTTAGCCTGGCTTTGTTTGGCGGCTTTGAGGTCTATCTGCTGCTCTGGTTTTTGGCCAGATGAAATATCCTTCGTCGTTGGTTGTTTGTTCGACGAAGTTTTTTCTTGCTGCTTGGTAGAAGCGGGCTTTGGCTCAGCCACTGGTTTCTTCTTGGTCTTTGGGGCCGGTGAGCTGGCGGGAGTGGATTTTGTTTCCTGCTTGCCCAGCGCACGTTCCTGTCGCTTATATTCTTTGGCGCCCAGCACCACTTTGGCGTGATCCTGCTTGTAAATTCGGATCTCCAGATCTCCATACTTGTTGACTAACTTTTTCCAGCACGCTTTGAGCCCGCCCCCTTTGCCTTCCGTGCAGGCTTGGTACTGGAGGTGTCCGTCCAGCAGCAGATCCATGATATATCGCTTCTTGGGGTAGTCGGCCGTGTAGCGGATGGACAGGTGGGCGTTTTCAGATTCCCCGGAATGCTTCGGGGCGTAACACGGCATTTTGCTTCCAAACATGGAGTTGATGCGTTTCCAGGATCGGATTTTGTGAAGTTTGTCGAGCTCCTTTAGCGTAATTTTAAAAGGCGTATCCACAGGATTTTCTCGGTTGTCGTCGGAGTTATCTTCTACTGATGTGTTGGTGGGTACCTGTCGATCATCCGCTGTAAACGGTACGGCAATGGACGTAAGTTCTCGGTATCGGTTTTTCTCGGTTTCGGCCCCGCCTTCTTTGGTGACCTTGATCTCGATATCACACTCGTGGGCAATGCTGGTGTTGCCTTTGTACTGGCCGTCTTTGGTGGCATGCGAGACCATGACGAACATGATCCCGTTTTCGCGGCACCACTGGGCTAGCTCGACGGTTTCTTTGGCGTTGGCATCAATCACGGAAATCGAATCCAGGATGCAGGCGAAGGACCGGTTTTTAAGCAGAATTTCTTTGAGAGACTGAATCGATTTCCATTTGGTAAAATTCAGGTTCCGGTGGGTAGCTCCCAAGCGCTTGACGCGATCGACCAGGGTTTTACCAAAGTGCTCCTCGGCGGGAATGTACTCGATGCGTCCGTGGGCGGCCAGCGCGTCTGCTAGTCCCAGACTCATGGTAGATTTACCGGCTCCTTTTTCGCCCCAAATAAAAATCACGGCATTTTTCTCTGGTTCGCCCAGAAGTCTTCCATAGGGTGGGGCAATTTTAATGCCTTTGATATTAAGTTTAGCAAGCTGCTGGGCAGTCATAGATTCCATATTACTTCCGTTTGGTTTGTTTAATTGCGATTCCAATTCCAATAATGGCGATGGCCCCTATGGCAAGGAGAGCTGGTTTTGCTGTGGGAGTGCTTCGCGGTACTTGTAAAGCTTGCCGGTTAATGCCGAGCCTGTTTAATAGAGGCTGGTCAGCTACGCCGCTGGCAGGCAATCCCAGTTTTTGTTGCGCCTGTCGGACGGCCGCCTGGGTTTCGGGGCCAAAGATGCCATCGACGCCATATTTGGGGAGGTCAATTCCAATAGCCTTTAAAGCTGATTGCAGGTGCATAACCTGGGGACCTTTGTCGCCTATGTTGAGTGTCATTGATTAAGATCGTTTTCGGTTATATAAGGTGAGTCCGGCAATGCCAAGGGCGATACCAACGGAAAAAATACCGGTCTGTTTGATTATAGATACAGGTTTACTTTTAGCGACTGCATTTTGGATTCCGATCATATCGCTTACCGCCTGCAGATCTACGTGTTCGAAATAACGGTTAATGACATCGGCGTTTCGGTTGAAAACCTGCTGGAAGGACCGCTTATCTTTGGTCAGAT
Source organism: Fodinibius salinus (assembly GCF_008124865.1). Classification (NCBI taxonomy): domain Bacteria; kingdom Pseudomonadati; phylum Balneolota; class Balneolia; order Balneolales; family Balneolaceae; genus Fodinibius; species Fodinibius salinus. The sequence goes on along the minus strand of NZ_VNHY01000002.1, from coordinate 282,784 downwards.
CAGCCAGGACAAGGGCCGTGGTAGCGGCTTGTCCTTTCCGACCACTCAGAGCGCGATCGGCAAGGCCAATGGCTTTTTTAAATGCGTTTCGGCCGGTCTGGCGGAGGTAACTATTGAGGTCTCCCATGCCATCATCGACGATCTGGTAATCCTGGCCTTCAATGAGCTCACGCATTCTTTTGATCCTCGTCGTTGTTGCCTGGCTGGGTGATCTGTTTCAGACTGTCTCGCAGCCCGGGCATCAGAGGGCCGAGAAAGTACGCTCCGGCGCCGATGCCCACCAGCCATAATGCTTTGGTGAGCGTGCTATTGACGCCACTGAATGCGCTTTGCGGGTTCGGCAAGCTAATTTCGTACCACGGCTCAGTAGGTTCGGCGTACACCCCGCTTTGGGTGCCTTCCTCGATATCAAGATCCAGCGTCATCACCTTCGACGTTGCCAAGGGTTTGGCCTCCGATATCGTAGCCTCCGTTACATTACCGGGGTGCAGTTCAAAAATAACCGGATGATTGCGGTCGGGCCTGAAGGAGCGCCCGAAGACCAGCCGCGTTTGTCCCCGACACCCATCCCACATGCTCGTGAGGATGCGGGATATAGCCAGTACCTTTCGGCTTTGGGGATCCAGGGCTGCCACAACCGCGTCCGGACAGGAGATCAGCAGAAACGAGTTCCAGAAGTTGCGGTAGCGGTCAATCTCGATATCGATAGAGAACGGAACACCGGATTTGGGCAGCCCGCGCTCGGGATGCCGCCCGATAATGCGAAGTTCTCCCACCTCCGTGCTTATAATATTACCGGATATAGGGGTGGCCCCTAGCCCGTTGTCGCTATATGCAGATTGGGTCTGGGTCATTGCTGTTTTCGTCTGGTTATGATTCGAAATACGAGGTATCCCCCGGCGATCCATCCCAGGGTCTTTTTATTGCGGATCAGCCAATCCCGGAGGGCTTCGCCTGGGTGTTCTTCAGCCATTTGCTGGCAGAGAGATTTTTTGTCGGAAGATTTCACCACGGCTCCCTTGGCCACATCTTGCAGCTCGATGGCCGGTTGCAGGTAAACTTTTTCCTCCGATTGAGAGGGATTCGGATAGCGCCCGCTAGGAATATGCCCGTCTGTGTAGTGGGAAATACCTACAGGATGACTTGTTGTCGGAATAGCTTCTATCATATTAGGCCTTCTTTTTTAACATCGAATACATAATAGCCCCACCGACGGCGATCACACCGCCAATAAGCAGAACGGTCGTCATACTGCCCCCGCTTGACTTCTGGGCTTGCATTAGCGCCATCTGTTGTTCGGGGGTCAGGCCATTGCCTGACGGGTTGTTTTTTCCGCCATTGATAACCCCGTCCACAGTCACGGCGGTATCGGCCGCTGTGGTCAAAAAGCTGGACAAGTCATTCAGGATACTGCCAAACTTGGTTTTCTTCGTGGTGGTGGACTCCACCGGAGGAAGGAAGCTATTTGTTAAGCTGTAGTTAAATGGGCGGGTCGTCTGCAAAAAATCGATTTGGTCGAAAGAGCTGCTGTTCATAGGAGTAGGGATAGGTTATTGCGGTTTAGATTTTTTCTTTTTGGCAATCAGGAAGACTACAGCTCCCAGGATGGCCACCCCTCCGACAGCGGCCCCAGCAATCATGGCGGTGCTGGCAGTCTCTTGCTTGGCAGCAGTATCAGTAACATTATGCTGAAGGGCCGTCATGAGCTGCTGTTTCTCCTGTTCTATTTTCTTTTTTTCAGCCAGCTTGCGTTCATGGGCCTTGCAGAGGGCTTGCGATTTTTCGCGTTTCCGCCGGCACCTCTTTAATGCCCCAAACATCTTGCCCCGGCAGCTTTGATTGGCATACCGGCAGGGATCATCTTCTTCCCAGCCTTCCAATCCATTGCTGGCCGTCAGGTCGTTGGATATGATCAATTGATCATTCTCAAGTTCTATAGCTACAGGTCGGAGGTAAGAGCTACTCATAAAATTATCAGTGGTTTAGGGCCCAATAGCTCATCCCGCCCAGCGTGAGAAGCCCGGCCGAGAGTCCGCCGTAGAGGAGCCATTTCTTGTGTTGGATTTTCTGTTGATTCGCGTAAAAACTATTGTCCAGACTACCGAACCGGTTTAGATGATCAACGGCCGGTTGGCCGTACTCTTGGATAACCTGAGCGTACTTCCTGAGGATCGCGTTATCCTTTTGAGAAAACGAAATGACGTCCGAGCGGACCCCTCGGGCCATCAGATAGTCTCGCCATTGGCCGCGCTGGATACGCTCGTCTTTATCTTTGGCGCCAAACCATTTTGAAAACATGCTTTTCATGGTGATGCCGGTTTGCAGGGCGGTTGTGGCAGCAGCGGTCAGGGTAATCGGGTCAATGCCTAATCCATCCGGCATCCGGTTGGGCAGGTGTTTGGATTTTTTGATGAGGGTTTCATCGAATTTAAATCCGGGATATTTAGCTACGGTAGTATCAAAGGATTTCCATCCTTGTGGGGAGCGAAGGACGGTATAAATATGGTCGTAGGTTCGCCCCGTTCGGCTGACAATGCGAAAACCTGTTTGGATCCCTAAGCTTTGCAACAGGGCCGCCGACAGGATTGCGTGGTCGTCGCAGTCTCCGGCTTTTTGCCGTAAGGTGACATCCGGGGACTGAATGCGTTCGATATTCCAGGGGTCGCGGACGTAGTTGATGTTGCTCGTCATCCACTTGTAAATGGCACCCGCAATCTGATCTATATTTCGTAGGTCAGGCAGGCCTGTGCTTATATTCCTGGGAACCCAACGAGTGATTTTTAGCGCTAGCTCGCGGATGTCCTCGCGCCCAGTGTACTTGGTGACCAGCTGGGAAGCTAGTCCCAAGACGCTTTCAATACCAGGGTATGGTCGCCGGTGGGCAATAATAGGGTCGGCAGCACCTCTTTGGGGAGAGGGTGCTGCCGCCTTTTTGCTCGTCACTGAATCGTCAGTAGTGACTGCTTGTCGGGAAGGAGTTATATGGGGATAGTGGCTGCTCAAGAGCGGTAGGTGATATAGTCGAGCAGTAGCTGTAGCCCGTGCTCGGGGTTGCGTATTGTGACATCTTGCAGGCGTTTGGCCAATTTCGGGTCGAGGTCACCCAGGCTGATCAGCACGCCCGTAAATTGCCGGGAGCGGGTGATGGTCGTTATACCGGGGCAATCCAGGGTATCGTAGATGTTGTCTCGCAGATTGGTAACGGGTTGTTGAGTAATGGTCGGCATGGGAATTGTCTAAGTTTTAAGTCCGTTGGATGTGACCAGTTTTTGTAGCTGGATGATGACCTGGGTCAGCAGTTGTCTAATTTGGGTGCTCGCGTTGATGCGGGTAAGTCGCAGCAGCTGTTGGCAAGCGAAAGGGGCAGGGATATAGGCAAGCGTCCTGGCGTGTTGCCCTAATCCATCCACAAGGGGATATATCGTTTTTGCAATGCGTTCGGCTCCTATATCCCTGCTTATCGCTTCTTCGGAAAGTAGTTTGGCCATGCGTGTCCAGTCGTTGATCGTAATGGGGCGCCCGCAGGACTGCAGCAGTGCCAACTGCGATTTTATGCGTTTGGCATAACGAGCGTAAGATTCGGGCCGGTCGCCCAGGTATTCGAGCGCCATTTTGAGCAGCGTAATATGATCGGGATTCATGGCGGGGTTGTTCAAAGTCGGTTATATGGTCATGGTTGATTCGGGATGGCCACCTGCATCGGGCGAAATAAAGCTACCGTTCAGCGTTAGTCCATCGGTTTTGTTTAACAAGGACTCTGGAAGATCACCCTCGTCGGCGGGAAGGTGCCGAGGAGTCTCCTCCCCGGCACCTTTGGGTTGTTCGGCTTCGTTGTTCAGGAGGGCATCTTGTTGGGGTAGGTCAGAATTGTTCTGTGGTTGTATCTTTTTAGCTACTGCGGCTTTAAAAGCCTCGGTTTGCTCAGGGGTTAGTTGGGCCTGGCTGCCGGCCCGTTGGGCAAAGAGCCCTGAGATGACGCTAAAAAACAATGGGGCATTTTCTTCGAGCATATCCAGCATGCGGCTACCGGCGTCTCGGCCGCCCGCTCTCTGTTCCATCTCCATGCGGAACTTTACTTTTTCCAGTTCTCCAAGCTCTTTTTCGAGGGCTTTAAGGTTGCTACGTTGAATTTCTTTGAGGCGATCGATTTCGTTACGGTGGGATTCTTTCAGGTCGGCCAGCTCTTTCTGGTGGGTGAGCAGGGTGGTGGTCTTATCTTCGGCCAGCTCCCGTTTGAGGGTCATGATCTCGTCAACCTGCTGGCGAATCTTGCGGTCGGCGTCATGGAGCTCCCCTTCCAGGCGCAGAATGCGATTGCTGTAATAACCCTCGTCGTTTGATTGGCTGGAGCCTGTTGGTTGTCCGACGAAGTCAGTGGCGGCTTCGGCCTGCTTGCTGGGATCGTCAATCCGGAAATTGATTTCGATATCATGGTCGTCGCCGGTATGTAAGGTATAGATGCCGGGCTCCAGGCGACACATCGCCTTGGCCACCTTGAAGGGCGAACGGATGTTAAAGGGAATATCCTTTTCGACATCGATGTGATCGTCGGTCCGGCCGGTAATGCGGCCGAAGATGGGGATCCCGTCTCGCAGTTCCTGAAGGGTGGTGGCGTAGTCGCGGGGCTGGGCTTCTAAGGTATTCGACAAGTGTTCAGGCATCGGCCAGTCGTTGGTTAATATGTCGTGATTGTATCAGTTTGGTCAATCATCGATGTCAACGTAACACTATTTCAAATCAAGGGAAATACCCCGGGATGGGCTGGAATAGCCTGCAATAAACTGCCAGAGATTGGGACAGGATGGGAAAAGAAGAAACAGGATGTGCTAATTTGGGAAGAGTTCTTCTAAGAGGGAGGTATTTGGATAAATAATATTATGTGTGAGTGCTATTTGTATTACATAAAATGGCCTTGTATGAAAAATATATTGATAAATCCCTATTAGATAACTTAAAGGTCAACTTTGCATAGTATATTGACAATGAATAGTATTTAACCCATACACATAAGCTAAGGTTATACGTTTTTCTTCTCTACACTTCATTTGAATAGTTATAGCAATACTGATTTGAATAATAACAAACCATCTATCTTTATATCATATTCTTGGAATGACTCTGAGAAAGTCGATGATATTGAAGAAGCCTTTAAAAAGGTAGGAATTAATATTACAAGAGATGTTAATGACCTGAAATACAAAGATAATCTTCCATCATTCATGAAGTCAGTACGTGAACATGATTATTGCTTATTATTTATTTCTGATGCTTACTTAAAATCAAAAAATTGTTTGACGGAGTTAATCGAGTTTTCCAAAGAAAATGACTTCAATGAAAGGTTACTACCAATCTTCGATAATGTTGACATTTTTGATCCAGAATCAAGGATACAATACATCGAATATTGGGATAATTATTCTAAGAAACTTCAAGCTCAACTCAATTCTACTAATCCCCTCAAATCTTCAAATGAAATAGATGATGCAAAACAAATTGAATATATATCCTTAAGTATTTCAGACTTTCTTCAATTGCTAACTGATACAAAGCTTGTCTCATTCAAAAAATGTAAGAATTCAAATTTCAAAGCAATTTTTGAATATCTAGATATAGACAAGGATCACATCAAAGCACAGATATTAGAAATAGATAGTTTAAATGACTTGGATGAAAAAGAGGCGGAAATCGAAAAGTTATACATCAAATTTCCCGACAATGATTTAATTCTTTACTACAAAGCCTATTTAGAAAGCATAAATAGAGACAATCCTAAAAAGGCTCAAATCCTCTGGAAAGACTATCTAGAAAGAAATCCTGAAGACGTTTTAGCGCTAGGTTATTTATCGTTTGTTTATAAAAATTTGAAACAACCAAATGAAGCGGTAAAAACACTTTCCAAAGCCCTAGAAATAGAACCTGATAATTATGTATTACATAAAAATATGGGTTCCCTTCTTTTTCTAGTTACGAGAGATTTCGCTTTTCAAAAAGATTACGAAAAAGCAATTTATCATTTAGAAAAAGCTGGTATTGGAAATCCGGATGATCATGACACATTTTATAAACTTGGTGAAGTATATCTACAAGGCTTATTAGCATTCGATAATGCTTTAGAATGTTACGAAAGATCAATTATGCTGAAACCTGACCAATTAATGCCTTATATACATTCTATCGCTATTCTAACTCAGAAAAAAAGATTTAAAGATGCAGAAGAGATGATTGAGAAAGCAAAATCATATTTCCCTAATAATGAAAAAATACTGACTTCTGAGGCCACGTTTCTAATTGAATCAAAAAAAGATGTTTCAAAAGGGATTGATCTTTTCTATGAGATTACAGAAGAATTTCCCAAATCTTTCATGACTTATATCCAATTGTCAAAATATTTGGTTGAGCTACAAAATGATTATGATTCTGCAATCAGTCTTTTAAGGAGAGCCAAAAAAATAGTTGATGAAAAAAAATATATTGATATGTATCTCCAAAACTTAATAAAGCAAAAATAAAAAAACGCATAACAACGGCATCAAGCGGACTTGGTACAAACTTGGTTTCTGTTCTGTCTCCTTGCGGTTACAGCTTTGTCTGGTAAATTAAGTTCTTAATCTCCAAGCCGCTTATCCCGTGGGTCGTTATACTGCAAGTTAATCAGTTTACTATGAATCAAGATTGGATTCTCCAAAAAAAAGTAACTAGACGATTTTTTTCCAATGCGACTTGGGTTCCTCTAAGAGCTTCCTATACCGATGAAAAAGGTAAAGGTACTGTGAAGAATATAGGTTATGTTGAAGAATATTTTGGGTGCGGCTCTGTAGCTTTCCCCCCAGAACATAGAGAAGTTGCAGAACAACTTAGTTGGAGTGACATTGGCATCAGTTGTAACGTAAAACCATTTGCATATGAAGATGGTTATTATGCGTCTATAGAGCAGTATCAACGCAGTGATAAAGAACCAATCGGAGTTCAACTCGTTTTTGAGCACCCACAACCGATAATTGGTGGTAGAAAATGGATACTAAACCCTGATCTTGTTGTGGCTCTTCGCTTGATTAAGGAAGGAACAAACTGGGTAAGGCCAGAAGAAAATTTTGTTGTAGTAGCTCGAGAGGTCCTTGATGAAAAAGGGCATCATCGACTTATCGAAATCAAACGGGAATTTCTCATAGACTATTTGGCAGCAAGAAATCTATCACTTCGTCTTTCGTATTACCGTAGCAGAGTTGAAAATATCTCTTCACTTGAGGATAGTGACTATGCAAATCTAGAAAATATGCAAGAACAGCGAGATGGTGGAAAATTTGAACTCCTAATTCGCAGTTTAGATGATGTCTTTGGTGGAGGTTGGGCTTTAATGCGTACTTGGCGAACTGATATTGATGAAGAAGAAGACGCCCCTGTGATGGGCCCCGAGAACAATGAAAATACTGATTATGAAAGTTCGGAAGGGCATTTGAGTGGCTTTGAAGGTATACGGATTGAGGGTGAATTTTGGCGTGATGAATGGATTGACCACAATGGTCAAAGCAAGCGTGTCCGAGGCGATGAAGATACAAATCTTCCCCAATTCATAGTTGAGACTGACGGATCACGCATGGGATCTCACGATTTATACAATGAAGATATTGGACGATGGCTATGGTTCCGATCAAGCATAGTAAACGAGCTTCTCAGTCTTCGTGGGTTTTCTCTCAAGTGGTATACGGCAGAAACAGGGGGTATTGAATCCACATCTGGGTACGTGACTCATTTTGGAATTAATTCTTCAGATTTAATCACCGTCTACGCCAGCGATATTGCTCGCCTCGAAGGATGGGAACAGCATATTTGGGCGGCGCATAACGTTGTCCCAGATGGAAAGGTTTCAAATGAGCTATTAGCTGCACAAGTAAAAACCCAACCTGCATCTACTCACGCTGTTGAAGATCTCCTTTTCAAGGTTATGAAAATGTTAGAGGTGGGTTTTCGAAAAGAATTTAATGCTTCTCTTTTCACACATAATATTGAGCATCCCTCAGCTACGCAACACATATCCCGCTTCGCGAGCAAGGATCTGAAATCATTATTGAGATTAGCTAAAGAGCTTGTTCGTGTTTTTTCTGATCGCCTTGATGTCAAGGAACTCCGTAAGCTCTCAACACACCCTGATAAGAAAAAACTTGGTTCGAACAAACTTCTACAGAATGTTCTAGCTCAGAAAGTAGGACCTGAAAAAGCTCGTCGAATTTTTGGCCCAATTGTGGGTGTATATGACATGCGAGTAGGTGATGCTCATCCGACAAGTTCGAACATTGGAGATGCGTTAAAATTAGCAGAAATTGATGAAAGCCAGTCTTTTCTGAGACAGGGTGAACAAATGATTTCGAATTATGGACGAGCAATATGGTGGATTGGTAAATTACTTTTTGAACCATCAGATACCCAAAAGACGAAGTGAAATTTAGCTATAATTAACTATTATAGCAGCTTAGCAAGCGCGTCAACGCGGACGTACCTCGCCATTGGCTGCCAAGTTTTTAGATCATCAAATTCTATAGTACATTTTTAATAATTAATGTCGGTCTGCACGCCGGTTACTCGTGGGCCGTTATGTTACTTGATTTCTTCGATATATGGACTACTTTGAATCGATTACTTTAGAATTAGAATCACTAAAATCTAGGGTAAATAATTTCATCGAAGGCCAGCATCATCAATCTGATGGAGAATGGAAAGAAAGTGTCCTCCGAGCAATTTTAAAAAGGTATTTACCTGATAATATTGGTGTAGGTAGAGGTTTTTTTGTCAGCAATAATGAAGAACCGAAAGATGATGATTCTCAATACGTCAGTTCATCTCAAATCGACATACTTATTTATGATGCCTCAAAACCTGTATTATTTCAGGACGGTGATTTTGTAATTGTTACTCCTGATTTAGTTAAAGGCATAATTGAGGTGAAGAGTACAATAGGCACTGAAAATTATCAGAGAATTATTGAACGGCTTGAAAAGAATTCAAAGTTACACCGAAAGGTAGCAGGCCGAAGAGCTTTTCTTGGTCTATTTTCATATGAAGTGGGAAGATTACCAGATGAAAATTATTTACTCCAAAAGTTACAAATGAACTCTAAGCATTTTTCGAGCATCGGAGTAAATTCAGCATCTATTGGTAGAGATTTATTCATCCGTTATTGGGAAACAAAACCACTTGAACCCCAAAAACCGCATGAAAAGTGGCATTTATATCAACTAAGAAATAAAGCCCAAGCCTATTTTATTCACAATGTGATTGAGTTTTTATTTCCTGAATCAGTACTCCGGAATAATGAAGTTTGGTATCCCAAAAGAGGAAAAGAGTCTTACAAGATTGGAGAAATTGAGAATATTAATGAGTAAGAGCGTAAAATACCCCGCCTTTAGCGGACGTACCTCGCCTTTCCCTGCTGATTTTCAGTTTCTCAATTTCTGTAGTACATTTTAAAACAAATTCAATGTTGGCCTGCACACGCAGCTTATGTGCAATGTCGTTAGCTGTACTAAATAATTTTGGATACGATGAAGAAAGAAGATCTCATCAAGAATTTAAAAGAAATCGTTGATTTAGCTACTAAATCGATATCAAGTCAAGAAAATATCGACAATAATGCTACCGACTTGTACATAGCATCTTTTTGTTCCTCAATTATCCAATATACAGATGCAATTGTAAGTTTAACTAAAACTGATAATCTAATTGCAATCCCACCAATATTGAGAAGTATACTGGAAGCTTACGTTGAACTTTTAAATTTATGTAAGCATGAAAATTACCCATATGTATTGACATCGAATCATTTGAAGCAAAAAATCAAGAAGTTACAAGTAACTTTTGAAGAGCCAGATAATCCTTTTTTGCAATATACAATTGAAAACTATGGCGATATCGGAAGTAAAATTAAAGAATATAGAAAACAGAAAAGTAACGTAGACCAACACTTATCAAACTTTGACATAGATATCACACAAATTAAGGATCGTTTCGAATTAGCAGGCATTAAAGATGCATATGCCGGAATTTATGGTCAGCTTTGTGAAGATACACATAATGAAATATTAAGAGTTGAAAGCCGACATTTGATTGAAAAAGAAAACAGTGTGGAATTCTCTGTTTTAACTAACTGGAATTTAGAAAAAATATCTCATCATATTCTGACAGCAGTAGATATTTTAAAATCATCTCTAATAAATACATTCCACCATTTAGACTTCGAGAATCTAGACGATTTTTTACCGGAAATTGAGAAACGAGAAGAACTAATTAATTCTTATTTAAACTAGTACAGCTAACCCCTTAAACGCGGACAGGCCACATCATCTCCTTGCCTCCCTTCCGTTTATTAGTTACTCTTTCACTTTATAATTAATTCAACACTGTTGGGCCGGTTAAGCGCAATGTCATTTTAGTGTATTAGGTATGAGCGAACAAAAATGTTACATGTGTGATAATAAAGCTACCTCAAAAGAGCATGTACCTCCTAAATGTTTTTTCCCTGAAACAAAAGACTTGAAGGGTAGTGAGGATTATCGTAAAAATTTAATCACAGTACCATCTTGTGAGGTACATAATTCACAAAAATCTACCGATGATTCATACCTTTTAGCTGTTATAACTGCTCATTATGAAAATGGACCTTTAGCTAAAGAACACTACTCCACAAAGATTAAACGAGCGCTAAAAAAAGATGAGGGGTTAAAAAGGATTATTGTCCAGAATAGTCAATACAAAAATATCGGGGATGAAAAACATTTCGTAATCAGTACTGACCATAATAGAATAATTAAACAGTTCGAAAGAATGGGCTATGCACTTTATTATCACGAAAAAAATGAGCATTGGGATGGTCAAATATCTGCTCTTACTCCAAATATATATTGGGAGGATTCTGATATAAACTCAACACTTCAAGAAGTTGCAGATCATGGAGACAAAGGGCTTAATCATATGGAAAAATTCGGTCAAAATGAGGAGGTATTTTACTACAGAAGATATTTCGTGGATAATCCTAAAGGTGGAATAATGGAGTTGGTCTTCTTTAAAGGTTTTGAAGTGTGGTTACACCTTCATTAATGCATATAATCAGCGAACGGAGCTGCTGTCCCTTTCTTGTTAGCCTCATTTTTTATCATTAACCTTGTATTTTATAAATAAATTAATAATCCAGTGTTAACTTATACGGGGTGCCGCTAGCCTAACTAAAAAAGAATTTAATTCAATGACAGAGAACCAAAATAAGGAGCTTGCTGGTATCCAATATGTTGGTATCTCAGGTGGTACTAATGATTGTAAAGAAGCAGTACTTCGAATAATTCAATCTAACACATCCATAAATCATGTTTGGATTCTTTCAAATGATAACCATCATGCTTTATTACTTGATATAGGAGTTGGTGATTTCCTTGCTGTAAAATCTGGATTTGCATCGGATTATAGGGGCGGAGGTGCAACCGCATTTTCATTTATACTTGCCTTACTTGACAAGCTAGAAATCGATGTATCAGAAATATCTGTAAGTGAGGACTTTCTTTCTAGACTTGATGCTTCTGCTCTCACTAAAGATGATATAGAGCGTATTGAAAAATCAGAATCAGCTCAAGCTGTAAACTGGGGAGACTATGTCTTAAAAGAACATTTAGATTTGGATTTAAATAAAACGCTGAATCAGAAAATAGCCCCAATACTTCCATTGGGTTTAATCGAACCGCGTTTATTAGACTTAGCCAGTAAATTTAGGGAATCGCCAAATGAGCAGATTTTCCAAGGATATAAAAGACTGGAAGATGTAGTTCGTGAGCGTACTGGAATAGAAGAACATGGATCTAAGTTATTTTCAAAATCATTTCTTGAAGAAGATTCGGTGTTGTACTGGCCAGATATTAATACTGCTGAACAAAAAGGCAGGGCACAGATTTTTGTGGGTGTGTACATGGCATTTCGTAATCCTAAAGCTCATCGTGAGCAGCGACAATCTTTAAGTGATCAAATTTCTGAATTTTTACTTTTAAATAAACTTTTCCAGCTCGAAGCAGAGTCAGATTTGCGTAAAAATAACGATTAATAAATTACTATTGTGGTTCAAGTCGCCATAGCTATTACAAAAAATATTTAGCTAATCTCTCCTCAACGTGGACAGTCCTTACCACTTCTTAGCTCTCATACCATTTATTAGTTAATCTTTTATTTTTCAAACCAATGTTTCGGTAGTTCATATCCAGTTTGTTAGGTAGGCAGTATTTTTTATCTATGAATAAATCAGAGAGCAGCATGAAGGTTCAAATTAATTTATCTAAACATGACAAAACGTAAATGGCAAAAACATTTTATCAGAGATGTTTTTTCTTTAAAAAGTGGATCCCATGATTCCTTTTCTAAAATAGTATTTAAAAATCCAGAACTGGTTAAATCAAAGGATAATAAAATTCCAGATACTCTATTCAAGTTTTATGCCCCAACTTCGAGTAACATACTTGATGTAAGAAAAAGGCGACTTTGGTTATCTCACCCAAACTCATTCAACGATCCTTTTGATAGCCACGTAGGGGTAGATTATAAAAACTATGAAAAACATTTATTATTAAAACATATTGACAAAACTGGATTTATAGCAAAGTCTGATGGTTTTTCTAAAAAAGATTATAGACGAATAGCTGATTCTAAACCAGGCATTTATCCTCACGCATTGAGTGAAAATGAAGAGTATTCGTCAGTAATCTCTAAAATGAGAAGGAAAAGCGATGATTTTAAAAAAGAAATAACCAAAATAAGGAGAAGGTCGAAAAAAGAAGTAAGTAAAAAAATTGACAAAATTCGTGAGACTAATATCAGAGTTGCCTCATTTGCGAACTTACAATCAAAGAATTATCCACCAGCTAGAAATGATTTGGAAAGAATGATTCAAATGTGGGCGCATTATTCAGATAATCACAAAGGATTCTGTGTTGAATATGATATATCTAGCTTAAAGCCCGCCAATTTTTTTAAAATGTATGAAAATAAAAACGGCTATGAGTCATATTCGTCTGAAAATAATATAAACCTTCTCATTCTTGCTGGTCTGTTCCCCATAATTTACTCCTCGAACCGAGTTAACATTCCAAGAACTAAGCTTGAAAAGCTAACTATTGATAAAGATGGAAATCTTATAAACAAGGTTGGTATAGATGAGATTTTGTATAAGGCTTTCATAACTAAATCTACTAAGTGGAGTTATGAAAAAGAATGGAGAATTATCTTAGATGGTCGTATCAGTAACTATTTTAATAATAAAATACCTTTTCCTTTTATAAAGCACATCTATCTGGGAAGCAGGATGAAACCTAAAGTTATTGATGATTTAATTGAGATTGCAGATGAATTGAATGTAGAAGTAACTTTAATGGATTTAAATGAAAAAAAGTTTACACTGGAACATCAGAATATTAACTCTTACAAGTGGGACAAGGAAAAATCGTCATGGCACAATCCATTATTATAATACTCCACTTAGGATTTGCTCCATCATATCGTCAGCAAGATATTATCTAAACGATATTCCAGTTTTCTGCTGTGGATAGGATTTTACTTAGGCTGCCAAATTTATTTTTTGTTAACGGGTTCAAACTATTCTTCAATTTGGGAAAAGCGCTATTGAATTTCTGATCGGTAAGTAAGGCTCCCAGCAGCGCCCGTAGGCGGGGAGGATATTGCAGGACAAAGGTAATCAACTTATTTCTGTCAGTAGTACTCAAATCGCGGATGCAGTATGTCAAGTTTCTTGCGTTTTTTACTTGACTTATAGGTATTACTAGTAATATCTGAATAATTCGTTTGATTAAGGTAAGTGGTATTAGAAACTGATCAATGCCCTCCTCACAGTTGTCTTTTATTTATTACATTTATTCTCAAAATCAGTTTGGTTAATTCAATTAGTTGGCTTTTATGCAATTAGAGACGAAATCACTGCGAAAAAGTATTAATAAGGCTTTTCTCAAAGAGACGGTTGATCGCTCCTCCTTTAATAACTTTAAGGCAGAGCTGGGGCAGCTACTCAAAAATATTGACTCTGCAAAAAAGAAAGATGAACACGAAGAGCATTTTAAAAACCTGCTTGTTCCTTTTCTTAATGAAGTCGGCTTTGATGACTACTACATCAATACCAGTGTACGGATTGACCTGGCTATCCATACCGATGGAAAGGTCAAAGATCCTGTTGGTGTCTTGTTGGAGGTGAAGCGTCCTTCCAACAAAAATGAGATGATTACCGAGGAGGACTTCAACCGGAAGGCGATGCATGAGGCTGTTCTCTATTACCTGGAGCAGCGCATCGAGGAGGACAATGAGGATCTAAAGCATATTGTCATAACGGATACCCTAAACTGGTTTGTGTTTGATGCCCAGGAGTTTGAGCGGTGCTATTACCGGCCATCTGCATTGAAGAAGGTCTATAAGAGTTGGAAGACTGATCAGAAGGTCTCCTCCAATAAAGATTTCATGTATGACAAGATTGGAGATTTTATAGACAGCCAGGATACCACACTTAGAGGATTGCATCTTGATCTGCAATCATACGAAAAGTACTTAAAGGCAAAGGAAGACAGCGAGCCGGAGAAAAAACTGATCCCGCTGTTCAAGTTCTTTTCGCCCACCCAGTTGCTTAAAGAACCCTTTGCCAATGACAGCAATACCCTGAACCGGGAGTTCTATCGGGAGCTGCTCTATATCCTTGGTCTGGAAGAGACCACCAAGAGCAATACACGCTACATAGAGCGGGCCAGTGAAGACAAGCGACATCCAGGATCCTTTATTGAAAATACCATCCGGATACTGGATGCGGAAGACCATCTGAGTACGGTACGTGAGCCCAAGGTGAAATATGGATCTGACCGTGACGAGCAGCTATTCAATGTTGCTCTGGAGCTGAGCATTATCTGGATGAACCGAGTACTGTTTCTCAAGCTGTTGGAAGCCCAACTGTTTCGTTATCACCGGCAGGACAAGAAGTTTAAATTTCTGAAATCCAAAACCATTGATGGGTATGATGAGCTGAATAAACTGTTCTTCCAGGTCTTGGCGCGCCGTGAGGCTGACCGGACCGAGGACATAAATGAAAAGTTCGGCCATATACCCTATTTGAATAGCTCCTTATTTGATCCTTCTTCTCTGGAGCATCAATCCGTTTTTATTTCAAACCTGGATGATAAAAAGACGCTGCCGGTCTATAGCAAAAGTGTATTGAAAGATCGGCGCGGGGATGAGATCAATACTCTTGAATACCTGTTTGAGTTCCTGGATGCCTACGACTTTGCCGCAGAAGGAGGAGAAGAGATTCAGGAAGAACACAAGTCCTTAATTAATGCTTCTGTACTGGGCCTGATCTTTGAAAAGATCAATGGGTACAAGGATGGGTCATACTTCACTCCTGGTTTTATTACTGAGTATATGGCGAGGGAAACCCTTAGGAAAGCTGTAACGGACAAGTTTGCCCAGCACTGGGATGAGGAATATTTATCTTTCGATGATATATACAACCGGATAGGTCGAGCAGATACCGATATTGAAAAGGCCAACGAAATAGTAAACAGTATCACGATTTGTGATCCAGCGGTAGGTTCCGGTCATTTCTTGGTCTCTTGCTTGAATGAATTGCTGGCCATTAAGTCGGACCTGGGAATTTTAACTGACCGGGATGGTAAGCGGCTTCGTGATGTCAAGGTTGAGGTAGAAAATGACGAGCTGATCGTCACCTACAGTGATGAAGAACTCTTTGAATACGATGTATCACATACTTGGCACGGCAGTCATCTTGCAAAACGTAAAATTTCAGCTAATCGGCAGCGTATACAAAAAGCGTTGTTTCATGAAAAGCGACACATCATCGAGAACTGCTTGTTTGGAGTGGACATTAATTCCAACTCGGTGAAAATCTGCCGGTTACGTCTCTGGATTGAGCTTCTCAAAAATACGTACTATACAGAAAAAAGTGATTACCATGAATTAGAGGTCCTACCTAATATTGATATTAATATTAAAACGGGTAATTCCCTCGTTAGCCGGTTTGATTTAGACAGTGATCTGAGTTCCGTTTTTAAAGATAGTGACCATAGCTTACAAGATTATAAGGAGGCCGTTCACAGCTATAAGCAAACCGGAGATCGATCTGAAAAAAAGCGTTTACAGAAGCTGATAAACAATATTAAGGATGAGTATAGTACTACACTGCTTAACAATGATCCGATCTACGAAAAGCTTTCTAAGCAGCGTGGGCGGCTGGACCTCATGCAAAATGCTGATCTGTTTGGAGAAAAAAAGTTTTCAAAGAAAGATATTAAAAAGCAGGAAAAGAAGGTTAAAAAGGTTGAGAAAGAGATAGAAGAGCAGGAAAGTGGTGTTTTCTATAACCAGGCCTTTGAGTGGCGTTTTGAATTTCCAGAGGTGCTCAATAAAGAGGGGCAGTTTACTGGATTTGATGTTGTGATTGGGAATCCTCCGTATGTACCTTCAAAGTCGGCTTCACTAACAGACCCTCTCAAAAGCTATTATAATTCGGAATATTCAACTACTGAATATCAGCTTAATACATTCGGACTATTTATTGAGTTAGGGATACGATTAATAAGAAAGTTGGGATGTTATTCTATGATTGTGCCCAATTATTGGTTGTCTACCAGATATGATAAGAAACTTCGAAATCATATTTTTATAGAAAATACAGCAGATAAACTCGTAAATGTACATAGCGTTTTTGAGGATGCTGTCGTAGAAACATTACTTTTATTCGGTAAGAAAAATACGAGAAACCTCCCTAAACGTATCGAGTTATTGTCTCTTGATGAAAAATATAATGGCAATAGTATTAAAGAAGAAGTTGATAGTGGTTCAATATTTGATTTCCAGGAGATACGTATAATCGAAAAGGAAGATGAGTTTGAACAGCTAACTTTCAAAAAACGATTGAATCTGGAAAGTAATAACCAATTAGGGAACTTTTTTGATTTTAGTTTCGGTCTTAAACCGTATCAAGTTGGAAAGGGTAATCCCCCACAAACACAAGAGGATGTTAATCAAAAGAATTATAATTCCGATTCTCAGAAAACAGAGGATCATAAACAATTTTTAAAAGCGAAAAATGTAGATACTCTGGCAGTCAAAGGTGAAATAGAGTTCTTAAAATATGGTGAGCATTTAGCCGAACCTCGTTCAATGGATTTATTTTCGGGTGAGAGAATAGTTTTAGGAAGGATAATATCAGGTGAGAGGATAAAAGCAATCTATTTGGATGATGAAATATTGTGTAATACCGATTTGATTACGTTAAAACCTAAAAGAGATTTGAGTGCTGATTTCGTAAGGTTTTTATTGGGAATCGTTGTATCCCAATTGACTAAATATTATCTGATAAGCACTAATATTAATTTAGATAGGAAAGCATATCCTAAAATTAATACTAAGACCCTTAAAGATTTTCCAATACCTCCCTATACTGAAAACAGCGTGAAAAACATATCGAGAGCTGTAGAGAAAGCTCAAAATGAAGATGGACAAAAGATCAATTATTTAGCTGAAATTGATAGGATGGTATACAAAGTATATGGTCTTGATGAGGAAGATGTTGAGATTGTGGAGGAGAGTGTAAGTAGCTAGTATTTATATAATTAAGATGGGAAGAGACTCTTGGTCAGAGGTATGGGATTTTATTAAAAAGTTAATAACTCTGACTCAGTCTTAGTAAAAGTTGAGTCAAACTGATCTTTCGGCTGTTGTACCAATTCATCCATTTCTTTCACAGACGCATTCATGTTTGTCTTTTTAACCTCTTTGTCGATATGAGGCAGGTGGGAATTAAGCTCATCCAAAAAAGAGCGAGAAGCGAATTCTATATCAGAGAAGTCTAACACAACAGTATTAACCCATGAGCTTGTAATTCTCTTGACCAATTTTTTTGCAGTAGCCCTGTTATTTAGAGCACTTACATCGAATTCTTTTCGAAGGTTGATATGTTTATCGAATATACTCATAGATGTCGACGTGTTTAGGTGGTTTTTGGAATCCCATACAAATAATGGTGCCATTCCAACTAACCTGTGTCAAATTAATAAAGTGATTCCGTCCACTATTGTCAATAAAATAGCCGGCATTACCACTTATAACGCAAAAATAGCCATTTAGTTCATTATTAGATAGCAAATTAATGGTGTTTTTAATTCCGGTACCCCTTTTCTGTGAACCAAATTCATCTTTGGCAGATAAATGCTGGCGAATTACTTTTTCTAGGGCATCCATATCATCGGTAACACTTCTGCCCGCATTTTTTAATGATTGGTAAATTCCTATCCCGTTATCCAGAAGACAGATTTCACATGAGTTATTGGCTGGCCAAAACTGGGAAAATATATAGGCTAAATTTGCTTCAGAATGTTCCGTTATATTATCAACCATTTCGGAAATAAGTAGATAGAATACATTATTACCAACTCGATCAAGAAACTCTTGGTCGTCAATGTTCCGCCGCAAAAGTTTTGGGTATTGGTCAGATAAAAATCTAAGCTTTTCTTCCCGCCCGTCCCTACTGGCTGATTTTAGGTCAGCTTTTGTAATGGGGAAGTATGTTTGTCCAATTTTATTGAATCCAGAAGTATTCGTTCCCTCAGGAAATTCAATACTATCCAAATATGAATTAGCATTTTGTATCGTGATGTTATGATCAAATGCATAGCTGGCAATGGGTAGTATAGAAACCGGTCGAATAAAATCGATAGCAGAAAAATTTGTTGTTCCGCCATCAGCAATGGAGCTAAGGGCTCTCAGGTTGTTTACCAATTCCTTAATACGTTCTAAAGGATCCCAACTACCGCCTATGTGTAAACTCATTAATTATTTCGTTCTAATAAATTTGCTTGAGAGGGGGTTAAGATAAGAGTTATACGGTTGAACAAATAGATGAAATAGTCGGTTTATTATAAAACAACTGGCAAGGACATCATCCCAATCTGTTTGGCCACAAAATAGGTCGAATTTCCATCGATTATATCAAAAAGATCTTTTTCTTCTGCATTTGGTCTAATTGAAATAGGATTTCGCCGGGGTATTGAGCCCTGATAGGCCTGACGCATTTTGGTAAACCCATTGGCAATTCCCATTGGGCGTTTTCTTGTGGGGCGAAGCCAGCTGATTGGTATGATTTCCGTAGCATCATCCATATCAAAGAAATGATCTAGCCGGTTGGGATCCAGGCAGAACATTCGTTGGTAGTTTTGGAGGTACGTCCCAACTTGTCCCATATCGAGCCAACCGGTCAATGAGACCTCAAAATCACCCTCATTTTTATAATTCACCCTAATAAGGCGGCCTAATTCATCAACAGATAAATGAAGTTCGTTGAAATCATGATATTGGCGGTTGATTTCATCTACTTTTGCTATCAGATGATCAATTGACATAGATGGTTTTGCCATCTTTTGTCCGGTAACAGCCATTTCATCTATACGGTTAGATGTTTTCGGCATGGGGATTCTCCTGAATGGTCTGAATGATATAATCCACTTCGGACTTTCGGCATAGCTTAACGGCTTCACGCCCGGTGCTTTTATTCCGCCCGTAACTGCGCACGGTTATCATTTTGCGATAGCCGCACCGGTAAAAGGTGGTCCGGGAGATGCGTCCCAGCTTTTCACACATGTAGCTGATCGCTTCGCCAATCGTCATGAAATTTTCACTGTCAGATTGCATGTTTCCCATCGGGTTATTGGTATTTTCAGGATTTTCAAAATTAGACATAGTCTTTCTTATTTTCTTAGAGGCCAAGGTTAAGTGCAGTAAAAACTATAGGTTAAGTGTCTAAGAAATTGGCAAAGATTCATCTTAGATATCTTAGACCGATCTTAGAGTTCTTAGTCGTTTCTTAGTGGTTTTCTTAGATATATTATTATTTACTAACTAACTATTATTATTATACTTACAGGGTGTTGTTTGGGGGAGAAATGGAAGTTCTAAGAAAATAAGACGATGTTTTCAAATTCTTAGAAAATCGTAGATTTCTCCTATTTTCGCCTAAAATGGTGGCGAGCTATCACCGGTGCTTGTCTGGTATTCGGTGGCCGGCTGGCGGGCTTGCTCTTCCAACATGATGTTCGCCTCCTCCCGCTTGCCAAAGGCGCGCAGCCAGGTTGGCGTTAGATGTTTACGGGGAATATGGTAGCCATGTCGGCTTTCTTTTACGGTACCCTTCACCGGATCCTCGTAGCTGTAATAATTTGTTTTGGCTTTTCCGTTTAGGTCCAAGGCTTCAATTTCTTCCCGGATGATATCCTGGCTGATATACTCCCGGCCTTTGTTATAGTTGGTGTAGGCGTCCCAAATGCCACTCCAATACATGACCAGCCCATCCTTGCTGTTCCAGCCGTAGTATCGTTTCGGCAGCTCCCCGTTATCGTTCATGATCTCAATACTGGCTAGGAACTGCTGAAGTGGTGTTTGGTGTACTTCGCGTTCTGCTGAATTGGCTAAGAACTCTACTCCATAACGAAATATTTCGGTGGATACCCGCGAATCCCGAAGCAGGTTCTGCATCTCCCGTAGATCCTCTTCGCTTACCTTGGCTCTTTCTTGAGCTGACTGTTCAACCAGTTCCGCGAACTGGACATCACCGGGCCGACAGACAAATAGGTCCACCGTAATAAGGGCCGCCATATTTTCGATTTGACGGTCTTTAATCTGAAAACGAACGCCTTCTTGGTCACTTCGTCGCCCTAATTCTTCCTCAACGGCTTCGGTAAGCAGGCGCTTGGTCCAGAGTAGCTCACTTTTGAACAGCTCCCGATTAAAGTCATTAAACTTGTAAAGCAGCGACAGGAAAAGTCGCTGCATCTCTTTTTTGTGGTTATCAAACCACCAAAGATTATCCACCGAACCCCGTTTGTCTTTGGCATATTCGATCATAATACACCGCGAGCGAAAGTGGTCTTCGGTCGGTTTGTAGTTAGAGATAAACATCAATTGCGACCGAACAGGACTCCAGGCGTTTTTGGTCCGATCGTGGGAGGCGCTTACCCCACGTTGTCGCAATTCGTACCACATATTAAATACCTGTGGCGTGATCTTGCCTTTTCCGGGGACAAACTCATCCATGATTACGGGGATCTTGCTGTGATTGGCCAGCTTGTTTTCAGCTGATTTTAGCGTAGGGTTGGAATCAACGTCGGTAAAAGATTGGCCAAAGAAATTGAGCATAATTTGAGACAGTTGTCCCTTACCGGTTGATGGTTCTCCAAATAGGTACAAAAAGACCACATGTTTAAATACATCGTAGGTCTCGTCGAAAAACAGAAAGGAGAGCATATAGGAGAAAATGAGATATCCTTCCGCCTTTTTCTCGGGTTGTTGTCCGGCGATAAGCTCTCCAAATTTATCTCGCACGGTATCGATAAAGTACTGGAGCTCTTTCCCGGTAAATAGATGATGTTCCTCATCGCTGTAAAAGCCATCTGTTGGCGATGGAAGATCTAACAACGGGGCGGGTTCAATGCGTCCGGGTTTCACGTAAAAGGTAGTGTCGGCAGCTACCATGGGGAACAGGCCAGAGTCTCTGTCGGGCGCTATCATGTATTGGGGCTCCCGAAGGTGATCATCCGGAATATTTATTAAGGCGTTGCGCGTCAGATAAAAGGTGTAGCCATGGTGTTCGATAAATCCGTAGTAATTGAACTCATACACGGTCTGCGGCTGCCACCGGTTACACAGGAAGCTCATAAAGAAGAGGATCTCATCATCAGACTTAAAGCGAGCCGATTGATAGGAATGCTTAAAGATCTGAATCTGAAATGCTTTCTTGGACAACAAGTCCTCCGGCTCCAGCACGAACAGCTCGCTCTGTGTAAGTTTTCGGGTTTCTGGGGTTAGCCAGCTCACTTGGCATTCATAGAGCGTCGAATCCCATTTTAGTGTTTCGGGATTGTAGCGGATGATCTTGGAATGTATTTCGATATCGAAGGTACCGATCCGGCGACTGGTGCCATCGGTTTCATTGCGATACCAACCAAAATCCAGGGGATCGGAGCTGTCGACATATTCGAAAGGTTCATTTTGAGAATTCGATACTGCTGGCCCGTAGTCATCGGGTTGTTGCCGGTTGTTTGGCGATACTAGTGTTAAGGACTCTTCCTGGGTGTTGCTGCTCATTTATTTGTCGTTGAGATATTAAAATTTTGTGTTCACTTACATGGTTGAGCTTATAGAGGTCTTCACCATATCCGTATATCACCCAGAGGTCGTAACCTTCTACGATCTGTGTTTCGATCATGCGGACGATTTCCTTACGTTTGTTGCCATCGCTGTCTATGAACTGGATGGTATCCCCAAGGGTATAGCGCGTTTTAATGGTTGCCATAAGTGGGGCCTATCAGGTAAGTTGAGGTTCAATAAATTCAAATTTAATTCCCTTGGCTACCTGCAGTAGCTGGCTTGGCAGGTTGAATTCTTCTGTCAGTCTTGCTCTGACCTGGGCAGGAGTTATTCCCAGGGTGTTTTCCATATGACAAAGACGCTGGTCAGAAATGTAATAGGGTTTTTTAAACCATTGGCGAAAGGTGTTTAATTTGACGTCGGGAAACAGTTCCTGACGGAACTCATTATAAGAGTCGAACTGCTGGAAAATTTCCTGTTTAATGAGCGACAGGCGGGTTCGATTAATGTCATATTTTGTTATTGGTCCGTTCACAATTGTATTTCTGTCTTTTAAAATTTATGGGGAAGTAGTATAATCGGATGGTTACAGTTAAACGTTACCGATACCTACAGGGATAAAGTAGTGATGTGATAGTAACGAAACAACAAAAAATGATGTGATCGAAAATATTTAAGAAGGGCATTTTCCCAATCACATAAGAACCAAGAGTATAGGAAAAGAGGAATTTTGGAGAAAAAATCTGGCGAAACATTACAAGATAATGTTCGGTACCTGCTTGAGAAGTATTACGATGGAAATGTGTCTGAAATGCAGCGGGAAACGGGAGTAAATCGGTCTGTGATTTCAGAATTAAAAAATGGAGGGAAGACGGAAGTAAACAGCTCCACGCTAATACGGTTTGCACAATCAGGGATAAATCTTAATTGGCTATTAACGGGAGAGGGCGCACCATTTACCGTTAATGAAATGGCCGATATTAGCGAAGAGCTGAAAGAAAAGCAGTTGCTTGATAACCGCATGAAAGAGATTAAGAAGCTTGTAGGTGATATCGAAGATCAGCTATCCGAGCAACCGCACCTGCGGCTTGATCCGGATGTTCAGAGTGCACTTCTTGAACTACTGAAGAAAGCTGTTCGATAAGCGTAAGCACTTTCTTTTTGTTGTTGATGTGGTTTTCATTGGGTACTTGTAGCGTTGGTTGTCTAGTATTTGGCACAGATCACTCCTACTTGATTTATTTTGTTAGTTACAAAAACAAAATAGATACAAGAGTCAGTTGGAGGAGATTTGTTACACTTTTGGCAAAAATATTTTTTCTATGACTTTTCGCTCAAAATATTTTCGGCGAGTTCCAAACTGGTGAAATGGTACAAAGTTTTTGTCTTTGGGAGGCAGATTGCTTCTATTGAGTATGCTACGATGATGTAATCCAATTAGAGCTTCAACTTCTTTAGCTGTCATGAACTTTGATTTATCAGGCTCTGCATTCAGCTTGTTAAGAATGGTATCTAATTTGGCATCGAGAATAGCAATGGTGGCCATTAAATTTTCTTTGGGATCTTGAGAATTCATAAATGATATCTTTGGGGTTGCAAAAATTTTATGGCGCTAAAGAAAAGGCAAACTCTATTAAAATACACTTCCAGGAAAAAACAGATTTTGAAAATCAACAGGGAATTTTAGTGCTAAAAATCAAAATCTGTAATTTTTCCTGAATTAATGGGCTCTATTTAGCAGAAGGATAGGTTTGTTTATCCAGATTTCAATCAGTTTAAGAAAACTTTTTGTTTTTCAGGGTAGATTTAATCCGGTGTTTAAGAATGGACTTGTAAGCTGCCGGATTAACGAGATAGTTAGGAGAATTTAGGATTTCATATTTCCTGGCCGCTTCTTTTACAAGCTCGTCAACTGATTTTTGAGCTTTTACTTTATTGATATGTCCGTTGGAGCTATCAATAAGGAAATCATTGATTAGTTC
Organism: Fodinibius salinus; assembly: GCF_008124865.1. Taxonomy (NCBI): domain Bacteria; kingdom Pseudomonadati; phylum Balneolota; class Balneolia; order Balneolales; family Balneolaceae; genus Fodinibius; species Fodinibius salinus. Next base: position 258,629 of record NZ_VNHY01000002.1, on the reverse strand, counting down.
ATCCAAATTATCAACTAAAACCTTAAAGGTATACTTGCCGTGCAGGCCTATGCGGACCTCTAAAAATGAAATAGCATCATCGAGGCAACCGAATTGTCCAATAGTCCGAAGCTTGCCTTCCAACCGGGTCATGGTATCTTTTGAGCAATTATAGATGCGAGCCATTCTACATCTCCAGGGAGCATGGTCTAGATTAAGAACATTTTCCCCATACTCATTAAAGAGATTCTCCAGAATACCAGAAAAGTGTGGATTAACTACGGCACTACTGAAATCTATATCCAGGAATTTCTTTCGGTTTACTTTTTGCTCAGAAAATTCAATAACGCTTCGACCCAGGTTTATTAAATGCTCCTGATACAGTTTTCTAACGGCTGAAATAAACTCTGGGCGAAAGGTCTCGGCTGTTCTACCGGCGAAATTTTTAAGGCAGAGTTGAAGTTGCCTGCGATATTGATTGGTTTCCTTTAGATATGCTAAGGCTGTGATACTGGTAGCCTGATATCGTTTAATATCTGATTCAAAATTTAAATCATTGGAGAGTTTGGAAAACCGATCAGCCGTAAGCTTAAGTAATAAATCTCTTTTTGATAAAGAGTCAAATCTTGTAGCCGGTATCTTATGCTTCATTCAGATAATTCATTTTACCATTTCGGTTAGCAGAACGCATTAGATCTTTCGCAACCAAGTGAACATAGCGATTGGTTACTTCAAGACTTTTATGGCCAAGCATATTTTTAACTTCAATTACATTGAAGCCAATGCGTAGCATGAAGGTTGCGCAAGAATGTCTGAGGCCATGAAAATTTACAGTGTCTTTCAGTTTAGCTTCCTCTGTGGCGTAAAATTTAAAACGTTTAGAGACATTATCCCCCGTCATTGCAATTTCTCGATCAGGAGTTGATTTTGGACTCGGGAAAACTAATCCCTTTTTAGGATTGCCCATAAGTTTTTTCCAGGCAACTAAAAGCCAATATAACGTTTCAAAAATGGGTATTGTCCGCTCCGAACCATTTTTAGTATCTGTAACTCTGATAAATCCCTCTTTGAGGTTGATATGCTCCCACCGCAACTGGATGATTTCTTTACGCCGCATTCCAGTATAAAAAGCCAGTGTTATTAGCGGTTTAAACCAAAGCTGCATTTGATCAGAGGATTGAATATTACGAGCCTTTTTGTGTTTTAACTGATACTCTCTAAATTTTTTAAAAATTATATCAAGGTCATCCTCTTCTATAATCTTATCGACGAGATTATCTCGAACTTTGGGCACGGCAATTTTATCACAGGGATTGGTTTCTATGTATTCTTCTGCTACCAGCCAGTTGAAGAATACTTTCAGGTGTTTAAGGTAATTCTTTTTTGAAGCATTGGCTAAGTCATCTCGAAGGCAAAACGCACGAATATCATCTGCATCAATTCTTGTGACGGGCATTGTGTAGCCCACTCCTTCCATAAATTGACGTATGATGTACTTATAAGTTTTCTTTGTTTTTTCAGTTACGTTTGTCTTTTCTCTTAAGAATTTCTTTTGCAGTTCATTTAAGATGGGGCTTACAACAGAAGTACCTTTCAGCTCCTGCATTTTTTCATACTCCTGAAGATTCCAGTCATCAGCAAATGGATTGATTTCACCAGCTTCATATAACTTTTCGTAGTGGTGTTTCTTTTGCTCGGCTATCTTTTTGTACTTGGTACCAAGAGCATAGGTTTTTTGAATGAGATCGCCATCAACCCGCGTGGCAAAAACGATAGAGTAGTAGTTGTTGCGTTTTCTTAGACTGGCCATATTTTTTTCATATGAGTAGTTAAGGTTGGAGAGTAATGTAACATCATATGTAACATCAGTCCAGTAAAATATGTATGAATTATGAAAATATTTCATACAGAAGGGGTAGGAAGATGGGCTAAATACAAACAAAAAACCCCGCCTATAATTAAATAAGCGGGGTTTATGTACTGTTTTAGAGGTGTACGCCCGGAAGGATTCGAACCCTCAACCTTCTGATCCGAAGTCAGACGCTCTATCCAGTTGAGCTACGGGCGCAGGTCAAAAGTGCTAATATATGAATCTTGTAAGGACTAAAACAGCTTTACCTCACACATTTTTAGTTTCCGAAGTTAAGCTTACTCTTCTTCAGAAGCACCATTATTTGTGCTTGGAGTCGGAAATTTAAGTGTAAAGGTCGCGCCTTTACCTTCTCCTTCACTCTCTACAGTCATATTGCCGCCCATTTCATTCATATAATTAGAGCAGCTGTGCAGCCCAAATCCGTGTCCGTCCTCTTTGGTAGTAAAGCCGTGTGTAAATATTTTATCCAACTCCTCTTCGGAAATACCGTGTCCGGTATCACTTACTTTAAGAACAACCGATGAATTTTCTTGGTACAGGTCAATGGCAATTTTGTCCTTAAGATCATTATCCGCTTTCCCCATTGCCTCTTTAGCATTTTTAATAAGATTGACCAGGATGTGTACAACTTGTGTGCGCTGGCCTTCAACCTCTGGTACATCATCAATATTTTGTTCGACCGTAATATCGTGCTGCTCAATAGAACCGGCTTGTAGTGTAAGTGCATTATCAATCATTTTCTCCAGCCGCACGGTTTCGGTATAATTACTTGTACCTGCATATGATTGCTGGGTAGAGATAACATCATTGATGAGATGTATCTTTTCGTTCAGCCGGAAGTTGTGTTTCAGCATGGTTTGCTGTTCCTCAAGTAATAGATCTTCAATTTTCAGGTAATAAGAAAGCAGCTTTTTGCCTTTGGGGTTTTCGGTGATAAATTCCTCAATATTATTCATGTTATCTCTAAGCATGTTATTGGCTTTTTGTAATCCTTCAACCTTAGAATTACGCAGCGTTTGTTCCATAATGGATGAAGAGGTATTAATGCTATTCAAAATATTTCCCACATTATGGAGTACACCTGTCGCAATATCAGCCATTCCTGCTTTTCGAGCTTTTTGCACCAGCTCATCCTTAGTGTCTTCAAGTTCTTGGAGGGTATTTTCAAGATCCTTGTTCTTTTCATTGAGTTCTTCGGTACGCTCGTTAACCTTTTGTGCCAGCTCTTGATTGCGGTTTTGGATCGATTGCACACGATAGCGGTATATACCGTAAATTGATGCTAAAATGATAACGAGGCTTAGTATATAAAACCATGTTGTTTGCCAAAATGGAGGTGCGACATTAAGCTTTATAGATGCCGGAGTTTGACTCCACACGCCATTATAGTCAGCAGCTTTAACTTTAAATGTGTATTCACCAGGAGGCATATTTGTGTATGATACATAATTCCGATTTCCTACATCATTCCACTTGTCTTCCAGCCCCACCATCTTGTACGAAAACTTATTCTGCTCGGGATATGCAAAATTAAGAGCAGCAAACTCAAAGGAGAAGACGTAATCTTTGTACGAGAGATCCAATTCCGATGTATAGGAAACGGATTTCTCAAGAATTGTCCGGCCGTCTTCTTCCATAGGCCCAATGGGAACCTCGTTATTAAATAGCGCGAATTGAGTAATAGCTACCTTGGGACCATTACTCTCCTCGGTAATTTTAGCGGGATCAAATCGGTTAAACCCATTAATGCCCCCAAAATACATAATACCTTCATCTGTCTTTTCGTAGGCCCCGTTACTAAATTCTTTACTTTGCAAGCCGTGACTGGTAGAATAGTTCGTAATTTGGTCAGTGTAAGGATTTATGCGGCTAATGCCGTTATTATTGCTGACCCATAAATTACCTTTGCCGTCCTCCAGGAAATTGTAGGTGCTGTTGTGGGCAAGCCCGTCTTTTTCGCGGTAGTGTTTAAACGTCTTTTTTTCTACATCAAAACGATCAATACCGCCGCCATATGTAGCAAGCCAGATATCACCGGTAGGTCCTTCATGGATGTCCAGAATAGGTCCGTCACTTAGACTGGTAGAATCTTCGGGATTTGATTTGTAAATAGTAAAATCGCCGGTATTGGCATTGTAGATATTCAGCCCGCCCTGCGTTCCAAGCCAAATGCTATCTTGGCTCTGTGGATAAATGGCCGTAACAAAATTATTGCTGAGACTGTTAGGATCATTGGGATCATTCTTTAACGTTTTAAAGGTACCGGTTCGGGGATCAAAACGATTAGCACCACCTCCATAAGTACCAAACCACATATATCCCTGATCATCTTCTTGGATTGCCCAAATATCTTTGTGGGCCAGACCATCTTCGGGCGTGTACGTACGTTTGGACCAAGTATCCAGATCAAAACGATCCATACCTACCCCATTGGCAGCTACCCATAAATAACCCCTTGAACTCACATACATCCTTTTTATAAAATTAGAGGATGGTGTGCTGGGGTCAGCTGGGTCATGTGGATAATGACTAAACGTATTCTGATCTACATCGAATTTTTCAATACCCTGATCAGAAGTACCAATCCAAATATTACCGTCGTCATCTTCAACAATTGTTTTAGTTTGATTGCTGTGCAAGGCATCAGGGTTGGAGGCGTCCATTTTATAGTGTTCAAACTGGTTGTTCAACACATTTGTTTTGTTAACTCCACCCTCATACGTTGAGACCCATACGACAGAGGATTGATCAATAAAAATATCTCGTACATCCGGAGTACTTAAGCTATTGGGATTAGATGACTTACTCTGGATGGTATTAACCATAATATCCCGATCGGGATTAAAAATGTTTAGTCCCTTTATGGTACCGATCCAAAGGTTACCATCTTTGTCTTTGTTAATTGCTTGCACAGGTGCGTTAAGAATACCGTTGTTGGTGGAAAAGGATTGCTCAATCTGATGTTCCGCATTAATAGCTAATACTTTACCATTGGATGAACCGGCCCAAACGGTACTATCGGCATCCTGGTGTAGGGACATGATATTATCGTCAAGAAGCGTGCTTTGTGGTTTTTGGTATGACTGCTCCACGGTATCATAAATCAATAATCCCGCTGGAGAAGCCAGCCAAACCTCATTGTTTATACCAGTGAGGGCTACAATATTTGAATGTCGTTGGTCCCACTGTTTGTTTTCAATTGGGATACGTTTCATTTGTTCTGTCTCGGGATTAAAGCGGTTCAATCCGCCCTGTGTAGCTATCCATAAAATGCCGTTCTGATCTCGATACAAATCATTGATCCACCCGTTCGAAATAGTGGTGGAATCATTGTTAACATGACCATAGCGCTCAAAGGATTCTGTCTCAAGGTTGAACTTGTTAAAGCCAGAAGAAGTACCGACCCATAAAATAGGTTTACCGGGTTCATTAAGCAGTGTAGTAACCCAGTTGTTAGAAATGGATGTACTGTCATCAGGATTATGAGTGAACAATGAAAAGGATTTACCATCGTAGCGATTGAGACCACTTTGGGTCGCTAACCACAAAAATCCCATATCATCCTGTGCAATAGAAGTTACAACACTTTGTGAAAGCCCCTCTTCGAGCGAAATATTATCGAAGTCAATATTCTGTGCATAACCCGTTGTTATAAAGGCAAATAAGAAAAGCGATAAAGCTATTACAAATCGTAATGAGTGTGTAAAGCTTTTAGATAGGTATCTCATAAAACCAACGTATTACATAAAAATTAGATCGGTATCTACTACTCTTCTTCAGTTTCTGACGCTCGGCCTCTTTGAAATGCCCATTGATGCAAAGCTTTTTCAAGTGCATTCTTTTGAATGGGCTTGCTGAGGTAGTCATCCATGCCCGCTTCCAGGCAAAGTTCTTTGTCACCCTCCATGGCACCTGCAGTAAGAGCAATAATGGGGATATGATTTCCGGTACCATCTTCAAGCTCCCTGATTTCACCGGCGGCTTCCAGTCCGTCCATCTCAGGCATATTTACATCCATGAGAATAAGATCATAATCGCCCGATTTGTACTCGTCAAGAGCATCAGCACCATTTTCTACTATTTCTACATTAAATCCTTCTTTTTCAAGAACTCGTCCTGCGACCTGTTGATTAATCCGATCATCCTCGGCAAGCAGAATAGTGATATCAGCAGCTTTAATATCTTCCTTATCGTAACTGTCGGGCAGCCCTGTATCTTCATCCGACTCTACTTCTTCTTCGCTTTTTTTCATCTTGGCTGTAATCCAGAAAGTGGAACCTTCGCCAGGTGTACTTTCAACACCTATATCGCCGCCCATCAACTTGGCCAGTTTTTGACAAATAGCTAGTCCAAGACCTGTTCCACCGAATCTTCGGGTGGTCGAAGTATCGGCCTGAGAAAAAGCACTGAAAAGTTTTTTCTGTTTTTTCTCGGGAATACCAATGCCGGTATCGCTAACGCTAAACTTCAGAGTTAGCTCATCTCCATCTCGTTGTACAAGCCCAACATCGAATGTAACACCACCCTCAGAAGTAAACTTAACGGCATTACTTCCGAAGTTAAGCAGTACTTGTCGCAGACGGGTAGGATCACCTAGTAATGTTTGAGGGATGTCCGGATCAATATTCCAGTCCAAGTCCAGGTCCTTGTCATCAGCTGCAAAGCCGATAATCTTAGTTGCTCCCTTAACGGAATCTTGCAGGTTAAAGGGGATTTCTTCAAGCTCCATCTTTCCGGCTTCAATCTTAGAGAAGTCAAGGATGTCGCTGATAATACGCAATAACGATTCAGCACTGTGCTGAATCATGTCTGAAAGCTCCTGCTGTTTTTCTGTAAGTTCAGTTTCTTGCAGCAGGTTATTCATCCCGATAACACCATTCATCGGTGTACGGATTTCGTGACTCATATTGGCCAAAAACTCACTCTTGGCCTGTGAAGCCCGTTCGGCCTTGTTTTTCATTTTCTTTAGCTCTTCCACCAGGTCGTTAAGCTGCTTGGTACGTTCTTGAACCTCTTGTTCTAAATCTTCGGTATAGCGGATAGATTCTTGCTTGAGCTGCCACTTGGTGGTAAGTGTCAATGCTGCTTGCTTCAAGGCTGTGGCATCAAAAGGTTTTTTCATGAAGAGCAGCTTATCGGTACTGCCAAGGTTGTCCAGGATTTCATCCCACGAATAATCTGAATAAGCCGTACAAATAACCATTTCGATATGGGGGTATTCAGCCCAGATCTTTTGAATCGTTTGCACCCCGTCAATTCCCGGCGGCATGCGAACATCCATGAAGATCAGAGCATATTCTTTCCCATTTTCAGCAGCTTCATGAACCATGTCGATTGCTTCCTGTCCTTGATACGCATGGTCAATTTGGTATTCGACACGATCTTCGTCCGATGCGGTAGTATCTTCGGTATCATCACCAAAAAGCTCGTCTTCAATTTCATTTAATTCGTTGTTTGCTTCGGTAAGTGAGCTAACGAGAATAGACTCAATATCCTTATGAATAGCCTCATTATCATCAACAAGAAGAATACGTTGTACCTGACTCATAAAAACAAGTGTTTAAAGTTAATTGCCGGATTCTGTAACAGATTTCTACACCATCTGCTTCAGAAATATTGAAATCGACAGTTTTAAATCAATTGTAAATTGCTTAAGGGAACCTGCCAGTGAAATTTTATAATCACGACGCACAATGACAAAACAAATCTTTGCATAGCTTTAGTCAAATTGGTGATTGCTTCAAAGATTTGCGAAATACAAGAACATACACATTTATGATGAATCACCGACCATCATAGAACTTTGCCAAAGTCGTTTTGAATATTTTAAACCCTAAAGCAAAGAATATGTAAAAAAATAATATTTAATTCACCCTTTATATTGTAAATAAAAATCAAATTATGAAAAAACACTCTAATCTTATTCTTGCTGTAAAACTTTCACCCTTATTCCATTTCTAAGCCAAGGTTAACCTGCTTGAATTTAGAGTTAATAAAAATTTAATGTCCTGCTAATGGATTGATATATTAACAGACTGTGTTAATGTACTGCAATAACCATAAATAAAAGCATATAAAACATGAAGTTAGTTGACCCTAACGGTAACGAAGTAACAAGTAAAGAAAACCAGGATGCCAAAGAGCTTGAAAAGCAAATGTCCAAAAAGGTGGAGAAGCTCTTGGAGCCGGTAATGAACAAGGTGAAGCTTTCTGGAGCTCAGGTTCCACAGGAGCAGCTTATGCAGCTAAGTTCAGCCGCACAGCAGATGTTGTTCAACCGAATGGTTTACAACCTTTTACAAAAAGTGGGCGTTGAAGATATTGATGAGGTGCTTTCTGAAGATGATGTGGAAGAGTTGTCAACCTCATTAAAAAACCAGGTAAAGATGGTTGACAATAACGACATGCAAGAGCAGATGAAGCAACAGCAAAAAAATAATCCGGAAGAGTAAGACGGGTTCTTCAAATCCGGTAGGAATCTCTCATCGGGATAGCTCATAGTATCAGCATGGCATCGCCGAAGGAATAGAAACGATATTCTCCATCGATGGCGTGCTGGTATATCTTTTGCATCTCCTCATAGCCGGTAAATGCAGCCACAAGCATCAGGAGCGTACTTTTGGGCAGGTGAAAATTGGTAATAAGTGCATCTGTAGCCTGAAACTCAAAACCGGGACGAATAAAGATATCGGTATCCATATTTATGGCCGAAAATTGATCTTGTTGACGTAAGCAGGTTTCCAATACACGAACGCTGGTGGTCCCAACAGCTGTAATATGATCAGCTTTTTGTAGCTTATCAGCGGTTTGTTCGGTAATTTCAAACCATTCGGAGTGCATGGTATGTTCTTCGATGGTTTCTGTTTTTACCGGTGCAAAAGTGCCTAGTCCCACATGCAGCGTTACTTCGGCCCTGGAGATACTGGAAGCAGTTATATCACTGAGAAGCTTATCTGAAAAGTGGAGTCCTGCGGTAGGTGCTGCTTTGCTGGCCCCCGATTCTTGAGAATCCGCATAGACTGTTTGATACTCTTCGGAAAGAGATTCGTTCTGCTCAATATAGGGCGGAAATGGCGTGTATTTGTGTTGGCTGTAGGCAGGATGATCCAGAGAGGGAGATAATTCAAGCGTTCGAATTCCCTCATCATCAATATCAATTACTGTGGCCGAAATATCATCAGTGAGTTGCGTGGTCTTTCCCTTTTTAAACTTCTTACCGGGACGTACCATTGCCCGCACTGTTTTATTGTTTAGACGCTCCAGGATAAAAACTTCTTTTTTGCCTTCGTCAAAAAGCAATCGACATTTCTTTACCTTGCTGTTATTAAGTACGAGCGTTGTTTGTTGGGGCAAATACTCCAACAAATTATAAAAACGATCATCAGTAATCTCACCCGTTGCTCGGTCGTAAACCAGCAGACGAGCATGATCGCGCGGATGGGCAGGTTCTTGAGCAATGCGCTCATCGGGTAGGTCGTAGTCAAAGTCGGAAAGCGTGTAGGACATAACGTACCGCGGATTTGGGCGGATCAAACTTAAAATTATCTATTAGCAATAGAATCAGATTTTAGAAGCAAAGATAAGAAAACATCAGTTTAAATCAGTGTAGGTCCGGAGTTATTTAAAAGGGATTTCGAGCTGCTTGAATCGTCCTTTTTTATGGAGGTTCAAATTAGAAAGTGTAATGCCCAGCAGTCGTACTTTGCGATCTCCTACTTCGGTTTCTTCTAGCAAAGAGATAGCAGTATCGGCAATATCGCCCGGTTCATTAATGTATGAATTGAAAGAGGTACTGCGACTTATAGTTTCAAAATCATCATAACGGACTTTAAGGGTTACTGTTTTGCCTGCAGCCTTTTTCTTTTTCATGCTTTCGGAAATTTTAGTGGCCAGCTCCCGAAGAAAGTTATTAATCCAGCTGAGGTCATCAATATCTTTTGAAAAAGTACGTTCTTTGCCAATGGATTTTCGAATGCGGTTGGGCTTGACCTTGCGCCGATCGATACTGCGAACGATGTTAAAGTAGTGCCGACCGGTTTTCCCAAATTCATTTACCAGCTCTACCTTAGACCATTTGCGTAGGTCATCTCCGTTGTGGATGCCAAGCGAATTCATTTTTTGTTCTGTGGCTTCGCCCACACCGTGAAATGCTCCGATATCAAGCTCAGCTAAAAAATCTTCAGCTTCATCAGGTTCAATCACTGCCAGCCCATCGGGTTTATTGAGGTCGGACGCAATTTTGGCTAAAAACTTATTTTCAGCAACTCCGGCTGAGGCTGTCAGCTGTGTCTTGTCTTTAATACGTTTGCGGATCTCTTGAGCAATAAGTGTGGCAGAGGGGATGCCGAGGTGGTTTGTTGTGACATCAAGGTAGGCTTCATCCAGGGAAAGCGGTTCAACGAGATCGGTAATGTCGAAGAATATCTCCCGTATTTTTTTGGATACTGCCCGATATACCTCGAATCGTGGTTTTAGAAAAATAGCTTGTGGGCATAGCTTAACGGCTTTGGCAGCAGGCATGGCAGAGTGGACGCCAAATTTCCGAACTTCGTAGCTGGCAGCAGCTACAACCCCGCGTCCCTCCGGAGATCCACCCACAATAACGGGCTTACCGCGATATTCGGGGAAATCACGCTGTTCGACGGATGTGTAAAAGGCATCCATGTCGATATGTATGATTTTTCGGATGTCGGGTTTTTCCATGTATCTTTACAGTGATATACGTGTGAATATTTGGGAACTATTTTAATAACAGGTAAATCAGGGTTCCAAAAACACAGAAAATAAGTTATTTTTTAGCTCATTAATCCCAAAATTTAAACAATATTTTAGAAATGGACGTTTTAGATGGAGCTACCATTTTCTGGCTGATTGCGCTGGGCATGGTTATTGGAGCTATTGCCAAACTGGCTATGCGGAATACCACAATTGGACTATTTCCCAATTTAGTGGCAGGTATTGCCGGTTCGCTTATTGTAGGTAGTATTACAGTATTGATGCAGCTACCCGGTGGTATTGTGTTTGCGGCGGTTGGCAGCTTAGCTATTCTGTTTGTAATGAATGTGTTTTATCAGCAGAGAGAAACTGCTCATTAAATGAGCTTACAAAGGTACATTTGAAGTACCAGGAAGATTGATTATATGAGGCTCCGGCAGGCTGTCGGGGCCTTTGCTGTATCGAAACATTTATGAGCGTAAGACGTGATACAATTATACGATGTGTGCCGATAATGCCAATACCGATTTTGATCCCCAAACGCTCAAGGAGCTGGATAACAAATTTGATCACCAGCTGAATGCAATAAAAGGGCAAAAGGATGTTTCCGCTCCTTCTTTTTTTCGCTGGGTACAGAACGTACTATTATATTTATTAGGGATACTAGCAATTGTTGTAGCACCTTTTTTGTTATTAGTGCGAACATCTGTTTATGGCTATTCTCAATTTCATCTCAACGGGTGGCTCGCTCTTGTAATGAGTGTACTGCTGACAGTGTTACTGTTGTTTGGGTATGCTTTGGGAGTGAGTTTGTGGTATAGACAAAAATTTAAAATACATCGAAAAATCCGGTATGGAATCCTAGTATTGGTTACTGCTTATGCACTATATGGATTGATCTATGTTTCGGCAGAAAATACGAAGACCAAAGAAGCCCAGCGTTATTACCGGCAGTTGCATCCTATTCTGCGGATAAGTGTGGCGACAGTAACATTGGCTGATAGTGACGTTGTGATCACAGATATCCAGCGACGTCCCGAAGATTATGAGCAAATGGGGATGGATAAAAATCCTGAATCTTTGCACTATCCACAATCAAGCGGTTATGTACATGCCATAGATTTGCGAACTAAAGGGCGTCCGGAGTGGAAAAATTGGATGCTGGTTATAAGTTTGCGGGCAATGGCATTACAAGTTTCAAGACATGTGGGTACCGCCGATCATCTACATGTTTATTTACCACTAAATTATTAGAAAAATTCTGCTTTTATTAGAAATATTACATGCCAATCGAAATGTAGGCAGGAGGATTCAATGAGTAATACACCAACTTATTCACTGTGGCTTGAACCCGGCGGAGATATCGGTTATAAACTAAAAGAGCAAATCCAAAAGTTGAGTAAGAAGTATGAGACGCCGAAATTTTCGCCTCATCTTACGCTTTTGGGAAGTCTGAAAGGTTCAGAAACAGAGTTGACCTCACTCACAAATACGCTTGCTTCTTCGGGCAGTCCGTTTACTGTACATCTTACAAAAGCTGGTTATCGCGACCGATTTTATCAGTCGTTGTTTATTCATGCGGAAGAAAGTAGTGAGTTAATGGAGCTTCGCAATATAGCTACAGAGTTGTTTGAGGTAGTAGAGGATGGTTTTATGCCTCACCTTAGCCTGATGTATGGTGATATGGCACAAGATAAAAAACAGCGAATATTAAATCTGATTGGTCGTGAGTTTTACATTCGGTTTAAAGCCAAGCATCTAGCACTCGTGCAAACAACCGGTACGCCCGAGCAATGGAAGCGAATACATACCGCTGTTTTTAAAGAGCGTTAATAAGGTTTTATAAGTTGAAAGTCTGCGGTAATATCACGATGATTCTGCATCAGAAAAGATAGTATTTCAATTGTATTAATATTTTAAATAGGAGTCTTCATGTCCGATTATAAGTTTTTTAAACAGGTTAACGAAGCATTCGATATTGCAGCACAGTACTCTGACTATGAACAAGGGTTATTGGACCAGATTAAAGTTTGCAATAATGTATATCATATCACTTTTCCCCTAGAGCGTGATGACGGTTCTATCAAGGTGATTCACGGTTACAGAGTAGAGCATAGCCATCACAAGTTACCTACCAAAGGAGGAATACGATTTAGTACAGCAGTAAATGAGGATGAGACGATGGCGCTGGCTGCTCTTATGACGTACAAATGCGCCGTGGTAGATGTCCCCTTCGGCGGAGCCAAAGGAGGTATAAAAATTGACAAGTCAGAATTTTCGGATGATGAAATTGAGCGCATTACCCGCCGATATACTTATGAGCTTATCAAAAAAGATTTCTTGGGTCCGGGATCGGATGTGCCTGCTCCTGATTATGGTACTGGTGCGCGCGAAATGGGCTGGGTATTCGATACTTATCGACAGCTTGTTTCCGATCTGAATGCCGAAGCTTGTGTAACCGGTAAGCCTATTCCGCAGGGTGGAGTACGCGGCCGTACCGAAGCAACCGGGCGTGGTGTTTATTTTGGGGTTCGAGAATCCTGTCGCCAAACAGAAGATATGAAAGATCTCGATCTTGAGCCTGGGTTGGAAGGAAAGACTTTTGTAATTCAGGGACTTGGTAATGTAGGATACCACGCTGCTAAATATATGACCGAAGGTGGCGCAAAAATGGTAGGAGTAGCAGAGGTTGAAGGATCTATCTATGATTCTGATGGTATTGATTTGGAAGATTTGATCAATTATCGTGAAGAAACGGGATCTATAGTGGGCTTTGGGAATACCAAAGAGCTGGAAAGTAATACAGCGGTGCTTAAAGAAGAGTGCGATATTCTTATTCCCGCTGCGCTTGAAAATCAGTTACACGAAGAAAATGCCCCAGATATCCAAGCAAAAATCATTGCAGAGGCAGCCAATGGCCCTACCACAGCAAAGGCACATCAAATACTAAAAGAAAAAGGAGCGTTGATTATTCCGGATAACTACTTAAATGCCGGTGGCGTGACGGTTTCTTATTTTGAGTGGCTTAAAAACTTATCACACGTCCGTTTTGGACGCATGGAAAAGCGCTTTGAGGAGAACAGTTATCGAAAAATTTTAAATGTAATTGAAAACACTTCAGATCGTTCGTTTACGGAATTGGAAATGAACGAATTGGCTCAAGGTGCCGGAGAGTATGACTTGGTGGATTCCGGGCTCGAAGAGACGATGGTGAATGCCTATAACGAACTTAACGAGCTGCGTAAAAAGCATCAGATCGATTTACGAACCGCGGCCTTTTTGAGTGCAATTAATAAAGTAGGGGTTATTTACGAGCAGATGGGCATTTTCCCATAATGTGAGTACGGGGCAACTAGATAGAAAGAAATTAAAGTCTTGCACAGATATATTTACTTATAAAATATCACAGCATGCTTACTTTTTATCTGATAATGTTTGTCCTGCCGGTTTCAGTAATTTTGCTGGCGGTATTTTTATCCTATCGTATTAAGCGGGCTGACGATGGATGAGTCTCAGGCTATTTCTTTAGCTGTTGACCAATATGCCATCTGGGCATTTGTGGGATATCTGCTGTTGCTGGTGGGGATAGGTATATATTCTTCGCGGTTTTCATCAGAGGGTATCAGCGAATTTTTTATTGGTGGGCGTAAAATAAATCGTTTTGTAGTAGCCCTTTCGGCGGTGGTGTCGGGCCGTAGTGCCTGGCTATTGCTCGGTGTTACTGGCATGGCATATGCGCAGGGGGCCTCTGCGGTTTGGGCTGTAGCCGGATATATTATAGTTGAGCTTTTCTTGTTTCTCTACTATGCTCGCAGGCTTCGGAATTTTTCGGAAGCCTATGACTGTATTACCGTGCCCGATTTTTTCGCGAAGCGATTTAACGATACGGATGGCCGTTTACGGATGGTGCTGGTTGTAGTATTTTTGATTTTTATGATCAGCTATGTTGCTGCACAGTTTGTAGCCGGCGGTAAGGCATTTGCTTCGAGCTTCCCCATTGATCAGACCACGGGTATTTTTATTTCTGCGGCCATCATATTGGCTTATACAGTGTTAGGTGGGTTTTTGGCGGTGAGTCTTACTGATATGTTTCAGGCTATTTTTATGGTCTTTGCGCTGGTAGTACTCCCTTTCTTGGCTATTTGGGATGCTGGTGGACTCCCAGCAGTCTTGTCGCAACTCACAGATTTTGAAGCCGGTTTTGTTGATCCGTTTGCCATTACCGTTGGTGGATTTCTGGGATTTGTTGGTATCGGACTGGGTTCACCCGGTAATCCGCATATCTTGTCGCGATATATGGCTATTGATGATGCAAAGCAGTTGCGCTGGTCGGCGGTGGTAGGCACTATCTGGAATGTAGTGATGGGATGGGGCGCCATCTTTATTGGATTGGCCGGTCGCGTTTATTTTCCTGAGGTAGAGATGCTGCCAGCGGCTGATACCGAGAATCTGTATCCTATTTTAGCACAGCAGCATCTTTCGCCGGTAGTGTTTGGGATTGTAGTAGCATCCATTTTTGCTGCAATTATGTCCACTGCAGATTCACAGCTTTTGGTTGCGGCCTCAGCTGTTGTTCGGGATATTTACGATCGGATCATTAAGAAAGGTCAACAGCTTTCGCAGAAAAAGCTGGTTCGTTACAGTAGAGCAGTTGTGGTAGCACTAGTTGCGGTGGCGTTGTTTTTTAGCTTGGTTGCTCAGGAGCTGGTATTCTGGCTTGTGCTTTTCGCCTGGGCGGGATTGGGAGCAGCTATTGGGCCTACTTCTATCTTGGCTCTTTATTGGAAGGGAACAACACGTGCTGGGGTATTTGCTGGACTGTTGACGGGTACCCTAACGACGATAGTGTGGTATTATGTACCAATCTTGAAAAATAATCTTTATGAATTAATACCCGCTTTTTTCTTGAGTCTGATAGCTACTTGGGGGATAAGTTATATGACTTCTACGCCTGATAATGTCGAAGAGTTCTTTAAAGTGTTTAAGAATTAGAGGAAGACAACGTTCTACATTTCCCAATCCATTATTTCGGGAGATTTATTTTTAATGCTGGGCATTACCATTCCGATACCGGCGTTAATGTAAGTGGGATCAGCCATATAGTAGGATTTGCCTCGATAGTTAAAATGGGTTCCTTCCGGTGGGTTTTCGGGAAAGTGAACAGCGACGGTCAGGTGGTTTGGATAGCGTAAGCTTATGTAGTCGAGTCCCACCAAATGCTCAACTAAGTAGGCAAAAAGAGCTGCTCTGTCTTCACAATCGGCAGCGGGATAGTATAATGCCTCTTCGGGAAACATATATTTTTCTTTATTAAACTGCTGTTGGTCAGTTTTATATTCCAGAGATGTCTGTACAAAACGCAGCAGGATGCTAACCTTTTCAAAATCACTTTTCCCTTTTAGTAATGGCCGTAGTGAACGTGCCAGCTGATTGTAGGTCGTTGTATCCATCCTGCTGTTAAAGTATAATCCCAGGTATGCATTGGGGTAGTTTTTGTAGTAATTAATAACCTGTTGATTAATAGGCACATCAAAGCTATAGCTGGTATCCTTGTAGCTAAACGACATTGTTTTGTTCATGGGTTTTTCGGGGAAGGCCGGAAAATCAGTTGCTGACAGGTTTAGTGCTTTCATATCAGATTTGGGATAATCACCTTTATAGGTATAAAGTTTTGACGGGGCCTTGTTATTGGTCTCATTAAATGAGATGGCATAATACTTAGTACCCTTCATCGTAAAATAAGTAGTATTAAACAGTCGGGGGGTTGTTTGGATAAGCAAGTATACATTTTCCTGATTATATCCTATACGGGTATTAAAACCAGACTGGGTGAGCATAAACCAAGCAAACAAGGTGGATTCAGGTGTGTCTTTGCCATAAATTTGTTCACCTATATTTTCGAGCAGCTGGGCATATCCAAAATCATTAAGCGATAATTTGTTTTGAACTTGTTTTATCTGATTTAAAAAGGGAGGGTAATCCTTAGTACTCAGATGTTTCCAGAAGTTGGAGATCACTTTTTTATTTACAGGTTTATCTATCTGTTTTTGAAAAGCTGTGTAGTATCGATACCTAATAGGCACATCAAAAAACATGAGGTTCTTGGTTGTGACATCGGCCTTTTCCACCGTTGGTTTAAAGGTTGGCTTTAATCCTGATTGGAGATTTGCAGGAGGTGCTTTTTTGCGGTTTTCAACAGTAATTTCATCTGTATCTGTTGTTTTCTTTGTAACCGGTGGGCTTGATTTTTCCTTATTGGTAAGTGAAACATTGGGAACAGGTTTTGAGTCCGAAACTGAAGGTTCTTCTACTGTAGGCGGCCGCTCGGGCTTATTTTCTTTATAAGGGTCAGGACTAATATTAACATCAAGGTTGGTCCACTCCTGTTGCAACATTTTGTGAAACTGCTTGTCATATTTATTTTGAAAATCCTTAAACTCCTGCAGGTAATTTTCTTTCCATTCTTCAAAGTCTTGGCTGTTAGCGGTCAGGGAAAGGGTAAAGAACATCACAACGAGTAATAGAACGGGGCGTAAATAACTAAATGCCGAATGTCTCATAATAACTCTTGATTTAGGTTTTTCGATTATATTCAACCAAAACGGAAGCAGTTAAAATAAATTAAATCATAAAGATTTATATTTACAAGCTTTAGAAAAATAGATTTGAAATAGTTACTTAAATGTGGCAATTTCAAAAATCAGTTTAAATAAAAACACAAAGTCAAGATTAGTAAAGGGGTATAATATGATGAGGTTTGCTATAGTAGTGAGTTTATTAGTTGGGTTTATGGTAATAGGATGTGCACCTTCGCAAGAAGTGAATCGCGTGGAGACAGATTCACAAACTGACCTGTCGGGCAAATGGAATGATACGGATGCTCGCATGGTAGCTCAAGACATGACATCTGATTTACTCTCTGCAGCCTGGCTACAGAATGAACAGAAAGACAGGCCGGTTATGATTGTGGGGAATATCCGGAATAACACCACTGAGCATATCCAGACGAATATTTTTATTAAAGAAATTGAACGGGCAGTAGTTAATAGCCAGCAGATTCAGATTGTTGCTGATCCTGAGCAACGTGAGCAAATTCGTGCTGAGCGAACTGACCAACAGCAACATGCATCGTATGAGTCAGCTTCTGCGCTTGCTAAAGAATTAGGCGCTGACTATATGCTAGTAGGTAATATTGATGCCAATGTGGATAAGAATCTGGATGGAACTAAGGCTGCCAAGTTTTATACTGTTAATCTTGAATTAATTAATGTAGAAAATAATACCAAAGCTTGGCTTGGGAACAAGAAAATCAAGAAGATGATTGAGAGGAATAAAGTTAAGTGGTAGGCTCTAAGTTAATTTAGGTACGTTTAACCTGTGCATGGGTTTGTAATGTTCACAGGTATTGGCTTTGAAATAAGAGAGAGGCTATTTTTATAATCAGGAGAGCCCGCAAATTTATGTGGGGTATGTGCTATGACATGATAAATGCAATGAATGGTCATTGTAATTTAGGGGTTCAAATTTATGATTAGTATAAGTAAAGCATCGGGTAGAGTAATACTTTTAGTTTTATATTCAACCTTACTAACTGCTTGCGCGTCGCAACAGCTTATGACGGGGCAAAAGCAAATGGGGGCTTCATTTCAGTCAGGCAATTATCAGCAAGCTGCATCTATAGCTGATAGTCTAAAACAGAATGATGTTTACAAGGCTAAAGACAGAGTGTTGTATAGCCTGGAAATGGGTACTATTCAGTTTTTTCAGAATAACTATAAAAAAAGTATAGAAGAATTTACGAATGCAGAGGAATACATTGACCAGTTCTTTGCAAAGAGTGCTTCTACGGGTATAAAGGCGTTTCTAACGAATGATACACAACTCAATTATGATGGTGAGGTTTATGAAGATGTGTATCTGAATGGCTTTAAAAGTTTGGCCTATTTGGAAATGGATGATTATTTGGCCGCTTTTGTAGAGGCGCGGAGAATTGCCCAAAAGCTTGACCAGGCTGAGTCTAAGTATGCTGGATATGCTAATTCTATGCAGGAATCTGATACCACAGATCATGAAATCGAGTGGAATGCAGGAACATCAAGTATTCACGACAGTCCATTAAGCCATTATTTGGCTTCAATGTTGTATGCGAAATCAGGAGCACCGGATGATGCCCGGATAGAACTGGAAAATTTACAAAGCGCAATAGAGAGACATCAGGCGCTACCCAATTCGCAGGTTGAGTTTGTTCCGGCTTTTAAAAAGGTCCAGAATCCAGATAATTTTAATGTGTTGTTAACAGCTTTTTGTGGTAAGGCGCCGGAAAAAAGATCCAATAATATCAAAATTGAGGATATTAATGATTCCCCTGGCCTTAAGATTGCAATTCCTAAGCTTGTGATGCGTCCTTCCAAGGTAGCCCGTGTTGAGGCGACTATTGATGAGGAAAAATCTGTGTCCATGTTTATTATTGAAGAAATGGATAAGGTAGCACAGGAAACCTTCCAGATTAAAAAGCCGATAATCGTTGCCCGGGCTACACTTCGCGGGATTTTAAAATCTGCCGGTGAAGAGGCGATAACAGATGCTGCAGAAGACCAAGATGAAGACTTGGGGAAAGTAGTAGGTTTTTTGGCAGAAAATATAAGAGAGGCTTCTGAACAGGCTGATCTGCGAGGATGGCAAACCATGCCGGGCAAAGTATATACCAATGTAATTAAATTACCGCCTGGAGAGCATGAAATTACCTTTGAATATTATTCTGCAGAGGGACAAGTAATTCACAGCGAAAAGATACCTATTACAATTACGGAAAATGAAAGGTTGGAGCCTCTGTCCTCAATTTATTCTAATTAATATTATTTAGTATGTCTCATCTTTATTCCCAAACATGGTCATATATTGCATCTCTGGGTGTGGTCTTATTGTTACTGCCTGCGCAACTAATGGCGCAAGATAGTAGTTTGCCACAGTGGGTAAATAATCCCTCTAAGCAATTTAGTGATGCCCAGTATTTAATGGCGGTGGGGTCTTCGACCTCTCGGCAGGGTGCAAAAAATCAGGCGCAGGCGAACTTGGCCAAGCGTTTTGTGGCTGAGGTCGAGGTTGATGAAAATTATGTTCAGGAATTTAAAGAGCAAGTCAACGAGCAGGGAGAAACAACAACGCAGGAAAATACGCAGCTGATTACCCAGTCGGATGTTGGGTCAGATCAGCAAATGAAGAATGTAGAAATAAAGGAGGTGCATGAAGCGGCTGACGGTACTTTTTATGCACTGGCCGCTATGGATCGGCTGGAAACCTCACGGCTTTATACCGAAGAGATAAATAGAAATAACAAGGCAATTTCTTCGCTTCGTAAGAAAGCAAAGCAGACATCAAGCAAGTTAGAGCGACTGATTTTTATGAAACAGGCAATGGTATCAGCCCGAATGAATAAAATGCTGACGAATCAGCGTGCTATTTTATCTGGGCAATCGGGCCAGTTTGAAAACCAAAGTCTGCCGGAGATTACTCAGGAATACCGTCAGGCAAAACAAGAATGTACGGTTTTGATATCTAGTAAGGAGGTTGATCCAAAAATAATATCGGCAATCAGTCGAGTCCTGCAAAATGAAGGGTTTACCGTTGTGGATGCAAGCACTACGCCCGTAGTTGAAGTAAAGGTGGGTTTGATGATTGAACCCGTAGATTTAAACCGGCCGAATGTAGAATTTATGCAATGGGCCCTGCAGGTTGAAGCGCAAAATAAGGAAAATGGACGCTGGTTTAGTACGTATATGGCAGAGGGGCGCGAAGGCAGCATGAATAAACAGTATGCCCGAAAAAGAGTGCTGCAGGCCGTTCAGCGGACGTTAAATTCAGAATTTTCTGCCTTTATTAATGAAGAATTGCTTGCTGTAAATTAATTGATTACCTAATAATAAAGATGTCAGAGAAATATTGGCTAACATTCATTTTTTGATTATACATATATCTATATGCTAGGAATAGCTTAACTTAATCATCCAAATAAAAAAGGGAACGTTATGAAGATAAAAACAGTACTCGTCGTTTTACTCGCAGGAATGTTATTTGTTGGCTGTAGCAGCTCAGAAGAAGTACAAGATGATTCTGGTGATCTGCCGAGCTGGTACACAAATCCACCCAGCAGTGATAGTGAGTATATCTATTCTGTTGGAGAGGCTACATCCTCACGTCGCAGCATGGCTCGAAAACAGGCAATGCAAAATGGTCGTGCGCAGCTGGCTATTAAAATTCAGTCAGAGGTAAGTGCAATGCAAAAAAATTACGCTGAAGAAACCGTATCCGGTGAGAGCAGTAATTACAGTGAAGTATTTACTGATGTATCAAAAACAGTAGCTGAACAAACACTGCGTGGTGTTGAAGTGGATGAGAGTGCTTTTTACCGTCGTCAAAATAATACCAAGCATGAAGTATTAATGCTTGTTAGGATGCCGGTAGGTGAAGCCGCAAATTCTCTCAACAAAGCATTGGAAAATACGCTTTCTAAAGAAGAGGAACTTTACACCAAGTTTAAGGCTTCGAAAGCATTTGAGGACATGCAAAAATCGATCGAAGATATGAAAAACGGAAATATGCCTTCCGAACAATAGAGATATAGGCCTATTTTTTACTTTATAGCTATACTCAGCTCGGGAACAATCAGCTGTGTGCTGGATATTCCCGGGTATGAGTATTGTTATTTGATTAAGAGATGAAATAAGAAAGAAGAATAGGTTTCAATACGCACAAGTTTTTTAATTAGAAAGACTGCAAGATTATGAATAATCGTATAACCAGTCATTTCAAGGGGGTGTTAACGGCATTAGCTGTTTTTCTTTTTGCATGCGTCGTTGATACAGCTGCGCAAGACAGTTTTGAGGATTTCAAACAGCAGTACCAGCAAGGTTACCAGCAATTTTTAGATAGTTTTGAGAATGGGATAGCTAAATCGCAGCAGGATTACGAAGACTATCGCGAAGCCTATAAAAAAGAGTTTGAGGCATTTAAGGAAGAGATGTTGCAAAAATGGGGAGACTTTAAAGAGCGTTCTAAAAAGCGATGGGTCGAATATAAAGAGAATGGAGACCTCCGTATTTCAACTGACTTTGAAGACGGTAAAGTGCAGGTAGAGGTATTGGCCGATAGCAAAGAAGAAGCCGGGCAGGTAAAAGAGAAAATGTCTGAAAAAGTGGAAAAGGCCGTGAAATCCAAAGGCACGCGCGAAGGTTTTGAAACAGAGAAGATGCCTAATAAAGAGATTACCAAAGAGCCGGTACTCGACGATCAGCTTCAGAAATCAGAAGAGGAACCTGTCGGAGAGTATGCAAAAGAAGTTGCCGAACAAAAAACCAATACCAAAAAGGTAAAAGGGAAAGACGGTAAATCACGTTATGTAGTATACGTAGATTTTGACTTGGCCAGTGACCACCTCCAAAAGCGCGCTCGTAAAGTGGAAGATCTAGTTTATGATTTTGCTCAAAAGAATAATCTGGATCCGTCATTAGTATTTGCTGTAATTCATGTGGAGTCGTACTTCAATCCCACCGCTGCATCACATGCTAATGCATATGGACTTATGCAGCTAGTGCCAACGACCGGTGGACGTGATGCTTATCGCAAAATTTATAACGAGGATGGTATCCCAACCAAGGAGTATTTATTTGACCCCGGCAATAATATTGAAATGGGATGTACATTTATCAAGATCCTGGGAAGGCGTTATTTTAAGAGTGTAAAGGATGAGACCACACGCTTGTATATGATGATTAGTGCTTATAATACAGGTGCGGGGAATGTTGCCGTGGCTTACACGGGAGATACAGGGCTACGACGTGCTATACAAGAGGCTAATAGCATGAGTGCCGAAGAAAACTACGAACATCTTCGAGAGAACCTGGAATATGCCGAAGCCCGTAACTATCTAAAAAAAGTAACTTCGCAGCGTGAAAAATACGATAAGTGGAAAAGACAAAAATCCCAATAGTTAGTCCATCAGCATTTTTACATCATTGGATCATATCGTTACCTGAACTCAGATACTGTTTTGCTATATGGTATTACAATCCCTAATACGCTGGAAGGGAAGATGGGTGTGAAGCCGTAATATTAGCCTGAAAACTTTCTTTGTATAAATAGCAGTAAAAATTTTTATAGATAATCGTTCTGTATTTTTTTAGTGTATTTTGCTTCGCTCGGGCAAAATGCGCGGCCTCTCCACTGTATGGAACCGATACCGTAACGTCCGCAGAGTCAATGAGCGTTCTGATGGCAAGTTAGAGCGCAGTCGTAATGGTCCCTGCCCTATTGATAACCACACGAATTCACTACTGTCGAATGATTTTCGTTGAGATCAGATTCGCTATCTCATTATGGAAGATTTCTGCTAAGATTTTGCAGGCTTAAAACGGTATATGAGGGCGGCTTTTTTGTTCCCAGCCGTAATCATTATATACTGTTTTTAAATTACGTATGCTCATGAACCAGAAATTCCAACATTTTAATACTAATCGATGGCAAGAGGGGAATTATTCCGAGGCCTATAAGTATTTGGGAGCACATCCAGCGGAGCATGGAGTTTATTTTTCGGTATGGGCTCCTAATGCAACCCGCCTGAGCGTAGTTGGGACATTTAATAAATGGGGTGGCCAGAAAAACCTAATGGAAAAAGATGAGGCTACTGGTATATGGAGTGCCTTTGTCTCCGATGCAAATCCGGGTGACCTTTATAAATATGAGATACAAACTGAGAGCAACAGTGATCCCTTTCTAAAATCTGATCCTTATGGATGGGCAATGGAGCTCCCCCCAAAAACGGCATCGCAAATTTATGAGCCCAAATTTGAATGGGATGATAGCTGTTGGTTGCAAGATCGCCGGCAAAATCAATCTTTGAATAAGCCTTTATCAATTTATGAGGTTCACTTGGGGTCGTGGAAACGAAAAGACAGTACTAACCAATACTTGACCTATCGGGAGCTTGCCGACCGGCTTATCCCCTATGTGCAAAAAATGGGATTTACCCATATCGAGGTAATGCCTGTTGCTGAGCATCCATATGATCCGTCTTGGGGATATCAGATCACCGGTTATTTTGCGCCGACCAGTCGGTTCGGAGAACCTGACGGCTTTAAGTATTTTGTAAATGAGTGCCATAAACAGGGTATTGGTGTTATCATGGATTGGGTGCCGGGGCATTTCCCAAAGGATGAATATGCCTTGCATATGTTCGATGGGACCCCGCTCTATGAATATGGGGATTCCCAAAAGAGACAGCAAAAAGATTGGAATACTCATATTTTTGATTACAGCAAGGCCGGGGTACGTAATTTTTTACTTTCCAATGCCCATTATTGGTGTAATAATTTTCATATTGATGGTTTTCGAGTAGATGCAGTAGCTTCGATGTTATATTTAGATTATTCAAAAGGTCCCGATGAATGGTCACCGAACAAGTACGGGGGGCGAGAAAACCTTGAGGCTGTAAGCTTTTTGGAAGATTTTAATGAGATGATTCACCAGCAGTTTCCGGGAGTACTTACCCTTGCTGAAGAATCAACGGCTTGGCCTGGGGTAACCACAGCTGTTAATAAAGGGGGGTTAGGTTTTGATTATAAATGGGATATGGGATGGATGAACGATACGTTGGAATATATTGCACGTCCTCCTGCCAGTCGCAAGGGGAATACCAAAAATATCACCTTTCCCATGATGTATAATGAAACCGAAGATTTTGTGCTTCCTCTTTCGCATGATGAGGTCGTACACCTTAAAAAACCGCTGGTCAGGAAAGGATGGGGTAACGAACAGCAGCAGTTTGCCAATTTACGATTGCTTTTTACCTATATGTATGGCCATCCAGGAAAGAAGCTATTGTTTATGGGAGGCGAATTTGCAGAGACAAGAGAATGGTCAGAAAGCAGGTCTTTGTATTGGGATTTGCTTGAAGAGCATCGTCATTCAGGAATACAGACAATGATTCAAGACCTTAATAAACTCTACTGTAACGAGCCAGTACTCTATAAGCGGCTATCCAATGAGAATAGTTTTAAGTGGATAGACAGAGGGGTTTCTCCTCCGTCTTGCTTTACTTTTTTACGTGGGAAGCCGGAATCAGTAGGACATTTATTATTTATTCTCAATTTTTCTGATCAAGAGATAGGTAATTATCAACCTGACAGGTTAAATGATCATCAATATCTTACGTTGTTTAATAGTGAATCAAAATATTATGGGGGTACCAACACGGGAGGGTTATGTGGCTCCCCAGATAAACAGCATCTATGGATTGCTAGTTTTTCCGGACTTATCCTGCAATCACAATAGTATTTTAGTTTCTTTAGGTTGATGTCGTCATAAAGTTTTATTTCAACCCTTCCTTTTCGTATATTTGTCCGTTTAATTTGTCAAAATATAATGTTCAATGGCTTTTACGCTAAATCACCTACCAAAGCGAACTGAAAAACCTCGTGAAAAAGGAATGACCCTGGTCTTGGATAAGGGGTTGAGCGTCCGTGAGGTTGAAGATTTTTGTAAATCCTGTTCCAATCATTTTGATATCGTCAAGCTTGGATGGGGAACCAGTTATGTAACGCAAAACCTGGAAGAAAAGCTGGCGGTGTATTCTAACTTTGATATTCCGGTATATTTTGGAGGAACTCTTTTTGAAGCTTATGTGCTGCGCGACCAGCTTGATGCATATATGGAGTTGCTTGACCGGTTTAATATTCAGCATGCCGAAGTTTCTAATGGTACAATCTGGCTTTCTGATAAACGGAAAGTTGAGATCATCCAACGCATGAGTAAGCATTTTACTATTCTGTCAGAAATTGGCAGTAAAAATCCTAATGATATTATCCCTCCCTACAAGTGGGTAAAAATGATTGAGCGCGAGCTTGATGCCGGAGCCTGGAAAATTATTTGTGAGGCTCGAGAAAGCGGAACGGTTGGGGTATTTCGTCCCAACGGTGAAGTACGTTCTGGGCTCATTGATGAAATAGCTGATCAGGTACCCGTTGAAAACTTAATTTTTGAGGCTCCTCAAAAAGCCCAGCAGGTTTGGTTTATCAGAAAATTTGGTAGCAATGTCAATTTAGGGAATGTCCAACCCTCCGAGGTAATTCCTGTGGAAACATTGCGCCTTGGTCTTCGAAGCGATACTCTTTTCGATTTTTATTCGCTTGATGATGAAGAGATGGATCAGCTTTATGCCGACCAAGAAAAAAAAGAGTCAGACGAGTAAACAATAAAATACCAACGAATTCATTAATACTAAGCCTATGAAAGTTTTATACGCTGCCGCTGAGATATCTCCATTTGCCCGCATGACCCATACGGCCGATCTGTTACGATTTTTGCCGGCCTCTTTGCAGGATAAGGGGTACGAAATTCGCATTCTACTTCCCAAGTATGGTACTATTAATGACCGACGGAATCGATTGCACGAGGTTATTCGATTATCGGGTATTGAGGTTGAAGTAGGTGAAAAAGTTGAAAGTATGCGCATTAAGGTGGCTAGTATCCCAAATGCGAAGCTACAGGTTTACTTTTTGGATAATGATACGTATTTCAACCGCAAATCGATGTTCATGAATCCAGAAACAGATGAACATTATGATGATAATGATGAACGTATTGTTTTTTACAGCAAAGGAGTGCTCGAAACAATAGCTAAATTGGGCTGGGAGCCAGATATTATTCACTGTCACGATTGGGCAGCTGGGCTTATTCCTTTGTTAGCCAAGCATAAGTATAATGATCTTGATATATATAAGGATACGGATGTTATCTACAACATTCACCATCCCGAAAATAATGGAGTGTTTAACAAGAAGTTGCTTGATCTTGTCGGTTTGCCTGATTCTGTGGACCAAGACAATTTAATTGATGGTGATAACGTTGACTTACGCACTCTTGGTGTTAAATTCAGCGATCACTTGGTTACAGGTAATCATATTACAGATGAATTAGATGAGCTCTTTGATGAGCTGGGTGTCTCCCCTGACAAAATTCAGGGATCACCGGAAGACGTATCTGATAAGTTTGCCGCTTATTATGATGAGATTGCTGGTGTAGAAGAAGAAACTGAAGAATCGTAAAAAATTAGATCGTATTTCGTTGCACAAGTTTATAAACAACATTTCGCAAAACGTATTAGCAAACTTTATACTGATAACTGGAATTTCGCTGACCATCCTTTTTGGATGTGAAAGTTCTAGCACTGTTGGTGGTGATATTGGAGGAGGTCAAGCCGAGGTGGCTATTGACACCATGTCGATAAGCAACTTTAATGAGCGGAGTGTTAATTATTTCTCCGGGAAATTCTCATTTTTTGCAGCTGGCGAATATCAAGATCCTCTTCTTGGTGATATTTCAGCTACAGGATTATTAAAACCCTCTCTTCCACTGCCCGATGATTCGTTAGAGCAAAATGCTAATATGTTAATGCGAATTATTTTAGATGGAGAGCAAATATACGGGGATTCGGCAGCTGCTCAATCTTTTGATGTTTATGAGATTGATGAACTTTGGCGTGCAAATAATTTTAATTTCCAAGATGATATTGCTCTTGATGATGGAGGATCACCTATAGCATCGTTTACTGTAGAGGAGGAGGATTCTGTTGATGTGTCTTTGTCTAGTTCTTGGGTTAGCGAATATAAGTCATTTGCAGACAATAATGCTGACTCTTTGTATCGCCGTGATGCTTTTGGTTTAGCTATTGTTCCAACTAATAGTAAAAAAGTTGTTCCTCTTAATGCATCTTCAACACGGTTTGTTGTTGAAAACCCAAAGGCGGATACATTTTCTGTTCCGATAAATCAGTGGGCCACAAGTTTTAAGCGCAATAATGCCAGTAGTTTACCTGCAGGTTCTTCGGTTTTACATAGCACAAATGAACAGTTTATGGAGTTTGATGTGGATTGGTCTAGTATTAATCAGGCTACCCAAAATGTGTCTAGAGCTGAGTTGGTAATTTATCGGAATAATGGACTGATGGAGTCTTCAATTTCATCAGAACCATCAACCGTACAACGGCCGAGTGTACCGACAGCACGATTATATTTGATAAATCCTGATGATCTCCCAGTTAATATAACATCCGGCTCTCCCATTGCTCAGGGTACCTATTCGACAGATGATGGGGGGTATCATTTTAATATTACCTCAGCTATTTTGCAGGGATTGGATAGGGGCATTGATGGAAACCGGAAATTCGTGATAACGCTCAATGCCAATGGTGGAATAAGATCAAGTATCATCTTTAACAATCAAGCTACACCTTCTAAAAGACCAAAACTAATTATAACTTCATTAACAAATAACTAAGTTTCGTCTTGAAAAAAATAGTTTTAACAGCGGTTCTGTGGAGTATTGCAATATCTGTTAGTTTTGCTCAAGCAGAAAGCCAAGCTAGCAATGGGTCAGTATATTCAAGAATTGGCGTTGGGTATCCTGTAGAAACTGCCAACACATCTGCCGGTTCAATGGGGATACTGGGTGTTTCATATAATGATATACCGATAGGGAACTTGTCAAATCCTGCTCATTGGGGAAGTACTATTTATGGGTTGGGTTCTGGAGGACTTAATATTCAATCCTTTAGTGCAGAGCAGAATGGGAATACTGCTACCAGTTCGAACTTTTCTGTTAATAACTTTCAATTACAGTTCCCAATTATACGAGAAAAATTAGGTATTTCCGGATCATTTACCCCTCTAACACGCTCTAATTTTTCCGCTGTTCAGAATAATACAAGATTTGTTAGTCGGGGTAGC
This sequence comes from Fodinibius salinus, assembly GCF_008124865.1. NCBI lineage: Bacteria > Pseudomonadati > Balneolota > Balneolia > Balneolales > Balneolaceae > Fodinibius > Fodinibius salinus. The sequence goes on along the minus strand of NZ_VNHY01000002.1, from coordinate 230,285 downwards.
ACGCAAGATACCTTACAGTATAGGATAAAAAATGAAGGGACCGGTGGTTCAAATCGTGCAGAACTGGGTATTGGATGGCAAATAAATAAAAATATTGCTATAGGATATGCGGCGTCAGCAGTATTTTTATCTCAGGATAATTACTATTCTGCTATATTTAATAGTGGAAGCTATAGACCGATAAATTATAGATTTGAAACTTCCGGTATTGGGTTTGGTAACCGGGTTGGTACATTGATTAATTTGCCTAGTTTATTTTCGGAAGAAGATGAATTAAGCATTGGGCTAACAGTAGATTTACCTGTAACTATTAATGCTACTAAAAAACAAGTGTCTGAAGCTATTGTTCAGGCTCCAGATCCGATAAACCTGGGAGATGGTGAGGTTAAAATGCCTATGAAAATGACTGGAGGCATAAGTTATCGTCCCAGTAATTTAACACTTATAGCTGTTGAGGGATTGTATCAAGACTGGTCGAACTATAGTAATGATTTTAGTTCTACCCAGGGGAATGCCAATTTTGTTAATCGCTATAAAGTAGGAGTGGGGATGCAATATTATCCCTACCGAAGTGGATCTGATAAATTTTTATCATATTTTAAATATCGATTTGGCGGCTCTTATGATACCGGTCATTTGCGATTAAGGGGTAATCGCATTAATACATTAAAGTTTTCACTGGGATTAGGTATTCGCTCGCCAAGCTCCAATTCTTCTGTTGATTTGGGACTCGAATACGGATTTCGGGGAACAAATTCCAGCAATTTAGTGAAAGAACAAATATGGGGAGTTAGTTTAACGCTTAACCTAACAGAAATCATGTTCTTCCGTCCTAAATTGCAGTAAACAATAAATTTGTGTTGCATATAGTTTATAACCTGAACGATACATTAAATCTTAAGACTATGAAGAAGCTTTTACTATTTTTATTCTTGATTTTCAGCAGTAGTTCCCTGATGGCTCAAAATGCCACATCGCCTCCTGATGGGATGAGTGAAGTAGGAGCCTATTCGCTTTTTTTAGAAAACTACAAAAGTGATTCTTTTGAAAAAGCTGTAAAGTTTGGCCGGTGGATCTGGGAAGGGATGCCGGAAAGTATTGAAGGCTATAGTCGGTTTGAGCTAAAAAGAAATCTGCGACGTCTTGCCAATTCTTACAGTGGATATGCAGAAGAATTGGAAGACCCCGCTATGCAGGAAGCCTATGCAGATACGGCATTGCAGATTTATGATCAGATGTTTAAGAAGTATTCTGATAAGTCAAATCATTATAGTTGGTATATAAATCGTGGACGCCTTTATCAAACCCATTCTAATGTGTTCGATAATGCTTCTGCAAAAGCTTCGGAAAATTACTATAAAGCATTTGAATTGCGTCCAGAAGAATTCACTAACTATGGTGATGGGTATTATATACAGGTAATGTTGCAAGAAATGATTGCTCAAGGAAAGAAAGACAAGGCTCTCAGTGTTATGAAAAAGGCAGAGCCTTATGCTTCTGAAAAGTTAAAAACGACCTTTAATGATAAACGGAACCAGCTTTTTGAATCTCCTGGAGAACGGATCACCTTTTTGGAAGGGCGTTTGAAAGAAAATCCTAAAAACCAGAAGGTATTGTCTTCGCTGCGTGATCTTTATAGAGAGCAGGAAATGACAAAAAAAGAGCGATCGGTAGCAGAAAAGTTGTATAAGCTAAATCCCAGCTATGGAAATACAATGGCCTTGGCGGATTTTGCTGTCAGCAATGCCAATCACAATATGGCTATTAAGTACTTTAATGAAGCGATGGACAAGGCCCAATCGGATAAACAAAAGGCTGAAATTTCGATTAAAATCTCTGATGCATATTTGAATAGTGGAAGACTAAGAAAGGCTCGTGAATATGCACGTAGTGCTACTGACTATGACAGCGATTGGGGCGCTCCATATATCCAAATTGCAGATATTTATGCTCGGGCTGTAAGTAAATGTGCAGAAGGGCGTAAGATGGAGCGAAGAGATAAAACCGTTTATTGGTTGGTGCTCGACTATTTGGATAAGGCAAAACGAATAGATCCCAATACTACTAATGAAGTAGAACGTAAATATAAATCTTATAGTCCGGTTACGCCCACAAACGAAGAAAAATTCTTCTGGGATCCTCCCCTTAATTCTGGGGATGAATTTAAAATTGACGGATCACTGATGGAATGCTACGAATGGATTAATGAAACAACAACCGTACGCTAGTTTTAACTGTCACCTGATATTATTATATTAAAATTCGGTACAAAGCAGTGCAGTTGTGGAGACCGCACTGCTTTTCTTTTCTCAATTCGTAAAACTAATTCAATTCCTGCATTTCTACGCTCGAAGCTTTGATATTCGAAGCATTTTGGAATAAGGATAACATAAAAATCGACTGCAATGGGACGTTCAAGAAACAATAATCGCGGACACAATAATAATGTGTTTGTTCCCCGATTTAATGAAAATCATGACCTGGAAGTGGCGGGTAGTTATAAAGGTGTAGTTGAAATTAACGCCAAAGGCTATGGTTTTGCACGTGAAAAGGATTATGAATTCAGCTATGAGCCGAGCGATCCATTTCTAAAGCCTGATGAAGTTGAAAAGCATAATTTAAGACCGGGCTTGGAAATTGAGGGAGAATACGAAGAAGACGGTAATGGGCATCGTCATATTTATTCTATCGAAAAAATTAATGGGCGTGATCCTATGGATTGGCAACGATCTACCCGTTTTGAATTACAAACGCCCATTATGCCGATTGAACACATCAAGTTAGGTATTGATTCGGATAATATTGAAATGCGTGTTATGGACTTGGTGGCCCCGGTGGGTAAAGGGCAGCGAGCGTTAATTGTGGCCCCACCCCGTACCGGAAAAACGGTACTTCTTAAAAAGATTGCTGAATCTCTTACTGCTAATCATGAGGATATTTCTACCGGAGTGCTGCTGGTGGATGAGCGTCCGGAAGAAGTGACTGACTTTTTGCGGTCAACGGATGCGGATGTATTTGCCTCATCGAATGATAAACCCACGGAAAGCCATGTTCGCATCACGGAATTAGCTCTTGGTCATATGAAGCGCAAGGCCGAAATGGGCGACGATGCTGTACTGCTTGTGGATTCTCTTACTCGACTGGGACGAGCTTACAACAATATTCAGGAAAGCAGTGGACGTACTCTTTCGGGTGGTCTTGACATTCGCGCGCTCGAAATCCCTAAAAAGATTTTTGGTTCTGCCCGCAAAATTGAAGGTGGCGGATCGCTGACTATTGTTGCGACCTGCCTCATTGAGACGAACTCTAAGATGGATGATCTTATTTTTGAAGAGTTTAAGGGTACCGGTAACATGGAGTTAGTGCTAGATCGGGAACTAGCCAATGATCGTATTTTTCCGGCTATTAATATTAGCGCATCAGGAACGCGTAATGAGGATAAGTTTATTGGAGATTCTGTTGAGGAACGTAATATGGTTCGGCGCTATCTGCTCAAAAAGTCGCCCAAAGAATCAATGGAAAGCCTGTTGAAAGTGCTTAAAAATACCGACAGCAACGAAGAACTACTGAACCAGATTGCGGCTATGGTCTGATCTTATTTAGTATTTGAGTATTGAGTTATGAAATGTAGGTAATTTGATACTGAATACTAGTATACCGGCAGACTGTTATCAATATCTTTGGCCCATTGGTTAATGCCGCCTTTCAGGTTCATTACGTTTTCGAATCCTTTCTTTTCTAATAACTCACAAGCTTGGGCACTACGGCTACCGCTGCGGCACATACAAACTATTTCTTGGTCTTTATGTGATTCAATTTCATCGAGCCTGTTTGGCAGCTGGTCAACCGGTATTAAAGTTGAGTTGTCATACTCAATTTTAGACTGATATTGCTCAAACGGTTCCCGTACATCCAGTAGTAGTACATTGGAGTCGTTATCTTCTAACTTTTCTTTAAACTCTTGTACAGTAATTTCTTCCATAGTTTATCGAATAAAATTTTTAGAGACGAATCCTATATCCAATTTATAATGAAAATCTATTTTAGAAACGTATTTCATATAAAAACGAGAAATTATTCTTCCTCTTTTGGCGGTCCGCTGTATCGGTCCAGGCGAAACTGGTTACCCAGATACAGCCGTCGCGCTTCTTTATCTTCGGCCAGCTGATCAGCAGATCCTTCTTTAAGAATTTTTCCCTCAAACAGCAGATAGGCCCGATCAGTAATAGCCAGTGTTTCGTGGACGTTATGATCGGTAATAAAAATACCAATGTTACGATATTTAAGTTGGGCTACAATATCTTGTATATCCTCAACAGCAATAGGATCAACGCCGGCAAATGGTTCATCCAGCAGAATAAAGTCAGGATCAGTGACAAGCGCACGAGCAATTTCGGTTCTACGGCGCTCTCCGCCCGAAAGGCTGTGTCCCTTACTGTCGACTACCCGTTCCAGCCCGAACTCTTCAATAAGCTGATCTACGCGCTCATTAATATCTTGGCTAGACAGATCAAAAAACTGTAAAATAGATTCCAGGTTTTGGCGTACGGTCAAATTACGGAATACACTGGCTTCTTGCGACAAATAGCCAACGCCCATCCGTGCGCGTTTATACATGGGCAAACCGGTAAGGTTTTGATCATCAAGAAAAATTTGGCCGCTGTCGGGTGTAACTAAACCTACAAACATATAAAAAGTTGTGGTTTTACCCGCTCCGTTCGGGCCGAGCAGTCCTACAATTTCGCCCTGCGTAACATCAATAGAAACATCAGAAACAACGGTACGCTTTTTGTAGCTTTTGGTGAGGCCCTTACTATATAGCGTTTTGTTTTTTGATGCCTCTGCCATATTGGTGGGAATGAATTATAATTATGCGACAGCTAATTCCTCAAGCACAGATTCGAAAATTTGTTTTCCGTCATCAGAACCCAGCAACTTTTCAACAGCACGTTCAGGATGTGGCATCATTCCCAAAATATTACGATTGGTATTACAAATACCGGCAATGTTATCGATTGAGCCGTTGAAGTTGGCTTCGTCAGTAGTTTCTCCTCCCTCGTTGCAGTATCGAAATACAATCTGGTCGTTATCCTGCAATTGCTTCAGCTGATCTTGATCTGTAGTGTAATTACCTTCGCCGTGGGCTACGGGAACTTGCAGCACACTGCCAGGGACAATATTGCGGGTAAAAAGCGTGTCGGATGTTTCGCATCGAATGTGCGTGTGCTTACAGACAAAGCGCAGCTGTTCATTATGAAGCATTGCACCGGGCAACAGCCCCGCTTCAAGCAGAATTTGAAACCCATTACAAATTCCCAGTACCGGTCGGCCTTGGTTGGCAAATTGTATAACCGATTGCATAATGGGGGAAAAGCGTGCAATGGCACCGGATCGAAGATAATCACCGTATGAAAAACCGCCGGGAATAAGTAAAAAGTCGATATCAGAAAGATCGGTATCTTTATGCCAGAGAAAAGTGGTTTCGGCATTCATGATATGAGCGAGTGCATGATACGCATCATGGTCGCAGTTAGAACCGGGAAAAACGATTACTCCTAATTTAGCAGACACAGATTTATCCTTTTATTTCGGTGATAAGTTGTATTTCCTTAAGTACGCCGTTCACTTTAAAACATTCTTCAAAGTTTCCTTTAAAGACTTCGGCTTTGCCCTCGTTATGTACCTTCCGGGTTAATTTTTCGGCGCGTGCTTGATTACATTTTAGTGCTTTTTTGAGTTGTCCGATAACCTCATCAAAGGTATGGATATCGTCATCATATAAAATAACTCTCCACGGGGTCTTCTCTTCTTCGTCCTCCTGTTCTTTTTGCAGAACCTCAACCCCTACCCCGGGTTTGTCTTCTTCTTTTTCGACATCGGGATCAGATCCCCAAATGCTAAAAAGCGAATGATACATACCGAGAGAGAATTAATTTTCGTGGATCTCAATTTCAAAATCTTCCATCACTTCGTTGGCTAGCAGCTTCGAGCATGCCGTTTCGGCAATATCGAATGCCTCATCTTTATCGTCGGCATCAATATCCAACTCTATTAGTTTGCCGATCCGTACGTTATCGATATTTGTTAAGCCGAGATCAGTGAGGGCATGCTGTGCAGCTTTGCCTTTGGGATCTAAAATAGACTTACGAAGTGTGACGTTTACAGTGGCTTTATACATTAGCGTAAAATTATGCTGTCTTTTGTTGAGGGTAAAGTTAATTGTTATTTGCCTTAGCTGCTAATTGTTGAAGGATAAAATCTTGAGCCTGATCTTGATTATATTTTTCTAAGTTAATCCAGTTGATAAACTCCCAACGCCGGAACCAGGAAAGCTGCTGCTTGGCATAGCGCCGAGTCTTGGTTTTCATATTACTGATCATCTGTTCGCGGCTCATTTCGTTGTTTAAAAATGCGATAGCCTGCTTATATCCTACGGTGTTAAGTCCCGGATCATCCAGCGAGTAGCCCTTCTCGAGGATGGCACGCACCTCATCCAAAAATCCTTGTGCAAACATATTGTCCACGCGGCGGTTAATGCGGTCATATAACTGTTGCCGCTCGCGCTGCAGGCCAAAGACAATCATATCATTAGGAACGGTAAGAGTATCGTCATCAGAATGAAAAGAACTAAAAGCACGGCCGGTTTGCATCCACACATCGAGTGCACGAACGATGCGCTGGGTGTTTTTGCCGTCCATGTTGTGGGCATACTCTGGATCTACTTCCCTGAGTTTTTGATACAGGGGGTCTATCCCCTCTTTCTCTATGCGGGCTTCGAGATCGGCAATATTTTGTTCATTTGCACTGGGTACGTCATCCAGCGGCTGTATAACGCATTGGGTATGCAGGGTGCTGCCGCCTACAAAAAGAACATTGTTATCACGGGATTGAATTTCGTTTTTCCACTGCATAGCGCGCTTGTGAAAGTTTGCGACATTGTCTTTCTGGTCCGGGTCGATAATGGAGAGGTTATAATGTGGAATGCCGTTCTGCTCTTCTTCGGTGGGGGTGGCTGTACCAATGTCCATATACTTATAACACTGTCTGGAATCGACGGATATAATTTCGGCATTGAGCTGCCGGGCTAAACTGGTTGAAAGTGCCGTTTTGCCCACTGCTGTAGGACCGAGCAAGAGTATTTGCAAAAGATCAGAGAGTCAGGAATTATTGAATATTACGAAGCAAAAAGATAAGCAATAGTTCTCTTTTTGAATAATAGAATTAGGGATATGAGGCGTTGTTTTTTTGTAATGATAAGCAGTGGTCAAAGGATGAGTTATACGGTCTATTTGATCCAAAATACACCGTGTAATTTGGTTGCTAAGAGAGTGGAGATTTATTAGTATAAGGTATTATAAAATGAGGTTATATTTGACCTGCGATGAACGCTTAGCCTAAAATAGTATTACTTATGAAATTTAATATCTCAAGTGATGAATTAGTAGACGCTCTGTCTGCAGTTTCGGGAGCTGTTCCCAACAAAGCAACTCTTCCTATTCTCGAAACTATTTTATTTGAAAGTGAGGGAGAGCAGTTACGCCTTACTGCTACCGATCTGGAAATTTCAATTGTAGAATCTGTTGATGCAGATATTGACGAAGGTGGTGCGGTTGCTATTCCTGCACGCCGGCTGACAGAGACACTTCGTCAGCTTCCCGACATTCCGGTGGCTTTTGAAGTAGATGAAAAATTTAATATTAAGTTTCGGACTGACAAAGGTACATATAAGTTAGTGGGCGAAGATCCCGATGAGTTTCCCGAAATACCTGATCTTGATGAGGGCCATACGTTGGATGCGGGCAAAGACAATATCCTGAAAGCTATTGACAAAACGCTCTTTGCCGTTTCCAATGATGACTTGCGTCCTGCTATGATGGGCGTTTATTTTGATATTGGTCCCGAAGAGAGCAAATTTGTAGCCACTGATGGTCATCGCCTTGTTAAATATATCAAAGAAGATTTAACAAGTGATGAGGAAATTGATTTTATTGTTCCGGAAAAGGCGTTAAACCTGGTTCAAAAAGCATTGCATGATGAGGAGTGTAAGATGACCATCACTGACGACCATGTGCGCTTTAAGAGTGGAAATACGATTGTCATCACCCGGTTAATTAACGAACAGTATCCCAATTATGAGTCGGTTATCCCTAAAGACAATCAAAAAGAACTGTTCATTACGAAAGATCAAATGCTGGCAACGGTGAAGCGTGTAGCCATATTTTCAAGTTCTACTACACGGCAAATTCGTTTACAGATGAATTCGGATAATTTGACCATCCGTGCCGAGGACATCGATATGAGCAGCGAGGCCAAAGAGACTATTGCTTGTGAGTATGATGATGATGAGATGGAAATTGGGTTCAATGCTAAATATTTGGCAGATGTACTTAGCAATGTTGATGGTGAAGAGGTCTATTTTGAATTTTCTACTCCCAACAGGGCCGGTATTGTAAAACCTTCTGAAGAGGAAGAGGATGAGCAAATTCTTATGCTTGTGATGCCAGTGATGCTTAATACCTATGCGTAATGTGATTACCCTTACGACCGACTTTGGTCTGCAGGATTACTATGTGAGTGCCATGAAGGGGGTTATGTTGGATATTGCTCCTGATGTACGCATGGTCGATATATCACACGATATTCCTTCGCAGGATATTATGGCTGGTTCCTGGATCCTTAAAAATTCTGCAATGCTTTTCCCCAAGGGAACGGTGCATGCTGTGGTAGTTGATCCGGGAGTGGGAACTGACCGCGATCCCATAGCGATCAAAATTGCTGATCAATATTTTGTAGGTCCCGATAATGGTATTTTTTCACTTCTAATTGAAGAGCATCCCTACGAGGCGGTTCGGTTAACAAATGCAGAATATTGGAGAGATAATCCTTCAAATACTTTTCATGGACGAGATATTTTTGCTCCCGTTGCCGCCCATCTTAGCCAAGGTGTGAACTTGGAAGAGCTAGGTGAATCTGCTGAGGATTTAAAAACCTACCGGTGGACGGTACCTATTACTGATAAAAACGGTATTGAAGGTATGGTTATGCATATCGACAAGTTTGGAAACCTGGTGACAAATATTACCGCCGATCATGTTGAGGATGTGATAGGTGATAGGAAGGTGCGTATTTATATAGGCAATACCATCCTGGATAATATTGCGGACACTTTTGGTGATGTAGCCGATGGTGAGCCTGTGGCTTACATCGGTAGTTCGGGTATGCTAGAGGTAGGTATTAATAAGGGAGATGCCCAACAGATGCTTGGAATCCAAAAAGGAGCACAAATCTCATTAATTCTGCAGAAGCAGGCCGAATCCTGAATACGAAACACCTCAACAAATTCTACGTATAATCTTGGTGTGAATACTATTTGCAGGTTTTGCAAAACTAGAAGATTATTTCATTCTGAGCTCGTTTCAGAATCTTATATGAACTAATGTGTTTTACTTAAGGTCTTGAGACAGTCCCAGTACATGATTTGGGACGAAATGTTGTTTGCTAAAGCCTCCTATTTCTATAACCCTTACCGGATTGGTTAATCAGGTACTCTTATGGCATTGAAATTACGGTCCCCTCAATTTGAACGTGCTTCGCTATTAGTCCCCGAAGAAACATCGAAGCTTCAGAAAAAAATTAACGGTAATATCTGCTCGAAAGAAGGTGATGAGTATGATATCACCAACAATATTATTGATCTTTTGGGTAATGACCAGGTGCCAATGTCGTGGGCGCAAAGTTCCAATCACTGGAAAGTGACAGCCGCGCTCTATGAAGATATTTGGCGTAAACGATCGCTTTCTATTCTTACCGGTGAAGAATTCCCCATCGATAAAGAACGCGAACTGTTGATTGACTGGTTGAATCCACAGCCTGATAAGCTGTATCTGGATATTGGTTGTTCTACGGCACTTTACGGCCGACTGTTAAAAAAGTCGGAACCAGAATGCAAGGTTGTATCACTTGATTTCTCTCGGCAGATGCTGGATGAGGCACGGCTCAAGTCGGAAGCGGAGGGCGCCGACCATTATTTACTGCGGGCAGATGCGCGCCATCTTCCATTTTTTGGGGCTACTTTCGATGGACTGATGATGGGCGGTACGCTTAATGAGCTTACTGATCCGCTGAAAGTGTTGTACGAAGCACGGCGCGTGGTCAAAAAGGACGGGACTTTTTTTATGATGCATCTCGTAAAAGCGGATGCTTGGTATGTCCGGTTGCTGCAGGATTCGGCCGAGTTTGGCGGAATCAAATTCTGGACGATCAAGGAGAGCAACCAGCTGTTTGAGCGAGCCGGATTTACCGTAGCTGACCAGTTCTCAAAAGGCATAGTGTGTTTTACGAAGCTAATTCCCGCCTAAAAGTTCCAGTATGCAGGATTTTTTCGGGGTGTACGCTGAATCTTGTGTCTTGGAAATCACATTTTTTCCGGTGCCGAAATTGCAATAATGCTCGTCTTGTATCTTCATTCTTGCTTTTCTTTATTTTTAAAAATATAGTTGAAAAACAATTGAATAGTATTCATCAGTTTATTATTTCAATTTTAACTAAAATGAGAGGTCAAAATGGAACCTTTATTAAAGAGAGCACTATTAACACTTCTTGTATTCGGTCTTTTTTCTATAAATGGAATACAGGCTGGAGATCGAAATGAAGAGAACCCCATAAAATACTCGAATGACTACAAAAAATATGGTGATAAAGTGGTCAGTATGAGTGTGAAAAATTTTGAATCTTTTGAAGATATTTCTAAAATATTTTTGGGAGACTGTAGCACAGGGGGTTTAGCCAATGTTTGTTGTCCTTATTGGAATGTTACGGTAGAATGGGGATTTATGGGACCAACTATTACCTGCGAAACAGGAGGAGAGTTTAAGTGTCAAGATAACTGTGGAGACGATGGAGATGGCGGGGACATAGGTGAAGGTGATCCCGGATTTGAAGAGGGATAACGAGATTGGCTATTAATTTAATTTTCATCACTGCCAGTGTATTTGTAACACCGGCAGTGATAAACTTATTCAAAGATGAGAAAATTATTATTAATTATTCTTTTGTATCTGTTTTGCAATTCCTTAGTAGTGGCTCAATCTCATCAATATAAGGGTGAGCAAAATAAGGTGGCTTTACATTTAAAGAAGACCATTCCTTTGCAGGAAAACTTACAATTATTAGGTAAGGTGAACGATTTTACTGTAGGTTCGGATGGGGATATTTTTGTTGTTGACAAGCAAAACGCAACAATAATAAAATACAATACAAAAGGGATTCAAGAACAGATTATTGGGAAAAGAGGACGAGGGCCTTTTGAATATCTAAATCCGTCGTTAATTTCAAACAGAGATGATACATTATACCTCTGGGATTCAAAGCAGTTACGTTTTACAGCAATTACAAAATCGGGCAAACATCTTTTGCAGTTATCAGATTTTAGTACTGCAGTTGCTGATATTAGAAAGTACCAGAATTATGTTATAACATATAATACCGGAGGTGGTCATGATTCTATTATCACAGTATATGATCTGAAAAATCAAAAGAAAATTAAAGAAATTGGTGCCAAGACTAATGAGCACATTTTATTAATGGTACTTAAAGGAAGTGGGGCATTAGATATTCAGAATGGTGAATTATTTTATGCAAGAGCTGATGATCCTAATCTACACAAGATCAATTTGGGGGATTTTTCACAAGATACATATTCGGTAACCATTCCTGATTTTTCTGTTGATAAGGTTCAGGGTTCTGCCCGCCAAATAGTAAATACTGACAAAAAAAGTTGTTTGATTACCTTTCGCAAAACAGCAGGACAATGGAAGTATATGCCTTAAAAGACTTCTGTGTTGTAGAAGTACAAACAGGAGAATTGAGTAAAGGGGCTGGTCGGTTTGAAGATAGGGTCACAAATTTTGCGGTGCTGGATGAATCTTTCAATCAAATCGATACAATTCATTTTAAAAACACGGATTTTGTCTCAAGTCATTTAAGAGCCTCTTTGGGGAATAAAATTTTTATTTTGAATAAAAAATTATCAGGTTACAAGGCACAAAATGTTCTGAGTATTTGGGAATTTAAATCTCTGGGTGATTAAACTTTAAAATGATGTCAATCTCTTCTCCCTTAGTATTGCTTTTGGCTATAATGTACTTCTTCACCATGGTTTTTGCGGTTTTTTTAGTAATACAAGAAGAACGTTATGGGGTATTTATTAAAATTTTCTTGGCGTTATTTTTCTTCTTTGTCCCATTTTCAGGATTAATTTATTTACTCCTGAATTATAAGAAAATACCACAACTGGTGAACTGATATACGATTACACGTCAATTGGATGATAAATGGAATAAAATATAAAATTTGTTAAATAATATTGTTAGCCAACTTAGAATTACAGGCTGATTACATTTGATCAGGAGCGGAAATACCCAGAATACTCAACCCATTTGCCAGTACTTGGGCTGTTGCTTTAGCCAGTAGTGTCCGTGCCTGTACAAGCTCCTCTTCTTCACCCAAAATGCGGCAATCGTGATAAAAAGAAGTGAATGCCGACGCCAGGTCATCAAGATAATTAACCAGCCGGTGCGGTTCACGATATTCCGCAGCACTTTGGATGATCTCCGGGAAGCGAATCATGCTTTTAATCAGCTTTGTTTCGGATTCGTGAGTAAGCAGCCCTAAATTAGGGTTGCTATCAAAGTTATACTCTTGATCTACTTTGCCCAGAATACTATGGATACGGGCATGCGCGTACTGCAGATAGAATACGGGATTTTTGTCGCCGGCTTCTTTGGCTTGCGTAATGTCGAATTCGAGATGCGTATTGGGATCGCGCATCTCAAAGAAAAAGCGCGTAACGTCGGCGCCCACCTCATCCATCAGATCGTCGAGCGTTACAAAGTTGGCCTTGCGGGTGCTCATTTTAAAGGGCTCTCCATTTTTGACGAGCGTCACAAACTGATAGACGACCACATCCACCTTAGATTTGTCATAGCCCAGTGCCTCAATACCCGAGAGCACATCGGGGTAAGTATCAATATGATCGGCGCCAAAGACGTCGATGCACTGGTCATAGCCGCGATCGAGTTTATTGGCGTGATAGGCAATATCGGGCAGGCGGTAAGTGGGCTCACCGCTGCTTTTGATGAGTACGGTATCCTGATCTTTGCCAAATTCGGTTGTACGAAACCATGTAGCTCCGTCTTTGTCGTAAGCTAGGTTTTTGTCACGCAGCTTTTTTACCGTTTCGTCTATGGACCCGTTGTCGTACACCTGTTGCTCGTTAAAAAAGGAGTCCATCGCGATATTCATTCGCTGCAGTGTGGCTTGAATATCTTTAAAAATGACGGCTTCGGCTTTCTCTTTAAATGGCGTAATATCGTCTGATTCTACAAGATCGTTGCCGTGTTCGTCTATTAATGTTTGGGCGATATCACGGATGTATTCTCCTTTATAACCTTCTTCGGGGAATTCAGCATCTTTTCCGAGTTCTTGCAAGTACCGCGCGCGGACACTTTGGCCCAGCATGCGCATTTGTCGCCCGGCATTGTTAAAGTAGTATTCACGATCTACTTTGGCACCGGTCCATTCTAGCAGGTTGGCGATAGTGTCCCCCAGTACGGCATTACGACCGTGTCCTACAGTCAGCGGACCCGTGGGATTGGCGCTTACAAATTCTACGAGAATGTGTTTTTCTTTTTGGAGATCGGATTTTCCAAACTCCGCACCTTGGTTAATAATTTGCCACAGTTCATCAAAAAGGTAATTTTCAGCGTATCGGAAGTTGATAAAGCCTGGTCCCGCAATTTCAACGGCATCAATTTTTTGGGAGTTGTATTCAAGTCCCTCAACAATCTGCTCGGCGATATTTCGGGGATTGTCTTTAAGCACGCTAGCCAGATTCATGGCAATATTGGCAGCGGCGTCGCCGTGCTCGGGCTGGTTGGGCTTTTCAATCTGTATCTCGGGGATTTCTTCGTCATCAATATTAAACTGCTGGAGAGATTCTCGAATTATTTCTCGTAAGTATTCCTTCATTGTCTAATACCATTGCATTTGCGGGAAATTAATAACCGCTAAATATAAGACTTTTGAAGCATGAATATCGAATAGGTTGGAATGAAAACTTAATAATGAGAAAATGAAAAATGATCTCTTTTATTCTTTATTGAGTGTGGTAAGTATTGCTCCCAGAATACATTTTAGTTCGTAACAATCATCAAGCATAGATTTTACTTCTTTACTAGTAATTAATTTACTATCTCTCAAGAGACGTAACCAATAGTGCGTTTCGCGCGCTTCTTTATATGCGATGAAGTAGTTTAGCGCGGAAATCTTTTCTGCTTTGTCTGCCAATTCCTTCTTCTACAATTGCTCCCATAGACGTTCTGCTTTAAGTATCTGCTTAGAAAGAACAAATCGGTTCGATTGGTTTAATCTTATGAAAGCTGGACAATTTTTAATTGATAAACCCTTTAGAACGGAAGCTTGTGAAGCCGTCGCCTGCGATGATGATGTGGTCATCAACAGGGATGCCCAGTAGTTTGCCCGACTTAGCGATGCGTTCTGTCAGCTGGATATCTGCCTTCGATTCGCTATTGTTGCCGCTGGGATGATTATGCAGCAGTAAAATACTATTAGCTTCATTCATTACCGCCTGACGCATGACTTCAGATGGGTCTACAATAGTAGCTGTGGCACCGCCGGAACTGATTTTCTTGTATCCCATTACCACTTTGGCATTATTCAGAAAAGCCACCATGAACACCTCTTTGGTAAGGTCACGCAGCTTGGGACCGAAATAGGCAACGGCATCTTCAGGAGAGGTAATTTGCACCTGTTCGCCCAAGCTAGCCATCTGGATACGGCGCGAAAGCTCAAAAACGGCCTCCAGCGTCAGCGATTTTACTTTGCCCATGCCTGGAATAACCTTTAAGTCTTGCCATTCTTTGCGAGCCAAATAACGGAGTCCATCGAATTGATCGAGCAGGGCTTGTGCCATCTGAATGACATTCATCTTGCGACTGCCCGTGCGCAGAAGAATGGCCATAAGCTCGGCATCCGAAAGGCTTTCGCTGCCATAGTTCATCAGCTTTTCGCGTGGCTGCTCATCGGGATTCATTTCTTTTACCGTTCGCTTTAAAAAATTGTTCGCTTCGAATTGTTCTTGATCAGACATAATAGCATCTCACTTGTAGTTAGGTTTATAAGTAAGACTGTCTTCGTTGGGAATCCTTACAGAAAAAAGAATTTGTGCGGCTATCTTTAACGGCATTACTGATCAATTTTATGATTCTTTAATCGTAAAAAATGTGATCTTTTATCCTTATTTTTCCCATTCGTTTTGAAATCGAATGAACAAATTTTGTAAGGATTGAATCAGATTTTCAGAAAGAACATGGATCAAAAGAAGGTCAGCAGTTTAATATTGAGATTACGGTTTCAGTATCATTTTATTTTTTTAATCGCTGTTTTATTAGTTGGGGTACTTCCTGACTCTTACGCCCAATCCCCCTCCGACAGTGTCTCAAAAGTACACCCTTATCAAATTGATGAGGATTTTGAGGTTACGGCAGATCTTGATCATACCGCCTGGGAACAAGCGTCTTCAGTATTTATTAAGCATCAAATGCAGCCCAATGACGAAGAAGAAGCCCCCGTTACAACCGAGGTTAAAGTGTTATACAGCAAAACCCATCTGTATGTGGGATTCAGTAGCCAGGATGTTTCTCCTGGTCGTATTCGGGCCAATGTAACAGATCGCGATGATTTTTCCGGTGACGACTATGTCGGTGTTTTTCTAGATCCCTACAATAACAACCAAAATGCCTATGAGTTTTTTGTGAACCCCCTGGGCATACAGATGGATGCTATACGGACGGGAAATTCCGAAGATATGAATTTTGATGCCCTGTGGTATTCTAAGGCTACTATCACCGAAAACGGTTATACTGCCGTGATGAAAATACCATTTAAAAGTATCAATTTTCCCGATCGCAATCTCCAAGATTGGTCAATCCAGTTTTTCCGTAACTACCCGCGTAATAATCGATATCAACTTTTATGGACTGATGTGAGTATAGACAACTCCTGTTTGCTCTGCCAAAACGGAAGGTTAGTAAACATGCAAGATGTGGAAAGTTCCAACACAGTAGAGCTTTTGCCCTATGCTGTGGCTACACAGAGTGGAGCTCTTAATGATCCGTCGGATCCAAACTCAGGATTTGATAATGGTCCGGTACAGCCTAAGGTTGGTGGGAGTATTTCATATTCTCCTACCTCTACCAGCTCGTTGGATTTGGTGATCAATCCGGATTTTAGTCAGGTAGAAACAGATGCAGGACAAATTAGTGTCAATGAAACCTTTGCTTTGTTTTACCCTGAGAAGAGACCGTTTTTTGTACGGGGATCTGATCTGTTTAGTACCAGCGAAGATTTGTATTATTCGAGAACAATCAATAATCCCTTGGCCGCAGGTAAATATACCCAGAAAGGAGATGACTTTAGCATTGCATTCCTATCAGCATACGATCGCAATACCCCTTTTATTATTCCGGGCAAGGAACGGAGTTCTCAGGTAAGGTCCGATCAGGGAGCATACAGCAATATATTACGGGCAAAGTATAATGTGGGTCAGGAGTCTCACATAGGTGGGTTGGTTACCACGCGCAACCAGATAGATGGAGCTAATTATGTGGGTAGCCTGGATTGGGACTTTTTGCTTACGGACAACTATTATTTTCGGGGACAGACTGCTTATTCCAGCACCCAGGAGCTCAACGATACGACTGTGCATAATGATCAACGAACCTTTGGCGAAACGTCATTTGACGCTGCTTTTAACGGAGAACAATACAGCGGATTGCTTGTAAACACTGAGTTTGCAAGGGAGGCCAAGTATTATAACTTCTCGCTTGGATACAGGTCGTATTCCCCGACTTTTCAGTCGCAAACAGGATTTGTTAATGAAACAAATCGCCGGATCTTTGAGGGCAACCAAAGTATTTCGTATTACCCCAACAATGATTTCTTATCTCAGGGATCATTGAGTATGAGTGGTGCCTGGAGATATGATTTCTCAGGTAAGTTTCAGGAACGCTATATTTTTCTCCGGTTAAGCAACACCTTTGATGGACAGAACAGCCTTAATATTAGCTACCTTCCATTGAATGATGAGCGCTTCCGGGGACAGATGTTTCGTAAAATTAATCGTTTAACCATCAGTTTTAACTCTAATACCTGGAATGTCTTTTCGTTTGGCGGCAGATTTGAAGTTGGTCGGGATATTAATCGCACGACGAATCCTGAATTAGGTAAAGGCTACAGTATTTCTGGTAATGTTACCATTAAGCCCACCTCCCGATTTCGTCTTACAATGGATTATAATTACTCTACGCTTTCGGATTTGGATGGGCCTCAGACTTTCTATAGCGGTAATATTTATCGGCTGAATAGCCGTTACCATTTTACCTCTAAGCTATATACAAGACTGATCAGTGAGTATAATTCTTTTAGGGATGAACTGCAGATCTACCCATTGGTTTCTTACAAAGCCAATCCATTTACAAAATTTCATATAGGTGTAACCAGTTACATTACCGAATTCAACCAGTCGGGTGCCGGTGGATTTCGAGGCTATAAAGAAACCAGTCGTCAATTTTTTGTAAAGTTTCAGTACTTGATTCGAAGTTAGCCTCCGGCAAGGGGCGGAAGTGAAACGAAATGATTAGAAATAGATCGTTGACTTCTCACTCATTGCACAATGACACTACGAAATATTCTACCGGTTATGTAAATTAGAATTCTTTTTTTTGCAGTAAATAATAGCTCAACAATGCGAATGGTAGGCATGAGGCCAACACAAAGGCTAATAGTCCACCGTCGATGGCTGAGAATCCACCGGCATATACTTGCCCTACAATTTTTTGTATTCCTCCCGCACTTGGTATCAAATAGCTAAGAATATCCATGAAAGTACTTGCAAAACCGGATTGAAGGCCAAGCATGCTCAATATTTTGTCGCTGTTTAGAAATACCGAAGAGAACCCTGTTACAATCCATCCCAATAGTGCCCCGCCCAAGTATGAGTCGGTGAGTATCAGGAATAAAACGATGCTGATATAGTATGTCATGATCAAAAGCGGAAAAAACAAGAGCTGTGCCAAGAAAAACTGAACAGGAAATATTGCTGCCTTTACGCCCAGCAGAATGGCCATCAAAACCATGCTTATAATGGTGTAAGAGAATAATACAGCAGATACCGAAGCAAAGTCTGAAAAGAAGAAGTCCCTGCGTGATATCGGTTTTGATAACAGAAGAGATCCCCGCTCAGGTGTCAGGTTTTTGGAAAAATGGTTAGGCAATCCAATGATACAAATAAGGATGACCAGACTCGTTAATTGAGACATAACGAGGGACATGGGAATTTCGCCTTCTCCCAATATGACGGTAAAGGAGTAGCTATTTTGGGCAGCTCCAATATCACCCCAGTATAACATAGCGACCACAAACAATAGAAATAAACCCGGCCAGGCCCATAACGTTTTATTTTTGAACAGTTGGTATAGATTAAGGCGTATCATGGAGTTGTCTCAGTTTTATGTTCAAAATTGTTTAAGTAGTAGTCTTCAACAGATCCGAATTCTCCTTGGATCTCGGTTTTAGATGCCGTGTTAATGATTTCTCCGTCTTTTATAAGATGGAGCGTATCACAGGTTTTGTCGATATCCGAGAGGATATGTGTAGTGATAAGAATAGAGATCTTGTGTTCAGCCTGTAGATGGAAGATGTAATCCATAATAGCCTTTTTTTGTACCGCATCGAGTCCGTTAAAGGGCTCGTCGAGAATATAGAACTTATCATCAGACAAAAAGGTATGCATCAATGCCACTGTTTGGGTCATCCCTTTGGAGAGCTTTTTGATCTTTTTGTCCAGGTAATCAACGTTAAAGGCCTCGGCCAGTTCAGCAATCTTTGCATCAAGGTCATCGGGGTTATTATCCTTGAGATTTGCAAACGTATGGAGCATTTGCTCTACAGTTAAATTTTTCGGGAAAGAAAAATTTTCAGGAAGATAGCTCACTTTCGATCGTGACTCCTTGTTTTTGTGGCTGGTGCCAAGCAGAGAAATTTGGCCGGTATCGGCAAACAAAAGGTTGAGAATGGTTTTTAGAAAAGTTGACTTACCAGAGCCGTTGGGGCCGAGGATAGCCGTAAAGCTGCCTTCCGATATCTCCAGCTCGTCGATTTGCAGCCTAAAAGCATTGCCTCCTGATTTTTTAAAAGTCTTAGTGACGTTCTGAGCCTTTAGCATCATAACTTTTTGGTATGTAATTAGTATTTGATCGTTGTGTACGACTGTTCTTTATTCAGGTTTCAGTGATAGAACGAATAGACATAAAGCGTGAATTGAAAATATATTGCCGAGGAATAAGGTCCAATGCGTTTGTGTTTCACCTCTCATCATTGGTGTCTGTCTCGTATTCCAAAATATCGCCTGGCTGGCAATCCAGTGCTTCGCAGATAGCGTTGAGTGTCGAAAATCGTACGGCCTTGGCTTTTCCCGTTTTTAGGATTGAGAGATTGGAAATCGTAACGCCGACTTCCTCAGAAAGCTCGGTCAGCGTCATGTCGCGCTTTACCAGCATCAAATCCAAATTTACTTTTATAGCCATGGTTATACTGTAAGCTTTTGTTCCTCATACAGCCGTGTGCCTTCCTCAAAAATGTAGGCGACCAGCAGAACCGCGAGCCCGGCTAGTCCCAGTTCCCATGCAATGGGTGGCCAGAACAGGGAGATATTTTCCGGCAGTTGAACTTGCTGAATGGTCAAATAGGAAAGCCAGCCGATACCGTACTTATAGGGGACTGCAAGCACCATCAAATAGCCGATTATTCGTAAGTTTTTTGAATTCTGTTTGCTCCAGGGTTGTTCCCGTTGGAGGCTTTGTAAAATTCGCTTGAGTAAGGTAAGTCCATACAGGATAATCCCATTGAGACCGAGGATCATTACACTTGCTAAAGAAGTGGTCCACGTGCGTTGGATCTCAGTGCCAAGTGTACTGACATCTAGTTCCACTATAGGACTTCCAAAGATATCCATGGTCTTGCTATTGGCAACTACTTTTGTAAAGTCTTGGATTTTAAACTGGGCCGGCAGATCAAAAGGAGCAAATATTCCAGACCCTAATAGTGTTCCCAATAGAAACAGTGCCGAGTACACTATAAACGAGAGGAGGTACATCGCCCACGCAAACTGAGCACAAAAGAGCAGGAATCCGGCAATGCTCCAGTCGTTTTTAAACCATTTCCAAGCCATAAATGTCAATTATTTCTTGATGTTCACCGGTAAATAATAAAAAATATTATTGAATAACAATAAATTTTTGTTGTTAAACAGTAAAGTATTGTTGTTTTAGGTGTAACATCATGAGGGGGATAATGAGGTGGAAAGGGTAGGCATTAAATAAAAACCCCGGCTATATTAAAGTTAACCAGGGTTAGAAATAAATTTGAAAGGAAATTGTTATCTATAAAGTCATTATTACCAAATAAATTATTATGGCAGTAATACCCAGAAGGTATGGAGCAAGCTTTGACTTATATTTGCTCTTATCAGTCTTGAGCAAATATATGCCAAATAAAAATAATCCCGTTCCGCCAATAATGTAAATTAGAATCATATTAGCAAAATTGGCGAAAGTAAGTAAAACGGCAGTAATCATAAAAATACCTGATACAATACGAAGCGTATTATTGGAAAGTAATTTCATTATTCCCGGGTATTATTTTTGTTTACATGCTAAATAAGCATCTCTGCATTCTGATAATCAGAATAATAAGGAGTTTGCTCTGGGAACCTATTGGCACAAGCACACTCTAGTACCTGTACATTTCATCCTTGTAATGCAAAATACACAAAGATGATAACCAATATTAAAGTGACCATGTTAATAGTGAAATAAGGTGTTTCAAACTGTTTTTCCCTGTGAAAATTAGACATTAAACCTGGTGTTAAGCCTAGTAATAAAAATACCATGATGTATTTGGCGGATCCGGGCCAAAAAAGCAAAACACAGATACTGATTACACAAGTGAGGGGTGTTATAAGAGGGAACCAAACAGAATTTAATATCTTATTTTTTTGTCCATTTCGACAGAAGTATGTTTAGCTATCCTCATCAGGTCCACCCATAAGGGGTTCATTCATTGCGCGGATGCTGGCGTTGGGCAATCCTTCCGGATAGCTTTCTTTGCAAATATCCAGGGCTTCAAGCACGATATCCAAGTGCATTTGCTTGGAGTCTTCATAAAAATTTTGTGCCTCATCACTGAGCTTGGGTTTGCCGTGCAGGGGCTTATCGCTCACGCAGAGCAGCGTAGCATTGGGGATACGATATCGGTAGCCGTTGGTGGCTACGGTAGCCGATTCCATATCCACAGCGATACTGCGGCTCATATGGATTTGTTCGACAGTCCGTCCTTTGACGAACTCCCAGTTACGATTGTTGGTACTATATACTGTGCCTAGCCGATGATCACGATTATAAGAATCGAGTACTTCCTTCAGATATACATTAAGCAGGTAGTTGGGTGTGATGGGGATGTTGAGCGGTAGAATCTCATCAAGCACCCCGTCGGCACGCATAAATCCGGTAGCTAATACAAAGTCGCCAATGGCTTGGTGATTACGGAGCCCGCCACAGTGGCCGACCATAATCATGGCATCGGGACGCAGTACAGCCACGTGATCAGTAATAGTTTTAGCATTTGAGGGTCCTACGCCAATATTGATAAGGGTTACGCCTTTATTATTGGGTAACTTGTGATGAAAGGCCGGCATTTGTACGCCGCCCCGACTCGGCTTTACACAGTCAGGATATTTTTTCAAAAACTCTTCTACGTGCATATCGTAATTGGTAAACAGGATATAGCGTTGAAAATCTTCGGGATCGGTGCCAGTGTAATGACTGAGCCGGTTCAGCGAAATTTCAATACGTTCAGGACTAAAGAGAAAGAGTTTCTTCTGGGTGATATCCCAGTCGTCCTCGTCAGTGTTTTCGAGCAGTTCCGGATCGTTGAGCGGGCGGCGTTCGCGTGAGGGTATCACCTTAATTTGAGCTCCTTTCTCACCCAATTTTTTTAGCTCCCGCAGCAGGTACCAGCGGTAGGCCTTAGGCTTGGCCATTTCTCCGGTGATAATGGGATTGTGTTTTGACCACGAACGTTTAACTAACACCTTCGGATATTCACCATCCTCATAAATAGATTCCATCAAATCACAGGCTTCTTCCATTTGCTGATGGAGTTCTTCAGTAGAGTCAATATCCTGAGTATTAAATTCGAATCGGTCTGACATAAATTTTAATCTTCTGGGTGAGTGATAATTTTAACGGCCACACTATATGTGATTGTTCAAGAAAATAAGGAATATCAGGCAGGAAATGGTAATGATTTAATGCCGTTATGTAGGAATAAATCAGAAATAACAATGAATTGCTACGTATTTTATCAGCAAGCAATACTTAGATGGTATAGATACAGCCGCATGGCGCAATTGGAGAGCTAAACTATTGCGGAAAGTGATATATAAGAGCAGATGGTTAATTTCATGAATGGTTATTCATAAATAGGATGTTGTTGCTCTATAATACTTGCAAATTGATTTTTTAGATATTGCGTTTACCCGCTATCTTACTTCCGCCGTCTTACATTTTATGGCTTCCGCCTTCATCTAATCTTCAATTACAGACCGTACCTTCGGCAATCAAAAGATTTATTGCAGTATCCTGCGGATCATTTTATTATAAAAGAATAAACATCGAATGAGATGAACGATTTTGGGTTGTAGTATAGTTAATACAAATCGTGAAACATTAATAAGCCAGGATTTTAAAAAACAATATGGTAAAGCAAGGAACACAAATAGATACCGATTTTGCGCTGGATATCGTGAAGGACGGCACTGAGCAGACGGTTACTTTTTCTGAATTGCTGGATCGTCCCACAATTGTTTCGGTGTATATGCGGAATAATACCTCAGGTTGCGACAAGCAAAATAAAAGTTTGGCAGATCAGGCGGACTGGTTTGATGAGCGCGAGTACAACCTGGTAGCTGTTAGTAAAGACAGCTGCGGCTCGCACAAGAATTACGCCGAGAAGCTTGATATTAACTATATATTGGCCTCCGATCCAGAATATAAGTTTGCCGAAGCAACCGATTCTATTGTTGATAAACAGATGTTTGGTAACGAATATCAGGCGCCCAGCCGTTCGGCTTATGTAATAGGTACCGATGGTACTGTACAAGCAATTATTGAAAAAGTTAATACCAACGATCACGCTGAAGAGCTCAAAGAAGTGATCAAGAATTTGTAGAAAAGTTATTATATGAAGTCTCTTGTAATTGTAGAGTCACCCACAAAAATTAAGACCCTCAAAAAGTATTTGCCGGACGATTATGTGATCGATTCGTCGATGGGACATATTCGTGATTTACCGGCGAATGCCAAAGAAGTGCCTAAGAAATTTAAAGGTGAAGAGTGGTCAAACCTGGGAGTGAATACCGATGACGGATTTGAGCCGCTCTACGTTATTCCATCCGGTAAAAAGAAGGTTGTACGCCGACTTAAAAAAGAGCTCAAAGATTCGGATGAACTAATTCTTGCTACTGATGAAGACCGCGAAGGTGAAGCCATATCGTGGCATCTCACCGAAATTTTAAAGCCCGATGTACCCGTTAAGCGGATGGTCTTTCGAGAAATTACCGAAGAGGCTATCAAAGAGTCACTTAATCATTTTCGGGATATTGATATCAACCTGGTGAACGCGCAAGAAGCACGACGTATTATCGACCGTCTTGCAGGATATACTATTTCGCCACTGCTGTGGAAGAAAATTGCACCCGGCCTTTCGGCGGGACGTGTGCAGTCGGTGGCCGTACGGTTTTTAGTAGAGCGGGAGCGCGAACGCATGAAATTTCGTTCTGCCCGCTACTGGGACTTAAAAGCGAAGCTGCACAAATTAAACGAGTCTGATATCTTTGAGGCTGATCTTACGCGTCTTGATGGAAAGCGTTTGGCTTCTGGCAAAGACTTTGATGAAAACACCGGCAAGCTTAAGAAACCGGAAAAGGTGGTATTGCTGGATGATGATTCAGCTTCAGAATTGCGTGATGATTTAAATGGAGCAGAATGGGAAGTATCAGAAGTAAAGAAAAATCGTCGCAAACGAAATCCGTCAGCGGCTTTTATTACTTCTACTCTACAGCAGGAAGCGAACCGCAAGCTGAACTTTTCGGCCAAGCGGACGATGGGTGTGGCACAAAAACTGTATGAAAATGGTCATATTACTTACATGCGTACCGATTCGGCGCGACTCTCGGGACAGGCCATTAACGCAGCCCGGAATGCGGTAAAAGATGAATACGGCAAAAAATATTTATTTGATCGTCCGCGAAATTACGGCGGACAAAAAGCAGCACAGGAGGCCCATGAGGCCATCCGTCCGGCGGGCAGTTATTTTAAGAAACCTCAAGAGGCCGGTTTATACGGTGACCAGTTTAAGCTGTATGATCTAATCTGGAAGCGTACCATAGCTACCCAGATGGCCAAAGCCGAGTTGGAGTTTACTAACGTGACTATTAAGGCTGATGCCGATGGCAAAGTAGCTGAATTTAAAACAAGTGGAAAAGAAATCATCTTTCCGGGTTTCTTCCGTGCGTATGTAGAAGGCAGTGATGACCCGAATGCGGCACTAGCAAATCAAGAACGATTTTTACCGAAGCTTGCCGAAGGAGAAGAAGTTACCGAAGAAGGTATCGAGCCAACCTCTCACGAGACACAGCCTCCTTCAAGATTTACAGAAGCGACACTGGTGAAAGAGCTCGAAAAACAAGGCGTGGGCCGACCCAGTACCTATGCATCTATCATAAGTACGATTCAAAATCGGGGTTATGCTGAGGCCGACGGCAAGACGCTGATTCCTACTTTTACAGCCTTTGCCGTAACGGAGCTTCTGGAAGAGAACTTGCATGATGTAGTGGACAGTGATTTTACATCCCAGATGGAAGCAAAGCTAGACCAAATTGCCCACGGTGAGCTTGATACTGATCAATATTTAAGTGAGTATTACAAGGGTGAAAAAGGCCTAAAGGCAAAAGTCGATGAGCAAGAAGATGAGATTGATCCCGATGATGCACGACAGCTCAATTTGCCGCTGCCGGGACTAAATGGGATTAATATTCTAGTGGGTCGGTACGGTCCCTACATCAAAAAGGAAGTAGAGGGCGAAGAACTGACTACTTCTATCCCTGAGAGCTGGAAGCCCAGTGATATAACGGTTGAAAAACTTGAGGAACTTATTGAGGCCGAAGAAAAGGGACCGCAGTCTATAGGTCAGCATCCTGATACCGGAGAGCCTATCTTTGTGTTGAATGGACGATACGGTCCTTATGTACAGGTTGGGGAAGTAACGGACGACAACAAAAAGCCTGACCGTGCTTCGTTGCTTGATGATATGAAGCCCGAAGATGTGGATGTAGATCTGGCACTGCGCCTGCTGGAACTCCCGCGTCCGCTGGGCGAACATCCCGATACTGGAGAAGTGGTACGTGCCGGGGTTGGCCGGTATGGGCCTTTTGTAGTGCATGACGGAACTTTTGCATCGCTCAAAAAGAACGATCACGTACTCGATGTAACTTTAGATCGTGCTCTGGACCTACTGGAGCAGAAGAAAAAACGATCATCAAAAAACAAAAAAGTTATTAAAGATCTTGGGAAGCATCCCGAAGAAAACAAAAAGGTACGTGTGATGAACGGGCGGTATGGTCCGTATATTAAATTTGGCAAGACGAACATTAGCCTCCCCGACGATTTTGATCCCGAAGATGTGAACATGGATATTGCCAAGCAGCTAATTGCTGAAAAGGGATAGCAATATAGAGGGGGATGTGAAATGTTTGGCAACGGTCGTCACGCATCTCACGTCCTGCAAAAAAAAATGATAATTCGGTTCCAGTTTTCTACCTTAAAGTGTGATGGAAAAACAGCCGGAAACATATTTTCGATACCCTTCGAATCTGCATGAGTTGGATTTGGCAACTCTGGTTTCGATGTATCGCGACCGCGGCATTCCTAAAAAAGCCAAGCCGGGAGAGTATTTTGTCTGTACGGTATCTAATAAACTCATCAAAGAGGGTAAGTGGTGGTTTGGCTCGTATTACAGCCAAGCGGCTTGGAATAAAACGCTTACTAAAGGGTGTGAGGGATATCCGCTGACGAAGGTGGAAATGAATGTGCTGGGACTCGTTTTTTCAGCTGAAAATGAAGCACCGCGCCGGGAGTATGTGGAACAGAACTCGGGGGCAGTTAGCAAGCTTGCCTATATGATTGTGAATGATTTAAAAGAGTTTGGTTTTCTTTCGCTGGATGACCAGGATCGATTGCTCATCACCCCACGTGGAGAGAAAGCACTGCAGGGTATCGCCAAGCGAATTACGGGCAAGAAATTTAAACCCGAAATACTTAAGGTCAATCAGGGAGAGATTAGAAATCCCCAAATTGAACGGGCGCCCAAAGAAGATAACGAACAGGCTGATTTATTTTAGTTGGTGTTTGTTTTAATCACAAAATCGCCGCTAATGCGAACTTCGTTGCTAAATGTTCCCCGTTCGGTTTTAAAGGTGTACGTATTTCCTTCCAATTGCCCTCGGCCTATACCTTCCCATTGCCCAACTAGTTTTCCGTTGGAATAAAGCCGGATGTCTTCGGTAACTTTTAGGTTTTCACTCTCTTTTGCAGTGGTTCCAGTATTATTGCTACTCACATATCCCAGGATTAAGGCGGAGGATAAAATAATAAGTACAGTGTTTTTAAGGTTTTCAATAGTCATCATAGTAAGCTCCTTAATTTGAATTGTAGTACCCCCCCTCAACATCAGGGGATATATAATCGTTTTAGGAGCTGTTTACTGAGAGGGGAACGTAGGCTAGAACGTCATGGAGTTATTTTGTTCGCAGACATCCTCTACAATATCGGCTACTTGCTTTGCTACGCGCTTATCAAAAGCACTGGGAATGATTTCTTCGGGTGTGGGGTCTTCAACACAATTTGCAATACCGTAGGCGGCGGCTACGTACATCTGGTAGCTAAAGTTGGATGTACGGGCATTAAGTGCTCCGCGGAACAGCCCCGGAAAGGCCAGAACGTTATTAATTTGGTTGGGAAAGTCAGACCGGCCGGTTGCTACAATACCGGCTTTTGCTTCGTGGGCTTCGGCGGGCATTATTTCGGGAATGGGGTTGGCCATGGCAAAGATGATGGGATTTTTTCGCATCCGTTTAATCATCTTTTTCTTGAGTACGTCTGGCACGGATACACCTATAAAAACATCTGCATCTTCAAGAGCATCACCGAGTGATCCTTTAACCCTTGTTCGATTGGTGATTTTAGCCATTTCCTTTTTAACACTGTTCATTTCTCCTCGGCCTTTATAGAGAGTACCCCGACTGTCGCACATAATAGTTTCACGAACGCCCACGTGTTGCAGCAGTTTTACAATTGCTACTCCGGCTGCACCCGATCCGTTAATAACGACTTTCAGGTCGTTAAGGTTACGTCCCGTTACGCGCATAGCGTTAATCATGCCGGCCAGTGTAACAATGGCAGTACCATGCTGGTCGTCGTGCATTACGGGAATAGAAAGTTCATCTTTTAGTCGTCTTTCGATTTCAAAACAGCGGGGGGAACCGATATCCTCCAAGTTTATTCCGCCATAGGTACGTGCTATATGCTTAATGGTAGTTACCATCTCATCAATATCCTGCGTGTCCAGCACTACGGGAACGGCATCAACGCCGGCAAATTTTTTGAACAGTACGCACTTACCTTCCATCACTGGCAGTGAAGCTTCGGGACCAATATTACCGAGTCCCAGTACCGCAGATCCGTCTGAAACAACAGCCACTGTATTTTTCTTCCAGGTATAGTCGTAGGCTTTGCTGTTATCGTTGTTAATTTGACGGCAGGGTTCAGCCACGCCCGGGGTATAAGCAACGCTCAGATCCTCACGAGTATCAAGCGGCATTTTGGATTCAATACGAATCTTGCCGCCGTGCTTTTTGTGGGCATCGATTGATCGTTGATCGTAATTATTTTCGTCTGAGGACATGTAAGGTGTTAACTGCTAATTAGTTTTTAGAGTAAACCCGAAAGATAACGGTTTTTTTGGATACAAAGAATCAAAAAACTGTTAAAAAAACAGTGCCAGAAATCTTTTGTAAAGATCATCGGACGTCTGAATTGGCTGTTTGATGGAAAAATAGAAGCAAAAAAAGAAAACCCGAGTAACAGAGACCCGGGTTTTCAAATCAATATAATATTAGTTGTTCTTGTATTGTTTTATATAATCCTTCATCCGGATAACATTATTACTGCGATCAATATCCGCCATGCGTTGTGAGGGATCTATTTCGACTTTTTTGATCTTTGAAGTAGGTGCGTCAACCTCAAGTGTATAGGTAGGATTGACCCACGGCCAATCGGGTTTAATAGTTCGCTGCACATCCGACATTTCATGATTTTTAGCATTCCGCATAATGCGTAGTGGCATATAAAACAACTCCTTACTGCCATCTTGATAGGTAACCATCAGGTCAATAGGCATAGGCATAAGCGCATGGCGCTCAAGAGTTATATGGGTAGATTGATCATTCCCTACAACTGAGCTGATACCGTAATCAATATGTTTGGTGGACTCAATGAAATACTGGTAATACCAGTCGAGCACCATGTTTGATTCTTCTTCCATCACGCGCAGAAAATCACGGCCATCAGGATGCTTAAACTCCCATTTGTTAAAGTAAGCTTTCATCCCCTGATCAAATGTTTCAGCGCCGATGATATAACGCAGTTGATTCAAAAAGACTGCCCCCGTTGAATACGATGCTGTTCCGTATCCGCGGTTGGTATGAAAGTGATCAGCATGAGTGTCCAAGGCCTCTTGTTTGCCATCTTCAATGATATTGAAATATGATTGGTATGACCGTTTATGCGGACGTTCGGTACTTTCGTTATTGAACAGATGATTCATCGTCAGGGTCGAAGTGTAGGTTGTAAATCCTTCGTCCATCCAAGGGTATCGGCTTTCATTGGTAGCAAGTACGCCGTAGTACCACATGTGGATAAATTCGTGTACCGTAACGCCTACGAGGCTACCAAATGATCGGTTCCCCGTAATAAGCGTACCCATAGGGTATTCCATGCCGCCGTCGCCACCCTGGATAACTGTAAATTTATCATAGGGATATTTACCGAAATTCTTGCTCATAAACTGAAAAGCACGCACCGTGTATTCAGGCAACCGCTCCCAGTTTTTGGTGAGCTTTTTCTGTGAACGCTTATCGGCATTGACGGCTACCGTATCTTGCTGATACAGAAAGTGTAATGTAGGTCCGTCGGGAACTTGTGCCGTGGTATGGGTAAAATCCGGATCGGCGCCCCACATAAAGTCGTGTACGTTTTCGGCCTTCCAGTGCCAGGTTATTTTTTGTGATTCGGGGCGATCGTATTCCTCGGCATAGCCGTAACCAATTTCATCTGCATTTTGCAGGTGGCCGGTTGCGCCCATTACGTACGAGCGGTCAATGGTAATTTCTACATCGAAACTACCCCAAACACCGTGAAATTCACGTCCGATGTATGGGTTTGGATGCCAGCCGTCTTCATCATATTCTGAAAGTTTCGGATACCACTGGCTCATTGAAAACTCAACACCTTCTTTATTCATCCAGCCTGAGCGACGAATTTGCCGGGGTACCTGGCTTTCAAACTCCATATTAAATACTGTGGACTCCCCAGGTAAAATGGGCTCATTCAGAGTGACTTTCATTACCGTACCATCCACTGAATAGCTGACATCATCACCATCTTGTGTAAGGTTATTGATGTGATGATAGCCTATTTCGTCTTTTGGTAGCTTTTGGATTCTGTCGCGCACTCGGCTGTCGGGATCTTCGATGGTTCGCGAGCGTACGTCCATCATGCTGTTCGGCTGAAAGGCATTAAAATATAGATGGTAATAAACCTGCCGAAGTGTATCCGGAGAGTTATTAGTATAAGTCAATTTTTGCGTACCGGTGAACTGGTGGTTTTCGGCATCAACATTAATGTCCATTTCGTATTCTACCTCTTGCTGCCAGTAGCTCGTTCCTTGCCCAAAGGCAGTAAGGGTGAATAGGGATAGAAAAATCGTAAGAAATAGTTTTGTTGATTTCATGTCTTATGATTGTGAATTAAGAATTAGCAATTAAGAATTCAGCATTCTCAATTGCTAATCCCTAATTTTAAAGCTAAAAAGTATTTCTGCTGGCAAAAGCTCTTCCGAGGGTGGCTTCGTCAATAAATTCGAGTTCCGTTCCCATGGGTATGCCATAAGCAATACGCGTGACCTTTATATCGTCAAATGGTTTTAACAGTTTGTTGATATAATAAGCAGTTGCTTCACCTTCGGAGTCGGGATTCAGTGCCAGGATAACCTCTTCAATATTTTCTTCCTCATCATTGATGCGTTCCATCAGCTGTTTAATGCGCACATCGTCGGGACCGATATTGTCGAGGGGAGAGATGACTCCGCCCAGCACGTGGTAACGCCCGTGAAACTCATTGGTCTTTTCAATCAAAAAAACATCCTGGGACTCTTCAACCACGCAAACTTTGCCGGTCTGGTGTTTTACGCTACTGCATATTGAGCACGGATCACCGTCGCTAATGACGCCGCAGTTTGTGCAGCGGGTGATTTCCTTTTTAAGGTTTACCAACGCCTCACCGAGCTCCATAACAGAAGATTCATCCTGTTTAAGTAAATATAGGGCGATACGCCGCGCCGATTTTCGTCCCGTGCCCGGCAGCTTAGCCAGCTGTTCAATGGCCTGCTCAAGTATTTCAGAGGTTCCTTCCATGTGATATTTGTTGAATGTTAAAAGTTAGAAGTTAAAGGTTTTCAAACCCTCAACTTTCAACGTTCAACAATTAAAGTCCCAGCTTACTCATGTCCATGCCGGGAATACCGCCGCCGGGCATCATATCCTTATAGGTTTCTTGCATGCGTTCTTGGGCGGCTTCTTCAGCTTTGTCGAGCGCTTTATTAACGCCGGCTACGACCAGGTCTTCCATCATCTCTGCATCATCTGGATCGATGACATCTTCATCGAGTGTAATACTCAAAACTTTACGCTGTCCGTTGGCTTTTACTTTAACCATTCCGCCGCCGGCTTCAGCTTCAACTTCAAGCTTAGAGAGTTCGCTTTTTGCTTCCTTCATTTTTTCTTGCAGTTCGGAAAATTTACCGAACATATCTGCCATATTTTGATCCATAATATTTTGTGTCTAGGTTGAAAAGTAATTCTTGTTAAGCTTTTCCGATATTCTGGATTTACTATCAGTAGATCCAGAAACAAGTTCAGTACAATAGTTCAGGATGACAAGCTTGAAAATTGTGTACTTACTGATTCAAATTATAATCAAGTTCAGCTCCAAAAAGTTCAACGAGCTTTTTAATTTTCGGGTCGCGTTTCTGTAAATTCTTAAACCGTTCATAGGGACTCATCGACTTTTCCGTATCGTTATCTTTTTGGCGCACAGTACAATTAAAGCTTAGAAAAGCCCCAATTTCATCCTCCAGCAGTTTGCTGAGCCGTCGATCATTCTCAGCTACAATTTTCTTTGCAAAATCATCATTACAGCGCAGCATAAGCTCTCCGTTTTTTAGCTCAACCGGGTCAACACGCTGCATCTGAAAATACAACATCTGCGGCACATGGTGACGTAATTCTTCGAGATAATCTTCCCACTGACTGTTGATTTCTTCCAGCGAAATATCCTTGGGTGCTTTGCTGGGTGACTTTGTTTTTGTTTGTGGCTTCTTGGACTTTGTCTGCGTAGTTGCTTTTGGTGATGAAGAGGGGGATTTGCCAAGAGACGATTTGCCAAATAAATTGGTGAAGTCTTCGTTCTCTTTTCCCGCTTCGGTTTCTTCGTGATCTGTTACATTGTCCTTCCCATTGGTTGAAGAGGAATCGTAAGTTTTATCGTCAGATTCTGCAGATACTTGTTTCTTACCAGTGTTTTCTGTTTTGGCAGGTTCGTCCTTTTGGGTATCGGCCTGTTGTTTGATGGATTCCCTGCTTTTTTGCTGTATGTCCTCTTCGCTCTGTCGCCCGTTTGTAGATTTTGTCTTGAAATTAGATTCTGTGTTTTCTTCTGAACTACTAGTCAGCTTTTGCCGTTTGCCGCTCTTTTTTTTTAAGTCTTCAAGTTGCTTCAGTAGTTTGTTAAGATTTTCCGTTCGCTCCATGTGGATGAGTTTCAAGAGCGTAATCTCAAACTGAATTTTAGGCTGCTGTGCTTCTTTAAGCTTATATTGGGCCTCACTTACAATATGCAGCATTCGCATAAGGTCATCTTCCGAAAAGTCCTCGGCCGATTTTTTATAGCGTTTTTTGTTATCCGGGGACGCTTCTACCAAATGCATCTTGGCTGAGCTGGCGGCAACATATAGATTGCGCAGGTGTTCAGTTAATCCCACTAAATATTCCTGGATGTCATAGCCTTCTTGCAACAGCTCATTGATTAGGTTAAGTCCCTTTTCGGCGTTTTTTGTTTTGACGGCTTCCATAAAATCAAACATCCGTTCGGTACTAACCACGTTCAAAGCGCGCAGCAGTTCTTCGTGCTGAATATCGCTACCGCAAAAAGCAATAGCCTGGTCCATCAGTCCGAGCGCATCGCGCAGGGCGCCATCGGCTTTTTTAGCAATAACATGCAGTGATTCTTCATCAATACGGATTCCCTGATCTTCGGCTACATTGTTGAGCCGATCTACAATCTCGTCAATACTGATGCGCTTAAAATCAAACCGCTGAACACGTGACAAGATAGTAGGCAGTACCTTGTGCGGTTCGGTGGTAGCAAAAATGAAGATAACGTGATCGGGGGGTTCTTCCAGTGTTTTCAGCAGAGCGTTAAAGGCCGACTTGCTGAGCATGTGTACCTCATCGATGATATAAATCTTATACCGACCGTTCTGTGGTGGTACCCGTACCTTTTCACGCAGGTCGCGGATGTCATCCACCTTGTTATTTGAGGCAGCATCAATCTCAATTACATTCAGCGTTTGGTTGAGCGATTCCCCATCTACTTCTTTGTCAATACTGTTTACCGTACGGGCCAACACGCGGGCCATAGTGGTTTTGCCCACACCCCGCGGACCACAAAACATATACGCATGTGCCAGCCGATTTTTTTGGATAGCATTTTTTAATGTACTGCTGACGTGTTGCTGCGAAACAATATCATCGAACGTTCGCGGCCGGTATGTGCGTGTTAAAGATCGGTAATTTTCAGACATCCAAGAAGTCTCGTTGGGCTATAACTTATTCATATAAACAACACATAAATCTACAAAAAGTGAAGTCCAATTTCGGGGAAAATTGAAAGTTTCCTTTTTATAAATCAAGCTTGCATGACTGTTGAAGAAAGCAATGTCTTAGTTTCCCCTTCTTCAAGCGTGTAAAATTCTGATTCTGGGATGATATGCTTTTCACGAGCTTTTTTTAGATCAGCCGGTGGGTCGTGCATTCCTTCATCGCCCAATGGAAAAGTCCCAAAGTGCATGCCAATACTTTGGCTGCTATTTACATCTTTGTGGATTTGGACTGCTTGCTCGGGATCAACATGGATGGGGTTCATGAACCAGCGCGGTTTGTAGGCGCCGATGGGAATAAATGAGAGGTCAA
This sequence comes from Fodinibius salinus, assembly GCF_008124865.1. Lineage (NCBI taxonomy): Bacteria > Pseudomonadati > Balneolota > Balneolia > Balneolales > Balneolaceae > Fodinibius > Fodinibius salinus. Next base: position 196,504 of record NZ_VNHY01000002.1, on the reverse strand, counting down.
TGTCAAACCGGCGGCCAATTTTGGTAAAGATGCCGTCGTAGCCTGTGTCCCCGGCAAAGTAGAGCGTACCGGCAGTGGTTTCGAGTACGTATCCACACCAGAGTGTTTCGTCTCGGTCGGAGAGGCCACGTCCCGAAAAGTGCTGAGCGGGTACGGATGTTACCTGCAGGTTGGCTGCAATCTGTTTGTCTTTCCACCAGCCAAGTTCAGCCGTCCGGTGTACTCCATGACTTTCGAGGTAGCGCGATACACCTAATGGCACTACAAATAAGGGATCATGAGTACTGCTTAGTTGCTTAACAGTGTGAATGTCGAGATGGTCGTAGTGGTTATGGCTGATGAGCACCAAATCAATATCAGGCAGATCTTCGAAATCGATGCCCGGCGGACGCATACGTTTGGGACCAATCCATTGAAAAGGGCTGGCACGTTTGCTCCAAACGGGATCAATAAGAATATTACATTCCCCAACTTGTATCAAAAAGGTAGCGTGGTTGACGAAGGTAATGTTGATTTCCCCATCGTTGGTTGAGGGGTTGGGCGCTTTGCCGATGGTTACATCATCACGGCTGAGCTCCTGCCATTCCTCCGGGTTTTCCGTTAAAGCCCACTTAAAAACGTCAAGCAGACTTCGTGCTTTTGTTTTGCTGATGTTGTGAAACTGTTTACCGTCAAAATGTTCCGTAGGTTCTCCTTGGTACCCCGGAGCTTTAATAATGATATCAACAACTTTTGTAGCCACCATCATTACTGAGATGGCAACAGCAAATCCTATAAAGTACGTTAATAGAGCAGGCATTTATTAATCTGTCGAGATGTGTTAGGTAGATAGAAATCAGCAATACATAGATTTATGAAAATAAGTTAAACGTATCATTGATTTGCGTCGGTTTCTTTTAAATGCTTATTAAAAAACTCAAAAATGCGGCTATATTCATCGTACCAAGCATCAGGGTCCGTAAAGCTGTGCCGCTCGGAGGGATACATCATCATTTCGAACTCTTTATCTTCTGCTTGAATTAGTTTTTCGATGTATTGTGCCGCATCCTGAAACCCTACATTATTATCAATTAGGCCGTGTAAAATAAGAACCGGTTGTTCAAGCTGGTCCACATAAGTGATAGGTGAACTTTGAGCATAGTTAGCGGAGTCTGCTTTTGGCTTACCGAGCCGTGGCAAAGTGTACCAGGGATTAGTATGGTAGTAATTGTCCCAGTTGGTGACAGCGCGCAGCGCCGCAGCGGCATCAAAATATTTTGGGGCTACACTGGTGGCATAAAGTGACATAAATCCACCGTAGCTGCCACCGTAAATGCCTACGTTGCTGGTATCTGCTTTGGTATAGTTTTCAGCCAGATAGTTAATACCGTCAATAATATCCTGCGTCTCATATTTACCCATCCAGTTTGTTACATCTTCGCGGAATTCGCGGCCATAGCCGGTACTGTGCCGATAGTCCACTTCAATAACATAATAGCCATGCGCATTGAGGTACTGATGGAACATGTATTCGCGGTAGTAATGGTCCGACCATCCCTTATACACATTTTGTAACGAACCGGCACCATGCACAAACACAGCTACAGGATACGTTTTGTCCTCCTCCATATTGTGAGGTTCCAGTACTGACATAGAAAGTTTTGTTTCTCCATCGCGCCCGGTAAAGCGGATATAATCCTCTTTTTGCCAATCAATATTGGTAAAACGTTCGGGAATAGTTTGAGTAAGCCGTACTTCTTTTCCGGGATCTTGGAGATCCAGCGCGTAGAGTTCAAAGGGCTCATTAAAATAGCTGTATTCATAGACAAGGTGCTGTTTGTCGTTGCTTAGTTCAAACCCTTGTCGGTAGCCAGCCTTACTGGTCAGTTTTAAAGTGTTATTATTCGTGGTGTTAAGGGTATAAATATGACGTTCACCGGGATCCACTTCCGTAGAAGCAAAGACCATAGAATGTTTACTCGTCCACGCTACCCAGGGTACTTCATAATTACCAGAAGTATGTTGCTTCATTTCAGAGCCATCGGGATTGATGGTATAAATGTGATTCCAGCCATCTCTTTCGGATTGAAACATCAGTTTTTGCCCTTTGGGAGCAAACTCCATTTCCGTACCATAGAGCCAGCCGTCAGTGGAGTCTTCAAAAACAGTAGTCCATTTTGAGGTCTCCATATCATATACTTTGATATCGCGCTTCTTCATGGGCGGCCCCATAATATCGAGTGCCAGGTACTGTCCATCAGCGCTTATACTGGAGCTGGTGTAGCCTTTGTGTTCATATACTTGTTCAACCTTACTGGAATCTAGATACGCAACCGAATAAATTTGACGAGCTATACCGCGTCGAGTTGCTCCGGTTTTTACATAGTGATTGACATATTCCGGAAAGTAATATTCTTCGTACTCAGAAGTATCATACTGCGAAAGAATAATCTTGTCATCGCCTGCCCAGTCTGCAATACTATAGCCGGTCTGGTCTTCTTTTTTGGATGTTACCTGGGTGAGCCCCGAGCCTTTGATATCCAGGATCCAGACATCCCCTTCTTGTACATAAGCAATGCGCTTGCCGTCGGGAGACCACGTGGCATTATATTCAGGCACTTTGGACTTTGTGAGCTGCTGCTTATTCTCAAAATTCAGGTTAGCCATCCAGATATCGCCACGGTCGTTATACAGTAATTTTTGTCCGTTTGGAGAAACAGTGAAACGATTTTTCACTCCTTTTGGAGCCGGTTTGCGGTTTTTGCCGTTCAAGCCTACCTGGAATAGTTCCTCCTTGGTCATAGCTGAATCATTGGCCTGATAGTAAATTTTGGAGCCGTCAGGAGAAAAAGTGGTAAGGTCGGGACGGTTACCCGCCAGCAGCGGCTCATAAAAAATGGATTCCAGGCTCAGCGTATCCAGGCCGCTCTGTGCATGTGCTAAACCAGGAATAAAAAGAAGTAGTAGACAAATGTTGATCAGTTTTTTCATCATCGGGGAAATCTTATTTCATTTTCAATTGGGCAATAAATAAAGGATTTATGAGAGGGGCAAGAGCACAATATATTTTTACTCTACTCATTTTAGCTTATCCAAATATTGTTGTGTACCTAACAGGTGCATGTAGCGTAAAATCCAGCTGCGGCGTTCCAGCATATATTGAGAAGGGTTAGCCAGGTTATAACGCTTTGGGGCCGGCAGGGCCGTTACCATCATTGCACTTTGCCAAGCCGACAAGTCTGCGGCTGTTGTATTGAAGTACCGTTCGGCCGCGGCCTGTACGCCATAAATACCGTCCCCAAACTCCACAATATTCAAATATACTTCGAGGATACGCTTTTTGGACCAAAGTAACTCAATAAATAGGGCAATATTAGCCTCAATGCCTTTTCTTAGATAGGACTGGCTTGGCCAAAGGAATAAATTTTTAGCGACCTGCTGCGTAATGGTGCTGGCGCCGCGCAGATCTTCTCCCCGCTCATATTCATTAATTGCTTTTTGGATAGAATTAAAATCAATGCCCCAGTGTTTGGCAAACCGCTGATCTTCGGATGTAATAGCTGCCATTTTAATTTCTGGAGCAATTGCTTCCCAGTTTTGCCAATCATATTGCTGTTCGAGAGATTGATTATTTTGCTGGGCTTCGAACTGCCGCTGTAGCATGAAAGAAGTTGTGGGTGGAGCTACCCATCTAAACAGGATGATTGCTATAAGTAAATAAGTTGCAATGGAAGTACAAATACCGCCTAAAAAAGCTGCTGCATAATACATCACCGATGATTTTGAAAGAAATATAGTTTCTTCGGGTGGCAGTCCGGAAATACGATTGAGTTTGTCGAGGTTACTCATTTGTAACAATTGGAGTTACAATCGTCATCCATAAGAAATAACAGGTTAGCGGAAAAATACTTTGTCTTTGTGGTCGGCAGCAACCATTGCAGCACCAACAATGGCGGCATCTTCTTGAAAGTCAGCGGCTTTAAACGAGGTGGTGATTTTTATAAAAGGAAAGACTTTTTCAGTCTTTTGGCCCAGTTCTCCTCCAAGGATAAAAAGATTAGGATGGAAAATGGTTTCAAAATGTTTAAGGACATTTTCTATTCGTTTTGCCCAGCTTTTTTTGCGTAGTCCTTCTTCTTTCCGAGACTTATTGGATGCATGAGTCTCTGCTGTTTTGTTGTCTATTTCCATATATCCCAGTTCGGTATTGGGGATAAGCTTGTTATCCAGAAACAGGGATGAGCCAATATAAGAACCCACGGTCAATACTATTGTGAGCCCCCGTTGGTTTTGGCCTGCTCCAAAATACATCTCGGCTAATCCCATGGCGTCTGTGTTATTGACAACAACCACCGGATTATCTGTGATATCAGAAAAGAGTTGCTCGGCATTGGCATCCACCCACGAATTGTCAATACGCTGTGCTGATAATACTATACCGTTACGAACCGGAGCCGGCAGGGAACATCCTACGGGGCCCTCCCAATCAAAATTATTTTTTACAAGTTGATGAATTTGTGCCAGTACCTTGTGGGGAGTGGTGTCTTCTAGCGGCGGGGTCTGTTGACGATCAGAAATAATTTCGCCCTCTTGGGTATCAACAATACCTCCTTTAATACCTGAACTGTCGATATCTATTCCCAGAACTTCCATGACTATTTTTCAATAAGCACCCAGCCGTCCTCCTCAATCATGCGCTTGGCTTTTTTCCATTTAATATCGATAACGTCACCACTGCTCATTTCCTGTATTTTGACGTAGTCGTTGCGCCCGGGCTCTTCTTCTACAGTAACAGGTTGTGGTTTTTGGTCACTGCGCTGCTGTTCTGAACCATCGGAACCATTTTGCTGTTGTTTCGCACCGGACTTAAAGCCCATGTTGGTAGCATCAGAGTGTTTGGTTTCGGCACGATTCATGTCAACTTTGGCTCGTTCTTCGGGTGCTTGCTGCATCTTCTTCTGGTCGGCCTGCATCTCGGGAATAGCCTTCCAAATCAGTGATATAGCCTCTTGGTTAATTTCATCGAGCAGCTGCTTAAACATTTCAAATGCTTCGCGTTTGTATTCCAGCAATGGATCTTTTTTTCCATATGCCCGCAGTCCAATACCTTCTTTTACGGCGTCAAGCTCCCGCAGGTGATCCATCCATTTACTATCAATAGTGGAAAGTACAGCAGTGCGTTCCAATGCGCGGGCTACTTCATGTCCCTCATTTTCAAGAGCACTTTCTACGTCAACGACTACACGCATGCGGCGTATGCCGTCTGTAAAGATAACTTGTACCTTATCGGGCTTATTGTCGGCATCGGAATCCTCAATATTTTTAATGACTTCGTGCAGTGGTTCCGAAATCATTTCTTCTTTTTGTTCATAAGCCTCGTAGGCCCGCTCAATGATATGATCAATAAGCACATCAGGACCCATTTGGCCCATCTCATCACGATCCAGTTTAATATCCACGGCTAGAAGACGAAGAATCGTATTTTTCAGTTCTTCAAGTTCTCCCTGTGGATAGTGTTCGTTAACTACATTTGCCACCAACTCTTCGAGCATATCATAGATGTCGCTGCGCAGCTGTTCACCGGAAAGGGCGTGTTTTCGGCGCTTGTAGATGACCTCACGCTGGTTGTTGAGCACGTCATCGTATTCAAGCTGTTTCTTACGGATGCTGAAGTTGTTTTGTTCAACCTTGCTTTGGGCGCGCTCTAGTGATTTGGTAATCCATGAGTGTGTAATTACTTCGCCTTCTTCAAAATTCAGCCGATCCATGACGTTGGCAACGCGATCTGAGCCGAATAGCTGCATGAGATCGTCTTCGAGCGAAACATAGAATTGAGATTCACCCGGATCTCCCTGCCGTCCGGCACGTCCACGGAGCTGTAGGTCAATACGCCGAGACTCGTGACGTGCTGTTCCCAAGATAGCTAATCCTCCTTTTTCTTTAACACCCGGAGCTAATTTAATATCCGTACCACGACCAGCCATGTTGGTGGCTACGGTAATGGCACCCGGCTGACCGGCACTTTCTACAATGTCACTTTCTTTGGCGTGATGTTTAGCGTTGAGAACATTGTGCGGTATATTTTCTTTTTTCAGCATGCGGCTGATGGTTTCAGATACATCTACGCTGGTAGTACCAACAAGCACTGGCTGTCCCTTTTCGTGATATTCGTCAATTTTTTGTATTACAGCATTGTACTTTTCGCGCTTGGTACGGAATACCAGATCTTCTTTGTCATCACGGATTACCGGTTCATTCGTGGGGATGATTACTACATCAAGGTCATATATTTCATTGAACTCCCCTTCTTCAGTAGCCGCGGTACCTGTCATCCCGGAGAGCTTATTATACATCCGGAAGTAGTTTTGCAGCGTAATTGTAGCATAAGTCTGAGTAGAAGCTTCAACCGTTACATTTTCCTTGGCCTCAATAGCCTGGTGGAGTCCGTCGGAGTAGCGCCGGCCCGAAAGTACGCGACCAGTATGCTCATCCACAATTTGAACCTTACCTTCTTGTACAATGTATTCCTCTTCGCGTTCAAAGAGCGTGTAAGCTTTTAATAGCTGGTTGATCGTATGGAGGCGATCGCTTCGTTCGGCAAACAGGCGATGCAGCTCATTAAAGCGTCGTTCTCGTTCTTGTTCAACTTCTTGCTTAGCTTCAGCAATTTTTTCTTCCTTGTATTCTTCACTGAACTCATCGTTTTCTTTTATCTCCTGAATCTTTTCTTCCCGAAGAGCATCAATTTCTTCCTCAATTTGGGTGGTTTCGGTGCCCAGATCGGGAATGACGAAAAACTCTTCATCCTCGTCCTCTTCCAGCAAGAACTCCTGTCCCTTTTCAGTCATCTCGATACTATTTTTCTTCATATCGACCGAATAGTAAAGGGCTTGGTCAACTTCAGGGAGGCGACGTGCGTTATCTTGCAAGTAAAATGATTCAGTTTCTTGTACCAGCTTTTGGTTCTTAGGGATCTGCATCATCTTGCGAAACTTTTTGTTCTTTGGGAAGCCCCGCTGTGCTCGATACAGTGCTAACCCAGCCTCTTCTTCTTTACCCTCATCGAGTAGCTGTTGTCCTTCTTTAACGAATGATGCAACTAGTTTTTTCTGTGCACTAACCAGTGATTTTACGCGTGGTTTAAGCTCTTCATATTTTTCAGATCTGTTATCTTCGGGAACGGGTCCGGAAATGATGAGCGGTGTTCGGGCCTCATCAATTAAGATCGAGTCAATCTCGTCAATGATGGCAAAATTGTGATCGCGCTGTACCAACTGATCAGAGTTACTGACCATATTGTCACGCAGATAGTCGAACCCAAATTCATTATTGGTGCCATAGGTAATGTCGGCACGATAGGCTTGGCGACGCTGCTCAGAGTTAGGTTCATAAAGATCTACACAATCCACTTCGAGACCATGAAAATTAAACAGCGGTTCATTCCATTCAGCATCTCGCTTGGCTAGATAATTATTAACAGTTACAATATGAACACCGCGTCCGCTGAGTGCATTGAGATAGGCCGGCATAATAGCAGCTAGCGTCTTACCTTCACCGGTTTTCATCTCTGCAATTTTGCCTTGGTGCATGGCAATAGCACCGGCTATTTGCACGTCATAGGGTACCATCCCCCATTCATTCATGCTGCCGCCGACCATCCATTTTTCACCCAGAAAGCGCCGGCAGGTGTCTTTCATGACGGCAAAAGCTTCCGGCATAATTTCCATCAGCGTATCTTCAATAATATCGGTCTGTTCTTCTTCCAGTTCTTCCAGCTCTTCGGCCAGTTGTGCACGTTCATCTACCGAGAGTTGTTCACCGCCGTTAAGCCGTTGCTTAATACTGTTAATTTCTTCTTCGACTTCTTCGGTAGCACTGCTGATTTTATCCCGAAAGTCTTGAGTCTTTTGTTTGAGCTCGTCATCAGAAAGTTCTTCCAGCCCTTCGTAGTGTTCGTTAACCTCTTCAACCATGGGCCAGATTTTCTTAAGGTCACGCTCGCTCTTGGATCCGAAGATACTTGTTAAAACGTTGCTTACTGTATCGCCTAAATTCTCGAACATAAAATAAGGTTGTCCTCGTGTAATTTATATGATCTATTAAAGTTACAGCTTACAGAGAGCCTGTTCAAATGAATTGACAGTATAATTTAGTTTTTACGAATGATTATTTCTGCCCTTGGATTGATATAACCGATAAATTATGGTTCTTATTGTCTAAATTTATTTTTATTTTAGGAGTCTGTTTGAGAATCAAAATTTCATTAAAAAATTGTTGTTATGAAACGTACGTATCAACCTAGTAATAAAAAGCGCAAGAAGAAGCACGGTTTCCGTAAGCGGAAAAGTAGTAAAAATGGAAAAAAAGTGCTTAAGAAGCGTCGCAAAAAAGGACGTCATAACTTAACAGTCAGTAATGAGAAAGGGCCGAAGTAACGCTTCGAGCTCCCATGATGATTACAGCTTACCCAGAGCTAAAATCCTGCGGGGCCGAAAGAATTTTTCGCGTCTCTTTCAGCGGGATGCCTGTGTCATCCGAGAGACCCGTGTTGATTTACGGTTTCAAATTGTAGATAACACCTCTTTTGGATGTCAAATGGGCTTTATTGTTAAAAAAAGTCTGGGTAAGGCTACCAAACGCAACAGGATGAGGCGGCTTTTGAAAGAAGCCTATCGGCACCATCAGCACAAGCTTACTGGCGTTCTTAATGAGCTTCAGGTTACACTACATGGGGCTTTTATGGCAAAATCTGTTGGTGTATCCTATGAAGATGTAGAGCAAGATGTGGTGATGTTGATCGAGCATCTTTGTAATAAAGATCCCATCTCGGGAGATAGCAAATCATGAAATATTTATTTATCGGGCTTATCCGTTTGTATCAGAACATAATTTCTCCGTGGATGCCCAGCAGTTGCCGCTACCATCCCACCTGCAGTCAATACAGTATCGAGGCGTTTCGGAAACACGGTGCTTTTAAAGGTTTTTGGTTAACAGTAAAACGCATATCGCGATGTCATCCTTGGAGTGACGGTGGCCATGACCCCGTGCCCGAACAACACAGCAACCCGAAAATTTAATTGAGGACTTCTCTTGGATCGTAATACAGTAACCGGTTTAGTATTAATTTTTATAGTGATGATTGCATGGGCCTACTTTTCCATGCCATCGCAAGAAGAATTGAAACAACGAAAGGAACAGGCGCGTCAGGATAGTATTGCTGCTGCGCAGGCTGATACCCAACAAACACCTGTTCAGCCAGAAAATAGTGATACACAAGATGTTACCGCATCCCAAGAAGTATCATCGGAATCTCCTGCTGAAACTACGCAATCCGAAGAGGGACAAGAGCAAATGGGGATGTTTTCTACAGCCAGCGTGGCTGATACTACTGAAACAATTGTGAAAACTCCTCTGTATCGGGCAACATTTACCAATCTGGGAGCAGGTCCTTCTCAAATTGTTTTAAAAGATTACGAAACTTGGGATCACAAGCCGGTGCACATGATAAAAGGTATGTCGCGTTCGGCTTATTCAATGGGGTTTTTAACGGACGAAAATTACAATGTAGAAACCGACAAGCTTGTATTTAAACCGCTTACCAATGCGGATTCTATAAATATTACTAAAAATGATACAACGCAGCTGAAGTATGCACTCAATATTAGTGATAACAAGCGAGTGGTTTATACCTATACTTTTAGTGGAAGTTCACACGAAATTGGACTTGACATTTCTTTTGAAGGGCTGGAACGTAATATTATAGGTGGGGAAGTGGATTTTGGATGGACAGCTCCGCTTAACTTTACGGAAAAAAATCCCGCAACTACCGAAGCCCGTTATGCTGCTGCTTACGTTTATACCGGTGGAGAAATGGAGCGCCTGAAGGTTAGTGAAGCGGGTAGCAATGAGCAGGATTATAATGGTTCTATTAGCTGGGTGTCTACCCGGACCAAGTTCTTTACGCAAATTATAAAGACATCGAACACTACGCAGGGTGCACTGTTGACTGGTGAACAAACCGGTCCTGCCGATGATTCATTAACAAACCATCGTTATACGTCGTATATTTCTAGCAACATTTCGCAGCGGGGCAATATCTCATTTCAGCTTTTTGCAGGCCCTATGTCATATGATGCGCTGCATGCTTATGACAGCCAGGCTTACGGAATGGTGGATACCGGATATTCGTGGCTCAGCTGGATGTCTGATCCGATCGTTGAATATATCATTATCCCTTATTTTGGTCTTGTGGACGGATATATGGGGATGGGTTTTGCCATTATCCTGTTTGCTATCTTAGTGAAGATGATACTGTATCCGTTGACCAAGAAAAGTTACCGCAGTATGGCAGCCATGAAAGAGCTGCAGCCCAAAATGGAGGAGATTAAGGAGAAGTATGAAGATGATCCCGAGAAGCAGCAAAAGGAAACGATGAAACTTTATAAAGAAGAGGGCGTCAATCCGCTGGGCGGATGTCTGCCTAACTTGCTGCAGCTGCCTATCTTGATTACGCTCTGGCGATTTTTCCAGAACTCTATTCTCATTCGCCAGCAGGAGTTCTTGTGGGCATCGGATCTTTCTGCACCGGACTATATTTTAAGCCTTCCATTTGACGTTCCATTCTTGGGTGATCATCTGGCCGGCTTTGTACTGCTGATGACAGCAGCTATGATGGCCCAAAGCCAACTTACGGGTGGTATGGGACCCGGTGGTGGTGGCGGAGGCGGTGCCGGACCAAATATGAAGGCACTACAATATGTCTTTCCGTTTATGTTGTTGTTTATCTTCAACAATTTTGCAGCAGGTCTCAGCCTCTACTATTTGATTTATAACGTAGTATCTATTGGCCAGCAGTTGATTATCTACCGCCAGATGGATAAAGAAAAAGAAGCTGCTGCGGCATAGTTTATAGGACGCAGATAACTTTCGATCGAACGGGTTTTTACAGAACTATATTGTATGTTGGCGTAAGCGTCTCGCTTGCGCCAAACCTTTAAATAAACTGCCAGGTCATAATTACTGTAATGTCTAGCATTGCGGAACATATCTTTCCACGTGTGGTGTGGCGTGATCGTGCAAAAAAGTTATGGAATCCCATCCAAAAAAAGGCCCTTAAAAATCGTCCAGAAGAACGTGTGAGATTACGGGTCATTGAACATCTAATGCAAGCCGGCTGGTCAAAGCACCGTATTTCTACCGAAGAGTCTATCGGTGAGATGGCTGATAAAGAAATGCGAACTGATATAATTTGCTACAATCAGGACTTTGAACCTAAGCTCTTGGTTGAATGTAAAGCAGAGCATGTACCTATATCAGAGAAGACTGCCGAACAGTTGGCCCGATACAATCAAAAGGTAAATGCTCCCTACTTGCTAATGACTAATGGCCGCAGTGATTATTGGTATGTTATTGAGGATGCTAAACCGAAGGCTATAGATCGTGAAGAGGTGCCGGCTCTTTCAACGAATGAGGTTAATACTCTGGAATGTGATTTCAAATACTGGTGTGACCGAGGATTTGCGGGCAAAAAAGCATCGCCCGAATTGAGAACCTGGCTTACAAAAACCTTGGATGGGTTGTGTTTCCCTGAAGAAGAAAATGCCATACAGTTTTTGTCTTTCGGACAGGGTCCGTCTGATGTTGAACTAAGTCATTATTATCGCATTGGCTCATTGTCTGATAATAAGCGATTGGCCGTTACCACACTGCAGACAGCTTACGGGGGTAATCGGATGATTATCATTTTTAATAAAGATGATGAGAATAAGGCCGTTCTTGAAATTAATTTGGGTCTGCTATTTGATGATAAGAAGGGAAATAGTAGCTTGTATGATAAGTCCGGTATCCGAACATTTGATCTTGGCAAGCACTGGAATCTTCAGGAAAAAAATTCACCGGAAGTAATTATGGAACAAGCGAATGCTATTTTTGAGAAACATGTAGAATAACAAGATGCCATTTTAGTTTCGTAGGTATCAAATTTACCGTAAGTTTCATTCATTGAATTTCAACCAATCCGTTAGTATGCATCATTTACACCGCGAAAAACTCTTTTCTCTGCTTGACGATGATAAATCTGAAATTGTTTATATGAAGGGAGCTGAGCTCATGTATCGGTATGATACCGATTATGAGTTTCCTTTTAGGCAGGAGTCGAACTTCTGGTATTTGACCGGTGTAAATGAACCCGATTTTCATCTTATTTTAGACCTGCAAACCCAAGAATACCATTTATTTGCGCCTGATCGGAGTGCACAGTATGCGGTTTGGCATGGGATTGTTAAATCTAAAGATGAGCTGCAGGATGAATATCAGCCGGATCACTTACATTATGAAGGGGCATTGCCTAAAGTGCTTGATGAGTTAAATCCGGAAACGATATACTGTATCAATGAAAAGCAGGCCGAGTTTATTGAAGAGTTTGATCGCAAGACGCCTATTGATTTAGATGCACTTGAAAATGCTATCACCCATTGTCGCGTGTTCAAGACCGACTGGGAGCTGGATCAAATACGGGAGGCCGCTCGTGTGAACAACATTGCTCACAAGGCAGTGCTTAATGCCCTAGAACCGGGCAAGTTTGAGCACCAGATGAAAGCCGTGTTTGATTATCACCAAATTGAAAATGGGTTAACGCAGGATGCCTACAACGGAATTTTTGCATCTGGGAAAAATAGTGCTATCCTGCACTATGTCGAAAATAATCGTCCTATTCATGACGGGGATCTCTTTCTGATTGATGCCGGCTTTGAATGTAACGGCTATGCCTCTGATTTTACGCGGACGTATCCTGCAAATGGTGAATTTTCGAGCACGCAGGCTGCTATGTATGAAGCCGTGCTTGAAGCGCAAAAGCAGGTTATAGAATCCTCAGTACCCGATGCGAAAATGGAGGATCTGCATATGCTTGCGGCGCGAATCATCATGCAGGGACTCAAAGATGCCGACATTGTGCAGGGATCTATTGACGATATGATGGAGGAAGATATCTTTGCTTTGTTCTTTCCGCATGGGCTGGGTCATTTTCTAGGTCTCGACACCCACGATGTGGGTGGGTATCCGAAGGGCGTAGAGCGTATCGAGCGGCCGGGTATTAAGTATTTGCGGATGCGTCGAACGTTGCAGCCGGGCATGGTGCTTACCATTGAGCCGGGACTCTATTTTGTTCCTGCCTTGCTACAGCCAGCGCTTGAAGATGAAAAAGCTTCAAAATTTCTTAATGGATCTAAGCTGCAGGACCTGATGGATTTTGGTGGTATCCGCATAGAAGATAATTTAATTATCACGGAAAACGGCCACGAAAACCTGACGACGGTACCCAAAGAGCGTGCCGATATCGAAGAAGTGATGGCGGGATAAAAGGTGATATTCGAAAAAAGTGAGGTGGTTAGTTTACAGCAATTAATATTTACTCATCAAAGCTGTCGGGTAGATCATTTTCGTAGAGCACTACATCTCCATCTTCAGCAGTATCTTGCATTAAACGGTTAGCCTCATCCAGGCTTTGCACGGTGTGTACCTTCCCCATATCAAATTCTGTGGATGCAATGCCCTTTCGTATTGCCTCGGTTTGGCTAGTGCCCACAAGAATGACGAGATCGAGCCCGGCTTGACCGATTTGCTGGCCGAACTCCCGATTCTTTTTATCCTGCAGATCACCCAGTTCAATCATACCTGGCGTTATGATGATACGTCGGCCGCTGTTGAACTTAGCTAGTGTATTGACGGCATTTTTTGCGCCAATGGGATTGGCGTTAAAGGCATCATCAATGATAGTCAGGGACCCTTTATTTTTAAGCTCCAGCCGGTGCTCGACCGGTTCAATGCGTTTTGCTGCAGCTGACATTGTACTGAGTCGCAAGTCCAGGGCTTGCCCCACGCCCACAGCCAGCAGCATATTTTGCACGTTGTGAGTGCCAAGCAGCTGCATAGTAAATAGCTTGGAATTATTATCTAAAGACACCGTAAACTGCATGCCCTCAGAACTGTATTGAATATTAGTTCCCCGAATATCTCCATTTTGCAATCCCGTCGTAATAAATTCTATATCATCGCGTAAGTTAGCCATCTTGGCCACGCGCTGGTCATCTCCATTCAGGATGGCAGTACCATTTGATTTGGCACGTTTTACCAGTGTAGATTTCGTGCGGGCGATAGCATCCTGAGAGCCGAAAGTTTCGAGATGGGCAATGCCTACATTGGTCACCACCGAAATGTCAGGTTCGGCAATATCACAAAGCTCGTCTATATTGCCTTCGTAGCGAGCCCCCATTTCAAGCACTAGCACTTGGTGACGGGCGGTTAAATCATTGTTTATAACTTTGCAGATGCCCATGGGGGTGTTATAGCTGCCGGGTGTGGCACAGACGGAATAGCGCTCGCTGAGTAGATCCCGAATCATAAACTTTGTACTCGTTTTGCCATAGCTGCCGGTGATGGCAATGACGGTGAGATCGGGCATTTGGACCAGCTTATTTTGGGCTTGTCTGATAAAATAGCGATGCACGTAATTTTCGTAAGGCTTGGTGATGAATGCTGCCAAGAAAATAAAAAACGGGACAAGCGCATCAGCTACAATCCATCCGAATGCCAGCAGATAAATGTCGGCTGAGTATAAAATGGAAGTTTGAAATTGAAGATTAGTAAATGGAATGTGTCCGGTATATGAAAAGTATGTTACAAAGGAAGGCAGCAATAGAGCCAGAAGGGCAAATGGGATAGTCAGCCGGATCATCCGCGGGGTAAAGGCGAGTGGTTTCTTGGAGTTGTCACTGGCATAATAGTTAAAAGGTACAAACCAGAAAGCGGCAAATGCAGAAAGAATGATAACAGCGCTGCTGCCGGTAAGAGTGTTCGAAAGCAGAACAATCATGGCGGCAATCACAATGTTGAACAAAATATGTTCAGCTGTGATGACACGCCTGAAAAAGTGTTCAATAAGCCAGTCTCGATACTCCCCCAGCTTATAACCGTTTTGTTGGAAAATGTGCAAAAAGTAACGTCCCCTGAGCAACAAGTGGCGGGTCATGACGAGGACAAATCCGAGAAGAAGAATATCAATAAGTTGTAAATACCAGCTCAACTGTAAGGAGTTATGTTATGAGATTTCAATGCTTAAATGGTCGCTAAAGTACGGAACATCCGTTATATTAATGACTAACAAAAATAGATAATTTATCATCCTAATCGATTCAAATATATGAAATTAATAATACCAATGGCAGGCCGTGGAACAAGAGTTCGGCCCCATTCGCATACCGTTCCCAAGCCGTTGTTACCCGTAGCAGGAAAGATGATTGTGGAACGCATCGTAGAGACTTTTGCGCGTACTTTAGATCGCAATATTGATGAGATCGTATTTATACTGGGACCTGATTTTGGCCAGGATATCAAGGATGCGTTGAGTGCCATGAGTGAGCGCCAGAATGCTAGAGCGACTTTCCGGGTTCAAGAGAGTGCTGAGGGTACGGCCCATGCCGTGTATTGTGCCGAAGAGGATCTTAGTGGTGAATGCATTATTGTTTTTGCGGATACTATTTTTGATATGGAAGGCTCAGTATCCATCGAAGATGCCGACAGTGTAGTTTGGTTGAAAGAAGTTGATGATCCCTCGCGATTTGGTGTGGCTGTCGAAGAAGAGGACCAAATTACTGATTTTGTGGAAAAGCCAGACAACCCAATCTCAAATCTGGCAATTATAGGCGTATATTATTTTAAAGAAGGCGAGCAGCTGAAAAAAGAAATTGAATATCTGTTGGAGCATGATGTGCGCGGGCACGGGGGAGAGTTTCAGCTTACTGATGCCCTGGACCGCCTGCTCAAAGATGACAAAGTGTTTCGCAAGGCGACCGTTGATGAATGGATGGATTGTGGAACATTGCCAGCCTGGTTGGAAACATCAGGCAAGGTAGTTGAGAAAGAATACGAAGAGGTGGAGGGAGATCGTTTTACAGACACTAAAATCATTCCGCCGGTATATATCGGGGATGATGTAGAACTTGAAAACTGTATTATAGGTCCCCATGTAAGCATTGACGAAGGGACTCAGATGACGAAATGCACAATCAAAAACAGCCTTGTCCAAGAGCATGCTACACTAGAAGGTTGTAATATTGAGAATTCAACTATCGGCCGATACACTGAGCTGAAAGATGTTGACCAAGAGATTCATGTTGGTGATCACTCAAAAATTGGCGTAGAGATATAGTTTTTGGGCTAGTGACCTACCTAATCTCCTTCCACTGCTTTGCTGTGGAAGGAGTACCTTGCTTGTGGAGCAGAGTACCGGATACAGATGGATAAATGTAATGTAAAGCAATGGTAGGTTACTATCTTATATAAAATCCTCAAGCGGGCGATTTTGGTCTGCATCCCTTAGCTGGTCATGCATTTCCTCGTGATGTCCCTCTGGTTCCAGATGGATAGTAACAATCACATCACCTTTAATAGCATTGATGAGCCTTTTTTCGAGCACTGTGGCATCGTCGTGCGCTTTTTTAAGATTTACATCTGCCTTCGATACCGTATGGAGTTCAATCCAGGTAGTATTTCCAGTGGTACGGTGGCGCAAATTATGCACATTGATCATATCGCCGGGCAGGTCGCCGGAGAGCTCCTCGCGAATAGCGGCATCCACTTTGGGATCGCGCGAATCCATCAGGCCGTCTACCGAATATTTAAGCAGTTTAACCCCCTCATACATGATGTATCCGGCTAGCAGCAGGGCTACAGCAGAGTCTAGAACTTCAAAATTTGTAAACTTGATGATCAACAGTGTAGCAACAGCTCCGGCACTTGTCCATACATCTGTAAGGGTATGCCTGCCATTGCTTATGACCATCATATTCTCTTCGCGTCTCCCGACCTTGAGCAAATAATTGCCCAGAATTAAGTTAATAATACCGGCCCCACCAATGAGATAAACGCCGTTGAGCAGTTGCTGTAGCTGATAACCGTACAGATAGTTTTCTATTGACTGGTAAATGATGGTGATGCCGGCCAGTATTATGACTGTACCTTCAATTCCAACGGATAGAAATTCCACGCGCTCATGTCCGTACAGATGTTTGTCGTCGGCCGGTTTAGCGCTTAGCGACAATCCATAATAGACGAAACCGACAGCAAGCAGGTGAATGACAGATTCGGCTGCATCAGAAAGAGCCGTGGTAGCACTGGTAATCCAGAAGCCGCTGAGTTTTAGGATCAGCGAAATGACAGATACCCCCAAGCTGATACGAAGTGCTGTTTTGGCGGATGATAATTTCACACATAAATAGCTAATGAAAGAGTGGCTTAAAGATGAGAGAAAGAATATCTGAAAGCAAGCGTATTAGTTCTTATTTTTATGCTCGTTTTAATGGCCACTAAATCACAAAACACAAAAATCTAATTTTGATGTTTTTGTGACCAAAAAAGAAAGATTGCAATCGTGGAAGATATTAGTCCCAAACATAAAGAAGTATTCAACGTTATTTCTGCTGCCGGTGCAGCGGTAGAACAACCAGTGTATGTAGTGGGAGGCTATGTACGTGATTTTTATCTTAATCGGACCAAAGATGCTGATGAGCTGGATATTGATTTTGTAACGGTTGGATCCGGTATTACGCTTGCCAAAGAGATTGCTGATCGGCTCGATGCTGATAACCTGTCGGTTTTTAAACAGTTTGGGACCGCGCATATCAAACACGAAAATATGGATTTGGAATTTGTAGGTGCGCGCAAGGAGAGTTATAATCGTGATTCGCGCAAGCCCGTCGTAGAGGATGGCACGCTCGAAGAGGATCAGCTCCGGCGCGATTTTACGATTAATGCTCTCTCGTGGTCGCTCAATGAAGACAATTTTGGTGAGTTAATAGATCCTTTTGAGGGTATTCAGGATTTGAAGAAGCAGCTCATTCGAACGCCTGTAGACCCGGGACAGACGTTTGATGACGATCCCCTGCGGATGATGCGTGCGATCCGTTTTGCTACGGAGCTGCAGTTCGATATTGCTCCCGAAACGTATAAAGGCATTGAAGAGATGGCCGAACGCATCACTATCATATCCAAAGAGCGGATTATCGAAGAGCTCAATAAAATTGTAATGTCACCGAAGCCTTCCATTGGTTTTAGCCACTTATTTAAAACAGGAATATTGCACCACTTTTTCCCGGAATTAGTGAAGCTTCACGGCGTGCGCGAAGTGCGCGGGGTACGCCACAAAGATAATTTTTGGCATACGTTAAAAGTGCTCGATAATGTGGCCGAAATGGGTGGAGATCTGTGGCTGCGTTGGGCAGCGATTATGCACGATATTGCCAAGCCTGCAACGCAGAAGTTTAAAGAAGGAACCGGCTGGACATTCCACGGGCACGATGCGCTGGGTGCCAGCTGGGTAGAATCTATCTTTCGACGATTAGGGCTACCGCTGGATGAACGGATGCGATATGTTCGTAAGTTGGTGCGTCTGCACCTACGTCCCATTGCGTTGGTATCGGATGAAGTAACGGACAGTGCCGTACGGCGGCTCATTTATGAAGCAGGAAATGATATTGACGATTTGATGATGTTATGCCGTGCCGATATTACCAGCAAAAATGATTACAAGGTGAAGCGGTACAACCAAAATTTTGACCACGTAGAAGAGAAGATTAAAAAGGTTGAAAAGAAAGATCGCATCCGTAACTGGACGAACCCTGTGAGTGGCGATGAGATAATGGATGCCCTAGACATTGACCCAGGTCCGGTAATCGGGGACATCAAAGATGCTATCAAAGAAGCTATTTTAGATGGAAAAATTCCCAACGAGCATGATGCCGCTTTCGATTATATGATGGAAATTAAAGATGAGTATGTTAATTAATGGTTATTTGTTGGGAAGCTTACAAGTAAACAAAATTAGTTGGCTGCGTAGATGAATATTTACTATAGCTGACCATATGTTAGTTTTCTAATGTTGATTACTATAGTATGGGACAACCTGTATTATCCTGAACGAAACGCTGAGTTTGTTTTAGTATCGATTTCAGGGCTCGATAAGTAAGTCTGTAATATATTTTAGAAATGTTGGAATGTTATGAGTAATGAAACTTGGATAGCAGATTCTTATGCGAAAATTAACCTCGGACTGCACGTACTGGAACGGCTGTCCACCGGGTACCATCATATAGAGACCGGGTTTTGTTTTGTAGACTGGCGCGATCGTTTCGAAGTGAAGCAGGCTCCGGAGATGAAATTGGAGCTCAGCGACGAGGAGATCCCCACTGACGGCAGTAACCTTATTAATAAAGCCGTGGCCGCCCTTGATCGATATGTAGGACTAAAACATAATTATTTGATTCGGGTAGAAAAGCGTATTCCTACCGGCGCAGGTCTTGGTGGTGGGAGCAGTAACGCCGCCCTTACGTTGCGGATGCTGAACAAAATTGAACAGATGGGGCTTAGCGATGATGAGCTTATTGACCTGAGCCGTGATCTTGGGGCTGATGTCCCTTTCTTTATCAAAGGAGAGACCGGCATCGGTAAAGGCATTGGTCATGAAATAGAGCAACTCGATATTCAGCCTCACCTTCCGATTTTAGTTTGCTTTCCAAATGAATCAAGTAATACGAAGGAAGCTTATAAATACTGTCAACCCGACCCGGATCCTGATTTTGATCTCAAAAAAACGCTTACTGAAACGCCTGTGGACGAGTGGCGCTATACTTTGTTTAATGATCTGGAACAGGCTGTTTTTCCGCAGGTGCACGTATCAGGAAATCTCAAAGATCAGATGTACGAGTTTGGAGCTATTTATGCTTCTATGACCGGCAGCGGTTCCGCTGTCTTTGGGATCTTTGAGCAAGATTTTGTGGCCACGGATGCTTATAAGCGTTTACTGGATCTGGATTTTCCCTGTAGTCTCACCAAACCCGGTTTTGAACCGGATTATGGCATTTATCGAAAGGGTTGATTAGAATTGTAGTTACATGGGAGATACACTCCCGCAGAGACATATTTTCAGTAGTGTAACTCCTTTAGAGCTTAGGCAATCATTGCGATTTAAAAAACCGAACCGCAGAGCAAGTTGCACATTTGGCTTAGGTATTAATTTTGGACCCGCACAGGACTTTTTAAAGAGAGGATATTCTCTTTTCTAAAAAATGGCCTATTTCTCAATTTTTTACGCATAAAACTAGTGGAGGGCCAAGTGTTTCAGCCGCTCCAAATATATTTTAACCAATCATCATGAATAAACCGTTACTATTATGAAATCGTTACAATTTATAGCTGTATTCCTGGGCATGCTTTTGGTGCTTGGCGGCTGCGGCTCTTCGGGTTCGACCCCACAACATACTTTAACGCTCAGTGCCTCTCCCGGCCAGGGCGGCAGCGTAGCCCCGGCCGACAGCGCCTACGATGAGGGCACCACCGTCACCATCAGCGCCACCGCCAACCCACAGTGGCGGTTTGACCACTGGGAAGGGGACTACAGCGGAAGCAGTGCTTCGGGGTCGGTGACCATGGACGCAGATAAAACCATTACGGCAATCTTTGCCAAAAAGCAGTATGCCCTTACCGTGGATACCACCGGACAGGGCACCGTGGACGAGCAGGTAGTCTCCCCCAAGCCCACCGATTACGAGGCCGGCACGGTGGTAGAGCTGACCGCCAATCCCGATACGGATTGGAAGTTCGTAAAGTGGCAAGGGGACATGACCGGCAGCAAGAATCCGGCACAGATTACCATAGACCAGGCAAAGCAGGTGACAGCTGTATTTGAGAAAAAAACCTACAAGCTTGATATAACGACACAGGGTAGTGGAGCCGTTGATGAAACCGTAGTACAGGCTAAAAATTATGAGGCGGGCACGGTCGTAGAATTGACAGGAAATCCCGCCACTGGCTGGGAGTTTGTCGAATGGCAGGATGATCTTAGTGGTAGCACAAACCCGGATCAGATCACCATTGACGCCCCCAAACAAGTGACCGCCGTATTTGGACAAGCGGCATTTTACCTAGCCTCCAACGGAGTGACTATTAAGTGTGAGAACGCCAGCGTGGGTGATACCGGCACGATCGGTGGCACCACCTATACTAAACGACGTGTGGGACAGATCACTCCTTCCAATGCGCCTACTACTTGCACCAGTGGAATCACCGATATGAGTAATTTATTTGATGGAGCCAGCAATTTTAACGGCAACA
Source organism: Fodinibius salinus (assembly GCF_008124865.1). Lineage (NCBI taxonomy): Bacteria > Pseudomonadati > Balneolota > Balneolia > Balneolales > Balneolaceae > Fodinibius > Fodinibius salinus. The sequence continues at coordinate 175,360 of NZ_VNHY01000002.1, read as the reverse complement.
TTGGCAGTTGGGACGTGTCGGGGGTTACTAATATGGGGAGTATGTTTAAAGGAGCCAGTAGCTTTAACCAAGATATCGGTGGTTGGGACGTTTCGCTTGTGACGGACATGAAATTTATGTTCAGGAATGCTAGCAACTTTAATGGAGACCTCAGCAACTGGAATGTTGGAAATGTAACTGATATGGCCAATATGTTTACCAGTGCAAGTTCTTTTAACCAAGATATTAGCAGTTGGGATGTTTCCTCTGTGACAAATATGACCGGTATGTTTTTCTTTGCGCGCTCTTTTAATCAAGATATAGGCACCTGGGATGTATCATCTGTGACAACTATGGGAGGTATATTTTCCGGTGCTTCCGCCTTCAACGGGGATATCAGCAATTGGGAGGTGTCGGCGGTCACCAGTATGTATAGGATGTTTAGCGGAGCTAGTAGCTTCAACCAGGACCTCAGCAGTTGGGACGTATCCAATGTGACCGATATGAAGCGCATGTTTGAAAATGCCACCAATTTTGACCAAGACATCAGTGGCTGGTGTGTGAGTCAGATCGGTTCAAAACCATCAGCATTTGATGACGGTGCCGGTTTCGACGGTAATAGTGGTATTCAACCACAGTGGGGTACGTGTCCCAACCCGTAAAATAGTAAGGTAACATTATAAAGGGCGGTCACTTTACGGTGGCTGCCTTTTTTATTTAGAAAGTATAGTCGCAGAGGGTACTGGGTGATATGCGAAGGTGAGTAAAAGGATACATAAACCCCATTTTGACATTAATTCTTTTATTGCGCACGTTGCGGTTCTAAAACTATGAGTACAGATCCTAATATATCTCCCCGCACCGGCATGGATATAGATTCCTTTCGGGAGGATATCCGTCAGCACCTGCACTATACGCTGGCCAAAGATAAATTTTCCTCAACCGAGTGGGACCACTATCGCAGTGTAGTTCTGGCCGTCATGGATCGGTTGCACGATCGGTGGATAAACACCCAGCAAAATTACTATCAGCATAAATCAAAGCGGGTGTATTACCTATCGATGGAATATCTTATTGGCCGTCTGATGGATAATATGCTCATTAATCTGGGGCTGCAGGACGCGGCCGCTGATGCTATCGAAGATCTGGGATTAGACTATGATAAAGTGCGTGAGGCCGAGGTTGATGCCGGTCTCGGTAACGGGGGGCTGGGACGTCTTGCCGCCTGTTTTTTGGACTCCATGGCTACGTTGGGGGTACCGGGACTTGGCTACGGCATCCGCTACGATTATGGTATTTTTGATCAGGCTATCAAAGATGGCTGGCAGGTTGAAAAGCCGGACCTTTGGCTGCAGTATGGTTATCCATGGAGCGTCGTGCGTCCCAAGAAAAAGTATCCGGTAGAATTTTACGGCGAAACTACCACACACAAAGATGAAAATGGACGCACCCATTTTAGCTGGATAAATACCGATACTGTTACGGCCCTTGCCTATGATACTCCCATCCCCGGTTTTCGAAATGATGTAGTTAATAACTTACGACTTTGGAAAGCAACCTCCGACAAAGGATTTGACCTGAAAAGCTTTAACCAAGGAGACTATATTAATGCCGTGCGGAACAATCTACTTGAAGAAAATATTTCGCGCGTCCTATATCCCAATGACAAAGTGTTTAAGGGGCAAGAGCTGCGGTTAAAACAGGAATATTTTTTAGTTTCGGCCTCGCTGCAGGATGCCATGAACCGGTTTAAAAAACAGTTTGACGACTTACGTAAAATTCCACAACAAATGGCGGTGCAGTGCAACGATACCCATCCAAATTTGGCGATTCCCGAGCTGATGCGGGTGCTGATGGATCAGGAAGGTATGAAGTGGGAACCGGCCTGGGATATTGTTACCCAGACGGTCAACTACACCAACCATACACTTATGCCCGAAGCACTTGAAAAGTGGCCGCTTTCGCTGATGTCGGAGCTATTGCCGCGGCATACGCAGATTATCCGGGAAATCGATCGTCGTTTTTTGAATACTCTTGAAATATCCGGCGGTGAAGGAAGCAAGCAGGATCGCATGCGGATTATTAGTGATGAGAAGGACGCCATGATTCGTATGGGGAATCTTGGCATTATCGGATCTCAGAAAGTAAATGGTGTTTCTGAGTTGCATAGCCGACTCATGAAAGAGACGATTTTTCGTGATTTTAGCGACATTTATGATAATAAATTTACGAACGTTACCAATGGCGTTACGCCCCGCCGCTGGCTTCGTCAGTGTAATCGTCCGCTGGCTGATTTAATTACGGATCGTATTGGAGAGGAGTGGATTACCGATTTAGATCAGCTAAATCAAGTAGAGCAATTTGCAGAAGATGAATCTTTCCAAGAATTGTTCAGTGAAATTAAGTTGCAGAATAAGAAAGCGTTAGCCGGGTACATCAAGAAGACTATGGATATTACGGTGGATCCGGATGCTATTTTTGATATCCATATTAAACGGATTCACGAGTACAAGCGCCAGTTACTGGCTTTGATGCATGCTATTACGCTTTACAATCGGCTTAAAGAAAATCCCGAAGCCGATATTGAGCCGCGTGTACTGCTGTTTGCCGGAAAAGCTGCTCCGGGTTATAAAATGGCGCAGCTGTATATTAAGCTGATCAACAATGTTGCTAACACTATTAATAACGACCCGGAAGTTGGGTCAACGCTGAGAGTGCTTTTTTTGCAAAATTACAGCGTCTCGCTGGCCGAAAAAATGATTCCGGCGGCTGATCTTTCTGAGCAGATATCCACAGCGGGAATGGAAGCGTCGGGAACTGGAAATATGAAATTTGCCCTTAATGGTGCACTAACTATTGGGACGCTGGACGGAGCTAATATTGAGATCCGTGAACAGGTTGGTAAGGATAATATCTTTATCTTTGGCCATACAGTTAATGAAATCCAACAGCTGCGCGACAGCGGATATGATCCGCAGCGGTTTTATAAATCGGATGAGGAACTCAAAAAGGTTATTGACCAAATTCACGGCGGTTATTTTAGTCCTGATCAGCCCGATCTTTTTCATCCTATTACTAACGCACTGCTAAACCAGGGTGATTACTTTATGATACTAGCTGATTATCGGCAGTATATACAGAAGCAGCGAGAGGTTGAGTATAATTATCGCAGTTCGTTCGATTGGAACCGCAAGGCTATAATCAATATAGCCAATATGGGATACTTTTCGTCAGATCGGGCTATTAAAAACTATTGCAAGCGCATTTGGGATGTGGAGATATAGGGTTAGCAAGATGTACGCTTTAGACCCCTCTTATGATTTCTTGGGACTCGGAGTGGTAAACTAAGCGACAGGAAGCCAAGTTCTGACTGGTTTGTATAAGTGTTTTTTAAAGGCTATACTTTATTTGTATGTGCAAACAAAATAGTTGATATGACAGACCAATCAGATTCGATACTAGATGAGAATATCTTTTTCTTGGCCGGTGCGCTGGCTCGTAAGCTGAGCTCTGAAGCTGAAGATCAGTTTGCTCGGTTTGGTTTGTCTGTATCCCATGCCCTGATATTAATGCTGGTAGATCAACATCCTGATATACAGCCGAGCATGCTTGCTCAAAAGCTATATCTAAAGCCTTCTACTATTAGTCGCTTAGTGCAAAAGCTGGAGCAACGGGAGCTGGTTCAACGATCCTCAGAGGGAAGAAAATCACTAATTGTATGTACAACTAAAGGAAGTGAGCGAGCTAAGGAAATTGGTGGGCAGTGGGAGCAGCTCAAAGAAAATAAGAAAGAAGTCCTCGGAGAACGCTATATGGAAGTTCTTTCCGAGATGATATCAAATGCCTTGGAAAAAATAGAATCATAGGTCACAAATGGAAGCAAATATACGAGAGTTAAAAAAGCGGATTCAAAGTGAAAATACACCAGTATATTCGGCAACCTTTAATTTTCGTACCAAGGAGCTGGATGATGATTTTGAGTGCCTGAATGATGCAATAGACGAAGCGGCTCACGACAGTCCCGGATTCCTGGGGAAACGATGGTGGCAAGATCCTGAGACCAATACACAGTCGGTTATATATTATTGGGAAAGCAGAGAAGAGCTGCAGGAATTTTCCCGGCATCCCAAACACCAAAAAGCTAAACAGCAGTACGAACGCTGGTATAGTGGCTATGAAATTATTATTGCTGAAGTGTTATCAATAAATGTGGCCGGTGATATTTAGTATTGGTTCGACTATTAAATAATTTGGTAATTGCCTGAATTTCTTGCCATTCATTTATTATATTAACCGCTCAAATTTATTGCATATAGTTTATGAAGGGATAGATTTATAGTATCCCATATTTCGAGTTTAGATCTAATTACTAATTACAGCATTGTTGTTATGAAAATTCACGAGTATCAGGCCAAAGAAATTTTAAAAGATTATAATGTACCGGTTCCAGCTGGTGTTGCGACTACGGAAGTCGATGAAGCCGTTAAAGCTGCTGAAGAAATGAAGGCCAATGGCGCCACCCTCTTTGTGGTTAAGGCACAGATTCATGCCGGCGGGCGCGGGAAAGGCGAAACGAAAAACAGCGGTGCCAGCGGCGTTATTCTCTGCGATACTATAGATGAAGTCCGTGACGCTGCAGAATCAATGCTCGGTGATGTGTTAGTGACTAAACAGACCGGTGAAGAAGGACAAAAAGTTAAACGTATTTACGTAACTGACGGCGTGGAAATTGAGCAAGAGTTTTACCTGGGCATTTTGCTTGATCGCGCGAAGAGCAAAAACGTGATTATGGTCTCTACCGAAGGAGGAATGGATATTGAAACGGTAGCCGAAGAGACACCTGAAAAGATTGTCAAAGAATGGGTAGAGCCGGGTATGGATCTGCAACATAACCAAGCGCGGCATTTGGCCTTTGCGTTGGGACTTGAAGGCGATGCTTTTAAGAAAGCGGTCAAGTTTATTATGGCGCTTTACAATTGTTATCTGGAGACGGATGCTAATCTTGTCGAAATTAATCCGCTGGTACTTACGCCCGGTGGTGATGTGATGGCGTTGGATGCCAAGATGACTTTTGATGACAATGCGCTTTACCGACACAGCGATATTGAGAAGCTGCGGGATAAATCAGAAGAAAACCCTGTTGAGCTGGAAGCTTCCGAGTTTGGCTTGAATTACGTGAATTTGGACGGCAACGTAGGCTGTATGGTCAATGGTGCCGGACTTGCGATGGCTACGATGGATATCATTAAGCTTTCGGGCGGTGAGCCGGCTAACTTCCTGGATGTAGGCGGGAGTGCCAATGCCGAAACAGTGAAAAATGGATTTCGCATTATTCTGGAAGATGAAAATGTACAGGCTATCCTAATTAACATTTTTGGCGGTATCGTTCGCTGCGATCGCGTAGCCAACGGTGTAATTGAGGCAGTTAAAGATCCTGAAATTGCACAAAAAGTGGATGATGTACCTATTATTGTTCGCTTGCAAGGTACCAACGCCGAAGAAGCCAAAGAGATTATCGATAATTCTGATCTAAATGTAATCTCGGCAGTATTGCTTAAGGATGCGGCGGCAGAAGTGTCAAATGTACTAGCACCGGCATCATAAACTGAATAGTATTTTGTTTCCAGGCCTGCTAAAATTCAAAACTTAGCAGGCCTTTTTTATTTGTTACTATGCCATGTTGTGGCGATACAGCGGGATTGGTATTTACAATGAAAGGGTATTGAGAGAAAATCAGCCCATGAATTTATTTCTCAGGAATCACCTTTTTTACTTTTTGTAGATCCCAGATAAATAGCACCCAACACAACAGCCGCGCCCACGTATTCGAGTGCAGTTGTGGGGCGACCAAAAAACAGGATATCCCACATAAGAGCGAGTGCTGGTTGTAACAGCAGCGCCAGTCCACCTATCGAAGCATCTACTTTGGGCAATCCCTTGGAGATGCATACCCAGCCCAGTACTTGTCCCATGATGCCGAGACCTATTAAGGCACCCCAGGTTTGCAGGTCAGGAATTACAAAATGTGCATGGGGTTCGACCAATACAGTGATGCCCAGCAATAAAGCAGATAGCAAGCTGACCCACGCCATGTTGGGGATAAGGGAATACTGCAGCTTTTGTCCGGTGGTTTGTGATTTACGAAGGATAAGTATGTACAGTGCGTACGAAAGAGCTGTAAGTAACCCATAGAGTACGCCTAATTTTACGGCACCCCCCTGTTGTCCCCAGCCAGTGCGTACGATCAAAAATAATCCCAGTACGGCGAATGGGATCGCAACCATCAATCGCCAGCCTAACTTTTCTTTGAGAAACCAAACGGCAAAAAGGGCTACAAAAAATACCTGCATATTGCCGAGAATAGTTGCTAGTCCCGGCCCCACAAAATTAATGCTACGATGCCAAAAAAACAGGTCCAGGCTAAATAGGAAAGCACATAGTAAAGGGATTCCCAGACTTTTAATGCCCAGCCAGATACGGTCACCCCGAACAAGTGTGATCCCGAATAGAATAATGCCACCGAAAAACATCCGATAGAAGGCAGTAGCCGTGGCACCAACATGTGCTACTTCTACCAGTACAGAAGTAAAACTCACCATCGCAGCGCCGAAAATGATATAGGCTAAGGCACGCAGCGGAGGGGAGGATTCAGAATAGTCCATTCAAGTGAAAATTATGAAGAGGGTTTGAAGAATTGTTAAGGTTGTCTATTACGAATAAAGTAATGACCGTTCGAATAGTATTTTCAAAGTATACAGAGCATTAAACATCACAAGTATTATTATTACAAGTTGAAAAATGATGAAGCGATGGATCAGCCCGTCTGTTCTGTTATTTCAGCGCGGCATTGCTTGTAATATTCTTCGTACTGTGTGATGACCTTACTCATCTCAAACTTTTCAGCCTGCTTACGAGCATTTTTTGCTATTCGTTTGTGAAGATCCTCATCCGAAAGGATATCTACTGCATATTGTCCCATCTCATCAATATCACCCAGATCGCAAAGAAAACCTGTTTCGCCGTGAATGTTTACTTCCGGCAATCCACCAATATTCGAGCTGATTACCGGCACGCTGCAGCTCATAGCTTCCAAAGCTGCCAAGCCAAATGTTTCTGAACCAGAGGGAATAAGGAACAGATCTGCAATAGAAAGCACTTCTTCTACCTGGTCCTGTTTGCCTAGAAAGCGAACCTGGTCGCAAACTCCCAGCTCGCGGCATCGTCGCTCGGCACGATTGCGATCGGGTCCGTCACCTACAAGCAGTAACTTGGCCTTGATGTCGTTTTTTAATACATGATCAAAAACAGATACTACATCGGGTACGCGCTTAACCTCGCGGAAGTTGGAGACATGAACAATGATTTTTTCATCATCGGGACTTATGGCTTTGCGGAAGTGCTCTTTATCCGATCGTTGAAAACGCTCTAAATCAATAAAGTTGGGGATGACGGCGATTTCTTTTTTGATGTCGAAGCGGTCGTAAGTTTCATCCCGTAGATATTTAGATACTGCCGTAACGCCGTCACTCTGATTGATGGAAAAATCAACTATACTTTTGTAGCTGGGATCGCTACCCACAATTGTAATATCAGTACCGTGGAGAGTGGTAATCAAAGGAACGTCGGTTGCCTTGTCACCCAGAATCTGTTTAGCCAGATAAGCACTGGTGGCGTGGGGAATAGCATAATGAACGTGCAGTACATCAATATCCTCATACTCAATCAAATTTGCCATCTGGTTAGCCAGAGCCAAATCATAGGGAGGATATTCAAACAGTGGATAGGTATTCATGTTCACTTCATGATACGAAATATTGGTCCGGAACGTATCCAGCCGTGCAGGACGGTCGTAGCTTAAAACGTGTACATTATGATCGCGTTCGGCCAGGCCCTTGGCTAGTTCAGTGGCAACGACGCCGCTTCCTCCAAAAGTGGGGTAACAAACAATTCCTATATTCATTATATCAGTAAATAAATTGGCTGAAAAGATAGTTCTCTACGCTAGCTAACAAAATAAATTCCATTCTCATTTCCATTGCAGGCTATTAGGTGCAACGGTTGTTATCTGTTATATTTAAGCTTATGTGCTTGTAGATTATTGCTGAAAATACAGTATTTTTACCATACACTTAAAACAAAGTATTTTCATTATGGCGGGTCATTCCAAGTGGTCAAATATTAAGCATAAAAAGGCCAAAGAAGACAAAAAGCGGAATAAGTTATTTAATAAACACCTGCGTGAAATTACGGTAGCAGCTCGTGAAGGTGGTGGCGATCCAGAGATGAATCCCCGTCTGGATACGGCTATTGACAATGCCAAAAGTGACAACGTTCCCAAGGATAATATAGAGCGTGCCATAAAAAAGGGAACGGGTGAACTTGATGAAGGAGACGGAAAATACGAAGATGCTACCTACGAGGGATACGGTCCAGGAGGTATTGCCTATTTTATTGAGGTGACGACCAATAATTACAACAGAACTGTAGGTGATATACGGCACATTTTTTCAACACATGGTGGTAATTTGGGTACCGATGGATCGGTGGATTATCTTTTTGAACAAAAAGGAATGATTCGCGTTAAAAGTGATGATCATGATGAGGAAGAATTTATGCTTAATGCTATAGATGCCGGGGCCGAAGAAATTGATACTGAAGGTGAGTTTTTTAACGTGACGACTAGTCGTGAAAGCATGTACGACGTACGTGAAGAGCTTGAAGAGATGGAGTATGATATTGAGTCGGCCGAACTTATTCGCATTCCCATGACGGATGTAGCCGTGGAGCCGAATGTGGCTGAATCGAACTTTAAACTGATGGAAAAGTTTGAAGATAATGATGACGTATCAAATGTGTTTACAAATATGAAAATGGATAAAAAAACGCTGGAAATTGCCGAAAACATGGATTAATGGCTACAATCTTCAGCGGCTTTTGCTCGTTATATTAGGCAAACTTAAAATTACAGAATAGTATGAGATATTTTTTAATCTTGTTTATTGCCTTTTTGTTGACTGGTGCTGTTTCTGATAATGCGCGAAAGGCTAATGAAGCTTATGAAAACGCCAATTATGAAGAAGCAATAACCCTTTATAAAAAGGCAATAGATGCCAATCCCAAGAATGCAAAACTATTTTTTAATCTAGCTAATGCACAGGCCAAGGCAGGTAAATCCGAAGAAGCTATTCGTACCTTTGAGCAATATAAAACAATGGTTGATGGTCCGAAGGATAAGGCGCGGGCTAATTATAACATTGGCAATGTATTAGCTAAGGATAAAAAATGGGAAAAAGCATCAGAGTATTATAAGCAGTCGTTGCGCCATATGAATGCCGACAGCGATGCCAAGCATAATTTTGAGCTGGCCCTCAAGAAAAAGCAGGATAATCAGAAGAATAAAAAGAATCAGAACAAGAAGAACCAACAACAAAATAAGGATCAGCAAAAGAAGGACCAGCAAGAACAGAATAAGGACCAACAGAAAAAGAATCAGAAGAATAAGCAACAGCAAAATAAACAGAAGCAGCAGCAGAATAAGCAAAAACAAGAGAACCAGAAACAGAAAAAGCAACAAAAACAGCCACAGAAGGTAAGTCAGGCAGAGGCAGAAAAGATTTTGAAGGCTCTTGAGCAAAAAGAAAAGAAGTTGTTGCAACAGTTTAAGAAAAAGAAATCAAAGTCCAGCAAGAGTAAGAATGAGAAGGATTGGTAAACGGTTTGGGATATTTCTTTTCGGGCTCTGTCTGTTAGGAGCAATTTTTGACTCGGCGCATGCTCAGTCTTCGGTGTCGGTGAGTGCCAGTGTTTCACAAACGACCATTTATCACGGAGAACGTGTTAAGTTTTCAGTAAAAATAAGTGGTAACTTTAATGATGTATCCCGCCCACAGTTGCCCGAATTTGAGGGGGTGCGCCTGCTCAGCAATACTCCTTCTACTTCTCGAAGTTACAGCTATGTAAATGGACAAAGCAGTACCAGTTATACCTATACCTACTATTTGACGGCGCAGAATAAAGGTGCGTATCAAATTCCCTCGGCCAGTATAACCATTGATGGTAACACGTATCAGACTGATCCCATTGATATTGAAATTATTGATCGTAATAAAGCGGCGGAGTCGGGCAGTTCTGGTCAGCCGGAAATTTTTCTGAAGATGGAGGTTTCTGATCAGAAACCCGTTACGGGACAGCAAATTATAGCTGATGTTATTCTCTTTTTTAAGGATGGGCTGGAAGTTAGTTCTTATCAACCGGTGCCGGGCTGGAAGGCTGAAGGTTTTTGGAAGGAAGAACTTAAGAATGCAAGTCGTCCCCAAGCCTCTTCAACTGTAATTGACGGTGTCCGTTATCGCAAAGCGCGACTGCTGCAGTTTTCTCTTTTCCCCACTAAGGCGGGAGAACTAGAAATTAGTCCCTATGAAATTATTGTGTCCGTACAGTCAGGGAGAGGCAGTGGCAATCCATTTAGTAGTTTCTTCGGTTCAGGCAATAGGCGTAAGGTTGAGTTAAGCAGCGATCCGCTTAAGTTGACTGTTAAATCTGTTCCTGATGCGGACGATAGTAATTACTTGGGAGCAGTCGGATTTTTTAATATTTCTCGTTTTATAAATACCAACAGCACAAAGGTTGGAGAGACCGTTGAGCTAACTACCCGGATTGAGGGAACCGGCAATATCCCGCTGATAACTAAGCCTGAATACCAGCTGCCTGACGGACTGGAAGTGTATGAGCCACAGCAAAATTCCACACTCGATCGCAAAGATCATAAAATTAGCGGACGCAAGACATTTACTGATGTCGTGATTGCACGATCTCCCGGCAGCTATACCATTCCGGCTCATAAGGTTTCATACTTTAACCCTTCACAAAATAAATATATTACCACAACACTGTCAGAAATTAACTTTGAAGTGGCTGCTAATCCCGATGCTGCAGTAGCATCAAATAGTCAGCAAGAGTTTCCTGTACGGCCTGTTACCGGACTTGCATCATGGATTACACCTACTTCAGTAACTTTGGTTAGTAGCTGGTGGTTTTGGGTTGGGGGGCTGTTCCCGTTAATTATTTTTGGAGTCGGTTACTGGCAAAAGTCATATATCGAAAAAATGAATACTGATCAAGCTTTTGCCCGTTCGCAACAAGCAACCGAAAAGGCGCATGATCGACTACAGGAAGCTATCAGCAGATCCAAAAATGGTAATATCAAAGAAGCGTATAATATGCTGCAAAAAGCACTTACCGGATTTATAAGTGATCGCCTCAATTTGCCGCAGGCCGGTCTCTCTAATGCAGATTATGTTGATGCGCTTGCGGACAATAATGTAGATCAAAATCTTATTAAAAATGTACGTATGCTATTGGATAAATGCGCATCTATTAGTTATGCTCCCGACAGTTCGCATGCATATTTGAAATCGCATGTAGGTCTGGCCGAAAGTACGCTCGAAAAATTGAAAAAAGTATTATAATGGTAGCTCGATCGCGTTTCTTTTCTAATATTTTTTTGTCAGCTGTGTTCTTTTTGGGGTGTGTCAGCGTTGCAAAAAGTCAGCAGCCGCAAGCTGTGTTCGATCGTGCTAACCAGCAGTTGCAGTCTGCCAATTACAGCAAGGCACTATCGTTGTATAAGCAGCTGGAAGATGACAATACTGTCTCTGGGGCGCTATTTTTGAATATGGGTGTTGCCTATGAGCGGGTGGACTCTCTCGGCAAAGCCAAGTATTATTTGCTGAAGGCATCGCGTTTTGAAGAAACTGAGTCAGAGGCTAAAGAAGGGTTGCAATTTGTAGAATCGAGGTTTAGCCGGCAGTCGGCGGTACTGCCTAAATTTCCCTGGAATGTGGCTGTGGATTGGCTTCGCCATAATATTGGAGCTTCCAATATTTTGCTGATAGGTATCCTCTTATTGAATATTGGTGTTATTCTTTATGTGGTTCGCTGGTTTGTGGAATGGTATCCCGGACTATTGCGTATTTTTGGTTTATCCACGGTGGTCGTTTCGCTGCTCTTGATCAGCTGTAGTTTTTACACTGATTATGTAGACAATAGATATAGTAAAGCGGTGATGGTCACCGAACAGGCGCCAGTGCTTGAAAATCCACAGCAAGATGCTTCGTTGATCAGTCAATCTTTTGAGGGCTATACTTTTACTGTGGATCACCATCGTAGTCGAAAGGTCAACCAATGGTCGTATGTGCGAATGAGTAACGGCCTGTATGGATGGATTCAAAGCAGTGATATTCGTACACTTTGACATCAGCTATGCATAATTCGTAATGCGTATCATTCGTTATACGCAATACGAAATATGCAATGATAATATAAAAACTTACTATGTCTAACGTTTCTGATTATATAGATTCGAATAAAGAACGCTTTAAAGCAGAACTTTTTGATTTTCTGCGCATTCCCAGCATCAGTACCGATTCTGATTATAAAAATGATGTCAAAGATGCAGCCAATTATATCCTTGATAAATTATCGTCGCTTGATTTGGACCGTACCGAGCTTTTTGAGACTGACGGTAATCCTATTGCCTATGGAGAACTGATTACTGATGAGTCTAAACCCACGGTATTGGTTTACGGTCACTATGACGTGCAGCCGCCCGATCCCATGGATCTCTGGGAGACCCCGCCCTTTGAGCCCACGATGCGCGAAGGAGATATTTATGCCCGAGGTGCCAGTGATGATAAAGGCCAGTCTTTTACTCATGTAAAAGCGCTGGAGTCGTACCTGAGGTCGGATACTGATTTCCCAGTCAATATTAAATTTATCTTTGAGGGTGAAGAAGAAATTGGTTCCCCTCATTTGGTGCCTTTTATCGAAGAACATAAAGATCTACTGGAATGCGACATGGTACTGATTTCTGATACCGCCATGTTTGCCGAAGATACACCCTCTATCACCTATGGATTGCGCGGGTTGGCTTACATGGAGGTGGAAATCCAGGGCCCCAATCGTGATTTGCACTCCGGTGTTTACGGTGGTGCGGTTGATAATCCTGCTAATGTACTTTCTGATATTATTTCTCAGCTTAAAGATGAAGACGGCGTTATCCAGATTGATGGTTTTTATGATGATGTGATTGAGCTTTCTGAAGATGATCGCGAAACCTATCGCCAGCTGCCGTTTGATGAAGAAGAATACAAAGAAAAGCTGGGTCTTGCGGCCTTGAAAGGTGAAAAAGGATATAATACACTGGAGCGCACTTCGGCGCGTCCCACCTTGGATGTAAATGGCATGTGGAGCGGCTACCAGGGAGAAGGTGCTAAGACGGTGCTGCCGGCCAAGGCGGGTGCAAAAGTGAGTATGCGATTGGTGCCTGACCAGGACCCTAAGAAAATTGCCAAGCTGTTTAAAAAACATGTTGAATCACTGGCGCCAGATACGGTGAGTGTGGAGGTTACTGAACATCACGGCGGTCATCCGGCCATTACGGATCTTTCTTTTTATGGACTGCAGGCTGCGGCTGATGCTTTTGAAGAAGTTTATGGCATAGAGCCGCTGTTTACCCGAGAAGGTGGTTCTATTCCGATTGTGGCTGACTTCCAGAAAGTGCTAGGCGCCCAATCTATTTTGATGGGTTTTGGTCTCAACAGTGATGCCATTCATTCTCCCAACGAAAAGTTTGCGCTGAAGGATTTCTACCGCGGTATTCGCACCTCGGCGAAGTTCTTTGAGCTACTTCCTGAGCACAGCTAGAAATATTGCCGGACATATCACTCTGCTATCTCAAGCGTGGATGCTTGGGATAGCTTAGTGAGATTAGCAAAATGGTTGTTTTTATCTCTGTTGGTTTAAGAAGAATCTTTAGGTTCTTTAAAATAGGAGTAGATACTGAAAATAAGTAAAAAGGCTCCAATCAATACGGCACCGATTTGCCCGGATTCATATGCAGTATTCCCATTAGAGGGATTGGAAAGAAACCAGTTAATGATAATTCCTGCTCCCCAAATAGCACCAATAACGCTAAGTATTTTTTTCTTCATCTTCTCTTTTTTTGAACTGTAATTAACTTTTTAAAGGCTAAATACTATAGTCGAAGTATTTCAAAGATTCCTGTTGTTTTTGGAGGCTAGGAATTCTTTTGAATATCAACTTGTACAGGAAGTTCTCTGTTGTCGCCATCTTTAAAACGGTGATAACCCCTTATGTTGACAAGTAAATCGTTAAATGTAGTCGTAAACTCACCCTTGCTATCAGTATTAAATGCCCATGAGTAAACCCCACCGACATGGTTTTGACTATTCCTTATTTCAGCTACTATATTCATTCGCCATTTTCCATCTATTTTATTAAAGAATAATGGTGTAGCCAACGGATCATCGGTGAAATAGAGGATAGCTAAATCCTCACGCTTGATGATTTTATGTTGATTTCCCACAACCATCATGAGGATATAGTCAAAATAAGCCGGTGTCATGGGGAGGTTGTTTAAAACTGGTATGCTGTCTTTCGTAAAAAGGTCCACATCTGGATCAAACTTGCGACCATAAAGCCAGGCAATGTAATTATTGAAAGTCCCTTTTACTGTGTTAGTAGCTACAAATTGTTTTTTATCTTCATTGTCATACTGATCATCCATAAATGGTTGGTCCGAACCGTCCGTCCCGACTTTTTTTGATGCCCCGGCGCCGCCTGATAAATGTGGTAACTTTACTCCATTTTCTAGTATACTCGGGTCATACTTTTTGTTTAAGGCAGCTTCACGGATCCTGTGTTGAAGAATACGAATTAAGAGTCTTAACCCCAGGCTTGGGTTAGAAGCCTCAAAAAAAGCATCAGCATGATTTCTAATTAGATAACCAACAAATATATCTGGCAAGTATGCCTCAAGTCCATAGCCTACTTCTATTCTGAGTTTTTGCTTATCTAATACGAATAGGAAAAGAATTCCTCGTTGCTTCTTCCCTTTGCCGCCTATCCCATATTCATCCATTTTGTTTACGGCTACCTCTTCAACCGTAGTATGTCTTATTGTCTTTAGGAAGAGGCACTTTATATCGATACCTGATTCTTTTTGTATCAGGTCAAGCAGCCATTCAAACTTAGGTTTATCTGAAGTGCTGATAATTCCAGCTTTATCAAAAATATGGTTATCAACCCTGTTCTTTTCTGGTTGATCCATATTACAGCCAAAGGTGTAAAAAACGAGCAGGAAAAGGAGGGTAAGCGGAAGCGTAGTCTTAAATATTTTCATGGTTAAGAGGTGCTATCAAATAATGTATTCGCTTGATATTTGAGTATAATCTCTCTGAGGAATGTTACTTTGTAGTTTTGTTATCCCGGGATTTTTCTAGGAAAAGTACCTATCTAGTATCGTTGATTATATTATAATTGAAAGGGTAACTAAAAAATAACAAATCAACAAGAATACACTCCCTTGAGGCTTCGGTGATAGAGGAGGGGTAACTTTATGGGAAGCTAAACGTCTTGGTCCAGCTTTTGATTGCTCAGTGTGCCATTATTTAAGTCATATTGATCGCCATGCGTGGTTTCGTCAACAATGGTTTTGGGATCGTTATTCTCATCTACAATAACCACCTTAGGTTTGTGGGCTTCGGCATCCTCGGGCGACATCTCCGCATATGAAATAATGATAATGCGATCCCCGACTTCTGTCTTGCGAGCGGCAGCTCCATTCAAGCAACAGACGCGCGAACCTGCTTCTCCAGGAATCGTGTATGTTTCAAGACGGGCTCCGTTGGTGATATTTACGATTTGCACTTTTTCGTAGGGAAGGATCTCCGCTTCATCAAGCAGTTGCTGGTCAATAGTAATGCTTCCCTCATAATGAAGATTGGCTTCAGTTACCTTCATTTGGTGCAATTTCGATTTGAACATCGTCAGCTTCATAGTTGTACGGCTATTTTTCAATAATAATATTATCTATTAAACGTGTTTCGCCTAGGTAAACGGCTCCGCCTAAAATATATTTATTGTTGCCTTTCGGGTCTGTAACGGGAGCTACTTTCTCAAACGAAAACAAGTTAACATAATCAATTTTGAATCCTTTTGCTTGCAATTCATCTTTTTGATGGTCAAGCAGTAATTCTACGTTTTGTGCTCCTTCCTTAATTTGCTTGGCTACATATTGCAGAGAACGATAAAGACCGGGAGCCAGCTTGCGTTGCTGGTCATCCAGATATGCATTACGGCTGCTTAGCGCCAGTCCATCATTGGCCCGTTGTATAGGACCCATTATAAGTTCAATATCATGGTTAAACTCTTTAACCATCTGTTGTAGAATGCGAAACTGCTGAATATCCTTTTGGCCAAAGACAGCGATATCCGGTCCGATGATATTGAATAACTTATTAACGATAAGCAAAATTCCCTCGAAGAAGCCGGGACGTGATCCGCCGTCCATGTATTTGTTAAGTTCATCAATGTGGATACTCAACAACTGCTCACCGGGATACATAAGGGTATCCGAGGGAGCAAATACGGCTGCGATGCCTTCTTCTTCGCATTTGGCAAGATCATTTTCCAATTCACGGGGGTATTCATCAAAATCCTCATCGGGGCCAAACTGCTCAGGATTTACGTAAATGGAAACAACCACCTCATCGGCATGTTGCTGGGCAAGGCGAAAAAGTGAAAGATGTCCTTCGTGAAGGGCGCCCATGGTAGGGACAAACGCAACAGACTTTTCCTGTTTTTTTAAAGATCGAACCTTGGTTCGAATGTCATCAATGTTGTCAATAGCTTCCATATATCGAACACAGAGTTAACGGATTGTGCGGATTGTCCGCAGAAAAGCATTTGAACATACCTTCTCCGCTGTGATTATCTAGCAAATCCGCTTCATCCGTATTTATTACACCTATTATACCGCTCGGTCGGGATCAAAGTCTTCAAGCAGTTCTTTTACGCGGTTGAGGAAGGCCCCGCCGTGTGCACCGTCAATAATGCGGTGATCGTAACTCATAGAGAGATACATCATGTGGCGGATGGCGATTACATCACCCTCGGGGGTTTCGCGGACAACCGGACGTTTTTCAATGACGCCGGTTCCCATAATAGCGACTTGCGGCTGATTGATGATTGGCGTACCCATCAGGTTGCCTACGCTACCATAGTTTGTTAGCGTAATGGTACCGCCAACTAAGTCATCGGGATTTAGATTTTTATTGCGTGCCTTGATAGCCAGATCGTTAACAGAATTGGCCAGTCCCACCAGGTTTTTATTTTGTGCCTGTTTGATGACTGGAACGATCAGTCCGCCTTTGCCGCCTTCTCCCAGTGCAACGGCCAGTCCAAAGTTGATGTCGCGCTTCAGAATGATCTCATCATTATCAGTGTCCACTGAGCTGTTGATCAGCGGAAATTCGCGCATCGCCTGTATGATTTTTTCGAGAAACAGTGGCGTATACGTCAATTTTACGCCGGCTCTTTCCTTAAACTCGTCTTTATTTTCTTCGCGCCAGCGTACCAACTTGGTGACGTCTACTTCAGAGAATGTGGTGACATGCGCCGAGGTTTGCTTGGACCGAATCATGTGCTCGGCAATGGTCTTACGCATACGATCCATCTTGATGCGCTCCACATTTTGAGATGGACGATCGAGATCAAGCTCACCGGCCGAGATAGATCGCTCTTCGCTTTGGGCAGGAGACGATTTTTTCGTTGTCGGTTTGCTGAGTTCGTCGGATTGCTGTGCCGCCGGTTGAGCAGGTTGTGTTTTACCTGCTTTGCGATCTTCGAGGTAACCTAAAATATCTTCCTTCGAAACGCGTCCGCCCTGTCCGGATCCCTCAATGCTTTCCAATTCTTCTTGTGAAATTCCTTCCTCACTGGCAATAGAGCGAACCAGCGGAGAGTAAAAGCGACCGTCGCTTCCGATACGTTGTGGTTCTGTGCTACCGGAGGGCGCGCCATTAGTACTGCCAGAAGCAGTCGCCGGCTGCGATTGTGTTTCTTGTGATGGAGTTGAAGTGGTGGTTTCTTCCTTATCTTTAGTCTGAGTTTGGGAAGTGCTTGCAGAAGTCGAACTGCCGGAAGGGGCTTCTCCTGTAGTAAGGATGGCAATAGTTTGGCCTACCTCAATTGTTTCTCCTTCTTCGGCAAGAATTTCTACAAGTGTTCCAGCCTGTGGTGACGGAACTTCAGAATCTACCTTGTCCGTCGAAATTTCAAGCAATGTTTCATCTTCTTCAACCTCGTCGCCTACGTTCTTGGTCCATTCAATGACCGTGCCTTCCATGACAGATTCACCCATCTGAGGCATCTGAACTTCAATACGTTCACCTTCATCGTCATCTCCTGAAAGTGTATCAGCAGTTTCCTGGGCCTGGACCGGTTCTTGTTGAGTAGTCTCTTCGGTTTCTTGTTGCTGTGTTTCAGTTTCTGATTCTCCGCTGTCTCCGCCGGAAGTGTCAACTGCGTCAGCATCGGTTTCGATGACGGCAATGACCTGCCCTACTTCTATGGTATCACCTTCTCCTGCTAGTGTTTCTACGAGCGTTCCGGCTTGTGGAGAGGGTACTTCGGTATCCACCTTATCGGTGGCAATTTCAAGTAGCGTTTCATCTTCTTCTACTTCGTCGCCAACATTTTTGGTCCACTCGATGACGGTGCCTTCCATTACCGATTCGCCCATCTGGGGCATTTCTACTTCTACTTTGGCCATTGGTACTCAGATTAAGTTATTGAAAATTCATATATAAACGCTGCTTTTGGTGTTCAGTAAACAGCGCTCAAAGATCTTAATAAATGGGGTTAGATCAAAATATTTGGGTCTTTATGTCCCTAATTTAAGTAACTAGTTGGTTAATAAAAGAAAGCTTTTAGCGTCTTTTTAAGCAATATTGAAGGAAAAGTGTTATAAGCTGAAATTTCATGATGCTCTCTATTTTTAAATTAGTCGACCGTGGTTTCGCGATAAATAATGCAGCCTGCTTTTGAGGGGTGGTCTTGCACCCAATCATCCTTATTTTCGTTGCGAAGCAGGTAAATGATCATAAAATCTCCGATGGCGGCAATAGTAAAGAAAGTCCCAAAATAAAGCAGTCCTGTACTGCCAATGATGATGGCAGCCAGTGCGGGTAGAAATCCCAGAGCGATAGCGGGCACAACAGCCCCCCAAAGGTAGCTGCGTACGGTTAACGGTTCCTTACAGTGACAGTAGGGGGTCAGCATCTTCCACATCACACCAAACTTTATTGACTCGAATCCCTTACTGGAAAATCGGGCCCAGGTGATTCCATGAAGTAACTCATGAACAATAACGCCGACTACCACAGCAGTTAAGAACATAATAATGTTTGATGTGCCCCATTCCGAAATGCTTAGTCTCCCGTGTAAAAGGTAAAAGGGATATCCAAATATAAAGGCAACGGGCAGCATAAATAGCAAGCCATAAAGATTGGCTTTGACCACACTGATAGTTAAGATTTCTTTTTCTAAATTTTCGAGATCTTTCATGTGTATATATAAGATATATATTTAGAAATAAAAGACAGCTTTAGTATTAAATATCTATGACAATACCCAGAGTTGGCAAGGCAGCGCTGTTATCTGGAGCCATTATCTGGACTAATTGATTGGGGGATACAGGATCTCCGCTTTGATTTCTTTTTAGGCCGTATTCAGGGGGTGTGGGAATTTCGCTTCCTAATATATTGGTGACCTCTAAGTAAACATTCAGGGCCCATTTTCTAAAATTCCATTTTTTATCCACGCGAATGTCGAGTGATATAAAGGGATCAAGCCGGTTAGAGTCTAATGTTGAATAGTCAAATACCAGGATAGGATATTGATTTTCTGTTGCGGAACGGTTAATAGAAGCGTAGGGCGAGCCGCCGGAAATCCGAAGTCGTGTCCCAATTTCCCAATTCTGTTTCAGTTTATAGCCTCCGGTAAATGTTAGCAGATGACGATTATCCCATACAGAGGGGAGATATTGGTTATTATTTAGTCCGGAAAACTTGCTCCAGTAGAGTGTGTAGGCTAATATTGTATAGAAGTTATCTTGCAGCTTCTGCTGATAGGTAAACTCAAAACCATAGGCTCGCCCCCGGCCTATACTTTGGACATTTTCATTACCAAAGACATCAAAATTAGTGCCCAAATTAGCAAGTGATACGCTATCTGTTACCGAAACCGGATAGTCACTGTATTGCTTTAAAAACCCTTCTAATGAAAACTGTGTTGATTGGCGCGGCTGGTATGAAACTCCTGCTACATAGTGATCACTACGGATATATTCTACATTTTTATTTACAAAACTTCCGCCGTTCTGATATCCTAAAAGCGTGGCTGGAGGAAGTTTATAATACCGTCCTGCCGAGGCATTAACGGTCCATTGGTTATTGGGATCCAGGTCAAAAGAGAGTGCGATCCGGGGAGAAATAGTTTCCCAAAGAGTGCTCGACTTTGTAAAGGTATTGGCATCAGCCCGAATGCCCAGTGAAGTTGACAACCGGGTATTCCATTCGGTCGAAATCTGACTGAACAATCCATATCGTAGAAAATTAAAGTCAGTATTGAAATTCACATTGTTTCGTGATCGAAAGGTTCGTGCCGAGTAGCTTACTCTTTTGGTTTCTATGCCGCCGGCCAGCTTCCACTTACCAATAAAGTGATTATACCTGCTTCTTAGTGTTGAAAGCCATTCGCGAGAATTGGTACTTTGCAGTAGTCCCTGCTTGTTTTCATTGTCGCGATATCGACGCAAATCATTATTAAAAATACTGGTGCTAAGGCTGGTTTCCAGAAATCCATCGTAGTTCTCGAATCGGTGTTTCCAGCTAATACCATGAGTGGTACTATTTTGCTTAATGATTGGAATTTTATCGAGCGTGGCTTGTTGCTCAGCCGTTATATTATCGGGTTTATTAATACGAAAATCATCGATAGATCCCACCCCGGTGATATTAATTTCATCAGTGTTACTGATTTTGTGGTTAAGTTTGTACTGGTAATCCCAGTAATCTGGTAAAAAGGGCAGATCAATAAGCTGAAACAGCAGTTGTAGATATGAGCGCCTGACCGATGCGATAAAGGTGGTATTCGAATACGTTTCGTCATCATCTTTAAAGAGTGGGCCTTCAACCGTTAAGGCCGCTTCACTGGCTCCTATGCGTGTGTTGGCTGCTATATTTTGGGCATTGCCATTACGCTGATCAAACTGTAATACGCCCGAAAGTACATTGCCATAGCGAGCAGGGAACGAACTGGTGCTTAGGTTAACGTTTTCAAAAAAAGAGACATTGAGCAGGCCTACCGGTCCGCCGGCACTGCCCTGCGTGGCAAAATGATTGATAACCGGAATTTCGATGCCGTCCAGATAGTATACATTTTCACTTGGCCCTCCGCCCCGAATGATAATGTCGTTTCGAAAGCTGCCTACTGAGCTCGATACTCCGGGCAGAGATTGTACTACTTTGGCGATATCATTATTGCCTCCGGGATAGGAAGTTATCTGAACCTGAGACAACTCTTTGCGTGAGAGGGGATTTTCGGCTGGTTTTTGATAAGGATCGGGGGAGATCGTAATATTATCTAATTCTTGAACTATCGGTTTTAAGCTGAAATTGATGTCTGGATTACTCCCTGATTTAACGACAACATTATATTTTGTTTGAGGTTGATACCCTACAAAACTTACTCTTACTGTATATGTACCGGTCGAAATATTACTAATTTTGTAATAGCCGTTTTTATCGGTAGCGTCGCCTGTGGTAGTACTTGCAATTTGTACTGTGGCACCGGGCAGGGGTTCTCCGGTTTTTTCATCAGTTACAAAGCCGGATATAGAAGCATTTTGCTGGGCATTCGCTTGAGTTATTATTACTGCTATCCAAAGGATAATTGATGCAGCAGATATAAAGCTTTTTCTCATCTTCATTTGATGTTTTTATTCACATTACATTTAATACAATGTGATTTTTTTTAACATTAAACGGTCGTACGCCAAAGTAAAAGAAGGCATGTTATGCCAAACAGGATTCCAAAGATAGTGAACAAATGATCAGAAATTAATTTGGGTAGAAATAAATCTGCTACTGATCCTACTTCGGCACCTTGCTGTTCGGCCAGATCAGTGAGGGGGCACCGCCAGCCGTTGAGCATTAATGCTAGTAATTCTACTATGGCAATGCCAAAGGCAATCCACGTAAGATTGGTGATGTGACCAAAAGTAGCAGTAATAAAAACATAGATAGTACAGATGCCGATCAGGACAAACAGGAAAGAGTGAATGAGTTTTATATAGAATACGGAACGAGACATTTTGTAAAACAGCAATGAGGTCGTTGTATGATTCTGTGCAAATACTACCATCTTTAATAGTTTAATAAAAATTACAAAAAGTGAATCCAGATGGTGACATTTAACGTTCCCCAACTTTTTGATGATTCTCCCCATGACAGCATTCAGGATGATGGGGTAAGGATTATGGCTTATCACCAGAATCAAGAAATAGAAAGGGTTAATACCCGACTCAATCACAACCTGATTGTTTTTGTCTCCAGCGGATACAAAGAAGTGTTGGGGAAAAAGCAACAAATTACTATTGGGCAGGGAGAGGGATTTTTTCTGCGTAAGGGGCGATACCTGTTGTCAGAAAAGTTTGGCAAACAAGAGCAGTACAGAAGCTACTTGTTCTTTTTTTCTGATGAAGTTGCCCATCGGTTTTCAAGGGATCATTCCAAGCTGATCTCTCAACAGGATTCCAATAATATTAATCTTTCTAAATTCAAAGCAACTACAGGCCTTACAACTTTTTTGAACAGCCTGTCGATCTACTTTGAGGATTCTTCATGGGCCGATTCACCGGATATTGCCAACCTGAAACTAAGAGAACTTTTTTTACTCTTGGCTAATTCTGATAACGGTCATTCGTTTAAAGGACTTTTAAGTCAACTAAGTACCAATCCGGCCCAGCAGCTTGGGGATGTAATGAACCTACATTACAAAGAAAATCTAAGCCTGGAACAATTTGCGTTTTTGGCCGGATATAGTCTGTCCACATTCAAACGGCGTTTTAAAGAAGAGTTTGGTACTACACCCGGCAAGTGGATTAAGCAAAAGAGGCTAGAAGAGGGAAAGTTTCTGCTTCACTCAAGTCGAAAAAATGTATCCCAAATCTGTTTTGATGTAGGTTTTGAGAATCTTTCCCATTTTATTCAGTCCTTTAAAGAATATTTTGGTGTCACTCCCAAACAATTTCAGCTTGAACAGTCAAACACAGAATTTGAATCGTAGAAAATATTTTCTCTGAGTATATTTATCTATTTTTTTACAGACATAAATTCCAACTAAAACTTTATGCGATGAAAAGGTTAGTCATTCTGATCGCTACTGGATTATTACTGGCCCTGATCGGCAATTTGAAAGCACAATCCATTTCTCAGACACTGGATGTGTTTTCCTATCCCGAAAGTGTAGTCGCTACAGAAACTCATTTTTATGTGAGTAACATAGGAGCCCAAGGGCAATCCACAGCTAAAGATGGAGATGGATTTATCAGCAAGGTAAAGAAGAACGGCGACATTGAGAAGCTTCACTTTTTGCCGAAAGATGATTCGCTCAATGCACCAAAGGGAGTAACGGTTATTAACAACACCTTATATGTAACCGACATCGACCGAATACTGGGATTTGACTTGGATTCTGGTAACAGGGTGTTTGAGTTAACTATTTCGGAGGCGAAGTTCCTTAATGATATCGTAGCCAAAGCTCCGGAAACGCTATTCGTCAGCGACAGCAATGCAGGCAAAATCATCCGCATAAACGTTGGACAAAATTCCTATCAATTACTAGACCTGCCGGCTATGAAGGGGCCTAATGGGCTGACTTTATCTGAAGATAATATGACGCTGTATTGCGTAGGATTTGGGGACGATAACAAACCGAATGGTCCAATCTACCGAATTAATCTCGATCCGCTTTCCCATGAAGTAATCGGCGATTACAAAGGGCAACTGGACGGTGCGCAATATCGCGATGGCATGCTTTATTTCTCAGATTGGGTTGGTTTTGAAAAGAAGGGGGGCATCAAAAAACTAAACCTAAGTTCAGGTGAAATTACTTCAGTCAAGCTGGGTGCCCCATTGGGCGGACCTGCTGATTTCTTTATCGACTTCGAAAATAACACCATGTTTATGCCTGCACTGCTCGAAAATAAATTTCACATTATAAGCTTGTAATGAATGTTCAGGCTGAAAAAGAATTCAGCCTGAACATTAAGCTATAAAAAGTTTGAACTAACCGAATGGTTTCTCCAGGCAGAGCGATACGGAATGTCACTCGATAAAACCATTACGTATTACAATACCAGCGACCAAAAATAACAAAATCGTTGACGCAGATAGATACATTCACTGGGATAATGACTTTACATTCTTACTGGTAATACTACTAGTTTAACCCAGCGCCTGCTCCAGATCTTCCAAAAGATCATCGGGATGCTCTAGTCCCACGCTAATACGAATTAGGTTTTTGGGTGTTATCGAGCCTTCGCCTTCACTGCTGCGGCGATGTTCCCATGTGCTTTCTACGCCCCCCAGACTAGTTGCTCGGCCAATCAGTTTTGATCTGCCAACAATTTCGATTGCGTCTTGTTGGGGTCCTTTAATCAAAAAGGAAATCATCCCTCCAAATCCGCTCATTTGTTTTTTGGCAATTTTATGCCCGTCGTGGCTGGGTAATCCCGGATAAAAGACATCTTGTACTTTGGGATGATCTTGCAGATAAAAAGCAAGGCGTTCTGCATTGTTATTATGACCTTTCATCCGATAGGGCATGGTGCGTGTGCTTCGAGCCAGCATCCAGCAGTCATCGGGTGAGGGCACGGCGCCTCCTGTTCGTTGAACCATGCGGATCTGCTCAAAAAAATCATCTTGCTCCTTGCTGATAACAGCTCCGCCTAGAATATCACTGTGCCCGCCAAAGTATTTTGTTGTAGAATGGATAACCAAATCTGCCCCTAGCTTTAGCGGCATCTGGTTGACAGGCGTGGGCCACGTGTTATCTACACAAACCACAGCCCCATTTTCATGCGCTAAATCGCAGATCGCTTCAATATCCATGATATTCATCAATGGGTTGGAGGGACTTTCAATCCAGATGAGGCTGGTATTTTCTTTGAGGTGGTTTTTGATGTTTGTAAGATCCGTCATGTCAATAAAATCAGATTCCAGTCCCCACGGGTTCATGATATTATTGACTAACTTGCGATTTCCGGCATATACATCTTCGGGAATAATAATATGATCTCCGGGTTCAAGCGATTGAAATACTCCTGCTGCTGCCGCTACACCACTGGAAAAAGCTGCTGCGGCCTCTCCATCTTCCATCACTTTTAATACATGTTCCCATTGTACTCGATTGGGATTTTCGAGCCGCGTATAATGCCAGTCCCCCTCGCTTCTACCTTCTTTATCCAGCTGGTACACCGTAGAGCGATGCACCGGCGGCACGATATCGGGATTATTGTTGACCACTTCCATGGCGGCATGGATCGCTTGGGTTTCTTTGTGCATTGAGAGTCCTTTTTATTGGGATTACAGAATGACAAGTAACAAAATTAACTGCAATTTTGCACGGATGGGATTTGACCTAGTTATTACATTATCAATCCTCCTGACTTCCTTCGCCCACCGAATTCTCGCAGGCAAGGAAGAAGTCATTGTTTAAGTTGAGGAATCCAAAAGTCCCTATTAGAAAAGAGGGATTTAGGGAAATTGACCACATGTAACTCATAATTTATCTATTTAGCGGAAAGATCAATCCTTCTGCCTACCTTTTCTAAGCAAGAACCCATTTATTACATTAAAAATACTTCAAAGAAAGAAAAGAGATTACAACCAGAAAACATCAAGAGATAATGGATAAAAACAAATCAAACTACAACAAAAAGCATAAAGAACTGGCCCGGAAGCTTCGGAAAGATGGCACTAAGGGAGAGGCTATACTTTGGAGCGAAGTTTTACGAGCAAAAAAGTTTCATGGATACCAGTTTAACCGTCAGTTTTGTATTGATGACTACATCGTCGATTTCATTTCCCGCAAACTAAAGTTGGTTATCGAAGTAGATGGATACTCTCATAAATTCAAACATGAAGAGGATAAACTACGAGATAAAAAATTAGAAGAGCTTGGATATACCACTGTGCGATTTTCAGAGCGGGAAGTACAATGGTTTAGAGAATGTAATCAGGGTACTGGAAAATTATCTGCCTGGCAAATAATTAAATCAATCCTCCTGCCCTCCTTTTCTAAGGAGGAACTCTTTGTTTGGACTACGGAATCGTAAAGTTCCTCTTGGAGAAGAGGATTGAGGGAGATTGAACTGCAATAAATTCAATACTTCTATTCTTCTTTTTAGTTTTTCTTTATGGTTTCAATACGTTCCAGCACTGGCGGATGTGAATAATTAAGGAACACATAAAATGGATGAGGGGTAAGATTCGAAAGATTATCCTTAGATAACTTTTTCAAAGCTTCAATCATTGGTTCTTTCTGGTAGGTTGTCGAAGCAAATTCATCAGCCTCAAATTCGTATTTTCGCGAAAGTACCTGCATAAAGACGGATACAATCATATCAATGGGAGCATAGAGCATTCCAAAGAAAATAAGCCCCGTATAAATAGAAATTTGTTCCATATAAAAAGCATCATATAATCCCTGTGAGTTGAGGAACACTGAGAGTAGAAAAAACATAATACCCGTTTGGGCAATGCTGATAGCCATATTTTTAAAAATATGCTTCTTTTTATAGTGACCAATTTCGTGAGCTAGTACCGCTACCAGTTCGTTTTCAGTGTGATTTTCGATCAGTGTGTCATACAGTGCTATGCGTTTGTTTTTCCCGAACCCTGTAAAGAAGGCATTAGATTTGCTGCTGCGCTTGGATCCGTCCATCACATACACTCCCTCGAGTGCAAAATTAACTTTATCGGCATATTTCCGGATTTTCTGCCGTAAGTCGCCTTCCTCAAGGGGTTCAAAATCATTGAATAATGGCATAATCCATCGTGGGGCAACAAACTGAATGATCAGTGTAAAAGCAGTAACCGCTCCCCATGCATACAGCCATGCATATTGGTCAATAAACGTAAAGAAAGCCAGGATACCTGCTAGCAAGGGACCGCCAAGCAGAATACCTAGCCCAAGACCTTTTACCAGATCTAAAACAAAGGTCTTTAGGGTTGTTTCGTTAAACCCGAACTTTTCTTCAATTACAAAAGTGGAATACAAGCTAAAGGGTAGTGAAAGTATACTTTTGGCAAGCAGCAGGGTTCCAATATATGCCAGGCCCGTCCAGATGGTGCCAAGCTCCCAGCTGCGGATGAGCCCGTCCAGCCAGTTAAAACCACCCGCAAACCAGAAAACTAGCAGTATCACCAGATTAAAAGCCGAGGTCAGTATACCAAACTTGGTTCGAACCTTGGTGTAGCGCTGGGATTTATCATAGGTTTCTTCGTCATAGACATCACTGAATTCATTGGGTAATCCCTTGTCCAGTGATTTAAGATTGTAAAAGTCGGCTGCCAGATTAAGCAGAAAGTCAATGCCCAGCGTAGCTAAAATGATGATGGCAAAAATATTCATATCAATTATTAAATGTTGAAGATCTTTAAAGTATTATAGTTCATATGAAAACAATTGTAGATCGTGAACTTGTGCAAAATCTTTATCTGCCGATAGAAAAGGGAGTTGTTTAGAAATTGCCGTTGCGGCAATAATGGTATCAGGCAGTTTGATATTTGATTGTTGCCAAATGGTAATTGTCTTTTGTTTAATAGGGGGATTGATATCAACAACTACGCATTCCTGAATGAAATTATTGATTGATTCTTGTTCTTTGTTATCGAGTTCGGGGTAGGAAAGTAACTCCAGTTCAGAAATAAAAGATAAATAGATGATTGCATTATCAAGTAGGTTAGTCAGCTTTTTATCCCCTGTTAAAAAGTAAAGAGCAATATTCGTATCAATGAGTATGTTCACTAATTCCACTCATCTCTGATTCGTTTTTGATAGGCAACGGGATCTTCTTTAAGCGTGATGGTACCAGAGTATTTTCGTGCGCTGATTCCGTCAATAATATTTTGAGCAAAATCTAATGTTTCCTTCAGCTGCTCAATATCTTCACTTTTTTTGAGACTTATTACGTTAGCCATTTTCTTTATCTTAATTGATTACCTACTAATTAAAATAAAATTATCTAAACTGATATTCACATTAATATTAACTTATGCAAGAGAATTAACAGTTTTTTGACCTTTTTTCTGGTAGAATTTGTTGGTAAATATTGATGAAAAGCATCTTAACTAAAATAATTGACTAATGGGTTTTAACTTTGATGATCGACACATTGTGATTACAGGTGGAGCTGGTGTTTTAGGTTCTGCCGTGGTTCAGTTATTGGCAGGCTCGGGTGCTCCCTGCAGCGTGCCTTGTTTTAACGAGGCTGAGCAAGAAACGTTTGAGTTGAGCAGTCACGAGAATGTTTTTACACAAGCTGGTATTGATCTAACGGATGAAGAACGAGCTCAATCTTTTTATAAGGATGCTATTGAATACCAGGGACCGCTTTGGGGATCCATCCACATTGCCGGCGGATTCGGGGTGGGAAATATTGAAGATACTCCGCTTACGGATTTCAACAAGCAGATTCAGTTAAACACGGTGACTTGTTATAATTCATGTCGCACTGCGGTTCAAGCTATGCGGTCATCTGGCTATTCAGGCGGACGAATTGTCAATATTGCTGCACGTCCTGCCTTAGAACCGCGACAAGGTAAAGGGATGACGGCCTACACTGTTGCCAAAGCCGGAGTTGCAGCGTTGACCGAATCTTTGGCTGCCGAAGTAGTTGAGGATGATATCCTTGTGAATGCTATTGCGCCCTCTGTTATTGACACTCCCCAAAATCGTGATGCCATGCCAGATGCTAATTTTGAAGACTGGCCGAATCCCCAGCAGCTGGCTAAACAAATTGCACATCTTGTCTCTCCAGAAAATGAGGTAACACGCGGTAGTGTCGTTACAGTGTATGGAAAGAGTTAATCGACTTTCCCTGTCTTTCTTTTTAACGAATCTTCAGCCGCCTGAAATCCTCTTTCTATCATCTCGGCCGTATTTTCTGTTTCCGAACGGCTAAACTGTGCTAGTTTAGGTTGGATTAGCAGATCAATGTTATTCCGATTCACATTTGCCAAATGCTTAAGTGCAATTTCAAGAGTATTATTCAGGATGTCCAAAATATTCTCTGGACGTTCATAATTTCTGTATGCATTAAGGTCTACACCGATTTTAAAATCTGCTCCCATATCCAGAATAGCTGAAAGAGGAACACTTTCTCTTAATCCACCATCTACCAATAATCGACCATCAATTTCCACAGGTTCAAAAAGTACCGGAATACAGGTGCTGGCCTTTACCGCATCCGATACGTCTCCTTTCTTAAGAATAACTTTTTCTCCATTTGAAATATCCGTTGCCACTGCTGCAAAAGGAATATTAGCCTCATTAAACTTCACATCTCCTAAATGTTTGTCGAGTTGTTCACCCATGGCATTATTAGTCAACAGGCCCATTTTAGAAAGGGCAAGTCCGGAAACATCCGGCCAATCAATATCCAGGGCAATATCTTCAATTTTATCTACCGGCATGCCAAATGCATAAAATGCTCCTACCATAGCCCCAATGCTGGTACCTGCTATGTAGTCAATCTCGACTTCAGATTTTTCCAATGCCCGTAATACTCCTACGTGGGCAGCCCCCAACGCTGCACCGCCACCCAGCGCCAGTCCTATTTTTTTCTCCGATTTTTTACCATTCCAGAGCTTTTCAATTGTTTCTTTCATTAGTGTCCTGCTATTTCAAAAAATCATTAGTTAACTTTCTTACCTTTGAGTGTACAAATCGTTAGACAAAATTGGAATTACTTAATCGACATATTAGTTTAATATTGAACTATATAGAAATACAAATTTCTGATGTCTAATATAGGAATCCACCACATAACGATTAGTTCACATCCCAACTTCTTTAAGGAAGTTTTATAAATGTGATAGGCAGGGTTATTGCGATTGGTTCTAGGCTTTAACTTTCATCTTCTTTTTCTAATTCTAAAATACTAACTAAGTTGCTTATAAAATAAGTTAGGCCAAAGAGTCCTAACGTCATAAACATTAATATATATAGCTGCTCTACCTTAGCCACGAAAACTATGATAGCATAATAAAAATATAGTATGTTGATTGATCTTTTAATTGCTTCCAGTTTATCGAATTCATCATCACGAAAAAACCAGTGCAAAAAGATGAATATCAAAAAAGCCCCTGAAAAAATATTCAAGTACAACTCAAAATTTGGGGCATCGGCAATGAAAGCGAGTAATATAATTGGTGGTGCGGCTACCGCACCACCAAGAGCTGTTTTGGATATTATATTTTTATCCATTGGATATGAAGTCTTAAAATTAATTTTTATAACTATTCAAAATTAAAGTACATCTAATCGAAACCCTTCCATTTCAAAAATCATCATTTAACTTTCTTACCTTTGAGTGTACAAATCGTTAGATAAAATTGGAATTAATGAATTGCCATATTAGTTTGATATTGAACTAATATGGTTTTAGCTGTATTAGTAAAAATCTTAAGACATGGCAGAAAAAGGAATACATCATATTACCGCAATAGCCGGTGATCCTCAACGGAATTATGAATTTTATACCCAAGTAATGGGACTTCGCTTGGTAAAGAAAACAGTCAATTTTGATGACCCGTCGTCCTACCACCTATATTATGGCAATGAGTCGGGAGATCCCGGAAGCATTATCACATTTTTTACCTGGCCGCATATGCAAAAAGGAAAGCCCGACCGCGGGCAGGTAGTGTCTGTTGCATTCGCTGTTCCCACTACATCCAAACAATTTTGGATTGAACATCTTGAGGATCAGGATGTCAGTTTTGAAGATCCTTTCGAACGTTTTGGCAAAGAAGTAATAGGTTTTCAAGATCCTGATGGACTCTACGTTGAACTAGTGTTTTCGCCCGGCGTTGATGGTACAGAAGGGTGGGGTGAAGGTGTAGTCCCACAGAAGCACGCCATTAGGGGTATCCATGGGGTTAGCCTGGCAGAGAAAAATTATGAGGGCACAGGGAGATTGCTGGAATACGAGTTGGGATTTGAGTTAACCGACCAGTTAGATAATAGGTATTATTATACTTCTGGTTCTGAAATAGGTTCTGTGATTGAAGTCATTGACCAGTTTCAACCCAATGGCCGGGCTGGGAGAGGTACAGTGCATCACATTGCTTTTCGATCTGAAGATGAACAAGAGCAACAAGCTATATGTGAACAATTGTACCACAAAGGTTATCATCTGACGGAAGTGAAAGATCGAACTTATTTTAAGTCAGTATATTTTCATGAGCCGGGGGGTATACTTTTTGAAGTGGCTACTGACCCTCCTGGTTTTACAGTTGATGAAAACTTGGAAGACCTTGGAAGTTCGTTAACGCTTCCCGATAATCTTGAACCCTACCGCCACAAGTTAGAGGCGGATTTACCTGAACTAAACAATTAGTTAGTATAGTATATGAGTAAATATCGCGGACTGCATCATATTTCAGTCATTGCCGGCGACCCCCAAGAGAATTACGATTTCTATGTCAAAAAGCTGGGGATGCGTATGGTAAAGAAAACAGTCAATCAAGATGACCCAACGAAGTACCATCTTTTTTATGCTAATTCTGAAGGAAGTCCGGGATCTAGTCTCACTTTTTTCCCTTGGCCGCGGGCACGGCAAGGTGATTCCGGATCTGGTGAAGCTACAGCTGTCTCTCTGGCCGTACCGGAAAGCTCGCTGGATTATTGGCAAGAGCGATTGGATGAACAGAATATTCCATACAGCGGTCCTCTTATTCGATTTGGCAAGAAGTATCTTTCATTTAAAGATCCGGACGGGCTTCAGTTGCACTTGGTATTTGACGGCCAGAAAATTGATCTGAAAAGTTGGAATAAGTCTCCCGTACCGGATAAATATCAAATACAGGGATTTTGGAGTACGACTCTTCGGCTGCATGAGATGGATCATACTGAACAAGTATTGACTTCTATCTTAGGATTTAAAAAGGTTGCTTCGGAAGAGAATGCCACCCTCTACAAAACTGAGAGTGAGCTTGGCCACTCTGTCATTATTGAGGAAGTGCCATTTAGCCAAGGACAAAGTGGGGCTGGCATTGTACATCATGTAGCCTTTCAGACAGAAGATGCTGAAGATCTGAAGGAATTGCGTCATGAGGTATTGCGATTTGGGTTGCAGCCGACAGAAATTATTGACCGGCACTTTTTTAAGTCTGTCTATTATCGCACGCCGGGCGGGGTGCTATTTGAGATGGCTACACACGGTCCTGGTTATTTTGTTAATTCCGATCCGTCTGAGGATCAGGCTCAAAAACTGGAGCTAACGCCCTGGCATGAGACTCGTCGAACAGAAATTGAAGCGGCACTGCCCACGATAGAAGTTTAGAAAATTATTAGTGTTTCAATCTCCCGCTCCTCCTTTTTCAGGGGAATTTGATGCTTTAACTCATACTGGGATAATCTCTTAAAAAGGGGGGGGATTGACTTTAAAAGCCATAATTTCAATACCTTGCTCCAAAATAAATTAAATGTCTTTATTTCGAGTTGATCCAGACAATCCATTCAGCGGTCCCCATCAAAACCAGCCGGTAGTAACCGGTGGGGTATCCATGGATGATGCTAATATTGGCATGATTCTCATTCATGGCCGCGGGGCTTCGGCCCAAAGCATGATGTTGTTTGCCGAAGAATTTACCCGTGATGATATCCATTATCGGGCTATCCAGGCCAGTAGGCACACATGGTATCCCCGGTCATTTTTAGCTCCCAAAGAGATGAATCAGCCGGGTATATCCAGTGGTTTGCAGTTTATCCATGAAGAAATTACCCAAATTAACAATGCCGGTATACCAACGAACAAGATTATGTTACTAGGATTTTCGCAAGGTGCCTGCCTTACTACTGAGTTTGCGGCGCGCCATCCACAATACTATGGCGGAATTGTTGGATTCAGCGGTGGATTGATTGGTGAAGAAGTAAAATCTCAAAACTACAGCGGGTCACTGAAACAAACACCAGTGTTTTTGGGATGCAGCGATCGGGATCCCCATATTCCGCAAGAACGGGTGGACCGGACAGAGCAGATATTCAGCCAGCTTGAGGCTGATGTTACTAAAAAAATTTATAAGGAAATGGGCCATACCGTCAATGAGAATGAGATAAAGTTTGTAAATGGAATGCTTAATAATATGTAACCAACTGGGCAAATACTGAGATAGATTTTTAATTAGGGGGGGGGATAGTCTATGTATTTAGAAGTCGAAAATTTTTTTAAATCCAGTAGAACTATTTGCCTGTTTTGACAATGGACCACCATCCCTTCTGCTCCCCGTTGAAGAAGAACGTGTGGTATTTTTCCGTGTAACGGAGGGTGACAGCAAAGGTTTGGCAAAGCTCTATTCCATTTCAAAGCCTTCTTGAGTTATCATCCGGCATTTCCTAACTTCATTCAGCAAAAACACACACCAAAAGTTTTCGTTTGAATACTGTTAAAATCATGTCGGCCGATGATCTGGATCGCACCTACCTGCGATTTGCTCATCAGATCGTGGAGCCGCACGATAAGCCCGAACAATTAGCGCTCATTGGGATGCAGACCCGTGGTGTCTATATGGGTAAGCGCATCGTAAAATTGATTGAGCAACAGTTTGATTTTGCGCCCGATTTTGGAGTGCTGGATGTAACCTTTTACCGTGACGATTTTCGTACAAATCTAAAGATGCCCCAAGTAAAGGTTACCGAAATTCCTTTTGATCTGTACGGTCGTGACGTCATTTTAATTGATGATGTGCTTTATACCGGACGCACTGTTCGTTCGGCTATGGATGCACTGATGGACTACGGCCGTCCTCGTAGCATTAAGTTTTGTTGTATGGTTGATCGGGGGCATCGTGAACTCCCCATAGCTGCTGATTATGTGGGGTCTGACCTACCTACCCACGTTCAAGAAGAGGTACGCGTAAAGGTAAATGAGCTGGATGGTGAAGATGCAGTATATGTGATACAAAATCCGGAGGAGGAAAGCTGATGGCCGAAGAAATTGAATTGCAACATAACGATCATGACTTTGAGCAGCAGCATCTGTTGGGGCTTGCTGATTATTCGAAAGAGGATATACAGTATGTGCTCGATCAGGCACAATATTTTCGGGAAATCTTAGATCGTCCCGTGCCTAAGGTACCTACCCTGCGGGACAAGACTATTGTCAATCTTTTTTATGAGGATAGTACGCGCACCCGTCTTTCGTTTGAGTTGGCCCAAAAGCGTATGGGTGCTGATGTAGTAAATTTTTCGAAAGGTTCTTCAAGCGTTAAGAAGGGGGAATCTCTCAAAGATACCATCCGTAATATTAGCTCTATGAAGATTGATATGGTGGTTGTTCGGCACAGCAGTCCCGGCGTACCCCATTTTCTAACGCGTTGTGTAGATGCGGCAACTATAAATGCCGGCGACGGACAGCACGAGCACCCTACACAGGCCCTTCTCGATATGTTTACTATGCAGCAGGTCCATCCCGATTTGGCAGGTAAAAATATTGCTGTAATTGGTGATATTGCTCACAGCCGTGTAGTGCGTTCCAATATTATTGGCTTGTTAAAGTTGGGAGCTAATGTTACTGTCTGTGGCCCAAAGACTATGATGCCGGCCTATGTGAATGAGCTTGGAGCTGATGTTTCGTATAACTTGGATCAAACACTGGAGTGGTGCGATATTGCGATGGCGCTGCGCATTCAGCTAGAACGGCAGGAAGAAGGTACCGAGCTGTTCCCCAGTATCCGTGAATATCACCAGATGTTTGGTATTAGGATGGAGCATCTCAAAAGATATCCCGATTTTGTGATCATGCATCCCGGCCCGGTAAATCGCGGGGTGGAAATGGAGAGCCAAGTGGCCGACAGTGATCGGTCGATAATATTGAGCCAGGTTACCAATGGAGTAGCCGTGCGAATGGCCATTTTATACCTGCTCAGCGGCGGTACACGGATATAAAATTAATACCCTAGAATTGTCGGTGGAACTTATTTCACTATTTTGTTTCTTATCCACTTCATGGGTAAGACATAATATGGCTGCTAACCATATATCCATCCATCAAATAGAATAGTCTGTTATTTTCAGGGTAATAGTTCTCTATACAATAGAGAACTATTGGAACCCTGTACGGCTTATTTCGCCCCAGTTTTTCTTTCCTCTAAAAAAATCGATAAGTCCTTTCAGTTGCCAAAAACCATGGATCTGTCGATAACCGATATTTTCTACGAAGGAAAACAGGCTTAGAATAAAAATATCTTTAAAACTACTATAGCTTTTAAATGCTATCTCTTCAGCCAGTACTGAAATTAGTGATATGACCATTCCATATAAAATGGAAACTGCCAGAAACAGTAGTATAAATGGAAGGTTAAAAAGAGACGGTAAAAATAAGCTGACGGCTAAATAGATATAGCTAAAAAACTGTATGACAGGTCCTAGCAGTTCAAAAAATAAGAAAAAGGGCATTACGAATAATCCTATATGCTTATAGGTTTTATCGAAGAGCATATACCTGTGCCGCCACAGTGAGTCGGCAAGTCCACGATGCCAACGGTTACGTTGGTTTTTCAAGCTTGTATAGTCCGTAGGTACTTCAGTCCAGCAAATAGGTTCAGGAAGAAATCGTATTTGATAATCCGTGTTATTGCGAAGGTGATAACTGTGAAGGCGAATAATGAGTTCTATATCTTCTCCGACCGTATCGGTCAAATACCCGCCCACCTTAATAACAGCTTTGCGGTCAAAGATTCCAAAAGCACCAGATACTATGAGTAAACTTTTAAAATAATCCCAGCCTACCCGACCAAATAGGAATGCGCGGATATATTCTACCGATTGCAGACGAGCCCAAAAATTTTTGGGCGTGTGAATCTCTTTAATTTCACGACTCTCTATTTTACAGCCGTTAATCACTCGAACAACACCACCTGCCGCCACTGTGTTTTTATGTTCAATAAAGGTTTGGATAAGTTTTTTTAGGACATTCTGTTCCAAAATGGAATCGGCATCAATCGAACAGATAAGGTCAGTTTCTGCAAGGTCAATGCCAGCATTAAGTGCATCGGCCTTTCCGCCATTCTTTTTATCAATTACTGTTAGAATTGGTATGTCGGGGCTTTGATAGATTTTTTGAATCGGCTGGTGGCCTATCTGTTTGTTGTAATAAATCTCTGTTTCAACTAAATCAAAATGGTCAATAAGTCGCTGTAAGGTGTCGTCGCTGCTGCCGTCATTTATGACAATGATATGATATTCCGGGTATTCGAGCTTGAGTAATGATTCAATCGATTCTACTATGTTTTCGGCCTCATTGTAGGCAGGCACAAGGATACTAATTGATTTAAAAAGCTCAGTCTTAAAAAGTGCGTCTGCCTCTACAACATCGCTTTGTAATAGTTGTTTCCGAACATAGATGAGTGCACCTACAGTGAGAAGTAGATACACGGAATTTATTGTCATAAAATAGCTGACAATAAGTTTTTCAATAATACTAAATAAATAAAATTCGTTAAGCATTGGTATTCATCAAACGGTGGCTGAGAGTTATCTGAATTCCTGCTGCGATACTATCGATTTTATCTAAAAATGGATAGATATGTTTTGGAGGTTGTTTTTGATCTTTAATCTTTCTGATCAAATCCAAGTTAGATATTACATATTGCAAAAGATACTCAAGACGTTTTTTGTCATTGAGTATGAACTCTTCGATGATAGCCTTCCGTACAGCAAATTCTGCATTCTGTAGATTGTTTACTAAAAAGATTAGATTTTTTTCTCCTCCTAGAGTACTTAGTGTTTTTACACCCGCCAGCCGTATGTCTGTGGGCATGCCTTTTTGAGTATATGCTCTAATTACAGAGGACGCATTTATATTGTGTAATTGTCCTAGTGCAATAATTAATGCCTGGATAAGTGGAGCTTTTGCGTTGTTATATTGCAGGCGTTTTAAATACTGAAATAAAAAATTGCTTTGTTTATAAAACCGTTGGCATCCTAAGTAGCGGATAATAACGATTTTGGCAGTCTGACCAATATTCTCAATTAGAAGGCTCTTAAGTACACGGCCTATTTGGGGACGATAAGCAGTATTACCAGGGTCAAGTAAATAAAGAAGTTCGGGAACCATGAGTTCGGAAAAGTCACTACGTTTAAAAAATCGGAGCAATGTAGTTTTTTGAATAGTTGGTTTTCCAGAAGTAATAATGGCTTTTGTTGCTGCATATGCCAGTTTTATATTCGATGTTCTACTCATAGAAATTAGTTTAGCCAGAGTACGCTGATCAATATCTTCGGCAAATCGAAAGTATCTGCAAGCAAGTAATTTCGAATTAGTAGAATAGTCAAAAAGTCTCTCTTGGAATAAAGACAAAAAAGCAGGGTGCTCTATAAAATCATTTAGTCGTTCTCGATCTTCGCCATCTAATATATTGACAAGTTTATTGAGCAATCTAAGAAAGAAAGCATAATCTTTTGTACGTCTGCTTAATTGCTTAATAATATCGTCAGCGTCTTGTTTGGGAGAGGTCTGTTCAGCGTAATCTAAAATGAGTGAAAAAAAGTAACTGCGGAACTTTTTTTCATACCTTTCCCAATAATTTTTCGTTAGACGTGTCCAGAATGTATATCCTAATAGAAAAAAGAAAAGAATAAAAAGAAAACTTACTAGGGCTATAAGGGTTCTGAATGCAATTGTAAAATCAAACATATCCTTATATAAGCAGCTAGGCCGCTTTTGTTATCAGCTTTCGGATGCGGGCTATGAATTCTTTCGGTTGCAAGGGTTTGGTAATATATTCATCTGCCGAAAGATCAAAACCACGCTTAATATCCTCAGATCTTGATTTGGCAGATACCAGTACGACCTTTGTATTTTGAAAGATAGCGTTTTTCCGGACGTTTTGGAGCACTTCATAGCCACTCATCCCGGGGAGCATTAAATCCAGAATCATCAAGCAAGGTATATTTTCTTTCGCATACTCTAATGCTTTAAGACCATTACTAAAGAGTACTATTTTTTTATCAAATTCTCGATCTAAAAGCCTGTTAAATAACTGTCTGGTCAACTCGTCATCATCAACGATCAAAATTTCGTTAGAGGGGGATGGTGAGTTTGCAGAAGCACCGGAACTATTTTCGGGACTATAGTAGATTCCAATAGAAGGATAAAGAGGGTCCAGTGTATTCATACTGCCTGTATTTGAGATTAGATATTATTATATATTGGCAGCTTATTTTATTATGTCTATACAATAAAGTAACAAATTTATTTACATTAAAATATTTTTTCTACTTAAATAATTAAATACAATGTTATTCGAAGATAGGGAGGGATATATTTTTTGGAAGAGAAGAGCTATTTTATTTTAAAGCAGGAAATATATAAATCTACAATTGCTCATGGATACCAAGCTCGTCCCCAAAAAAAAGTTTTACCTAGCGCAATTTAGTATGTTTTTCATAGCTTTCCTTTTTGCCAGGTGCTATGAGTGGGTTGGTATGTCTGTCTATCATGGTTTTAATACGATAGGACTAGATTATGTGCTTATGGCACTCGTCCATGATTTACAGATCTGTGTTGTGTTAACGGTCTTGTTTTTATTGTTGGCAATACCTTTGCAATTAATCTACCGGCAAGAGGCTGTTCAAAATATTACGGCTCATCTGACAGTGATTGTGACAATGATTTATATTTTTTTGATATCATATTTTACGATCACCTTAAGGCCATTGGGGGCTGACTTTTGGGGTTATTCAATTACTGAGATCTTCAATACTGTACTGGCTACAAACTATATTACAGTTTGGAGTGTGTTATTTCTTGTAATGAGTTATTTAATGCTTTATTGGCTTGTGCGCACGATCCAATCTTTAGAGGTTTTTGCAAAAGTTAAGGCCAAAGGTGTTGGGGCTGGAGTTGTTGCTATATTAGTGATCTATATAGTTAGTGTGGCTTTTGAAGCAGATAGGGATGTAAATGTCATTCAAAAAGAAAAACAGGAGAACAAACTTTCTTACTTTGCAACACGTAGCTTTTCAGCGATAGGGCTGTTTGGAGATAAAGTAACTGCTTTTGAAAAGAATGAATATCCTTTGTTGCGAGAAGCTGAGCAAAAGGATGTACTGGGCCCTTTTTTCAACAAGTTTAATACGCCCCCTAACATAGTTTTTTTATTTGTCGAGAGTATGGGTGGAGAATTTATGGGTCCTAATGGCCAATGGGCCGGTTTTACTCCTTACTTGGATTCGCTTTCCAAAGAGAGTTTATATTGGGAAAATGGCCTTAGCCTGTCTGGCCGCACCTTTGGACTGGTACCTTCAGTGTTGGGCTCACTGCCTTTCGGCAAACATGGATTCATGGAATTAGGACCCAGTTATCCAAATCATCAATCACTCATTAGTTTACTCGACCAGCGCGGTTATTATACGGCATTCTACAGTGGTTATGATACTTATTTCGATAAACTTGATTTCTTTTTGGATTATCAGGGAATAGATTATGTGCTTAATAAGCAGAAATTGGAGAAATTATTCCCTGAATCAACTAAAAGTTCCAATTACTGGGGCGTAGATGACAAAACAATGTTTAGTTTATCTTCTACGCTTTTGGATACTGCCAAAGCTTTTCCGCGCCTTGAAATATACCATACGTTACAAAGTCACTCTCCATTTACAGTGCCGAATGCTGGTAAATATGAAGCGCAATTTAGAGACAGGCTTAATAAGCTGGACGTTTCTAAAGAAAGAAAAAAGGGCTATAGGCAATATCGTGCTGAACTTACGACACTTCTATTTGCTGATCAGTCGATTAAACAATTTATGGAGTCATATCGTCAGCGAGATCAGTTTGAGAATACAATATTTATAATCACAGGTGATCACTGGCTTGTTCCAATACCACAACCATCAGTTATTTCGAGATATCATGTACCCATTATGATTTATTCGCCTAAGCTGAAAAGAACAGGCCATTTTAAATCTGTAAATACCCATGCAGAAATAGTACCAACCTTTACAGCATTGTTAAGAAGTCAAACCAAGTTGGAGATGCCGCAATCAGTGCATTGGATAGGTGGTATAATGGATACTAGCAGAAAATTTAGAAGCCGACAGTCGG
Source organism: Fodinibius salinus (assembly GCF_008124865.1). Classification (NCBI taxonomy): domain Bacteria; kingdom Pseudomonadati; phylum Balneolota; class Balneolia; order Balneolales; family Balneolaceae; genus Fodinibius; species Fodinibius salinus. Next base: position 135,126 of record NZ_VNHY01000002.1, on the reverse strand, counting down.
TACCGTTGATGAGGAATAAGAACCGTATTTCTGATTACCTTGACGGGGAATACTATTTATATGACGACCAATTATACAAATTGGGCGAAGGTCTAACATTAACTCACAAGGAGAATAAAAAGGTGAAAGCAAGGTTAGAGGAAAAGTTAAGCCGTTTTAAATCCATCAATCAATTTGTTATAGAGAGTAATAGGTTGTACCCGGGTGACTCTAAAGCTGTTGGTCCCGAATATACTTTTTTAGAAGAGTACGATACCCTATTTGCACAGTTAGATAAACAAGGACTGTCAATAGATCAGCAGTATCAGGAGGCACGTCAAATGGCATTTACTGGTAATTATGGGAAGGCTCGTGCAATTGCAAAGCGTATATTAATGAACCATCCAGGATATCACGACGTGCGCATTCTTATTGGCCGAACGCATGCGTGGGAAGAAAACTATAGCGAAGCTCGTAAGCACTTTAAGGAGGTTCTGAAATCAGACTCAACTTATTATGATACTTACAGTGCATATTTTGATAATGAATATTGGGCAGGTAACTATGAGGATGCTTTAGAAGTAGTAAACCAAGGACTTAAATATCATCCCCAGCGTAAACAATTTCTGAAACGTAAAATTAAGGTTTTAGCAGGATTGAAAAGGTATTCCGAAGCGAAAGAGGTATATAATCGTTTTAAAAAACAGATTTCTCCCGCCGATAGCAGCCTAAAAGAATTCGAAAATATCGGTCTCTATAAATAATTAAAGTTATTTTATAAGTGGTTAATATTCTTAATATTGATAATATGAAACGAGTTCTTACAATTTTGGGAGCTTTTTTACTCATTACCCATGCCACATCGGTTGCACAAAAGCAATTATCAGTAGATCAACTTTATGAAAAGGCTCGTATAGCAGCTTTTGATGAGGGGGATTATAAAAAGGCCCGTGGATATGCTTATAGTGCATTAGACCGAAGTCCAAACTATCATGGTATACGAATTTTTGTTGGTCGCCTGTTTAGCTGGGAAGGAAAGTATCAAAAGGCAAGAGAAGAATTGACATATGTGTTAGAGAATGATCCCGATAACCGAGAGGCGTTACTAGCGATAATAGATGTCGAAAACTGGTCTGGTAATCAGCGAAAGGCAATGCAAATTGTGAATCGCGCGATCAACTACTATCCCGAAGATAACGAACTTCTGCTTCAGAAAGCTTCTATATTTTACAAATTGGAAAAATATGAGGAGTCCGAAGAGGTATATAAAAAGATTTTACGATCCTCTTCTGCTAATAGAGAAGCACGTGAGGGATTGCAAGAGGTGCAGCTAAAACAGATGAAATACAAAGTTAATGTATCATACCGGTATGACTATTTCACCGATATTTTTGATCCTTGGAAATTTTCGGAGTTTGGGTTAACTCGTCAGACACCGTATGGCTCCATTATTGGGCGCATTCAGTATGCTCAGCGATTTGGTTCTGATGGTACGCAATTTAATCTGGATGCTTATCCTTCGATTACAGAAGGATTATATGCTTATATAAGCGGGGGATATTCAAAATCCTCAATTTATCCTGAATATCGATTTGGGATCTCTTTATATAAATCTCTGCCGTCGTCATTCGAGCTGGAGATCGGGATGCGTTATCTCGATTTCAACACTTCACAAACAGATATCTATACTGCTTCGCTAACTAAATATTCGGGAAGCTATTTATTTACATTGCGCACTTATTTGGTACCATCACAAGCCAGAAGTTCAAAATCATTGAGTTTGATTGTTCGCAGATACTTTGGATCGGCTAATAGTTATTTAAGTCTCAATGGTGGGTTTGGATCTGCCTCTACCACTACTGACATTCAGTTTCCCCAAGATATACAAACGCTGGATTCTTGGTCGCTTGGCATAGACGGGCAGTACCCTTTGTCTGAAAGGTTGTTTATAGGAGGCAATGCGGGCTATGATTCTTCTGAATATCCAAATTTTACCAGAAAACGCTTTAGTTTCAAAGCATTTGTAGCCTATCGATTTTAATTTTTATTGGTAGTTTGCGTTTTACCTATTCATTGAGGCTTTTTATGTCTCTTGAATTAATACATGCTGGTTATAGCCAATTGTGTAGATGTATTATGGGGGCAACGGAGTTTGCAGGATAGAAGCTGAGTACACGATTCCCAGGCAAGTGTGAGTAAAAAAAGACGAATTTTGTGATACCTTTCTTTAAGAAATTTACGGATGCCTGCTATTGGAATGGTTGCAGTTAAGAAGGCCTACTTTTCCATACTGTCTGATTGACTGCCAGTAAGGTAGGCCAGTAACGTAATTTTCACAGTTCGATTATTTGCATAACATATTCAATAGTCTTAACTTTGGTCACTTTCTGACTGATAGTCATTTCAATTGAAAATTTATGGGTAAAGAAGAGCGAAAAAAACGAGAAAAGAAGCGTCGGTGTAATCAGATTATTGATGCTGCCGAACAGGTTATTTTTTCGAAAGGTCTCGAGAAGGCTACAATGGATGAGATTGCTGAAGAGGCCGAGCTCAGTAAGGGTACATTATACCTTTATTTCGAAAATAAGACCGAACTATACATTGCTATTACCCAGCGCGGGTCAGATATGTTGAATAGTAGGTTTACTAAGATTTTTTCGGAGGCTCATGATCAGAAAGGGCTGGAACTTATCCGCGAAATGGGAGAGACTTATTTGGATTTTGTACGGGAGTATCCTAACTATTTTACGGCTTTTATGTATTACGAGTCGTTAAGTGATCTTGATGCCCTAGAAGACAGTACTTATGCAAAGCAGTGTAATCAAAACAAGCGCGAAGATTTGAACTTTATGGTTCGAGCTCTGCAGATTGGCATGCAAGACGGATCGGTAGATGACAGCTATGAGCCCAAGGAATTGGCAACTATTATTTTTGCCAGCACAAGAGGATTAACTGCAATGGCACATGCCAGCGGAAGAGGGCTTCATGCTGAGCTTTTAGAGGAAATTGAGGTGGGGATGAGTACTATATTTGAGAACTTTCTTAACTTATTAGTAAAGGGGATGGCTTCTGAAAAGGAATTACATAACTCAAAAGATGGTTAAAATGACTGTCATTCATTTAATGGGTAATAATAGTATATAGATACCATACCTTACGACGCACATATTTAATTGTAAATAACTACACTTTGTAATAGAATTCTTTATGTATCCAGCGAATATTCTAAAAATTGGATTAACATTCGTCCTGTTATTGTCGCTTTCCACAACGGTTATGGCGCAACAGGATGTATCTCAATCGGGTATTCAAAAAATTGAGGAAGCACCGGGAGCAATTTCGATTGATCAGGCTATACAAATTGCTTTGGCCAATAATACTGAGGTAAAACGATCACTCCTTTCGGTGCGTGATGCAGACCAGCAGGTACGAACAGCCTGGAGTAATGTCTTGCCTGAGGTTACCTCTTCCGCTAATTATACTCGTAATCTGGAAATACCGGTGAATTTTATTCCCGAAGTTGTTTTTAATCCCAATGGTGATCCGGATAAGCTAGTGCCTGTGGCCTTTGGTACTGATAATAATTGGCAGGGTGGATTTACCATCTCTCAAACTATTTTTAATGGGCAGGCTTTTGTAGGGATAAGCACTTCCAGCTTATATAAGGCAGCACAATCCGAAGGCTTGCGAGCTACCGCACAGGGTATTGTTACCCAAACGCGGATGGCTTATTACCAGGTGCTTATTGCGAATGAGCAGGTGCGTTTGCAGCAAAGTCGATTAGATCGAGTACGCAAAAATATTAAAGATACCCGCAAGAGTTTTGAGCAGGGATTGGTTGATGAATATGCAGTAATGCAGCTCGAAGTTCAGCTTGAAAATATTAAGCCCCAACTAACCAGTGCTAAATTTTCTAAAAAAGAAGCCGTACGGAATTTATTAGATACTATGGGCTTGCCTGTTAACCTGAGTTTAGAAGTGAAGGGGGACCTTAACAGTTTTAATATTCAGGCTCCAGATGCATCCGAAGAAGAAAACAAAGCACTTAAAAAAGTAGATCAGGCAACGCCGCTTTCCCTGGAATCTGATTCTACAATGTTGCAAAGAGCGTTTGAGATGCGCGGAGATTTGCGGGTGCTTGATATTCGACAGCAACTTCAGCAGAAACGAATAAAAGCCGAAAAAAGTAAATATCTACCCAGTATTGTTGCGAACTATAATTTACAGTGGTCGGCCTCTCAGGCTGGTACCCCAGTATTCTTTGGTACTGACCAACAGCGAGCTCGGTCACAGACATTTATGGTGGGAGTACAACTGCCAATTTTCCAGGGATTTCGCAGGAATGCTGCTATCCAGCAGGCTCAAATCCAAAAGAAAGATTTACAGCTGCAAGAGTATCAATCTCAGCGAAATGCTGAAAGTGAGATCACTTCAGCTGAAGAGAGTATTAAGGAAGCCTTCCAAGTAGAGTCGGCGCGTAAGCGGGCTTTAGATTTGGCACAAGAAGGATATGATCGGGCTTTAAAACGTTACCAGGCCGGGTTGGGTTCGCAACAGGAAGTTAAGGATGCAGAGCTTCAACTGCGTGAGGCAGAAGTTGGTTATGCGCAGATGGTATTTAATTATCTGGCTGCAAAAGCCCAATACGATCAGGCAGTTGGCCAAGTCCCTTTTGTTGAAGAAGATATTGAATCTATTAAAAATAAGATTGAACTCGAATAAATGAACACACGAACAATGAAAAAAATTTTAGTAATTGCATTAAGTACACTGATGTTTGCGTCGGCCTGCAGTAACGGACCGGCAACAGAAAATAAGGAAAATGGTGATTTGGTAGCAGTCAATGTAGAAGAGGTGACGCCCTCTACATTTAATCATTATTTGAATATTCAGGGAACTGTTGAATCTGACAAGACGATTTCGATAACCCCAAAGGCTGCAGCAACGGTTGAGGAAATTAATGTTCAGGCTGGAGATGTGGTTAGAAAAGGTGCAGTATTGGCCAAGCTTGATGGGGAGGTTACCCGAACACAGATCGCAGAAGTAGAGTCACAGCTTAAGCTGGCTAAAACGCGATATGAACGGCAGAAAAATCTCCGCGAAGACGACATTGGGTCTGAAATCCAGCTTTTGGAAGCGGAGACACAAGTACGGTCGCTTGAAAATAAGTTGGCTACATTGCAGGAGCAATATGATAATTATACCATTACGGCCACAATTGGCGGCACGGTAAACCGGGTGTATATCAAAGAAGGCGTTAATATTGGACCAGCTGAACCGGCGTTTCAAATTGCTAATTCTGAAGCCTTGAAGGTGACGGCCGAAATTTCAGAAGCTTACATTACGCGTGTTGACCGTACCGACAGCGTAAGAGTGCAACTGCCCAGTCTGGATCGTCAGCTTACTAAGACCATTGATGTAGTGAGCCAGGTGATTGATCCGTCGAATCGCATGTTTACCATTGAAGTTTACATTCCCAATATAGATGGAATGGTACGCCCCAATATGCTGGCGAAGCTTCGGGTGAATGACGTTACGCGCTCCAATGAAGTAACCATACCGCTTAATGCTATTCAACAACCTGAAGGTAACGCTTTTGTGTATGTAGCAAAGCAGGACAATCCCAACTGGGTAGCCAGCAAGCAGCCAATTAAGTTGGGGCTGACCTATAACGATCAGGCGCTCATTGAAAAGGGGTTACGCCCGGGAGATCGGCTGATAACGGTGGGGTACAATGCCCTGAGCGATCAAACACCCATTACCATCCAAGAAAATTAATTTCAAAAGACGAATTCTATAATGAGCTTCAAAGAATTTAAAATTTCGAGTCTTTCAATAGATAATCGGACCACCGTCTATTTGATGACGGTTCTGATTACGCTTATGGGAGTTTTTTCGTACCTGACACTGCCTAAGGAACAGTTTCCCGAAGTGCAGATCCCGACCTTTAATATTGTTACAATTTATGCCGGTGCGTCCCCAGCGGATGTTGAGAATCTTATTACGCGTCCCATTGAGCAGGAGCTGAAAGGTATTGACGCCGTTGATGAAATAAGCAGTGTCTCGAAGCAGGCCACCTCGGTCATTACTATTGAGTTCGAGACCAGTAAAGATAAGCTGGTGGCTCAGCAGGAGGTCAACGATGCGGTTGATAAGGCACGCACTGAGCTCCCGCAGCAGCTTACCCAAGAGCCGTCGGTGGATGATATCAATCCCTCCGACCAGCCAATTTTGAACGTCAACCTCTCTGGTAATTTCGATATTGTTGATCTTAAGCAGTATGCCAAAGACATCCAGGATAAGGTAGAAAGCCTCCCGGGAATCAACGAAGCGCAGATTGTTGGTGGACTCGAGCGCGAAATTCAGATCAATACCGATATGGCCAAAATGCAGGCCACGGGTATCACCTTTCCGCAAATCAGACAAGCCGTTGCGCAGAAAAACGTGACCATTTCCGGCGGTGGCCTTGATTTGGGACGCATGGAGCACGCCGTACGCGTTGATGGGAAAGTAGATAGTGCAAAGCACCTCAAGAACCTGATTTTGAAAAATGCGCGGGGCAGCGATGTGTATCTCAAGGATATTGCAGAAATCAAGGGGGGCTTTGCCGACCGGGAAAGTTATGCTCGCCTTGGTGGGAAACCGGTAATCACCGTGAACGTGAAAAAGCAGGGGGGGGCTAACCTTATTGAAGCAACCGATCGTACGCGGGCGGCCATACAGGATATGCAGCAGACCACTCTGCCCGAAGGTCTTGATATTACGTATACCGGTGACCGATCTGATGATACCCGGCAGAGTGTTTCCAACCTGTTTAACACGGTGATTATGGGGTTCCTGTTCGTTGTGGTGGTGCTCATGTTTATCATGGGCGTCGAGAATGCTATATATGTTGGTCTGGCTATTCCATTTTCCTCCCTGATTGCTTTTGCAGTGATGCCGTCTCTTGGCTTTAGTATCAATATTGTGGTACTCTTTGCCCTTATTCTGGGGCTGGGTATTGTGGTCGATAACGCTATTGTGATTGTTGAAAACATCTACAGGTATATTAATGAGAGAGACTACAGTAAAATAGAGGCGGCCAAGCGAGCGGCCGGAGAAATTGCCCTGCCGGTAATTACCGGCACGATCACGACTATTGCTCCTTTCGTACCGCTGTTATTCTGGGGTGGTATTATTGGGAAGTTCATGGTGTATCTGCCGATTACCATGATTTTAACGCTGATAGCCTCGCTGGTTGTTGCCCTTGTAATAAATCCGGTCTTTGCTGCTTCATTTATGGAAAAGGAAGATGGAAACGGCGGCAAGGACGAACACAATGGTGATAATAAAGGCCTTTGGATTAGCGGCGGCATTTTTGCTGCCCTTGCTGGTATCTTTTACCTGTTTGGGAACTGGTTTGTTGGCAATCTGTTGCTATTCCTCTATGGATTGTATTTGGTGGAGCGATTTGTGCTTAAACCGCTGATCGCTAAGTTTAATGAATCGGTACTTCCGCGTATACAAGAAAACTACAAGGCAGCAATATCTTGGATTCTGGAAGGTAATCGTCCGTGGTATACGCTGGGAGGCGCTATTGCGGGACTGGTAATGAGTGTGGTATTATTGGGTATTGTTTCGCCCAAAGTGGTATTCTTCTCCGAGAGCCAGCCCAACTTTGTGTATATCTATAACCAGATGCCAGTGGGTACCGACCTAGAAACGACCAACGAGGTAACCAAGGAGATTGAAGACCGCGTTTATGAAGTTATTGGCAGGGATAATCCCATTGTAAAGTCAGTAATTTCCAATGTGGCAGTTGGGGCTGCTTCGCGTTCTGATATGGATAAAACACAAAGTGCCAACAAGAGTAAGGTCAGCATTTCTTTTGTTGATTATCAGTATCGGCAGGGCGTTTCGACACAGAAAATATTGAATGATATCCGCAAAAATTTGCGGGGTATCCCCAGTGCCGAAATTGTAGTCGAGCAGGAACAGTCGGGTCCGCCCACCGGAAAACCGGTAAATATTGAAATTGCCGGAGAGGATTTCGATCGGCTTGTAAGCCTTTCGAACAAATTACAGCAATATATCACCTCGCAGAATATCGCGGGTATTGAAGAGCTGAAATCCGACCTTCAGGTCAATAATCCCGAGATTCTCGTGAATATTGATGAGGTGAAAGCTAACAGCTACAACATCAACAACGCACAGCTGGGTAGTCAGATACGAACGGCCCTTTTGGGCATACCGGTTTCTACATTCCGCGAAGGAGAAGATGAATACGATATTACGCTTCGAGCACAGAAGGAAGATCGTTCCAATATTACTAGGCTAATGAGTATGCAGGTGCCTACCGCCGGTGGCATGATTCCGATCTCGGCGGTTGCAGATGCAAAGTACACCAAAAGCTATGGATCGATTAATCGTATTGACCTGCAGCGGGTAGTCACGCTTTCATCTAACGTGTTGGAAGGGTATAACGCCAATGAAATTAATACTCAAATCCGTACGGCCCTGCAAGACTTTGAAGTTCCCGAAGGTTATTCGGTGGCTCTTACCGGTCAGCAGGAGGATCAGGCGGAAACCATGAACTTCCTGAGTGTAGCGCTGGTGGCTGCGGTATTACTCATTTTCTTAACGCTTGTTGCCCAGTTTAACTCCATCGGCAAGCCCGTAATCATCATGTCGCAGGTTGTCTTCAGTCTGATTGGCGTTTTTATCGGCTTTGCAACCTTTGGGATGAATATTTCCGTGGTGCTAACGGGAATGGGGATCATTGCCGTGGCCGGAATTGTGGTCAAGAACGGAATTATTCTGGTCGATTATACCGATATCTTACGCAATGAGGGCAAAGATCTGCGGGAGGCTGTCATCGAAGGTGGCAGGGTCCGATTGAATCCAGTAATCCTGACAGCTGCGTCCACGATACTTGGGCTATTTCCGTTGGCAATAGGATTAAACATCGATTTTTACGGGCTGTTTGCCAGTTTGGATCCCAATATATATTTCGGTGGCGATAGTGCAGCTTTCTGGGGTGCCTTGGCTTGGACCATCATCTTTGGTCTTGGCTTTGCCACTCTGCTCACGCTATTCTTGGTACCGTCGATGTACTACATTGGCGTGCAGACCAAGCGTAAGTTTAAAGAGAAATTCACGGGATAATAAGTTTAGGGGTAGCAGTTGCGTCTTCTACCCCTCCCCTTGGTGATTTCAATGCCTTGTTTTGAGGGTGAGCGATCCCAAATACGATAGATGCATAACCTTCAGCATTTGAAAAGGGATACCCTTTTAACCAGATCTTTATCTATTCAATATTCATGGTTTCTTCTTTATTGGGAAGAGTCATATAATAATAATGTTTGCGGATGAGTAAATAGCTGAAAATTACTATCTTTAAGTTTTTATCACTAACAACAATAAGCTCTTACTTTCGTGATTCAACGCATCCAAACTTTATTCTTATTCATTGCTTTTCTGCTAAATGGCAGTGTGTTTTTTAATGCTCTTTACCGCCATGCTATGGATGACCCCCGGGGATGGATTGGCATTACCTTTGCCATCATGCTGACCATAGCATCATTGGGTTCTCTGGGAGCTATTTTCCTTTATAAAAATCGAGAAAGCCATCTCCGTTGGGTTAGTCGTCTTTTAATTCCACAAGTTGTTAGCTTTGGTTTCGCTGTAGGTATTTATATCTCTCTCGGCGGATTTGGTACTTATCTTTGGGATGAGACCATAGGCTTGTGCTTGTTGTTTTTGGCTTTTCTCTGCCAGCTCTACGCCCGTAAAAAAATTAATGATGATATCGAGTTGGTAAAATCGATGGATCGTATCCGCTAATTTTTTTAGACTTCTTTCATGTCTTCTGATTATCCGAAGATCCAGGTTTTAGCAGCTCTGGCAGCGGGCCTTGCCTCATTCGGCTTTGCTCCTATTCTGGTACGTTTTGTACCAGAGACTTCTCCGTTTGTCTTGGTTGTATATCGCACTGTTTTTGCTGCCCTAATGTTGCTTCCTTTTTGGCTCTGGACGCGTAACAACGATCAACGGGCAGGAAAATCAAAGGAACGAATGTGGATGGCATTGTCTGGTGCCTGTTTGGGCCTCCATTTTACATGCTGGATTGCTTCGATCTATTATACCTCTGTTGCATCGGCCTCGGTACTGGTTACCATCCATCCTATTATCATGATTTTAGTGGAGCGGTTTTGGTTTAAAAAGAGTTTTGCTACTGCAACATGGATTGGTGTTGTACTAGCCTTTGCCGGTTCAGTATTACTGGGAATTTCTGACAGTCAAATTGAACAGTCGTTTGCAGACCCTCTTTTTGGCAACTTTTTAGCTTTTTCGGCCGCCCTTATTTTTGTGATTTACTTGCTTATAGGCCAGCAGATTCGTCAAAAGAGAGCATGGATCGACTATGTCTTTCCAGTTTATTTTTATGCGGCTGTTACTTGTATATTGATTGCCGTAGTGTTGGGTAAAGATTTAACAAATATATCAACAGTTGGTATTTGGGCGGGAGCAGGCCTCGCATTTGGTCCTCAGATATTGGGACACGGATCTATGAATTATGCCGTTAAATATATTTCACCAACTTTGCTTTCTACCCTCATCCTTGTAGAACCGCTTTTGGCATCAGTGTTGGCCTTTATAATTTTTTCTGAAATGCCGCCTATTGTTTCAATATTAGCAATGGTCATCATTTTGTTTGGCGTAGCCCTAACATGGAAGCGATCGACAGAAAAGTCCGGAAAAAAATCACGAGAATAGCAGCTCAATATCCTTACATTAGAAATTATTAAACGAAATATTGCCGATTTTTCATTATTTTGCAGTATAAAGTGACAGTTAGAGACGTTATTAGTTTATAAGCAGGTACATTGGCGATAACTTAATTTTGCATTATGCAAAAATACAAAGCAACATCACTCAGGTTTTGCCTGGTTGCAAGCGTTGCATTAAGCTTATCACTGGGGAGCTGTTCTTTCAATGGCGAACCTGACCCACAAGATAATCCCGACGGGCTTAGAGTAACCGTTACCGAGCCTGTTGAGCGTGATTACGCCGAAATTAAAGGGGATGGCGTGCTGCGTATGATCACGCGGTATAGTTCAAATACGTACTTTTTGCACCAAGGTGTTGAATGGGGATTTGAATATGAGTTGGTCCACCGTTTTGCCGATAACCACGATCTGGCACTTGAGGTTATTATAATCGGACCCGATGAAAATCCATATGATATGCTTAATAGTGGGAAGGGCGATATTATTGCCGCAAACTATACGCGTACGCCCGAGCGAAAACAATATGTAGAGTTTACCCGTCCATACAATTTGGTGAATCAGCAGATGGTTTTTTCTGGTGAAATTGCTAACCCACCACAGACTATTGAGGAAGTTGCTGAGCGTAAAATTCCGATCACCGTTCGTCGGAATAGTTCGTATTATCACCGCCTAAAAGAACTACGTAGTCAGGGACATAGTATTCCTATTCATTTGGTATCCAATAAAAAAGATACAGAGTCTCTACTTTATGAAGTTTCTGACAATAAATATCCGGCAACCGTTGCTGACAACAATATTTTCCAGGCATCAGATAAGTATATGAAAGGCTTGGTTCGGGGACCTGTTATAGCTGAAAATGATACTATCGCCTGGGCTGTTCGTAAGAATGCTTCCGATTTAAAGACCGAACTCAACAAGTATCTTTACGACCATTTTCGATTTGGTAATACAGGTGAAGATCCTAAACGGTCAACATTTCTAAATGTGTTGCGCAAACGGTATTTTGAATCCGGTCCTCAAATTGCGCAGTATTACAATCCCGAGTCAAAGATTTCAACGGCTGGAGTTATTTCGCCGTACGATCAATTGATTAAGCGCGTTGCCGATTCCGCGGGAATTGATTGGCTGTTGGTAGCTTCAGTTGCAGCGCAGGAAACAAAGTTTAATCCTAATTCCAAAAGTTGGGCCGGTGCTGTGGGACTGATGCAGGTATTGCCCCGGTATTCGAAAGTTTCTGATGAGGAGATGCTTTATGATGTAGAAACAAATATTCGTGAAGGAGTACGTATCATCAAAGAACATTTAGCTCATTATTCTTATATGGATAGTACTGATCAGTGGTCATTTGCTCTTGCTGCTTATAACGCGGGGCAGGGGCACCTTGCAGATGCCCGCCGCTTAGCTATTGATCAGAACAAAGATCCCAATGATTGGAAGAATGCTTCTGATGCTTTGCTTAAACTTATGCAGCGGAAATACTACAAAGATGCACGCTATGGATTTTGTAGGGGCATTGAGACAGTACGGTATGTGAAAGAGATTAAAAATCGTTATAAAACTTATGAGACGATTTTGGCTATGAATGAGCAGAGCGAAGGCGATACTGGTTTGGGTGTGATGGGATTGTTTAATGTACCTTGATGATGATAAGTGTAATATCATCATGCTGAATATCATCAGAGAAGGTCAGTACTTTGTTAATAATTGATTGCTGAATATCAGCAGCTGTTTTTTCCTGATTGTTTTTGATGCAATTGATTAATCGTTGCTCTCCAAATTCTTCAGTCTGAGCGGGATTTAATGCTTCTGTAACCCCGTCAGTATAAAAAACTAGGATGTCGCCATTTGATACCGTTATTGTTTGCTCGGAATAGGTATTGCTTGTAGGCATAGCGCCCAGAATGAGCCCGCCTTCGTCAAGTCTTTCAACCTTGTCACCGTCATTTTTTAACCAAATAGGAGCAGTATGACCAGCATTTACGAACTGGAACTCCGAGCTTTTAGGATCATAAAGTCCCCAGAAGAAAGTGATAAACTTATCAGGGGGTGTGTTTTTAAAAATAATGTCATTAATCTGCCCCGATGCTTCGCTGAGTGAAAGGTCTACCGGTAGCAATACATGCAACATAGCCTGCAGGTTGGCCATCAGTAGAGCGGCCGGGATACCCTTTCCTGTAACATCACCAATGGCAAAGAGCAAGCGTCCGCCGGGTGTTTCCAGGATATCAAAGTAATCACCTCCCACTTGGTAGGATGAAAGGTTCCGAGCCGCAATATCTAGCTGATCGTACTGGGGAATAGGATCTGGAAGCAGCCCCTGCTGAATACTTTTGGCAATATTGAGTTCTTCTTCCAGCCGTTCTTTTTCAATGCGTTCTTCCAGTAAATATGTTTTTTCGATAGAAAGGACGGCGAGGTTGCCTAGCGAACGTAAAAAATTATAGTCTGATGTAGTGTAAGGTTCGCCATTAGCTCTTGCGCCAACACCCACTACCGCGACTTTTTCATCTTGTAAATGGAGCCCGATCAGCGCTGTAATATCATTTTCATCAAGAAATGGTATTTCACTGGCCAGTGTATTATCTACTTCAATCAGGTTTTTCTCATAGTCAAATAATTGATTGATTTGCGCGGTTGTTAGCTGTCCGGCAATGCCGCTACTGGCCACCATCTCACGAGAACCCTCATGGTCGAGAATAAAAAAGAATTTGCGGATGAGCATTTGGCCGAGCAGGGCGAATTTAAAGGTACGGACAATCTCCTGCCGGTCCACCATAATGTTAAAGTCTTTGCTGAGATCGAATAGGGTGTTAAGATCATACACCTTTCGGTCGAGCATACGATTGGTACGCCGCAGTTCAGTAAACATGCGCGAATTGGCAATGGCTACCGACGAAATGATAGCCAAGCTTTCAATAAACTCTACCTCTTCTTCTTGTAGCCTGTTATTGTCGCCTTTTGCTCCCAGACACAGAAAGCCGATATGATTATTACTGGTACGTAAGTTAAAAAGGGTACAGTTACCACTGCCGATAAGGTTGCGAAGGTCAAACTCCTCGTGTTCGCAATGTATTACAGACTGTTCTTTGAGAGCTTCTGCATTTTCAAAAGAATATGATGCTCCTTCCGGCATGCAATCGGCACCTTTGGATTTGGAAACTTTGTAATTGTCACTACCCGGCTGATAGATCAGGATCATGCCTCTGCTAACCATCAGTTTACCCATGGTAATGAGTAGCAGGTTGTTAAGGACGAAATCCATATCCTGAGACTCAACTAGCATTCGCGAAGTCTCAAGCAGTGTTTGTAGCTCAAAACGGGAGTTGGCATTTTCTTGCGTAGAATTACTGCTCACAATCGTTACCTTTTTTTTATCATCCGAATTGTGTTCACTGAACCGTCGGTGTGATATTCTACATTATCCATTAGCTTTTTAATGAGATAAACGCCAACACCACCTCTCTTCTTTTGTCTAATTTTTTGGCGTACATCAGGTTTTGAATAATTGCTGGGATCAAATGCATTACCGGTATCAATCAAAGAAATCCAAAATTCGCAGTCATCGTATCCTATTTCGATATCAACTGTTTTGTGATTGTCGCTGTGGTAAGCATGCTTAATAATATTGGTATAGGCTTCATCAACGGCAAGGCGTATATTAGCTATTTCCTGCTCATTGAACCCAATAGCAGAGGCATGTTCACCCGCAAAGTCACGCACCTCTGATAAATGTTTGGTTGAAGCGTCAACCGACTTATTATATGTGGCAATGGGTTTTGACAAGGTAGTTATGCTTATTCTTCTTCGTCATTATTAAATTTTTGAATAGCCTTGGTTTCTTTATCCAAGATGTCATAAAGCGTAGGGAAGCCCAGCAGATCAAAGACATTATATACTTGGGGATTCATATTAGTGAGCTTAATGTCACCTCCCATATTCCGTACATTTTCGATATAAGCCATAAAAACACCGAGACCAGCACTGGCTATATAGTCGAGCTCTTCACAGTTTACGACAATCTGATATTGGTCATTTTCGATTAGCCTTTTTAATGAATCTTCGAGTTGTGAAGCGGTATGTGCATCGAGCTCACCACTAAGCTCGAGCACAATAATAGAATGAACTTCTCTGTGATTGATTTTAAAATTTTCCATTATGGCGTATTTGTTGTTAAAAACTTATCCGGCAAAAACAGTTTTATAAACATATAAATTTTAGCACTGGCAGTATAAATAATTATCAGGCCTAATTCTGTGCGGAAAGGCATTATAAGTTTGATGGTACGAAAAGAAAAACAGAAGGGTTCAAAAAAAATAAGGCCTCACAAGTATCAGTTGTGAGGCCCTGACTATTCATCAAGAGAGACGCTACTTGAGCGCTTTGTAATATACGTGAATTCTGATATTCGAATCAAGTTTTTTTGTTAAACATTTGGTGATTTAATGTTTAATTGATTTATGAAGTTTCAGTTGTACTAGTGTTATGGCAGTCAAGGTTTTTCAGAAACTGGATGGTTTTTGATGATACACGATTTGCTGATTTAGAAACCAGCGAACTGCAAATAACATGATTTTGAGCATCGGGAAAGTTCCTGATGTGCACATTGTCTGTTTGTAATTGTTGGCTCATTTTTTTGAGTGCTGGAACCGAAATAACCTTGTCTTGCTGCTTTTTATTTTTATAGTAGTATCCAACAAACGTAGGACAGTTAATAGATGAGAAGAGAGATTTTGTCATATTGTTCTGAATAAAAGTCCCCAGCGCCAGTGCACCGCCCAGCGCATATTTGTTATTCCAGATCCTTTTTTCAGCTTTGGTAGCGTTAGTGGTTTTAAGCAGATATCGCCTGCCGGGTATTATGCTCATTAGCTTACGAATGGGAGCGTGCGTCAATAATTGGTTGGTGATGCCATAAAACTGTATTAGTGGTGAGTATAATACAAGAGCAGAAATTTGCTCTTTGAGCTTTTTCTGTGCTGCTAGATATAAAGCAAGCGAGCCGCCCGTTGAGGTACCCATGAGTACGACCTTTTTACCAATTTTCTTTCCTATTTCAAAGGCAAAGCGTGCAGACGTAATGAGTTTTTGTTCTGTAAGGTTAAGTAGAGGATAACTGCTTTGGATACCATGTTCTTGCATCCTGCTGAGAAATAAATTACATCCGCAGGCTTTTGCTACCTGTCTGTGAACAGGGTCGCCCTCAGGGTGAGAGGCGCGGAAGCCATGTAAATATACAATAGCAGTGTCAGTTTGTGAGGGTGCATTGGAATTGTGCCAATGAATGTTAGCAGCCGTACCTGGTTTTACGTTAGCTGCTGCTTCTTTTTCTGCGATGTATTTTTCAAGGTCTGCCGGCCGGTCAGGAATTTGATCAAAAGAATCATTCATCTTATAAAACTGAGTGCGAAAGGTGAAGCGATATAAAAAAGCACCAAGAGAGAGCCTTGGTGCTTTGATGATAATCATAAAATGAGCGAATTGTCATTGATGGGATTCACTCATTGAATCTTCTTTTTCTTAATCTGTGGTGTTTTTGCTGGTGCCATCCGTTGTCAATGAAATCCACGATGGTTCACTGTACTTACGCTGAATTTTATCTTGAAGTTTTTTAGCCATCTTTTTGCTGGGCAGGTGCCCTAATCGCACGCGAAACCATACATCACCGGTTTCTTCATTCCCAAACTTTACGGTATAGGCATTTTCATATCCCCGCTCAACCCATTTTTGGACTTGTTTTTTGGCCTTGTCCTTTGATCGCCAAGACTCTACTTGAACAGCAAAGGCACCATCACTGTCAAATGTAATGCGGTTACGTTCACGCTTTCGTTTTTTGGCAGCCTCAATACTGTCTTGCCGAGCCTGTTCAATGCTGTCTTGTTTCATTTGTGCTAATCGCTGCTGGCGGACACGCTCGAGAGAATCTTGCCGAGCCTGTTTGCGACGTTGTATTTCTTCTTCACTGGGTCCGCAGGCATTCATCATCCCCAAAGCAATCGATGAGGTTATTAGGAAAACGAGTAACTTCTTCATGGAAAATAAGTTTAATGAATGTGACTTTATATTGATTGCCCGAAAGCTAATTTTACGAAAAAAAGTTACGGTGCAAAAATGGATAAAACAAAAAGTATATATTACTGTCTCTAATACGGATAACTTGTACCAAACAGTTGCTAAATCGCAACTTTTTATTTAGATTTATTCTAATCTATTCTCCTCCTAGCACTATATAAGAACTATTTTTAGCAGACTGATACATAAAAAATCTCCCCCTTGGTATCTGTTACTCTTTGCTTTGATTATATCGCTGGGGGTTTTGCTACCGTTGGTATATCTGCTCATTCGCGCATTCGATGCTTCCCCTCAGATATTAAACGATGTAGTTTTTCGGATGCGCAATCTCCGTCTGCTCGGCAATACATTATTACTTACTGGCGGTGTGTTGGTGATGGATGTCTTTATTGCTTTACCGCTGGCATATCTTTCTGTACGATGTGATATAAAATTTCGGAAATTAATTACAATTCTGGGTGTGCTTCCCCTCGCTATTCCTGGTTATGTAATGGCCTATGCACTCTTGGGATTAGGTGGAATAAACGGTCTTTTTGATGCTTGGATAGGATGGAACTTCCCGCGTATAAGTGGTTTTGCCGGATCGTTAATTGTACTTAGCCTATGCACATTTCCGTATTTGTATCTCAATTTGCGTACTGCTCTTTTGGGGATGGATCAGTCGGTTGAAGAAGTATCCCGTTCGCTGGGACATGATGCGAAATCTACCTTCTTTCGCGTAATTCTGCCCCAGCTTAAGCCTGCATTTTTGGCTGGATCACTACTTATTAGCCTACATGTAATTGGCGACTTTGGGACCGTTTCGCTTATGAGGTTTGAGACTTTTAGCTATGCGCTTTATCTGCAGTATATTGCTGCTTTTGATCGTATTTATGCCGCATGGCTGGCTCTGATGCTGCTGGCTTTAACAACCGGTGCCCTGGTATTGGAGTATAAATTGCTCAAAAAGGCAATCTATTACCGATTGGGAAGAGGAGTGGCAAAAGCCAAAACGTTTTTAAAACTTGGCCCATGGAAGTTCCCGGCCTATGCTTTTGTAGTCGTTCTTTTTCTGGTAGCTATTGTATTGCCCGTTTCATCTATTGCGCATTGGCTTAACCAAACAGCTTTTTCTAGTGTGGCAGGAGATCTTTGGCAGGCCTTTTTAAATTCAGTGAAAGCATCGGCTCCTGCTGCTGGTCTTACAACCCTGTTTGCGCTTCCGTTGGCATATATCGGTGTTCGATACAAAACAAAATTAAGTGGTCCTATTGAGCGTGTAGCATACCTGGGATATGCCACCCCACCATTGGCATTTGCGTTGGCCTTTGTGTTCTTTTCGCTACAGGTGTCAACTGTGTTATATCAATCGTTGGTTTTACTTGTTATTGCTTACTCTCTTCATTTTTTGGCCGAAGGCATTGGGCCGGTGCGCAGTGCCTTGTATCAGGCATCTCCAAAATATGAAGAAGTAGCACAGTCCTTGGGATACTCCTCAATAAAATCCTTTTTTAAAGTAACATTACCGTTATTGCGCGGTGGAATTATTGCATCGGCAGCATTGGTTTTTTTATCTGCAATGAAAGAACTTTCTATTACGTTCTTATTAGCACCCATTGGTTTTGATACATTGGCCTTGAATGTATGGTCATACACCGGAGAAGCCATGTTTGCCGAAGCAGCTCCTTTCGCCTTGGCAATCTTGTTGTTTTCGTCGCTCTTTGTGGGGTTTTTGTTTAAAAATGAAGGGGAATGAATAATGAATAAATTACTTTCTGTATCTAATTTAACAAAATCGTTTGATGACCATGGTCCCGTCGTGGATGAAATTAGTTTTGAGGTTTATGAAGATGAGATTTTTGCGCTTCTTGGTCCCAGTGGATGCGGAAAGACAACTTCCTTGCGATTAATTTCTGGCTTTGAGCGAGCAGATCATGGAAAAGTTGAGGTAGAAGGTGAGGTATTAGAAACACCCGGTGAACATGTTGCGCCGCAAGATCGGGGTATTGGATTTGTATTTCAGGATTATGCGCTGTTTCCCCATTTATCTGTGCTCGAAAATGTGGCCTTTGGACTAAACCATATCCCCGAGCATAAACGACACGTTTATGCTGAAGAAGTATTGTGCCGGACTGGGATGGGTGATTATAAAGATCGCAATCCCAGTGAGCTTTCGGGTGGGCAGCAGCAGAGAGTAGCATTGGCGCGCGCTATTGCTCCCAAGCCCAAGCTGGTGCTTCTTGATGAGCCGTTTTCGAACCTTGATGCCATGCTTCGTGATACGATGCGCAAAGAGGTACGTGATATTCTCAAAAAGGCGGGAATGAGTGCGCTGCTGGTTACGCATGATCAGGAGGAAGCACTTTCATTTGCGGATCGCATTGCGGTGATGAACGATGGTAAAATTGAACAGATTGGCACACCCGAGGAAGTATATTATAAGCCAAAGACAAAATTTGTAGCTAACTTTTTGGGACGTACCAATTTATTTTACACTGATGCCAATGGCAGTCAAGAAGTTTCAACAAATTTGGGCCCTGTAAATCTAAATAATGAAGATGCTACGGGACGGGTGCTATGTTCCATCCGGCCGGAACATTTAACGCTCGAAGAGGTAGAAAATGAAGACTTGCAAAAGGTGGGTACTGTAGTGGAGCGGGAATTTAAGGGACACGATATCACCTACCATGTACAATTGCATGGCCAAAAATATTTGGTACATACTGATAATCGCATCATTTTTGAGCCCAACGACGCCGTTGTTATTAAGCCTTTAGAGCCAGCAGTAGTACTTGAAAGCTAAACCCAATTAAATATTCATCATTATGACATTTACAGGTCTGTTACTTCTTCTTTTAATTGCTGCCATTTGTGGAGGGATTGGTCAAAGCATTGCTGGATATTCTCTCGGTGGATGCGTGATTTCAATTGTTGTTGGTTTTATTGGCGCGCTGATAGGCAAATGGCTTGCTGCCAAAATGGGGCTTACTTTTATCCTTCCTGTTGAAATTAGCGGCGAAACCTTTCCCATCATTTGGTCAATTATTGGTTCCGCCTTGTTTTCGGTTGCTATTGGAATTCTCAGCAAAGGAAGAAGTCCGCTTAAAAAATAAGTTTTTGCAGGTTATTCCGGAGCAGAGAAATCCTGGTTGTATGGATTATTATCGAAGCCAGGTGTTATCTGTACAAAGCCATGACTGGTAGCATTGTGACAAGAATTGCAGGCATTGACCATATCAATAGTTCGCTTACGTGCTGCTTCCCAGTTTTTGTTGGCTAGGGCATCTTCTACGGGTTGGATCGTGGGGTCTAAAAATAATTTCATAAATCGCGCAATATCATATCCCTCATAGCCCGGGATGTTTTTCTTGATACCGTCTGCTGCTGCGCGTACCTCATGGAAATAAAAGGAAGCTAATTCGTGATTTTTAGCATCAAGTGCCAGCGCATATTTATGGGTATAATATTGCAGTTGTCCCATCGCATCAGCAAGTTCAGGTGTATCTTTTTTAGCTTTTTGAGACGTTTTCTTTGATTGCGAATCTGGTTTTTCACTGCTTGATTTGCTGCAGTAAATCAATACCGAAGCACATAAGAAAAGACTTAATATTATACTGATTTGACGAAAAGATGATATGCTGGAAAACATGGAAAGTATAATTACCCTTATTTATAATGATTCTAAAGGTAATAAATAAAAGTATATTTTTGAATTGTAATTTGATAAAATAGGCGTGCTAAAATAAACGGGCTGTACTAACGGTTACCGACAGTGAAGGTTGCTTAATTTGGGTAGCAAAGTCGATGCGAAATAGTCCCAATATACCATTCAAGGATGCTCCTATTTCCCAGTGGACTCCGTCGGTTGTTTTCAGTAGAGATGGTGAAGTTTGTGATGGTTGTTGAGGCCAGGTTTTGGCTGCTCCCCCAAATAAGATAATACTGATATTTCGCTCAACCAGTGGGTGTAGTCCAATGGCTTCAAATGGTACCGTCCTGAAATTGTGTTCCAGGTTAACGGACAGATATTGGCTACCCCGAAATGGACGCCTGTGAGCCGTTTTTAGCGTACCAAATGGACTGGAGCCACCAAGGGATACATCAACAACGCCTAACTTCTGTGGTGGAAGGTCTCCGCTGTACGTACCGGCTCGGACATTGACATCCAGCGTATTTGGCAAGAATCGGCGCTGATAAAAGGTAGGGAATGACCATGAAAGCCGAGTCGTATATTGATTAAAGTCAAAGTCGCTGCCCAGGGTGGGCGAAGAATGCTCAAACTTAAATTTAAGATATTTTTGGCCGGTTATGCCAAAGTTATATCTCTTATCTAAATTATAACCTGCTGTAATATCTATAGAATGCAGTTGCCCTTCATCAATCGGGCGATTTGTTTGAAAATTATCCCTATTTAAAAAATCATAGGCAGTTGTCGTATTTAATGATGTTTCTGTTTGATCGTTAAAGCCGAAAGATATAGCCCACTCTTTATCAGGAAGTCCAAATTCGAGAAAGCTGCGCCAGCCTTCTGAGCGATAGTAGTCAGAATAGCCGCGGCTGCCTAGCAGGTTAGGAAGTATCAAAATATAGGGGTTGTAAATATATGAGGGCGACTGGAGGGCTGTTTCAGCATGGTAATTCCATCCCAGAGAAGATTGCAGAATATCAGTATTTAGCCACCTCCACTCTGCACCACCGCCGTAACTCCAGGCTTCATAGCCCGTGCTATAGCCCCCGTTGGTATGAAGTTCCAGTTGTTCAAAAAGGTTAATCTTGTACTTTAATCCTATATAAGCCTGATCTACGCGATTATATCGGAGATCAGGAGTTATCTTGCCGGGAACGCTGTTCAAAAATGAGAAAAAGCCAGCAGTCGAATTTCCTTCACTGTTATCCACAAATCCGGATAAAAATCCACTGGGTTTAAATGCCTTTTCCAGTGTGGCGGAGCTATCGATAGTAGTATAGGCTTGCTGTTCATCCTCTGAAAGTGGTACGGTATTAATCTGATCGTTAAGTAGAGAGTCGGAACGGATGGTAGTACTGTCCACGCTAAACAGGTCATCTTGCCGATAAAGAGAGTCGGGCAGTGACGTGTTAACGTGGTAATTAGTAAGACGTGAAATCTGGTTAAAATTGATTTTTGGAAAGTCGAGACCGATCATTGAAATCTTAATTTTGCCGTTGATACGGACATCTACCGGCAGCCAAAAAGATTTACCAAAGTTATTAAACTGCTGTTTATAGTCCAGGTTAAAGGATTTGACGGGAGCGGGAAAGTTGACAACATCGTTGGGAGTTAGCTTAACTTCAAGCAGGGCGTATTTATCCTTGAGTACAAAAACAGTGCCCTTGAACAAGGGTTGTAATTTGCGAGTAGGAGTAACCTTAATTTTAAAGACGGTTTTATTATCCAGCGAGGTTTGGCCTACCAACTTAAAATTATAGTAGTCAAGCGCTTTCGGATGAGTGACACCCACAAGCTCAAAGTCTGCAATTTCCACATTGTCATCATAAAAATTGGGAAGGTAACTGACGCCGGCAAAATTTTCACCGGCCTTAATATTCGCTGTTTGTCGTTTTGATTTGAGTACTTCGCGGTGACCTTGTTGTTTATCCCAAAAAATCTCCGAGACGGATTCCGTTATGGATACAATACTCGTGTCATTAGCTAATCGTTGTCGGGTATATGCATCGGCCCGATAAGTATTGAGCTTCTTGTGCCATTGTTGTTTTCGGCTGATGACTTCACGCATGATGCGTACTCCCGGATCTTCGTCTGTAACTACGATTTCTTGCATCTCTGTGACGGAAGGTTGTAGCGCAAAGTTTTGTTCGGATGCAGATTTGGTGTTGATCGTTCGGATGGTTGATTGATAGCCAATGTAGCGGACAAGTAGAGTGGCTGGCAGTAAAGAATCAGGGATGGTCAACGAAAAATTACCGCTGGTATTGGTAATGGTACCATGGTAAGTATTCTTAATTAAAATATTAGCGGAAGGGAGTGTTTTACCGGTTTTAGCATCGGTAATAGTACCTGTTATTGTTGTTTGTGCCTGTGTAACTCCACCTGCCAAAAGCAAAAAGAGCAGAAACAGGTAAACGCTGCATTTTTTAGACATAGGAAATTCCTTTTGAACTAAAAACGAACAGGCAGTTGTACTGTTATTAAGAAGTTTTGTTACGATTTGATATGATTATGCATATAAAATGAAATAATAAAAAAAGGCGATCCTCGAAAGGATCGCCTTTGAAAATAAGTCAGTCAATGAATAAAGATTAATTCATTGGCTCATACTTCAAATTGCTTAAAGGATGAGATTCTGCGCGACGATTCTTGCGGCAGCCTCTGTCTTCCGTCATATCCATGCAAGGCTTAGGCGCTTTTCCTAGTCCTCGAGATTCGATGCGGTCCTTAGAGATTCCGTTATCAATATAGAATTGTGTAACGGATTCTGCACGTCGCTTACTGAGACGTAGGTTATATTGGTCTCCCCCAACGTGGTCAGTGTATGCATCAATACGAACGCGGAACTTATCAGTCTTCATCAACTTTTTGATATTTGCTTTCAAAATCTTAGCCGCCTGCTTATCGATATTAGACTTGTCGAAAGCAAAGTTGATCGTTTTCAGATCACTCTTTTTAAGGTAAACAGGGTCATCGGCATTTGTGAGATTGGTACCCATCTCTAACTCTTGAGAGTCAGAGAATCCATCTCCGTCTGAGTCTGATTTATTAGGATCAGAATTATGTTTGTTGATTTCGTCATAATCATTGAGTCCGTCGCCATCAGAATCAGCGGCGTTAGGATCGGTACGGTATTCGTTTACTTCTTCACCGTCATTTAGGCCGTCACCATCACTGTCAGCATTATTAGGATCGGTGTTGTAAGAGTTAACCTCTTCACCGTCATTAAGGCCGTCTCCGTCACTGTCAGCAGTATTGGGATCGGTATTAAACTCATTTACTTCAGCACCGTCATTTAGACCGTCGCCATCACTGTCGGCAGTCAAAGGATCGGTGTTGGTTTCATTCATTTCCTGATAGTCATTAAGACCATCGCTGTCTGTATCCAGTGAACGCAAGGTTTCATCGTCCAGAGACTGGAGATATTCCATAGTACGTTCTGAAGGAGCGCGTAACTCTTCTGATCCGGAACAACCTATAAATAATGTCATCCCGAGAAAAAGGGAAGAAACAAGTATAATTAATTTTGAATTTATCATCGTGATACGATATATATTTGGGATTTGATTTGTAAACTATTTGAAAATAGGGGTTTAGTAAATAATCTAAAACTTTTTGCCCGATTAATTACGAGTTTTCTGTCTTTATTATAGTTAAAAATAGATTATTGTAAAACCATTAATGAAATTAAATAAAAAAGATAACATCTTGGTAAAATTTTTTTTAGTTTTGCATCCATTTCAGAAATGGGGCTATAGCTCAGTTGGCTAGAGCGCTTGCATGGCATGCAAGAGGTCGAGAGTTCAAGTCTCTCTAGCTCCACTTTTCCACTTCTATCGCATCAAGGTTATTTGCTTTTCTTGATTTATCAGCATTTCTTAATTATTGATACCTGCTTAAAGTATAATTGTTCCATTTTTTTAGAAAACTTCATTGAGGATATGTATTAGGGGTTGATTCAGATAAAAGTTGGAGGACGATATGAGAAACTTAACCTTGTTAACTATATGTGTTGCCCTTTTTAGTTTTTGGGCCACTGAGGTGAGAGCGCAAAATGCCGATCTTGAACTACGCGTTGAGCCAAACAAAACGCTTATCCAATCTCAGGCAATTGATGTTCAATCACTTATTACCAATGATGGCCGCGGCCCCAACCTCTTTAGAATGTTCTTGCGGAACCAAAATACAACCTCAGCTGCCGAAAATCTTTATTTCGAAGTGATTGTTAATTCAGATAGAATTGGTACTATAGCTCGTGCTACGCAGCGGAGCAGCCAGCCATTTAGTTTGGGTCCGGGTGAGCAGATATATGCAACGAATAATACGATAAGCAATGGTTTGCCGGGGGTTGAAGAACAGGTTATTCTTGAAGGAGACTTAACGCCAGCAGGCACTGATTTTGTTAATAGCTTGCAGGGCTCCGGTTCTTTGCCGCCTGATCGTTACCGGGTAACTGTCAATATTTTTCAGGGTTCAGGCCAGCAGCTAAAAGTTGCATCTGCAACAGCGGAAGTGGGTACAAATTTGACTGAAGATTCTCAGGATTTTTATTTGTTATCTCCTGGTGGTGCTGAAGGTGAAAGTATTGCAAATCCATACCCTTACTTTCAATGGCAGGGTCAGGCAACAAGCAGATATAGACTGCTGGTCGTTGAGTCCAAGGAAAATGACAGCCCACAATCTTTGCTGGAAGGTGCCGAAAGTTCGGCTGCTACACAAAAGAATGGTGTGTCTGCCGGTGGTTCCTTAGTAGATTATGAGATGCTGGATGTTATGATTGATCAGCCTGGGTTTCAGTATCCCAATACCGGCGCGCAACAACTGGAACCCGGCAAAACATATTATTGGCGTGTAATCAGGCAATTAAATACAACGGCGGGTACTGAAACCAGAGAATCGGAAATCTGGAACTTTACGCTTGCTGCTAATCAGGATCGGGTAACCACGTCGCAAGGCAGGCAGTTCTCTAAGGCTTTACAAAGTATTTTGGGCAGTCGGTTGCAGCAGCTCAGAGAAGATGGATATACCTTTGAATCTGTTAAAGTTGATGATAATGTATTCCGGGATGGTCAGGCGGTACAGCAGCTTATTGAGCTAAATCGGAAAGCAGAGCGAGGTGACGTATCTATTTTAATCGAAAATCAGTAATTATTATGAAGAAGTTTTGGCTGTTCGGTAAGGTTTTTGTCTTCATGTGTGCTGCCAGTATTTTGCTTTCGGGATCTGTGTACGATCCGCCTGCAGATCGACCGCTTGCTTTTGTACAAAAGTTTAAGCCCAATGTGGATATTAAAAAGTCCGGAGAGCTACAGAATGTTAAAAAACGAGGTCGTCCTCTTTATAATAATGATACTCTCCGTACCAATGAGAATGGCTTTGCACTGGTGCAGTTCATGGACAAAAGTTTGGTTAAAGTGAAGCCCGAATCACAATTGGTGGTTCAGGGAGAGATCGAGGGGAAACAAAATACGAATACACGCATTGGGCTTGAGACAGGCGAAATTTTCCTCAATGTAGCAAACCAATCGTCCGAAAATTTTGAAGTTGCTACCAGCACGACCGTAGCCTCGGTAAAGGGGACAGAGTTTGGAGCATCATCCAAGAATTATTTTTGGGTACAGGAGGGGCGGGTACAGCTTCTTATTGATGGTTCTGACGAAACTGCAACGCTGACAGACCAAATGTATGGACAGGTGCAGCAGGACGGATCCATTGAAACGGGGGAGCTGAGCAAAGAAGAGGTCGAAACCAAGAGAAAAGATTTTGATAAGATGGATAAGGATCTGACTCCTGTTATCTATGAATTGCGCTTTATTGATAATAATGGTCAAGAGCAGATTATAAAGCTGAGAGTTTTTGAAAACGACAACTAATCCGTAAAAGGATATATATGGGGAACAAGGGTGGATACAGTATAATAAAGAACATCCACTTGGCATGGTTCTTCGGTTTAATATTGGTGTTTAGCCATGTCGGTGTAGAGGCGGAAAATATTGATGAGCCACAGGTGCGCCATCAACAGCCCACTGTTATTGAGCGGGGAGCGTTGACAACACTTTCGTTTTCAACTCCGGGTATCAGGCCCAACGATGTACAGGAAGCGTATTTGTTTTATCGGGGGAGCAATGAAATAGCCTATCGACAGAAAAAAGCAACGTTGGAAGGTTCAAATTTTGTTATTCCTGTTTCGATAGCTGATAAACAAGCACAGGGATTGGAGTATTATTTTAAAATTCAGCTTCAAAACGGTAAAACGGTAACGTATCCACGGCAGGCGGCTGAATCCCCGGTAAGTGTACGGCTGGTAGAGACCCATAAAACAGATCGCGAACGGCGTGTTCAAGAGACAGGCATAGATTATACAATTTTATCGCCCGAACCCGGCGCTACGATATCAAAGAGTGATGTGGTAGTAGCACTGACGCTATTCTATAATTCTAGTGAGATTGATACCGCAAACACCTCATTTCAGATGTTGGTTGATGGAGAGGATGTGACTGGTCAGGCCAATGCCAGCGATTATTTTTATACCTATTCGCCGGACGGCCTTTCGGCCGGTGATCACACTGCAGAATTTAATCTTCTAAAAACTGATACGACATTGACTATTGCCCAATGGTCGTTTTCTGTTTTAGATCCGGAAACAGCTGTTCACCAAGCCGGCCAACAAAATGAGAGCTGGAAGCCAAAGGGTAATATAGAAGTTGCTGCACGCACACAAGATGTCGGGGGCATCTCTAATGATGCTTTAAGCGGTAATGTTCAGTTGTCCGGACAAAGAGGTGATATCTCATATTCGTTATATGGACGATTGACATCCCAAGAAGATTTGCGGTTACAGCCTCAAAACAGGTACAGTGCTAATATTTATGTGGGAGATTGGCTTGAATTTGAAGCCGGTCATGTCTATCCCACTTTGAATTCATTGACGATTGCTGGTCAGCGTATGCAGGGGCTGAATGTAGGGTTACATGCGTGGCATGATGCCGTAAATCTGCGTGTTATTTACGGCAAGTTGCGGCGCGGTATTGACAATATTTATCAAAATGTAAGTGAAGAACCAGAAGTTTTTGGGCAGGATACCTTAGCAAATTCATATGTGCTGCGTACTCAGGGTGGAGGTAGTGGTACCTATAAGCGTAATATTGCGGGAACCCGCCTGGGATTTGAGCGCGGTGATAGTTTTGAGTTTGGACTTAACTTTTTAAAGGTGCAGGATGATACTAATTCTATCAATGAGATTGACGGTTTTAATTCTTTAATGAATCAAAATCCACAATTGATTCAGAATTTGAGTTCTTCAAAACAACAGCAGCTATCTCAAAATCCCGACTTGTTAAGTGTGGAAGGGAACCCGCGGCCAAAAGGAAACTTTGTGGCTGCCTCAGACCTTGAAATGCGATTTGACGATAGTCGGATTATGTTACAGGCTGATGCGGGAATAAGCTTGCTGAACAATGATATCAGCCGGGGTCCTTTAGATAAAGAAACAGCTGGGCAGTTGGGTTTTTCTCTGGATAATAGTACAAAAAATCTGCTGGATCGGTTGTCTTGGCTCATTATTATCAATCAAAATATGAATACCCTACCGTTTAATTTCGAAAACAATGGTACAGAAACTACGTCTGACATTGTATTTCCTACCTCCAATGTCGCTTTTCAGTCGAAGCTTGGGCTCAAATATTTTGATAATAATTTAAGTGTGCGTTACCGGTGGGTCGGCCCTGGCTACAATTCACTGGCTAATCGCACCATCAGAGGTGATATTGCGGGTGTCACCATTTCTGATCAGATTCAACTGATGGGAAATCGCATTTATCTCACAGTTGGTTATGAGCATCTGCAGGATAATGTATCAAATACAAAAAGAGCGACTACAACGACGAATACACAGCGCCTGAATGTAAGTTGGTATCCCATTAGTCAAGATCTGCCTCAGGTAAGTGTAGGATTTCTGCACCGGGGGCGTGATAACAATGTGTCATTGTTAAATCCTTTTGTCCCAAATAACCTGCAAAAAAAAGCGCTGCAAAATTTTGATATTACAGGCACAGATACAGTTATTGCCCCGACACCTCAGTCTGCAGATACCTATCAGTTGAATACCTCAATATCTCAGGAATTTTCTCTCTGGGGCATAACCCATAATTCCAGTCTAAGTTATTCATATACAAAAACAAATGATCAAGTATCGGCCTTTGGGGGTACGCTTAGCAATAGCTTATCAATGCAAATTATAAATCGATTTCAAAATAAACCTTACCAAACCTCTTTGAGCATTAATTGGAATAGTACTGAAAGTGGGAGTGGTCTAAGCAATATCGATATATGGGGTTTTCAGCTGGGCGGATCAATGTTCTTTTGGGATAATACCTTGAGCCTGGATGCTTCTCTGGCCTTTACTAAAAATACGATGGAAACAAATAGTTTAGATCCAGCTGATAACGGAACCCCGCAAGAAAGCAGGGACGATTATTATGTGTTAGACACTGCCTCTATGTCCGAAAGTAATGCCTATATTATTAACATTGGTGGACAGTATAATATTACAGACCGCCAGTCTGTGCGACTGAATGGGCGGTATTCAAATGTTGCAAATCCACTTTCCCGGGCGGGTATTCCTAATGATTATCTTTTGCAGGCACGATATATCTTCAACTTTTAGGTTATGACAAACAATTTTAAACACTGGTCAAGTTACTTGATTTTATCGGGCCTTGTATTGTTTAGTTTGTTCATAACGATTTTACTTTCCTTTTCTTCACCCGTGAATAATCTTAAGCTAAATGTAGTTGATCAGCTCTATGAGATTCGGGGGCCAGTTGCTATCGAAGATTCATCAGTTGTTATCGTATCTATTAGCCAGCAAGCCGATCAAGAAATTCCGTACAAATATCCCTGGCCTACTAACTTACATGCCAAGCTAGTTGAACACCTTAATGAGGCCGGTGCAAAAGTTATTGGTTTTGATGTCATTTTTGATCAGCGTGACAACTATAGCTTAACAAATGATACCCTATTTGCTGGTGCTATAAAAAAATATGGCAATGTTATTTTAGGGGGTAGTATCCAGCATGAAAAGCAAAACCGCGGAAGAGGCAGCAGTTCTATCTCTACTACATTTGTACGGCCGAATGAGGTTCTGCAATCGGCTAATAAGAATCCAGTAGGTATTGTACGGTCAACCAAAGATGCCGATGCAAAAATCCGCCAATATATTTTGGATATGGCTTATAATGATGAGCGATATCTGTCGCTTGGGCTTGAGCTTCTAGCTTTTTTCAATGACATGGATAAGCAGAATATCGACAAGTCGGCAGAAAAATTAACATTCGGTCCGTATTCGATTCCTCTGTATAGCAGCAATTTAATGACGATAAACTATTTCGGTGGCCCGGGAACCTTTCCTCGTTTTTCGTACGAAACCGTTATTGATGATTCAACGATTGTGTTAGCGTCCGAAGATTCTTCGTTTCAGATTAACAGCTTTTCCGATCCGAGATTTGGGCTCAAGCAGTCGGGTGTTTTTGAGGACAAAATTGTGCTGATAGGTGCCACCATGCCCGAATTAAATGATCTGCATTCTACTCCTTTTGCTGATCAAAATATAATGCCGGGAGTTGAGATGCATGCCAATGCTATCCAGACCATTCTGTCGGGAAAATATATTTATTATGTGCCGCCAGGAATAAATTTATTAGTATTGCTGGGACTCATAATATTGGCTGTTTTGGGTGTTCGTAACACATCTGGCTTTTGGGGGTTTGCACTGTATTTAATAGCTGGTGCTTGTGTTACCGCTGCGGTACTTGGCGGCTTTCTGTGGTTTCGATATGTGTTGGATTTTGTATCGATGATGACGGCACTAACAGTTGGATATATTAGCATGCAGAGTTATGAATATGTGATTGAGCAGCGCGAAAAGCGTCGCATTAGGGGATTATTTTCGTCTTACGTTTCGCCCGCCGTTGTTGAGGAGATGGTGGCACACCAAGAAGAACCCAAACTGGGGGGTGATGAAATTTATATAACGGCTTTTTTCAGTGATATTGAATCATTTGCAACAATATCTGAACAATTGCCGGCCGAACAATTGGTCAAACTTCTAAATGAATATTTATCAGCAATGACCAATATTTTGACGGAACATGATGGTACGTTGGATAAATATATCGGTGATGCAATTGTGGCTTTTTTCGGGGCTCCCGTACCGCAGGAAGATCATGCATACAAAGCTTGTGTGGTATCACAACTTATGCAGCAAAAGTTGACTGAGCTCCAATCCAAATGGGAAAATGACGATGAGCAGTGGCCAGAGCTGGTTCAACACATGCGTGCTCGTATAGGGATTAACACCGGAACCATTGTAACCGGGAATATGGGTTCGGAAAGTCGTTTTAATTATACCATGATGGGCGACGATGTTAACTTAGCCTCCCGCTGTGAAACCGGATCCAAACAGTACGGTATTTATACAATGGTGACAGCTGCAACAAAAGAGGAGGCTCAGCAATATGGTGACCGCTGTGTGTTCCGTTTAATTGATCGTATCGTCGTAAAGGGACGCACTCAGCCGGTTGACGTATATGAAATTATGGGTCTTCGGGATCATCTTTCCGAACAGCAGTTTGAATGCAAGGAGCATTTTGAAAAAGGGATAGAAGCATATCGAAACCGACAGTGGGATGCCGCGCACCAATTTTTTGAACGTTCTCTGGAGCTTGAACAAGCGGTTACGAACGATCAAAATAGTAACCGAACCAATCCCTCTGCTATTTACCTGGACCGTTGTAAACGTATGAAAGAGAACCCTCCTGACAAGCATTGGGACGGTGTTTATGTGATGAAGAAAAAATAAATTTACTCCTTCTTCAGTTGGCATTAAACCCCCAAAAATTTTATCTTTATCACTTCGAGGGTAGGCCCTACGCAGCCAGCTCCCTCTAAACTCCGTCAGGACCGGAAGGTAGCAGCGGTAGGAGGTTGTAGCGGCGTGATGTAGGTTGCTTACCCTCTCTTTTTTTGCTGCACATAAATGGCTGAGAGAATTTTTGCGGATTATCTATTCTGCTTCATTTTATAGCATATTTTCTAATTGTAAGACTTTACCTAATTAGAAAATAACTTCAACCTGTAGCTATTATTAGCACCTGATATTTTTGATGGTTGCACAAAATTCTAGGGTGAAATGGTCCCAAAAATTACTCCTTGCTGTTCATCAGTAATCAGGGCAATTTTCGCTCAATGTCATTGGCAATGTGTTCGGCGTGGACGCGCGTATTCTCTATGAACAGGCTGCTGGTATCCATTCCTCCGCAAACAACACCCGCTACATACATCCCTCCTCGATTAGTTTCCAGTGAATGATCGTCATAGATTGGCATCTTATCCTTATCGTCGCTGAGCTCAATGCCAAATTTTGTCATTAGTTCAAAATTTGGCTGATATCCCGTCATGGCTAGTACAAAATCATTAGGAATGGTTTTGGTACCGTTTGGTGTATCGAGCACAACTTCTTTCGGTTTGATCTCCTTCACTTCCGTATTAAAATAGCCGGTAATTTCATCATTTTTTATACGATTTCTGATGTCCGGTTTTACCCAGTATTTAACTGATTCTTTGATATCATCATCACGAACGGCCAGTGTTACATTGGCATGTGACCGGTAGGTTTGTAGTGCCGCATCAACGGCTGAATTTCCTCCGCCAATGACAAGCAGGTCCTGCCAGGCATAGGCGTGAGCTTCATCATAATAATGTCGCACCTTATCGAGACTTTCACCCGGGATATCCATCATTTTAGGGATGTCATAAAACCCTGTGGCCACTACAATTTTTTGTGCCTGATAGGTTCCCTGGTCGGTCTTTACGGCAAAAGATTGGTCGCTGCCCTCAACATCTTGCACTTCTTCATAAAGATGGACGTCAAGATCGTAGCTTTCGGCGGCACGTCGGTAGTATTCCAGGGCTTCGCGGCGCGTGGGTTTATCGTTGTGCGAAATAAAGGGTACACCGCCAATCTCCAGCCGCTCGGAGGTCGAGAAAAACGTCATGTCTTTGGGATAGTGAAAGATGCTGTTGACCAAGCAGCCGCGCTCAATAATTTTTGCCTGAATATCTCTTTTTTTTAGTTCGATAGCAGTAGCCAGCCCAATGGGGCCTGCGCCGATAATAATAACCATTTATAATAATGTATTAATTCTTTCTGTTCTAAAACTGTAGATTTTAACAAAGATGACTACCATTCAGTTCACTAAAGATAAATGTTAATTACCAATCGTTAGATCTATAGTGATTCTGTTAGCTTTTTATGCAAATAGTTTCTGATGATATAATTGAGCCATCCCTTCGGTTGACTCCAAAAACCCACGTGTCCGCCTTGTTCGGTAATGATGTAATCGATTTTCGAGTGGTCAAATATTTTGGCAACCGGCATAGCCTCGACGGGACAAAGCGGGTCTTCCCGGCTGTGGACGAGTAATGTGGGAATTTGGATATCCGTTATAAAACGGCGGGCCGAGCACTGTTCGTAATAATGTTCTGCACTTTTGAATCCGTGTATCGGCGCTGTGATTTGATCATCAAATTCAAAAAGTGTAGAGCCGGTAAACTGTGGCAGGTTGGGGAAGTCTTGCCGTTTTAATACCAGCTTCTTCTTTAGCGTGCGCAAGAACCGATATTCATAAAGGCGATGAAATCCCTTGGATAGCCTGATGGATCCAAGCCGTAAATCGTAAGGAACTGACACGGCTATAGCAGCATCAAGCGGGTGGCCACTCCCTTCTTCTCCCAGTGATTTGAGTAGTGCATTACCGCCAAGTGAAAATCCCACAGCGCCCATTTTTTTGTCGGGATATTGCTGGGAAATCCAGTTGAATACTGTGGCATAATCGTTGGTTTCTCCAGAGTGATAAAATCGCGGCTGATTGTTCATTCGCGATCCGCAGCTGCGAAAGTTAACGGCTACGACCGAATACTCCTCCTCAAGTAGTTCTTTCATCAGTTCTACGATGTAGTATCGTTCAGAAGAACCTTCCAGACCGTGAAATAATATAATGACAGATTCAGAATTGGGATGTATGGCACAATCAAGTTCCAGAAAATCATCATCGGGGGTAGGAATTTCGATCCGGTTAACATCCGGTAACGTTGTGTCGCCCAGCCACGAACGGGCAATGGTATGTACGTGGCCGTTTACACACCACTGTGGCACAGGCAGGTCTGGGATATGTCGCAGGTTGGTTTCCAAAATATAGGAATGGATTAATTATATATTTTTTGACCCTTAGAAGTTATAAAATATTGGAGTGGATTTTGATAACTGGCAGGGAAATAGTCATTTGTTAGGAGTTGGCCGCAGCCATGGTAAATCTGATCCTTATAATCGTATTGGCTATAAGGTTGGAATAGAGCTGGGAATGCAGATTATTTTTTAAGTGATAACATTGTGATGCTCAGGAATATAGTTGATATGGAAGTTCCTTTTTTGATAACTACTGGGAGGAATATTTTATAGTAGAAATATGATGTTTAGAAAAACCTCGGATTGATTGAATTGACTTTAATTTTCAGCCATTGTTAATCTGTTAAAATGGGTTGTTTATGCAACAATTATAATTTGAGTCAGTTATTGTAACTGTACAAATTATTAGGCAATTTTACAGGCTCTTCAAAAAGCTGTTTTCACAGAATTTAGCAAGAAATAAACGCACAATGATTACGCATAAATTTAATAAAGCTACTAGAATTTTAAGTTTTGCCCTGCTGTCGTTACTGTTGACGGGGATTGTAAGCCAGCCGGTTTTCGGCCAATCAGAGGGGCAGTCCGATTCGGGACTCAAAAAATTGCGCTCTGATGTTGGTATCCATGGTTTAACGGCAAATATTCACAGTTTGGGCGACCTTACTTATAAAGAAAATAATCCCCTGATAACCGATGGCAGCTCTGAGCTTGAATTCGTGTATCGTGATGTACGTATGATGTCGCAGCGGTTGGGAGTAGGATTTCAGATACTGACTAGCTTTTTTGTAGATAGCCCGAATAATAGTTTTGGAGTAGGCAGTTGGGGCGTGGGGCCTCTTGTTCGTGTTTATCCGTTTCGCACAAATCGCCTGCAGCCATACACACAAATGAATTTAATGTTTGGCAATAACATGGGACTTAACACACTTGCCAATACTCAGGGAGCAGCAGAAAATTTCCGCGTTCGATTTGGTTTACGTGCAGGGTTAGCCTATCGAATGAGCAATACAATTGGTTTGTTTACCGAAATAGGATATGACTGGGAGAGTGATCGGCTCTTTCGCGCTGATTCCCGTGCCTTGCAGGCCAATATTGGAATAGATTTTTATTTGTTTAACTAAGGTATATTTCCAATTTGTGTAGTAAAGGTTGCCTGGTCAATCAGGCAGCCTTTTTAATTTTGAAACTCATTGAGAGTTGATAACTGTTAGCCTGTCCGTCTTTGCGGAATCGGAAGCACCGTATTATAGATTCCGCTTGCCATCTCCATGATGGGTTGATATCTGCTGCATCTCCCTATTAAAATTAAAATACTTGTAGAAAAGGTTGGTTAATTAATACTTACATCATCATGGGGACGCCTCAGTGATTTCGGTAACTCTTGGTCGTCATCTTTCATTTGCTGGATATACTGTGCTCGTTTCACCACACCTCGACGGATTCCAAAGTAAGCACCGAGAAAAGCAGCAAAAATAACCGTCAGGGCAAAGAAAAGCTGTGCTTTTCCCAATCCCACATCTTTTGTGTAGATCCAGAAAATGGTAGGCAAGATGGTAAAAATGGCCATCAGATAGCATATCCAGCTGATGTTCATTGCCTTCATCATAAAGCGACGGCTAAAGCCAAAATTCAGATTTAGGTATATTAGTCCAAATCCAAATAAAAACAGATAGCCTGTGGTGCCTTCGCGAGCAACATATTGGATAAAACTGTTAGAGACGAGAATAATTGCTAATCCGACTACGATAGATCCGGTTACAAAAGCGAAGGTGCGTTGCCAGTTTATCATAAAATATGAGTTAAGAGCGTAGAAATTTGTGAATTTAAAATAGCAACAATTACACCCTCAATCCAATTAGTAAGCGCTGGATAGTGCCTTCGTTTGCAACCACTTTTCGGGGTCAAGATTTTTGTCGTTTTCACGAATCAGGAAAAAGAGGCTTTTTCCCTTTACGGAGTTATCACTGCCTGACAGTGCAATAACATCTCCTTGGGTCAAGATCTCATTACTATTTACCATAATTTGGCTCAAGTTGCCGTAAGCAGTGATGAAACGGCCGTGTTTAACCAATATAACATCGCCGTAACCGGGCAAAGGTTGAATAGCAATAACATAGCCATCCTCAACTACGCGGACACGAGCTTGGGAATCAGTGACAATTTCGATACCGGGATTGGGAGTAACCGTACCAAAAACGGGATGTCGGCTCTTACCAAAATGTTCAGATACTGTGCGGCTGTCAACCGGCCATGGCAGACGTCCCTTTTTTTGAGCAAATTCCTGTTCAATTTCTTCAAGCCGGTCAGAACTTATAAAATTAGCAGGCTTTATGGGTTCCGAGTATTTAGCTACCTCTTTAGCACGTTTGGTATCGTCCTTAATTTTTTTGGCTGCAGCCAACTTATCTTTGCGATTGGCTTCACGCTGCTGGCGACGTTCTTGTTGTTGTTTTCGAAGCTTCTTATCTCTTTCAATAAGTTCGGAAAAACGGTTATTTAAATTTTCTTTTTCTTCTTTTGATTGTTGCAGTGACTGCTGAATTTCTTCTTTGTTTTCGCGAAGAAGCGCCACGTTTTGGGATTGTTGTTGTTGTTGTTTTGCAAGTCGCTCTTTTTCCTGGGTAATATTTTGC
This sequence comes from Fodinibius salinus, assembly GCF_008124865.1. Lineage (NCBI taxonomy): Bacteria > Pseudomonadati > Balneolota > Balneolia > Balneolales > Balneolaceae > Fodinibius > Fodinibius salinus. The sequence continues at coordinate 98,766 of NZ_VNHY01000002.1, read as the reverse complement.
AGTACTTCCTTATTTTTTTGACGTGCTTCGACAAGTTGGTTTTTTGTTTTTTCAAGCTCCTTTTCAGCTTGCCGAATTTGCTGGGCTTGTTTTTCCCGGTAGTTACTGAATTTATCCAGATAAAAAGAGCGCACCAGCATTTTGTTGATGGATGAGGATGACAGAATTAGGGCCAATTGAGTTGTCCTGCCGTGTTTATATAGATAGCTGAGTGTCTTTTTATATTTAGCAATAAGCTGTTTTAGTTCTTCTCTTTTTTCCTCAAGAGAATTGCTGGTCACATTAATCTCTTTTTGTACCTGTTGTTGTTCAGCCTGTAGATTTTTGATCTTTTGATCTTGAAGGGCAATAACTTTTTTCAGATCCTGGTATTTTTGATAGAGTGCTTCGTATTTTTGAGTCGCACGCTTTAGTCGTTGCTCATACTGCTGAATCTGCTGATTAAGTTCCCCTATTTGTATCTGGATGTTTTTCTGCTTTTCTGCAATTTGAGCACGCTCTTGTTTATAGTTCTGTGCCTGAGCAGGGATATTCCAGCCGATAAGCACTGACACCAAGAGCAAAAAAGTGTATTTCATCTTTTTCATTGGTAATAAATGGGTATGTCGTCCGGAATATTAAGGGTTAGTTGATTCAACTGTGGATTTAAGTCCAGTTCTGTAAGCTGTAACGATACTTTTGACTGTTTATTTGCTCCAAATATACTAATTCTTCGCGGAAGGATGAACCCTTCTACAGAAGCGTATGAATCATAAGTAATTTTGGAATAAGGCAATGCAGAATTAGCAGGAGGGGTAACTTGCCTAATGAACCCCGATTCTTTGTCCACTAAAACGTAAGTACCCGATGAGAGCCGTATTTTATACAACGATTTATTCTCTTGGACTCGCTGTACATTTTCAGCGTTTATTGGGTAGTGAATCATTTTTAGGATATTGAGCGATGCCAACTTGTTGATGCGGTTAATATTTCCACTTTTGATTGCCACTTTTCGTGCTCGCTTGTCCACTTTGTTATAGATAAGAAGCGTATCGCCATCGGTAAGCATTTCTCCGCCTTTAATGCCAATACCATTGCGAATAGTGACCAGACTTTTGGCAGTATCACTCGAAAACGTTACGGTAACACGTTCCGTATTGCCCGGCTCGCTGACAATTGCTCGTCCCTTGCCTTTGACCGTCAGTAGTCTGGATTGGTAGTCAGGGATAGAAGCTGTGACATCTGAGGGCGGAACAGAAGAATCAGTAAAGCCGGACTTACTCAGTTCCTTAGAACCAGAGCATGAAACCAGTCCCACAGAAAGCAAGAGCAATCCTAAATATATTTTTGACCAATTATGAATCACGATTTGCAGAAATTTTTTCTTTGAGATGAGTACGAGCTGGATCTTCTTCTAAGGCTTTTTTCCACCACTTAACTGCTTGTTGGTCTTGCCGTAATTTAAATAATGTATCGCCCAAGTGTTCCATAGCCTCTGCATTTTCGGGCCGGGCTTCCAATGAAGATCGAATAAGCTGCTTTGCTTTTTGATATTCTTGTTTTTGGAATTTAACCCATCCCAGAGTATGAAGATAAGATGGGTTATCCGGATCCAGTTCGAAGGCCTTTTTGGCCATCTCTTCAGCTTTTTGCAGTTTTTGCTTTTGCTTTGACAAGTAATAGGCATAATTGTTTAGAACAACAGCATTTTGCGGATCATGGCGGAGAGCCTCCTCGTATCGTTGAAAAGCCTTATTCCAGTTTTCTTGTGCTGCATAGCTGTCTGCCAAGGCAGATAGTATGTTAGTTTTAAGTGGCGTACGGGCAGGCAACAAGGTTGCTTCTTTTAAATTTGTAATGGCTTGACCATATTGGCCGGCAGATCGTTGTGCGTTTCCCAGAAAGTATAAAATGACAGGGTTTTGGGGAATATGTTCTGCTGCTTTTTCTCCTACAGCAATTGTTTCTTCTACCTTGCCGCTGGAGAAGAGAATTTTTAGTCGTTTTTTCCAGGCAGTGTCGTTAAAGGGATTCAGCTCATTGGTTCGTTTTAATGCTTGTAAAGCCAGATCAGGCTGATTGGTTTCAACGAAAAAGTCAGCGGCCAGTGATTGCACATTGCTGGATGATTGTTCGTTTTGCATAAGCTGCTGTATAACTGACTGAGCCGCTGTTTGCAGTTCGGTATTATTAGAATCGCGTATCGCTTTTTGATATAACTGCCGGCCCACTTTCAGTTTTTCTCGTACTGCTATTGAGGTATCATCCATTACTGTATTGAGCAAAGTACCAGCACTATCCCACTGCGCCTGTTGCATATAGATATCCGCCAGCAGCATCGTGCTTTTGGAGTTGGTCAGCAGGTTCTGTTGACGTGCATTTAGCAGTACCCGTCTTGCCTCATCAATATTATTCATTTTCATATATTGTTCGCTGATAAGGCGGAGTATGGAAGGATTTTGTGGGTCTAATGCCCGAATTTTTTGCAGTTCAGCCAAACTAGAATCCCGCATTTCTAATCGATTAAAATTCCGCAACCGTTGTATCCTCAGTGAAATGCGTTCCCCCTGCAAGTACAAAAGTCTGTTATAAAGCGTATTCGCCTTTTCCAGTTTGTTGTCTTGTCGGTAGTATTCAGCAAGTCTGCGAAGCAGTTTTGTATTATTGGGATGTTTCTGCAGTGCAGTATTTAATGATTCGATGGCATCATCAGTTTTGCCGTTGGCTTGGTAAATCTTTGCCAGTTTAAGGCGATACCAAAGATTTTGGGGATCCAGAGAAACTGCTTTATTTGCATAGTACTCGGCATTACCGAGATCATTATTACGAAGATAGGTATCGGCCAGCGCAAAATTGATGCCGGCATGTTCGGGCAGTGTTTTATAGGCAGAACGCAGTAATGTAAGAGCCTGCTGATAGTCTTCTTGTTCAAAAGCAGCTATCCCATTGATATATATTGCTTTGGCTTGCTCTTCGTTGTGTTGACTGTTTTGAGCCACCAATAAACCAATATCACCAGCTATAAGAAAAAGCAGTACCAGCATGCTAAGCCTGTATGTGATGCCCGTAATTTTCATAGACTTTATAACGGTTTTATTGGTTGTATAGTACAATAATCAGTACAAAGACCGAAGGGTGCTGTTAGGGCTAATTTGCAATTGTTTGCCTCCATCCATTTAGGCGGCCAAAGGCATGCTTCATCCGCGAGCCATACCAGCTAAACCATTCTCCTTCAACTCGTAGTACTCGAGCATGTGGGCACTTTTCTTCTACTTGTACAATATGTTTCTCTTTGAAAGGATATGGTTCACTGCTAAGCAAAATGAGTTCAGGCTCGTAAGATTGTAGATCTTGGAGATCAAACGTTGGATATCGGCACTGATTTCCAAAGATATTATTTAAGTTCCAGTGGCTTAGTACATCGTGGATATAGGTATCCCCACCAATCGTCATCCAGGGATCTTTCCAAATCATGTAGATGGTGTCAAGAGGGGGAGTATCAGGGCGCTCTTCCAGTTTTTGGTGGATCTGACTGATGAGTTTTTTTGCTTTTTGGGAGACATCGAAAATAGATCCAATTTCTTCAATAGCAGATAGTGCTTCTTCGATGGTGGAAATATCAGTAAGGATAATTTCTGCATCATCTTGCAGATTTTTAATGTCCTCAGGGCGATTTTCTTCTTTATTGGCGATGATATAATCGGGACTAATATCATGAATTTTATCAATCCGCGGATTTTTGGTGCCGCCTACAATGGGGATGTCCTGTATTGCTTCTTGGGGATGTACGCAAAAACGTGTTCGACCCACGAGCTGGTTGCCAAGCCCCATATCAATAATTAACTCCGTAAGACTCGGTACCAGGCTGATAATTTGTTTCTTCTTAGCCATTGTTGTTATTGCTTTGTGATATAGTAGAGTGATTTTGGCAAGTCGCTCTACTATTAATTCCTCTTTACATTACATTTGGCTTATAAAAACTGTTTGGCAATTGTCTCTACCTGCCGTGCATAGTGCCCTCCAAACAAATTGGTGTGTACCAGCAGCGGGTATAGGTTGTAGATATCCTTACGTTGATCAAATTCCGGTTCAATAGGATGCACATCCTTATATGCCTTATAAAAACGGCTTGAAAAACCGCCAAAAAGATGAGTAAAGGCCAGTTCCATTTCGCGATGACCATAATATACTGCAGGGTCGTAAATGGTGGCTTGTCCCGAATCATCATAAAAATAATTACCACCCCAGAGATCGCCGTGCAGTAGGCTGGGTTCTTCATCCGGAAAGATATTTGGCAGCTTATTGTACATTGATTTAAAATGAGTTGCTACACTTGAGCTTAACTTTCCGGTATCTATAGCCATCTGAAGCTGCGGCTTCATCCGTTCGTTAATAAAAAAGGAGATCCAATCTTCGTGACGAGTATTTGACTGCGGCAGCCGTCCGATGTAATTATGATGGTCAAGACCAAACTTCCGGGCACGTTGCTGATGAAGGTTGGCAAGAGCCTGTCCAAATTTTATAGCCGATTGGGAGTGCTTTTCTCCCTCAATAATAAATTCTTGAATTAGAAAGCCGGTAGAATCCGTCTGTCCGGTCACCAATACTTCAGGTATTCGCAGGCCAGTGTTGGCGGATTTGAGCAACGATAATCCTTTTTCTTCTTTGGTAAACATATCCGGATCGGCCGTGGTATTCCATTTAAGAAAATACTCTGAACCATCGGAGAGTGTAAGTTTACCGGCCTCGTTAATGCTTCCGCCGGAAACACGTTGTGCAGATACAATCTCCTGATCAAGTGTTTGCTGAATGTGGTGCCGAAGGGAATCGGGAATCATAATTACTGCCGGATGTGTGGTCGAAGTTCATCAATCAATTGTTGGCAACTGCGCTTAACAATCTGAAAGACATTTTCGAACCCTTCGGCTCCGCCGTGATAAGGATCGGGCACTTCACGATTCCCCGGATCGGGATCAAAGTCACGCATGCGCCGAATTTTGGATTGATGGTGTTCATCGGCCATCTGGCAGACGTTATTAAAATTTTCGTTATCCATTGCCAAAACCAAGTCAAAATTCTCAAGATCAGAAGCATTAAATTGGCGTGCCTTGGAGTGCAGGGTTATGCCATACTTATTGGCCGTACGTTGACTTTTACTGTTAGCCGATTCTCCAATATGGTAAGCAGATGTACCTGCTGAATCGATTTCAAAAAATTCGCTCAATCCGGCTTCATCAATAAGGTGCTGGAAGATACCCTCGGCTGTGGGGCTCCGGCAAATATTGCCAAGGCAGACAAAACAAATTTTGTAAGGGTTTTCTTTCGTAATAGGGGATTCTGCAGGTAAGTCCATGATTAGATTTTACTACTTTTTTAACATATAGTATTGCCTATTCGCTGTATTAAGGATAATATAATGGACTTCAATAATAAAGCAGAAGTTCCGCCACTGTATGAATTTTAATTTGAAACTTTTAGCACCTTTGCTTTTAATAGATTGCCATCAATGTAAAATTCACTTCTAAAATGTGAATTGATGAGCTAATACTTGTATCTTAGGTGCTCATTTAGCTATATGAACAAATTGATAACGAATTTCTGCTACGCTAATTAGTTATATGTGGTATTAGCAGCCATTCCAAAAGCCCAATTGAGTACAACGGTCTTTATGAGTAAACAGTTTGACGAAGTAAAACAATTAAATTTTTCAAAGCTCGAAGTAGAAACCCTAAAGTGGTGGAAAGAGCACAATATTTTTGAAAAAAGTGTATCCACGCGCGAAGATGGTATACCCTTTACGTTTTATGAGGGGCCACCCACAGCCAATGGCAAGCCCGGGATTCATCACGTGATGTCGCGGACGGTTAAGGATATGTTTTGCCGGTATAAAACGCTGAAAGGGTTCCGTGTAGAGCGCAAAGCAGGTTGGGACACCCACGGCCTGCCGGTAGAAATTGAGGTTGAAAAGGAACTGGATCTGGAAGGACGTGAGCAAGTGGAAGAGTACGGCGTAGCCGAATACAATGAAAAATGCCGCAACAGTGTTCTTGAGTATAAAGATCTTTGGGACGAGCTGACAAATCGGATGGCCTACTGGGTAGATTTGGATGACCCCTATATTACCTTTGATAATGACTATATCGAGTCTGTTTGGTGGGCGTTTAAAACGCTGTATGAAAAAGGGCTGGTGTATCAAGGGTATAAAATTCAGTGGTATTCGCCCGGCAGTGGTACCGTACTTTCTTCGCACGAAGTGAGTTTGGGATACGAGGAAGTACAGGATCCTTCCATCTTTGTAAAGTTTCAGCTGGAAGATGAGGAAGACACCTATTTCTTGGCTTGGACAACCACACCGTGGACTGTTATCTCGAATATGGCGCTGGCCGTTAACGAAGGGATCGACTACGCCAAGATTAAGCTTTCGGAAGGCGACCGTACCGAATATTATATCATGGCCAAAGCGTGTATTGATGAAGTTATTGACCATGATTATGAAATTGTGGAAGAGTACTCCGGCAAAGACCTAGTTGGTAAAAACTATGAGCCGGTTTTTAATTATGCGCTCGAAAAGTTTGACAAATCTGATGCTTGGAGAGTAGTTTCCGCTGATTATGTGACTACCGAAGAAGGAACCGGAGTAGTACATACTGCTCCCGCTTTTGGTGCCGATGACTATGAGACTGGCCAAAAGAATGACATCCCCATGTTTAACCCCATTGACGGCGACGGTCGGTTTACCGATCAGGTACCGGACTATGAAGGCCAATGGTTTAAAGATGCCGACAAGCCTATATCGCGGGCCATCAAAGACAAGCATTTGATGTATAAGCACGAAACGTATGTGCACAACTATCCGCATGATTGGCGCAAAGGTACGCCACTGATGTCGTACCCGGTAGAGTCGTGGTTTATTGAAACTACGGAAGTGAAAGACAAGATGGTGGATTACAATGCCAAGCAAATCAACTGGAAGCCGCCAAGTACTGGTTCCGGCCGATTTGGAACCTGGCTCGAAAATAATGTGGATTGGGCTATCTCACGTCAACGTTACTGGGGATCTCCTATTCCACTGTGGGTGAGTGATGAAAATCCCGAGCACATAGAAGTGATTGGCAGTATTGAAGAGCTCAAAAAGAAAGCTGGCTTGCCTGATGATGTGGAAATTGATCTGCACCGTCCGCATATTGATGAAATTACGTGGGAAGGCCCTGATGGCGGTACCATGCGTCGCATCCCCGACCTGATGGACGTGTGGTTTGATTCGGGTTCGATGCCGTTTGCGCAGTGGCACTATCCCTTTGAGAACAAAGACAAATTTAAAGAGAACTTCCCTGCTGACTTTATTGCCGAGGGCGTTGACCAGACACGCGGCTGGTTTTATACCCTGCACGCACTGGGGACGATGCTGTTCGATCAGCCGGCCTACAAAAACGTAGTATCTAACGGTCTGGTGCTTGATGAAAACGGTAACAAGATGAGCAAGTCCAAGGGCAATGCCGTAGAACCATTTGAAGTGATCCAGAAATATGGTGCCGATACCGTACGCTGGTATATGATGAGCAACTCATCTCCGTGGGAGAACCTTAAATTCAGTGAGCACGGGCTGCAAGAAACGCAGCGCAAATTCTTCAATACCATCGTAAACACATATTCGTTCTTTGCGATGTATGCTAATATTGATGAATTCAACTACTCTGGCACGCCCATTCCCGTGGGTGATCGTCTGGAGCTGGACCGCTGGGTGATTTCTCGACTAAATACTACAGTCAAATTAGTTGATCAGTACCTGGATGATTACGAGCCGACCAAAGCCGCCCGTGCCATCGAAGATTTTGTTGAAGAGCTCAGCAATTGGTACGTGCGCCGCAATCGTCGTCGTTTTTGGAAAGAAGGTAAAAGCTTAGACAAGGCAGCTGCCTATCAAACGTTGTACGAATGCTTGGTAGATCTGGCGAAGTTGATGAGCCCTATTGCACCGTTTTTGGGTGAATGGTTGTATCAGAGATTGAACCAAGTGACAGAAGCTGATGAAGAATCGGTACATATTTCGTTCTATCCAACGGTAGAAGAAACAGCTATCGACAAGCAGTTGGAGCACCGCATGGATCTGGCACGGCAAATATCATCAATGGTGCTGAGCTTGCGTAACAAGCTTGAGCTTAACGTTCGCCAGCCGTTGTCACGTATAATTTTGCCGGTGGAGAAAGAAGATGATCGGCAAGCTATAGAGTCAGTCAAAGAGATTATTTTGGATGAGGTAAATATTAAAAAAGTTGAATTTGTGGATGATGATTCCGGTATTGTCCATAAATCAGCAAAACCTAATTATCCGAAACTGGGCAGTAAGCTGGGCAGTAAGATGAAACCTGTGGCTGCTAAAGTGTCCGAGCTGACGACCGAAGAGATTACTGAGTACGAAGAGACCGGATCCATAGAGCTTGACCTGGGGGACCAGGGCATTGTACAGCTCGGCGAAGATGGACTCGAAATTGTACGTACCGGGCTCGAAGGCTGGTCAGTTGAGACCGAAGATGGTCTAAGCGTAGCGCTGGATACCGAGTTAACCGACGAGCTGATCGAAGAAGGTATGGCACGGGAGTTTGTAAATCGTATCCAAAATATGCGTAAAGAAGCAGACTTTGATGTAGAAGATCGCATTATAATTGGATTCGAAGGAAATCAAAATCTTTGCAATGCTGTTGATTCAATGAAAGACTATATTAAAAGTGAGACGTTGGCCGAAGAAATTACTGATGAAAAACTAGAAGTATCAGACTTTGTAAAAAACTGGGAAATAGGAGAGGAAGAATCCACTATTTCTATCAGAAGAAATCCCAATTAAGAAAGAGTAGAATTATGGCATCAGAAAAAGAAAATAGCCAAGCTGAAGAACGCGTTTCCCCGTATTCTGATGAGGAACTGGAATATTTTAAAGATATTATTCTAGAAAAGCGTGAAGAAGCTGAAAAAGAACTTGAATCACTGAAAAGTTCACTGCAGGACAGCATGGAAAATGCCGGTGAAGAATCAGCCTACTCGTACCATATGGCTGATGTCGGTACCGATGCTCAAGAGCGTGAAAAAACGTACATGTTGTTTAATCGCACGAAGAAATTTTTGCGGTATCTGAACGGTGCTCTGGAGCGCATCGAGAATAAAACGTACGGTGTGTGCAAGGTAACCGGTAAAAAAATTAAAAAGGGACGCCTCGAGGCCGTTCCTCATACACAACTTAGTATTGAAGCTAAGCTAAAGCGCAGATAGAATTTTCCTGTAATATTACTTCATTTGATACGCACGAAAACAACCGCTCTGGCTGTTCCGGCAATTATTGTTGTCATTCTGGATCAGCTGACCAAGCATTGGATTAGACTTTCACCAAGCTGGCATACTACGGATATTATTCCCGGCTGGTTAACTTTTCATTATACCCAAAATCCCGGTATGGCGTTAGGGATGCGCTGGGCTTCTACCGAGTTAATTAGCATTTTTGCTATTCTCGCTACCATCGGGATTCTCACCTATGTATTATATAATCGTCAGCAAGCCAGCATGGGTTATATGCTCTGTATGGGATTGGTACTGGGCGGTGCTTTTGGCAATATTATTGATCGGCTGCTGATGGGATATATTCAATCAACCGGTGGGGTATTGGAGGGACACGTAGTAGATTTTATACATTTCAATCTTGTTATTAACGGCTATCCGGTGTTCCCCTACATTTTTAACGTGGCTGACATTGCCATCACAACAGCTATTATTGCCATGATCATTTTCCACAAAAAAGTGATGCCTGAAGCGGTAGAGGGAAACGACAGACCTCAAGAAGAAGAGGCAATTGACCAGAAAGAGAGACAAGAAAATCGCATTACGTAATAGATAGAATCCTGCTCGTCCCGCACCGTATAGGAAAAGATGTAGATATTGAAAATATTTCTTACAGGGATACTACGGTAACTGTAATAAATTCTGAAACTGGTCAGGAAAGAGAGCGAACAGTCAAGGTCTTCGATGTTGATTGGATTAGAAATTATCGTCGTCTAATGAGAGAAATGGACTGGGAATTGATTGAAGAAGGACAGCAGGACCCATACCGTGAACCAGATGAAGATGATCCGGGCATTCGATATCCACACTTTAGATGGCGTGGAGATTAGAAATAAAAAACATGAAGTAGCAAGAGGGAAGTTATGAGAATAATATTTTTATTAATTGTTCCATTTAGTATTTGCCAAGCTGGCATTTGCCAAATTGAACGTCCAAATAAAGCCTATGGAGAATTCACGGCAGAAGTTACCCGATCTGATTCAGTTGGGTATATCTATGATTATACTATCAAGAATGCGGAGGAAAGTGAACAGGTCTTGGTAGCATTTTCCATATTTATCAAAGATAAATCCTTTTATAACAAAACTATTCCAAGTCCATCAACTAAGAAATGGTATATTGATGGATTGGATAAAATCTATATTACTGGAGCAGCCGCAGGTAAGATTTTGGATTTGCCTCCAGAAAACGGACTATCTCCAGGTGAACAGATAGAAATCTCATTCAACTCTGAAGGATTACCCGCAATCCATCCATTTTATACAGAAGGCTTTGTAGAACCTCTTACTGATGAGTATATAGATAGTTTATTTAAGGCCGGTTACACGGAGGATGAAATTTTCATTGATTGGAAAGAAGCCGCTTATAAGGGAGATACTATTTCTCCCAGAGTATGGTCGGAGAACGTTGACATGGGAGTATTTTTGGACAGTCTGAACTCCTACCTGGTCTTCTCCTGCGACACCACCTGGGTAACGAACAAAGGTATTTGCCGGAGTCTCCAAGCCAAGCTGGACAACGTGGACAAACAGCTTTCGAAGGATAAGACCAAACAGGCGATCAACGGGCTGAACGCATTCCTTAACGAGGTGCGCGCCCAGCAGGGCAAGCACATCACCAGTGAGGGGTACGCGCTGCTCTGGTTCAACGGGCTGGAACTGCTGGAGCAGCTCGGCGGGGAACGGACCGGCGGGGGCAAGGGCGGAAAAAAGGATAAAGACGACAAGAAGGGGGGAAAGGGCAAGAAGGGGAACAAAGGAAAAGGTGAGATGCGAGATGTAAGACGCTAGATGAAACCCAGCAAGCGGGCAGGCGGCAGATCCGGTGGGATGGGTCCCGGTATGCCAGCGGACTCTATTTTTATCGCATCGTGGCCGACGGGCCGGGGATGAAAAAGATCGTGCAGCACAAAAAATGCTGCTGATCAAGTAGTACTACTCATCCGTAACAATGCTGTCAATAAATTTTGGGCTATGCGGATCCAACTCTTCGAGATCAAGCTCATGGCCCATCTTGTCGCGCTTTGTTTTTAGATAGCGCACATTTTCGGGATAGGCTCCCACTTCGATGGGCACGCGCTCAACCATTTCAAGGCCAAAGCTTTTGAGTCCCACACGCTTAACGGGATTGTTAGTCATCAGCCGCAACTTGGAGATATCCAGTGACCGCAGAATTTGTGCCCCAACGCCATAGTCGCGTGCATCAGGTTCAAAACCAAGTGCCTCATTGGCCTCGACCGTATCCATACCTTTTTCTTGTAGCTTATATGCTTTAAGCTTGTTGACCAGCCCAATACCGCGGCCTTCCTGATTCATGTAGAGCACTACGCCTTTGCCTTCTTTTTCGACTTGCAATAGCGCCTGATGCAGCTGTTCACCGCAATCACATCGTTTGGATCCGAAAATGTCTCCGGTCATGCACGAAGAGTGTACGCGCACCAGCACGGGATCACCTTCTTCCCATTCGCCTTTAGCCAGCGCCAGGTGATGGTCGCCGGTGAGGCGTTCTTCGAAAGCGTGTAGGGTAAAATCTCCGTAAATGGTAGGCAGGTTAACATCCACAATTTTGCGGACTAGCGATTCATTTTGCATCCGGTAGCTGATAAGATCTTCAATGCTTATCAGCTTCATGTTAAACTCGTCAGCAAGTTCTGCCAGATCCGGGAGCCGGGCCATGGCACCATTATCTTTCATGATCTCACAGATAATACCTGCCGGTTCAAGACCGGCCAGCCGGGCAAGGTCAATAGCTGCTTCGGTATGTCCGGCACGGCGAAGTACACCACCGTTCGTACCGATAAGAGGAAAAATATGTCCGGGTCGGCGGAAATCATCAGGTTGGGCATCGCGTTTGATCATCTCTTTAATGGTGTTGGCGCGATCAGCGGCTGATATGCCCGTAGTGGTTAATTCGTTATGATCAATAGAAACCGTAAAGGCTGCCTCATCGGGGTCGGCACCTTCCGTTACCATATAGTCGAGATTAAGCTGATAGGCTTTTTCTCGGGTAATAGGCGTGCAGATGAGCCCGCGACCGTATTTGGCCATCAGGTTGACGGCTTCGGAGGTGACTTTTTCGGCCGCCATTACAAAATCACCTTCGTTTTCGCGGTCCTTATCATCGGCTACAATAACAATGCCGCCCTGTTTAATGTCTTCGATAGCAGATTCTATGCTATCGAATGTAATATTACCGGACATATTTCAATTAATCTTGATTGGGATTTACATCCGTAATAGAACTTTTTTGAAATCGAGCTTTAACATCGCTGTCAATTTCAGCTAGAACAGTGTCCTCATCAACAGTTCTCACACGGGCAATCATTCCGCCGGAGGTTACAATTTTGTCCCCTTTCTCAAGGTTATCAACCATATTTTGAACTTCTTCCTGCCGCTTTTTTTGCGGACGGATGATAAAGAAATAAAAGATTACAAAAATGGCTCCCAGAAAAACCAGGTTAATCCAACCACCGCCACCTTGTGAAGATCCCATCAACAATAATGCTGTGTGTATCATGAAAACGTATATTTGTTATATTTCAATTCTGTTAAATAGCCTCTAAAGATAGTGTTTTTACCGGGTTGCTCCAATTATTGGGATCTTGAATCAAGTTCAGGATGAGATGTTGGTTTGTCAATCTTGGTGGAACTTTTTACCGGATTTTGCATAGTCCTTCAGAATATCTGCCGGAGTAAATCTTGGGCCATGCTCCTGCTCAAATTTTTCGAGCCGTTGTACAATTTTATCAGCTCCCTCTCGGTCAATATATCGGAATGGTCCACCCAGAAAAGGAGGAAATCCTAGACCCATCACGGCGCCCAGGTCGCCGTCGGTAGCATTGTGTAGTATATCCTCTTGCAGACACCAAGCGGCTTCGTTTACCATCGTCAACGTCATTCGCTGTTGTACAGTGTTGGCATCCATGGACGTGCGATTAGGTCCACCAAAGTATTGATACATCTGTTTGTTGGGGTCGCCTTTTTTGAGATCGCCGTCCTTTTCTTCGTATGTATAAAATCCCTTTTGGTTTTTACGGCCTTTATAGCCTTCTTCGAAAAGCTCTGTTGGTTTTTGGCTGGATTGGATACCACGTTCTGCGAAGAGATCGCTAAGCACTTCGGTGATGTGCGCAGCTACATCGATTCCAACCTCATCAAAGAGGGCCGCGGGCCCCACCGGAAAGCCAAATTGTTTCATATCGTGATCAAGCTGTTTAATCGAAATGCCTTCTTCGAGCAGCATCAGTGCCTCATTCATAAAGGGAGAGAGGATGCGTGTGGTGTAAAAACCGGGACCGTCATTAACGACAATTACATGTTTGCCCTGCTGAATTCCTACTTCTCGAGCCGTGGCGGTAACCCAGTCAGCTGTTTTCTCAGTGGTAATAATTTCCAGAAGTGGCATTTTAGGAACGGGTGAAAAGTAATGCATGCCCACCACCTGTTCCGGCCGACCGGAGGCTTCAGCAATGTTATTGATAGGTAAGGAAGAAGTATTCGAGGCAAAAATACAGTGGTCAGGTGTTACCTGTTCTACCTCTTCTAAGATTGATTGTTTGAGATCTAAGTCCTCAAAAACAGCTTCAATAACCATGTCTGTATTTTCAAAGCCGTCGTAGGTTTCGGTAGGAGTAACCAAACTTGAGATGCGATCGCGTTCAAATGATGAAATAATATGTTTCTTACGATTTTTTTCCAGGCTTTTCCATATGGATTGCTTGCCCTTGCTGGCTTGTTCTACGGACTGGTCTTTGAGGAGCACGCGGAAATCGTTGTTGACACTGACATCGGCAATTCCTGAGCCCATAAGTCCCGCACCTAGCACACCCATTTTTTGAATGCCTTTTGCTTGGTCTTCCTGCGGATTTTTCTTGGCACCCTGCATGGCAAAGAACATATTTACCAACGCTTCTGATTCGGGTGTTGCTGCCAGCTTTCCAAAGTTAACAGACTCTAATTCCAGGCCGGCCTGAAAGCCATTTTCATATCCTTCTTCCACACTGTCGATAATTTTTTCCGGCGCGGGATAGTTGCCTTTTGTATTAGATTGAGCTCGCTTGCGGGCTTGGGAATAAATAATTTTGCGCAGAGGACTTAGCCCTTCCATCAGTTGGTGAGCAAGGCTTCGTTTATCTTTGCGCTCGAACTTTCCACTGTTGATTTTTTTGACCGCTGCTTTAGCGGCTGTCAGCACCGCATCTTTATGCGTTAGCTCATCTACCAATCCTAATTTGTAAGCCTTGCGCGGATAAATGTTTTTGCCTGTAAGCATGTAGGTAAGGGCATTTTGTATGCCAATAAGTCGGGGCAGACGTTGTGTGCCCCCGCCACCGGGTAGTAGCCCCAGATTTACCTCGGGTTGTCCCATCACTGTATCAGAATGTTCCGAAGCTACGCGATAGTTACAGGCCATTGCTACTTCCATACCGCCGCCGATGCACGAGCCATGAATAGCTGCTACAACAGGGATCGGATGTTTTTCCAGCTTTAGAAGCAGCTCATTACCGCGCCTGCTTAATTCTTCAATACCTTCGGGAGCTGACTTGTTTTTCAACATTTCTACATCGGCACCAGCAATAAAATTTCCTTCTTTGCCGCTTTGCAGAACAATGCCGTCAATCTCATTGTCGTTTACATCATTAAGGAGGTTTTCAAAGTCAGAGATTAACGCCTCATTAAGTTTGTTTACTTTTTCATCAGGCTGGTTAAGAGTAACAACCAGTATATTTTCTTGTTCTTCAATGGATAAGTAAGACATATCTATAAATAACTTTCAGGTTTAAGTATCATAAAGCAGACAAATAGAACTGTTGCAAGTATTTGTTTGTAGCAGGCAGCAGCTTTCGCATGAGTAAATGCCCGTGCTACTATTGAATATTAGCCGTCAAATCGTTCCAGGATCATAGCATGTCCCTGTCCACCGGCAGCACAGGCAGCAACAAGTGCAAAACGGCCGTCTTCGTGATGCAGCCTATTGGCAGCAGTGGTGACTAAGCGCGTACCTGTAGCTCCAAAAGGGTGACCCAGCGAAAGCGATCCACCCCAGCAATTAAATTTATCCATTGGGATTTCGCCCACTTTCTGATCGCGATCTAGTTTTTCTTTTGCAAATTTGTCGGAGTTGAGTGCTTTAAGTACCGTTAATATTTGTCCGGCAAAGGCTTCGTGAAACTCAAAAACGTCAATATCAGCAAGCTGAAGCTCCGCCGCATCAAGTACTTTTGGGGTGGCATAGGCCGGACCCAGCAGTAGTTCATCCTCAGGGTCTTGTGCTACATAAGTATAATTGCGTAATATAGCTTTTGGAGTGATATTGTGATTGAGAGCCGTTTGTTTTTCCATGATCAGTGAAGCCGAAGCACCGTCGGTAAATGCCGAAGAATTACCCGCCGTGATAGTGCCGTGCGGCTTGATAAAGGCAGGGCTTAGCTTTTCAAGTTTTTCCATCGAGGTGTCTTCACGATAGGTATTGTCGTACTCGATGGCATCAAAGTCAGGAGGAGTGGCAGCCGGTAACAGTTCATCATCAAGCAAGCCTTCATTGGTAGCTTTTGCTGCCATCTGGTGAGAACGCAGGGCATATTGGTCTTGCTCTTTTCGGCCGATGCCAAAGTGAGCGGCCATGCGGTCACAGCTTTCACCCATGGTATCACCGGTAGAAAATTCAGAAATAGATGGGATTTCTGGCAATAGGTGCGATGGTCGCAGTCCTTTAAAAAATCCCAGAAAGTCACTAAGCGATTTGTATTTACGGGCATCCAATAGTTTTTGGCGGAACTTTTTACGAAACCGGATAGGAATGTCAGACATGGTTTCGGTGCCGCCGGCCAGTATAATTTGAGCTTGTCCCGAACGAATCAGGTTAACCGCACTAGTGATAGCTTGATTCGAAGAGATACAGGCTTGGGTGACCGTATGAGCCGGTACAGTATTGGGGATGCCGGCCCCCAGTGCCGATTCTCGGGCCACATTGCTGGTGTTTACCTCTTGGATGACCGTACCCATGATGACACGATCCAGCTCACCAGCATGAATGCCCGAGCGACTGATTAGTCCTTCGATAGCCATACGACCGAGATCATAGGACATCATTTTTTTATATCCGGTGCCCGACCGCTGAAAGGGAATGCGTCCGCCATCGACGATGACGGCTTCGAAAGGAGAATTGTTATTTAATTGGTTTGCCATAACAGTATATAAATCGATTTAATAGAGGCGTTGCTTGTATTGTTTGCTAAGATGCCTGATTGTGTAACACAAGTCAAGAAGTAGTTAACGGTGTTAACCTACAAAAAATATTCTTCCTTTGAAGGAGTAAAAAATGTTTTGAGTGATAACAGAATATGCGTATATTCTGCACTTGCAAAAGGGCGATTAACTCAGCGGTTTAGAGTGCTTCCCTTACAAGGAAGAAGTCGCTGGTTCGAATCCAGCATCGCCCACTCAAACATTATTACGGACAGTTTCGTGAGGAGCTGTCCGTTTTTTATTTGCTATTCTTGACTCCCTTTTGCAATATCTTATCTAAACTGCTTTATTAGAATAAGGGTTGTACGTTATATTGATGAATATATTTATAATTGTGAAATAGTCTGTTATGCCTGAAAAAATAAAAAAGTTTGAAGAGATGATCGAAGATCCCACTGCACATCAGTTGAAGGCATATTATGATGCCAAAGAAAAAGCTTGTTTAGATGCAATGAAGTCATCTACTTCAAAAAATCCGCACAATAAAGGATCAAATTTAGCGGATTTTTGGGATTACGTTTACGATCAGTTTTATGAGATTCAGTAAGTGAATATTGTACATCTTTTATATAGCATTGGTTATCTAATCATTGATCTGAAATATAGTTTATAACTAAACATTTAGTGAAAAGTATATTATCTAAGATGGAATAAAGAGAGCAGAAATGCTGACTAACTTTTGGTCCAATGGATATTAAATTCGTAGATCGTGAAAAATTAGAGGCAACCAAGCGGCGATCGTCAAAGTTTAAGCCTTTATTTGAAGCACTCGATAAGCTGGAAGCAGATGGAGATGCAATAGAGGTTGGTTTTGAGGATGAGAACCATTTGAATTCGATGCGTACAGCTGTGTATCAGTATAATGAAAAAAATGGGGTGAGAGTCAGGAGTACTAAGGATAGCAATCGTAACAAAATCTATTTTTATAAAGAATAGATCTATTGATTTCTTAGCATGTATTTTTTCTTGTCACTTTCCCATGTATATTTTCTCAATTATTTGATTTCCGCTAACTAGCTGTATTGAATAGTAAAAGCCGGTTAGTATATGGTAATTTCCCGAATTTTTTAGAGTGGAAGAACTAATTTGCATGATCTGTTGTAGATGAGTACAGCAAGTTTGTAATCTCCAGTTATAAAAATATCTGTTATGGATATAAAAACATCCCAGCCCAAGCTTGAAAAATCTGCCGATCGCCATTCAAAAGAGCAGCTCAAAAAGCGATTTAAGGAAATTCGGGACTTTAGCATTCATTTAACGGAGCCTTTGGAGAAGGAAGATTATGTCATTCAGGCCATTAATAATACGAGTCCTACCAAATGGCATTTGGCACATGTGAGCTGGTTTTATGAGACTTTTGTGTTGGAAAAAGCTCTGCCCGACTATGAGTCCCTGCATCCACAGTATTCATATATTTTTAATTCTTATTATCTGCAAACCGGTGAGCCGCATACCCGGTCAAAGCGAGGGTTACTTTCGCGTCCCTCGGTAGATGAAGTACTCGAATATCGAGAATATGTTAATGGGCAGGTGCTTGCTTTTATTGAAGGTGCTACCCCAGAAGAGATTGCTGAATTCGGTCCGGTCATTGAGATTGGGAACCATCACGAGCAGCAGCACCAAGAGCTGATGGTGACTGACTTTAAATACATGTTTGCGCAGAATCCACTCTATCCAAAATATAAAGAGCTCAATCATCCCAAGGGAAGTCCGCCTGATTCACTGAATTGGATTTCTTTTGATGAAGGGATTTACGAGATCGGTAATGATGGGGGAGAATATACCTACGATAATGAACATCCCCGCCACCGAAAATTTCTTGAGCCATTTGTGATGGCCGACCGCCTGATTACCAATGGTGAATTCATGGAATTTATGGAAGATGGCGGCTATGAACGTTCCCCTTTGTGGCTTGATGACGGATGGGCTACAGTCAATGAAAGAAATTGGGACTCCCCGCTTTATTGGTGCAAACGGGATGACGGTTGGTATCATTATACGTTGGGAGGTCTTCGGAAAGTACATCCCCATGAGCCGGTAACCCATGTCAGTTATTACGAATCTGATGCGTTTGCTCGATGGGCCGATGCGCGGTTACCCCGAGAGGCTGAGTGGGAAGTAGCCGCCGGTGATAAGCCATACGATGGTAATTTTGTAGAAGATAACAAGTTTCATCCGCGACCCCTGCAGCAAAATACAGACGGCCTCAAGCAAATGTACGGTGATGTTTGGGAGTGGACGATGAGTGCCTATGAACCCTATCCCGGATATGAGCCGTTACCCGGTGCTCTGGGTGAATATAATGGCAAATTTATGTGCAGTCAGTATGTGCTGCGTGGTGGATCATGCGCTACATCGGAGACGCACATCCGAAAGACCTACCGCAACTTTTTCTATCCCGATGCGCGCTGGCAGTTTAACGGCATTCGACTAGCCAAAAATATTTAACTTTTTATATGGAAAATCAGGTTGCGGATACTGGGCAGACGATGCTGGATGAGGTAGTAGAAGGATTACGCAAATCACAAAAGCAGTTGCCTAGTAAATATTTCTACGATGAGCGGGGATCGGAGCTCTTTGAGCAGATAACACGATTGGAGGAATATTATCCTACGGAAATCGAGCGGTCTATTCTGAATCAAAATATTGATGCTATTGCTGACAGTATAGGTTCTAAAGCAATGCTGGTGGAGTTGGGCAGTGGCAGTAGTAGCAAAACGCGACTGCTGTTGGAAAAGCTCGATTCATTGGCATCCTACGTGCCAGTAGATATCTCAGAGGAATACCTCCTTAAAATTGTTAGTAATTTACGAATCGAATATCCCAGGATTTCCATCATCCCTGTATTTGCTGATTATACCTCTCATTTTAAATTACCTTCTTTAGGAGATAGTTATAGCCAACAGGTTCTTTTTTATCCGGGATCCACCATCGGTAACTTCCTCCCCGAGAAAGCTCGTTCGTTTTTATCTACACTTGCAGATATCACTGACCCAGATGCAGGAATGCTTATTGGTGTAGATCTGAAAAAAGATAAACAGCTGTTAGAATCTGCTTATAATGACGAAGATGGTATTACCGCAAAGTTTAATAAAAATATGCTAAAGCGTATTAACCGTGAGTTAGGAGCCGATTTTGAGATAAATTTATTTGCGCACAAGGCATATTTTAACGAGCAGGAAGGGCGTATCGAAATGCATTTGGTTTCGCAGAAAAAGCAAGAAGTACAGATCGCCGATGAAACTTTTGTATTTAATAAAGGGGAATCCATACACACCGAAAATTCGTATAAATATACGTTGGATGAGTTTGAAGATTTGGTCAGTGATTCGTTCTCTGTTGAGCAGGTATGGACAGACGAGGACGATTATTTTTCGGTACAATATCTATCTAAAAAGTAATATCGAATGAAGAAAACAGAGCCCGGTCCCGGACAAGAATCAGTGTGGGATTATCCGCGCCCGCCCAAAATGGAAGATAGCGCAAAAACAGTGCGTATCGTGTTCAATAGTAAAGAGATTGTGCATTCAGATCGATCTAAGCGGGTTCTTGAGACGAGCCATCCGCCGGTATATTATATTCCGCAAGAAGATATCCAGATGAAATATTTGCAAAAAATATCCGGTACTACCTATTGCGAGTGGAAAGGGCAGGCGCATTATTTCGATGTGGTGGTTGGTAAACAAAAAGCTGAAAAGGCGGCATGGTGTTATCCTGATCTTACGGAACCTTTTGAATCGATGGCCGGATATGTTGCATTTTATGGCCATAAAATGCAGGGTTGCTATGTAGGTGACGAAAAGGTAGATGCCCAGAAAGGCGGCTTTTACGGCGGCTGGATTACCTCTAACATCGTGGGACCTTTTAAAGGCAAGCCGGGTAGTGCAGGCTGGTAAAAAATAAGGAGATATCAATGATACAATTTTTCCGAAAACAGCAAGAATATGACAGCCCAACTTCTTGGAAATCGTATCTATTTTTTGCTGTTATTATTATTTTGATTGTCGGGGGATTTTTTTTGCAAATGAGTTTAGGTATTTGCCCGGTACCCGGATAATTATAAATCTCTGACAAATAGATTTTCATCTCACGAAGTAATTCGTTAATTATTTTTTCAATTATCGAAATATTCAAACATATCCTCTATGAAATTTATAAAAACGGCTTTGGTATTATTTGGTTTACTTATCTCTGCAGTATTTTTAGCTCCATCTCAGGTAGCAGCGCAAGATGGTCAGGCGGTCACATATGACAGTACGCTCTATGGCGATATGGAGTTCAGAACCGTAGGACCAACGCGCGGGGGACGTGTTACAGCGGTTGAAGGACACCGCCAGCATCCCGGTACTTTTTATATGGGAGCAGCCGGCGGAGGTGGCGTTTGGCGGACTACCAATTATGGTAATTCCTGGCACAATCTTACTGACGGTAAAGGATTTAAAAGTACAAGTATCGGGGCTATTGAAGTAGCTGACTCTGATACCAGCATAATCTATGTAGGCACCGGCTCTGATGGCATCCGTGCCAACGTAACCACGGGTCGAGGGATATATAAATCTGATGATACAGGTGAAAGTTGGCAGTTCCTGGGTCTTGAAAAGGCTGGACAAATTGGGGCCGTTGAAGTCCATCCTGAAAATCCCGAACTGGTCTATGTGGCCGCACTAGGACATCCCTTCGGAAAGAATTCGCAGCGTGGTGTTTTTCGCTCAAAAGACGGTGGAGAAAATTGGGAAAAAGTATTATTTCTTTCAGACTCAACCGGGGCTATCGATTTGGAGTTGAATCCCGAAAATCCCGATGAAATTTATGCCAGCATGTGGCAAGCCGAGCGTAAACCATGGACGATCATTAGCGGGGCTGATGTTGAAAATGGTATTTATAAATCGACTGACGGTGGTGACAACTGGAAGAAGATGGAACAAGGTTTGCCGCAGGGGCTTATGGGAAAGGTAGACTTTGCGGTGACACCGGCTAATCCCGACCGAATTTATGCACTTGTTGAAGCCCCGGGTGATCAGCAGGGGCTTTATCGATCAGATGATCGAGGGAAAAGCTGGACACAGACCAGCGATAAAGAAGAGATCATGACCCGCCCATTCTATTTTACCAATATTACTGCGCATCCGACTAATCCCGATAAAGTGTATGTGGGTAACGTGCGCTACTGGGTATCATCGGACGGGGGCGAAAATTTTGATCGGCGTTCGGTTACCCATGCTGATGTGCATGATCTGTGGATTAATCCTGACGATCCCAAATTACAGGTACAGGGTAATGATGGTGGGGCTACCGTTACATTAGATGGTGGCGAAAGTTGGTCCACACAGTACAACCAGCCAACCGCAGAGCTATACCAAGTGAATGTCGACAACCAGTTTCCATATTGGTTGTATTCGGGTCAACAGGATAATTCTACCATATCGGTACCGAGCTTGCCACCCGCCGAAAGTTCTGAAACGAATCAGGGATTATGGCATATGGTTGGCGGATGTGAAACTGGCCCGGCCGTACCGCAGATCAATAATTCAACTATTGTTTTTGCTAATTGTAAGGGACGTTTTGGTCGCTATAACAAGCAGACAGGTCAGGAAAAACAGTACTGGGTAGGCGCACAATATATGTATGGACGAAATCCGAGTAAGCTCAAGTATCGCTTCCAGCGGGTATCACCTATTGAGGTTTCTCCTCATGACTCAAGTGTAGTATATCACGGTTCGCAGTATCTGCACCGAACAAATAATGGCGGTAAAAATTGGGAAACCATTAGTCCCGACTTGACAGCATTTAAAGACAAATACCAAGTTACTTCCGGACGTCCTATCAATCGTGATATTACCGGAGAGGAACATTTTAGCACACTTTATTCGATTCAGGTATCGCCGCATAATCCCGACGTGATCTGGACCGGTGCCAATGACGGTCCGGTCTATGTAACGCGTAGCGGTGGTGAGGAATGGGCCAATGTTACTCCAGATAATCTTCCGCCCAACGGGCGCGTGGCGGCAATTGAAGTTTCCCCTCATACCCCGGGGAAAGCGTATGCTACTGTACAGCGCCGGCTTCTCAAAGACTTTCATCCCTATATTTATAAGACTAGTGATTACGGTCAAAGCTGGACGCTGCTGACCAATGGCGAAAATGGTATTCCCGCTGACTATCCAACGCGCGTAGTTCGCGAGGATCCCGATCGAAAAGGAGTGCTCTACGGGGGTACTGATTTTGGACTTTTTGTTTCTTTTGATGACGGTAACAATTGGCAACAGCTAGAGCAAGGATTGCCCGTTACGCCAATCACCGAAATAAGAGTACATAATAAAGATTTAGTGCTTTCCACCATGGGGCGTGGCTTTTGGATTCTTGATAATTTGACTCCGCTGCATCAGCTGAATGATCAAATCGCCAGCTCTGATTATCACCTGTATCAGCCGCGGGATGCATACCGTACGGACTACTGGGGTGGTGGCTCTGAAGTGCCGCAGTACCCAGAGTCTGGAGCGATGATTGATTTTTATCTTACAGAGGTACCTCAAAATGAGCTTACGCTGGATATTCTGGACAGTGATGGAGAGGTGATACGCCGATTTGTAGGAACATCCGATCAGAAAAATAAAGATACACAGACTCCCGATGACCGTGGAAATATGATGGCGCCGGGTCCTGAAAAGTTGGGCAAGCCCGACAGCATTAAACTGAAACAGGGACATAATCGCTTTACATGGGATTTGCGATATCCGAATAAACCGGTGGCTTCCGCTGACGGCGAAATGTACTTCGGTGTTGGAGCCGGACCGTTGGCAGTGCCGGGAGAGTATAAGGTTCGGCTTACGATAGGTGATTGGACCCAAGTTCGTAATTTACAGATTAATATCGATCCACGGGTGAAGGCGGATGGTGTAAGCAAGGCCGATTTACAGGCTCAGCTTGATCTGAATCTCAAAATTCGGGATGCCATTGGTCAAGCAAGTAAGATGGCCGCGGCAATCGATACTCTTCGCAACAATATTACGTCTGCAACAGAATCAGGAACCATCGACGAGGATCGTGCGACAACTATCACCGAACAGCTAGATGGTATTTATAAACACCTGGTGACTTCTGATGAAGGCAGCTATCAGCCGCCCATGTGGATCGACCAGGCAGAATACATGTACTATATGACGATTTCTGCAGATCAGCGTCCCGGTAATGATGCGTATACCCGGTTCGAAACGCTCAATAAAGAGCTTAAGAAAATTGCAAAAGAGTGGAAGCAATTTCGGCAGAATGTTGACTTGCCGGAAGAAGTAAATGATTAAAACCTTAAAACACGATCATATTTTGATGGTACGAGCTTGGCTCGTACCATTTTTATTTGGGTTGCAAAAATTGCTTTCATTATTGTAGTATGATATGCAATAGACTCAATGCATCGTTATGATACAGCTCCAACATGTTAGTAAAGTATTCGATGGTAATCATTTGGCAGTTGATGACGTCTCGTTTTCAGTAAAAGAGGGCGAAATATTTGGACTCATCGGCACTAGCGGTTGTGGCAAGACAACAACTATGAAGATGATTAACCGGCTGATTGATCCCACCTCTGGTTCAATATTTGTGGATGATCAACAGGTGAAGGCCCAGAAACCAGAGAGTCTGCGCCAAAAAATTGGATATGTGATTCAGGATGTGGGGTTGTTTCCCCATTATACCGTGGCCGAAAATATAGCCACCGTCCCAACCCTAAAAGGGTGGAATAAGAAGCGTATCGAATCGCGATGTGAAGATCTGCTTGAGCTGGTAGGGCTTAATGCAGATGAATTTGCCCATCGCAAGCCGGAAGCTCTGAGCGGTGGACAGCAACAGCGCGTGGGATTAGCACGAGCCTTAGCTGCTGATCCGCCAATCATCCTCATGGACGAACCTTTTGGAGCCCTTGATCCAATTACAAAACGTGAAGTTCAGATCGAGGTGCAAAACATCTTTTCAGAAATTAATAAGACCGTTTTGCTGGTGACCCACGATGTAGTTGAAGCCTTCGCAATGTGTGATCGACTTTGTTTGCTGGATGCTGGTAAAGTACAACAGATCGGTACGCCGCAAGAGCTACTTTTTAGTCCTGCCAACGATTTTGTGGATTCCTTTTTTGCATCCGATCGGTTTCAGCTGGAATTATTGAGTGTTAATCTTTCAGAAATTCTCGACATCGAACCGAACTCCAAATTGTATTGGAGTCCCCCGTTGGAGGGAGAGCAGGAAGATGAAATAGGCAGAGAGCAATCTCTTTATAGTATTATTGAAGAAATGGAAGAGCGGGCACATGATAATACAGTTATTATTCACCGTGTTGACGGTCAAACTGTTGATTCTCTGAGCTTTTCGAATTTGTTAAGCAAATTTCGTCAGTACAGTAATACGTTAAAAGCCGGAGGTGCCAATGGTTGATTTTTGGAATTTTTTGCTTACAAATAAAGCTGAAATATGGGATCAGCTTCTCCAGCATATCGGGCTTACAGCAGTATCGCTGCTTATTGCTGTACTCATTGGTATCCCGCTGGGGCTGTTGGCCACTCGATATAAAAAAGTATCCGGTCCGGTGTTAGGGACTGTTGGTATTATTCAAACTATACCCAGCATTGCGCTTTTGGGATTTATGCTTCCGTTGCTGGGAATCGGGGCCCTTCCTGCTGTTGTTGCCCTATTTTTGTATGCACTTTTGCCTATTGTCCGTAATACCTATTCGGGCATTCAGGAAGTGGAGTCTTCGGTCATTGAATCGGCGCGTGGTATGGGTATGACAAGCGGACAGATCCTGCGGAAAGTAGAGCTGCCGCTGGCGGGCCCGGTCATCTTTGCAGGTATACGCACAGCCACCGTTATTAATGTAGGTGTAGCTACGCTCTGCGCTCTGATTGGTGCCGGTGGACTCGGAGAATACATTTTTCGCGGTATTGCCCTCAATAATTCAGTAATGATTTTAGCCGGAGCACTTCCCGCGGCGCTGTTGGCTTTGACATTTGATTTTGTGCTCGGGCTGCTGGAGCGCAATGTATCCAAACTATTGAAGCCCTTGAGTTATGGATTGGCGGTTATGGTGCTGTTTGTATCAGTTTATGCAATATCAACGATGTTTGTTGAACAAAAATTTAAAGCCGGCGTACCACCCGAATTTCTAGAGCGAGCAGATGGATATCAGGGACTTAAACAGCATTATGGGCTGGATATTCCGGTAGTAGAGATGAATGCTTCGCTGATGTACGAAGCTCTCAAAAACAAGCGTGTAGATGTAATTGTGGGTTATTCCACCGACGGGCGTATTAAGGCCTTTAATCTAAAAGTGCTCAAAGATGACAAACAGTATTTCCCACCCTACCAGGCAGCGCCAATTGTTAAAGAAGATTTTGCAGAGGCACATCCCAAAATGATTACAGCCATTAATAAACTGGCTGGCAAAATAAGCACCGAGCAGATGACCGCTCTCAATAGTGCAGTTGATAATGATCAACAGTCAGAATTGAGCGTAGCCAAAAAGTTTTTGAATGAGCAGGGTTTTCGCACGTCTGTGACCCGAAAAGGTACACCCGACCTGCTTATTGGGGGCAAATTACAAACCGAGCAGTTCATCTTGGCGCACATGTACCGCATACTCATTGAAAACTATACCGATTTAGACGTGGAGCTTAGGTTGGGACTAGCCGGTACACAAATTGTGTTTACTGCTTTGCAAAATGATGAGATTCAGCTTTATCCCGAATATACAGGGACCGGACTGCATGTTTTGTTTGAAAGTGATGAAGCCACCGTCGATAGTTTAGGCAACAGCGCGAGCGCAGTATTTGATTATGTGAAAGTACGTTCCCAAAAACAATTTGATATCCAGTGGTTAGAGCCCATCGGATTTGAAAACACCTATGCCCTTATCATGCGCAAAGAGCAGGCTAAACGGTTAGACATAGAAACGATTAGTGATTTAGCCGATTATTTGAGTAGTAAATAACCAATCGGTTATTATTTGTATATAACCCTTCAAGAGTTTTATGTTAGTTGCGGGTGACAGGGAGTTAATAGTTTAACAAAAAATACTTCGTATTCATCCATTAATTATAGGGATAATAAATCATCATAGAGGTTTAATTATGATTACATCAGATACAAATAAATCTCGTTTTACATTCAGTTCAATTTTTAATGTGGCCTTTGTTTTAATTCTTTCGGTTTCCTTAACATCATGTGGGTCAGGATCTGACGATGGCGCTTCACTAGCCGGAGACTTAACTTACGAAGTACAGACCGACGCGGATATATCTATACAAATTTCCCGCAGCTACTATGATGGAAGTTCGCTTGAGTTTTCGACGGTAGAATCTGTTCAGACTTCCAGTTCCGGTTCAGCTTCCGGAGATTTGCAAGACGGAGACTACAAGGGATATCGTTTACAGGCGTCACCTATAGGCGGTACAGAACCATCTTCGCTTACACTGCGACTACTTAGTGATGGTGAAGTAATTGCCGAGACCAGTAGCCCCCAAAGCGGACAAAATATATGGATTGCGGAAACGGGAGAATTCCCTGACGTACCCCACTAATTTTATAATTGAGATATATTTAAGGCGGTTTCCACAGTTTATAGGGAAACCGCTTTTATATTTTTAGACTCCTTTCCGGTATTTCCATTTTGTTGGTTCCACAGTATATACTTGCTGGCGCAAGTTTGTAACTTGTGGCAGTGTAAAGGTAGCAATGCGGACCCACTCCTGTTTTCACCAATTCTACTAGTCTCGCATCAGCTTCTTGTACTGTACGCGTTCCGGATGGTAGCGTGAGCCCAGCCGCTCTTTACGATTTTCTTCATACTCTGAATAATTTCCATGGAACCAATACACCTGGCTGTTACCTTCGAAAGCCAGCATGTGTGTAGAAATACGATCCAAGAACCAGCGGTCGTGTGAGATAACCACAGCACAGCCCGCAAAATCAAGCAAAGCTTCCTCTAGAGCCCGCAGCGTATGCACGTCCAGGTCATTAGTAGGCTCATCGAGCAGCAGCACATTGGCCTCCTGCTTTAGCATCTTAGCCAGGTGCACACGGTTGCGCTCGCCGCCTGAAATTTCACGGCACAGTTTCTGTTGGTCGCTGCCGCTAAAGTTAAAGCGTGCCGTATAAGCCCGCGAATTCATCTCACGATTGCCAAGATTCACAAAATCCTTGCCGCCCGAAATTTCTTCCCAGATTGACTTATCGGGGTCCAGCGGACGATCCTGATTAACATAGCCTAGCTCTACAGTGTCACCTATTTCTATGGTGCCGCTATCGGGCTCTTCTTCGCCGGTGATCATCTCGAACAGGGTCGATTTCCCCGCACCATTGGGACCAATGACTCCCACAATACCACCCGGCGGCAGGCTAAAGTTCATCTCTTCGATCAGCAGGCGGTCTTCGTATCCTTTAGAAACATCATTAGCTTCGATCACCTTGTCACCCAGCCGCGGACCAGCGGGAATGAAGATTTCCATATCCTCGCGCTGTTTGTTACGCTCTTCCGCGAGCATCTTTTCATATCGTTTGATGCGTGCTTTACTCTTTGTCTGTTTGCCTTTAGGACTTTGTTGAATCCACTCCAACTCTTTTTGCAGCGTCTTCTGTCGTTTGGATTCCTCTTTTTCCTCTTGGGAAAGCCGCTTTCTCTTCTGATCCAGCCACGAGCTGTAGTTGCCCTCGAAGGGAATCCCTTCGCCGCGATCAAGTTCCAGAATCCAGCCCGCCACGTTGTCCAGGAAATAGCGATCGTGAGTTACTGCGATAACAGTACCCTCATAGCGATCCAGATGCTCCTCGAGCCATGCCACTGATTCGGCATCCAGGTGGTTCGTGGGCTCGTCCAGAAGCAGTACATCTGGTTTTTGCAGCAGTAATCGGCATAGCGCTACACGGCGTTTTTCTCCGCCTGATAGCACTTCTACCGACGTATCTCCCGGCGGAGTTCGCAGAGCATCCATAGCCTGATCAAGTTTGCTGTCGAGATCCCAGGCGCCCATCTGTTCGATGCGCTCCTGTAGCTTCTCCTGCTTTTCGATCAGTTCTTCATAGTCAGCATCAGGTTCGCCAAATGCGGCGTTAATTTCTTCGTACTTGTTCAGGAGGTCAATCTTTTCCTGCACGCCCTCTTGCACAATCTCTTTGACAGTCTTGTCCTCATCCAGCTCGGGCTCTTGGGGCAGCATTCCAAAGGAAATACCTTTATTGCGAGAAACTTTGCCCATGTAATTATCTTCTTTGCCAGCGATAATGTCCAGAAGTGTACTTTTACCGGATCCGTTATTACCGATGACGCCAATTTTAGCTCCATAGAAAAAGGAGAGGTAGATATCGTCCAGCACTTTGTTATTAGGCTTATAGACTTTGCTGACCCCTTCCATCGAAAAAATAATTTTTTGACCGCTCACGAGACTGATATTAGGAATTTAGAATTGTCAATTAGTATTGAGAGATACTCAAATAAACGGTTAATATAAGGATATTGTGTGGGGAGTTAATAAGGAAAATATATTTTAAAATTCGTCTCATCTTAAATCATTGTACTGAGTTTATCTCCCGGATTTTTTGTTGTTTCTTTTCAGTGAGAAAGAACTGTATGAAGACAATTTCGACTAATTGGTAATTCACAGTTCTAAATTACCAATTCTCAAACTTGACGTTTGTAGCTAGAATCAGTAGCTATCAATAACTTATAAATCAAATTCCATTGATTATGAAAAAAGTTATTTCTGTGGCACTTCTCGTTGGCGGTATTCTGTTGCTGTACTTTGGGTACCAGGAATATCAATCCTTCGGTTCCGAAGTAAATCAGCTGTTCGGCGGCTCGGGATCTGACAAGGCTATTTGGATGTTGGTGGGCGGTGGGGCTGCTACCATCGGCGGGCTGGTGGGATTGTTGCGGGATAAGCCGACATAGTTATTTTCATACTGATATCTATATTGATCAAAAATTATTATAGTGGAATAATCTTCTATAGAAATTGAAAGATGATATCAAACAGCACCGTTATAATATTTTTCATTTTTGAGTATGAGTAATCAACAGGAAGAAGGATCAACGCTACAGCAGAAAGTAGATGAGAGAGAATCCACCGAACAACAGAAGTACGGGACGTTCGGTGGCGTGTTTGTTCCCACATTACTTACCATTTTAGGCGTAATTCTTTTCTTACGTCAGGGTTGGGTGATCGGTAATGCAGGCCTGTTGGGTGGCTGGATGATTATTACACTAGCCTTTGTGATTGTTTCCTTTACCGCACTCTCCATGTCATGTATTACCACCAATATCCGTATCGAAGCCGGGGGCGCTTACTCCATTATTTCCCAATCACTGGGGCTCGAAGTGGGCGGCAGTGTAGGGGTGCCGCTCTACCTTGCGCAGACCTTTGCCATTACCATGTACATCTTTGGTTTCAGGGAAGGCTGGCTCTATATCTTCCCTGATCATTATGCCATTGTGGTAGATATTGCGGTTTTTGCCGTCTTATTTCTTGTGGCTTTTCTGAGTGCTAAACTGGCATTTCGCATTCAATATATTATCCTAGCCGTGATAGTTGGTGCTCTCATTTCAGTAGGAGCTACCGTCTTCACCGGGGCCATGGAGCATAGTATCCAATGGTGGGGCAGTTATCCGGGGGCTGCAGAAAACGATTTCCAGGGCGTTAGCTTTTGGGTGGTTTTTGCGGTTTTGTTTCCGGCGGCAACAGGTATTATGGCGGGCGCCAACATGTCGGGAGAGCTCAAAAATCCCAAGAAATCTATACCCCTGGGTACACTGTCGGCCATAGCCATCAGCTATGTGATTTACATGGCTAGTGGATACTGGATGGCCCGGGTAGCTCCGGTTGATGAGCTGGTGAGCAACTACAATGTGATGATCGATTATGCACTCTGGGCACCGGCAGTGCTGGGCGGACTGTTGGGCGCGACTTTCTCGTCGGCGCTGGCTTCGATCGTAGGTGCACCCCGAATTCTGCAGGCTTTGGGCGAACACAAGATTTTTCCCGGGGGCGATATGTTTGCGAAGCTGGCCGAAAACGGCGAGCCGCGTAATGCTATTCTATTAACTGGCGGACTGGTACTGGCTACCCTTCTTCTTCGGGATTTAAATACCATTGCCCCGCTCATCACCATGTTTTTCTTAATTACCTACATGATGATAAACATGGTCGTGTTTATCGAACAGCGGATGGATATGATTAGCTTTCGTCCGACCTTCCGGATTCCCAAATTTGTACCGCTGCTGGGGACGGTGGGCTGCCTGTTTACCATGTTCATTATCAACTCCACCTTCGGACTTGTTGCATTGGGATTTGTTCTTGTTACCTACCTATACCTGTCGAACAGAAGACTGAAAGTACCGTATGGTGATATGCGCAGTGGGTTGTTTGTTTCATTGGCAGAATGGGCCGCCAAACGAGTATCGTCACTACCTGAAGAGAATGAGCGCGCCTGGAAAGCAAACTTGCTTGTTCCCGTCAGGAGTTCTCGAGAGCTGCGCGGTAATTTTAGTTTGATCAGAAACCTTACCTATCCCAAAGGATCCGTAAAACTGGTAGGAATATCAGATGACAAAAATAATAGCGACTTTAGAGATTCGCTGATGGA
This sequence comes from Fodinibius salinus, assembly GCF_008124865.1. Classification (NCBI taxonomy): domain Bacteria; kingdom Pseudomonadati; phylum Balneolota; class Balneolia; order Balneolales; family Balneolaceae; genus Fodinibius; species Fodinibius salinus. The sequence continues at coordinate 67,591 of NZ_VNHY01000002.1, read as the reverse complement.
TTTTGAGATGTCATTCAGCCGGGAAAATATCTACTCTCGGTGGAGTGTAATCGACTCTGGAAATTTTAAAGAAGGGGTGCTTAATTCGCTACAAACACTACAGGGGACCTTCTTTAGGCCTAATATTTTGTTTTTAAGACTGCCTGCTCATAAGCAATATGATGAAGAAATTTTGTCGCTTATCAACCAGGCTCGCCTCAACAACATGGGGATTCAGCTGTATGTTGAGGATACCATTGCCCAGCTCGGGCGCAGCGAAACTATAAACGTGTGGATTCACGAACAGGGGCCTGATTGGGATCTCAGTATGGAGTTGGGGAATATGGATTTGGCGCTGCTGACAGCCTATAAATTGAAAGTGAACTGGGGAGCCCAGATGCGGGTTATAACAATAGTGGATGAGCCACAGGTTGAAGAAGCCTATCGCTACCTCGAAAATCTGTTGGATGTAGCTCGCATCCCTGATGCGACACCTCATGTTGAAATTGGTACATTCCAGGGTATTATGGAAGATGCTCCGCAAGCAGACCTCAACCTCATGGGCTTACCCGAAAAGCCAGACCTTGATGATCTGCGGTCATATGTGGAAAAAACCCAATCAGCCTGTGTCTTTGTTGCTGATTCAGGTAAAGAGAATATCCTGGCGTAACACAGTCGTTGATTATTCGTAGTTAAATTGCAAGATGATAATAAAGCTATAAACTGCTTTAGGGCCGTCTTTCTCATTATCTTTGTAATGCAATTTTTCTGACAGCTGATTATGGAATCTGCCCAAAAGATCGCATCAACACTTAAGCCAAACCTTACGTTAAAAAACACCGTTGCATTTACCTCCTTATTGTTTGTATTGCACGAACTCCATGAAATAGCCCATACTGCAGTGGGACGGATAATTTGTGGTTGCTGGGGGGAACGGAATTTTAATACCTGGGGGCTATGTTGTGAAGGAGATCTGACAATTTTAGCCTCGATAGCTGGTCCGCTATTCACCTATATCATGATCTACATTGGTTATTATTTGCTGAGCAAGAAATATGAAAACCTGCCCGGGAAAAAGTCACTGGGATTTGCATTAGTTTTTGGCAGCATGCCCTTTGCTCGTATCTTTACTGCGATGATAGGCGGCGGAGACGAACTGATGGAGCTGGAATTCTTTCTTGGGGATTATCTTGGCGATAACGCGCTCTGGGCACTGGCCATCGTGATGGTCACTGCTATTTTGGTGCCTGCGCTGATAAGAGCCTGGAAGAGTATTGCGTCTTCGCAGCGTTTGTGGACCTTCACAGGCTTTTTATTGTTGCCGTTCATCTTTGATGTCCTTGTCGTTATCATAGGGATGAACAAGGTTTATCAGGCCGGTGTATTAGACCAGACGGGGCTGTTGGGATCTCCGGTTATTGTAAATCTGTGGACTCTGCTATGGGTCAGTGTTTTAATAGTTACGGGCAAAGAATTAAAAACGTTGATGGTACCGGCCGAATAATAGCACTAAGAACAGAACCTGTATTGCAGGAAAGCATAAAATTTATGATTATACTATTACAAAACAGTTTGTATGAGCAATCCCAATATCAGTGGTAAAGTCTTATGCGATTATCCTGGAAAATAGTACTCATCGCTGCCATTCCGCTGGGCGGTTATTGGCTCTACAAAAAGAGTAGTCGTCCGACTGAAATTAAAGAGCAACCCGGGACGACAGAAGAAAAGGAGACGACCTCGAAGTCCCCTCCACAGAGCGGTGCCGAAAAACGAAGCGACGCAGGTTCCACCGAGCAGATTATCGAGCAGCTGACCGAAATTGACGGCGTTACCAGCCGCGTGGCAGAAAACCTTGTGGACAAAGGAATCAAGAGTAAAGAAGCCCTGGTGGAGCTCTCCGAAGAAGAGCTCCGATCAGTAAAAGGTATTGGTCCCAAGCGGGCAGCTAAGATTCTCGAGCTCAAATAGGTTCTATTCTTTTTCCTTGATTACTTTCTTTGGATAAGCATATCCCGATAACCTTTGGGGAAATGGATAGTGGCAAGTGTGTATAACCGATTATGAGTGCTCCGGCTGATCAAAGACCTGTCTCCCGAGTTCCCGTTCTTTTTTGACGAGATAAGAGCCCTGTCCCTTTTGGCGGAAAAAACGGCAGACCCGTCCGATGGCATAAAACATCAGGAATACAATAAGCGTAGCCACAATGGTTGCAACTGGCTGGTTGGTAAAGTTTTGATATATCGCCTTACCATAGGCAACGCCTTCATTGAGTGATTGCATGACTTGGTTCATCGCTTCTCCGCCGTATTGTTCGTTAAAGGCTGAGGCGGTAAGCGTGTTATAATCCTGGATGATGCGGCCCAGGTAGGTAAGCCTGTCCGGCCAATCCGCGACCTGATGTAGTACGCTCCCAATAGAACCGAAGCCTGCACCGACCTTGCTAAAAAAAGATCCGCCGGCTCCCAGGACAATCATGCTGGTAACACCGGCAGCAAGTTTAAACAGGTATTCCAGCAGAAATAAAAAGGGTTTGGCGGCGAGTGTTAGTAAACGGGATAAATTCATACGTCCTGTCTGATGAGGTTCTAATGTATATTATCTTCCGGGGATTCCCGGGATTTGGTATGATGACATACTGCCCATCTAATATAGTGAAAATGTGCATTGGTACCATTTTGCGTATGGGCAATGGGCGAATGGTATTATGAATTATCAAAAAAGGCGGGAGAAGATTCTAAAGCTGAGTTGATTCATACTTGGGTGATCGATACGTTTTTAAAAGTTTGCTGGTGATGATGTTATTAAGTAATAATTGAAGAGATTTGTAATCGTTGCTTAAATCATCCACCTTTGGGAGTAAAATCCCTGAAAATAAATTACTAAAAATGGATTCATTAATTGAGCTGTGTACGAAATCGTATAATTCAGAACATTGGTCGGAGGAATCAGAAAAAGCATTTGATGAATTGTTCGGGTCAAATGGGGGACGCTATTCTTTAAGAGCTCAGAAAGATATTCAGTTCCGCACCCCAGCCGCAAAAACACCTTTCTCTGCCATAATTCATGAGTCAAATCCCACAAGTGGAGGATATAGTGGGATGAGCTTTGTCATTTTTCCCGTCGAGGATGGGCCCGCTATGATTGCTATGGGAGTGGGTACGCAGGGTTTAAGTCCCGATGAAAATATTATCGGCAAGCCTGGACATTCACGAAAGATCAATGCGATTGTCCGGTGGTTAAATGAGCAGTATTCTGGAAATGAACCCATTGCCTGGGCAAAAAAGGATGCAGTACGTACTGATATCACTGTGCCTCAAAATGTGGTCAATGCTCATCCCAAGTATAAGAACATATTTGATCGCTATGGCAAAGAGATTTATGGATTTTGCATTGCCAACGATGAGGTAGCAGATAAAGCACTAAAAGTTTTTTTAGATTTTAATTTTGAAGAGCGCGGTTATACTCCTCTTAGTGCTGCTGAAGATGAATTCAAAGAGATAAAAAGCAATTATTTCTCCTATCTCATGCCAACGGTGACCCAACAAAAGATTGGCAATCTTTTGAGACAACGGAAATACGTGGTGCTTCAAGGTCCACCGGGTACAGGAAAAACTCGACTGGCGAATAAATTATTAGAAGAAGATTATGACAATGAGGGAATGACCATCCAGTTTCATCCCAATATCACATATGAAAATTTTATTGGAGGACTGTTTCCCACATCTACAGGAACAGAGCTAGGATTAAATTTCAGCATTAGCCGGGGACATTTGTTGGATGCCGTTGAACAAGCCTACCAAACAGAAGAGAATGTTCTGTTGGTTATTGATGAAATTAACCGGGCAGATTTGGCGAAAGTATTGGGTGAGGCTATCTATGGATTGGAGCCTTATGAGGACCGTACTATTCAACTGCCCTATGATTTTGGTGGAGAAGTTGGCCAAGAGCTAACCTTTCCTGATAATCTACATATTCTTGGAACGATGAATACGGCAGATCGCAGTATCGCTATTTTGGATGTAGCCATTCGTCGTCGGTTTGCTTTCCTTAATATGTGGCCACAAGTAGAAGTGGTAGAAGAAAAAGGAAATGAGATGACCAAGGAAGCTTACCAGAAATTATTATCTATTTTTATCAATTATGCTTCCGAAGATTCTTTTGACCTCATGCCCGGACACTCCTATTTCATTGCTCACGAAGATGTGGATGCCGCCACTCAAATGCAGACGAATTTGATTCCGCTTTTGAAAGAGTATTTATCACAAGGATATGTGGCCAATTTTGCGGATGCTATTCATGCTTATATCCAGGAGATTGAGCAACTTTAAGGATTAGAACTGCTATGGCTAAAAAGCAAACAGCTGACGAATGGGCCAAGGATCTACAGGCTAATCATTCGGACGTCTTAGAGCTTCACGATAATCAAACGGCCTATCTGAGTACTGAATTTTTGTCGAAGCACGTGGATGCTCGATATGAGGACAAAATTACGGCAAAATTGGGGCAACAGTTTTTAAATCTTAATAGGGATCCACTAAATAAACTAGATCTGGACTCTGAGATTTATTATTCCGGAGATAGTTTAAAGTTGAAATTAAGGTCACATACGTCTGTCGGTGCGATTCCTCTTCTTTCTCCAATAACGCATAAGTATGAATACAGTTTGATTATAACACCTCGCTTTGGCTGGAAGGGTATTGGGCCTATCCTATCAACAACAGGGTGGAAGATTCTACCCAATATCCTGAATTTGCCACAGCTTAAAATATCCGAGCGGCGCGTTCCACCGTGGGTATTATCGAGTGTTATTTTGGGTCGCCTGGAAGAGTTGATCAAACAGCTCGATCGTCGCTTCGAAATGGACGAGTTACATAGGTCCAAGCCCAAAGGAAAAGTAGATTGGGCGGACTATGCGCAGAAACAGGTTTCTAAAGGAAAGTTCCTGAATTTCAAATGTCGATATCCGGAATTGCAGGAAAATCGTGAGCTTAAATCTGTCGTTCATTTTGCATTAAAGAAACAACGACAGAGCTTGGCAACCCAGCGAGATGCTGGTGTTTATGTTCTACAACTTGTTGATTTGTGTAATCAGCTCATTCAAAAAGTGTCTGATTGTGCTCCCAGACAACCTAATAATCTCCAAATTGATTACTTGCAGTCATCTTCCTTACAGGGTGAAGCTATTGAAAAGGGATTACAGGCCATAGTCTGGACCACTGAAAATCAAGGGTTAGCTGGTTTGGGAGATTTAAGCGGCTTGCCGTGGAAGATGAATATGGAAGAGTTGTTTGAGTCATACGTTGAGACAGTAATAGGGGAAATTGTGCAACAGACGGGCGGTACGTTAAAAAGTGGCCGAAACCGAGAAACGGTAGTACCAATTTCGTGGGATCCACCCTTTCTCGGTTCACAAGGTTCACTGGTACCAGACCTTGTCGTAGAAAAAGAAGATATAGTTCATATCATTGATGCCAAATATAAAGATCACTGGGAGGACTTGAATACCGAAAGCTGGTATAATATTGGTGATACCATTAGGGAGCGGCACCGCAACGATTTGTTACAAATATTAGCTTATGCTTCTCTTCCAGAAGATAAAGAAATTCGATGTTCCCTAATGTATCCCTGTAAAAAGAAAACGTGGGAATCGTTAATAGAGCGAGGGCGTCATGTGCACACTGCGGAAATAAGTCGAGGTAATCGGCATATTCAACTTAATCTTACGGCCATTCCTTTTTCCATGAAGGATACAGAAATGGATATTCTCCGAAAGTTATTTTGAGGTAAAAAGATGACGGAGCAAGAAATCCTGCAAAAATTCCAATCTCTCACCGTCTGGAAAAGCGGTGACCGCCGGGCACCCCACAAGCCGCTGCTGGTGCTGTTGGCGATTGGGTATCTGCAGAATAATGATAAGCGGCTGTTGGGGTACAAAGAGATTGACCCCGAGCTGAAGGAATTACTAACTGAATTTGGCACTCCGCGAAATGCAGGGAATACCCACTATCCGTTTTGGCGTTTGCAGAACGATGGGATGTGGGAGGTAGAAAGAGGTGATGAGCTGGTTCTCAATAGTAGTGGCGGCGTACGAAAAACGGATCTGCGGGAGAAAGAGATCCGGGCGGGCTTTAAGCCGGAAGTTTATGAATTTTTGAAAGAGCATCCCTCTGTTATCAATACAATCTGTTCCCAACTGCTGGATGCTCATTTCCCCGATACTATTCATGAAGATATTATCCACGAAACAGGGATTTCGCTTGAGGAGCAAACTATAAGTCGGAAAAAGCGCGACCCCAATTTCAGGCATAATGTGCTGCAGGCCTACGAGTATCGTTGTGCGATATGTGATTTCGACGTGCGGATGGGAGCTAAAACGCTCTGCATAGAAGCGGCTCATATCAAATGGCATAGTCACGGCGGTCCGGATGATATCACCAACGGCATTGCCCTGTGCACTCTACATCATAAACTGTTTGATCTGGGCGCATTCACTCTCGATGAAGACCTACAGTTTTTGATATCCGAAAAAGTGGTAGGCACCGACGGCTTTGACTTGTGGCTGGGGCGCTTTCACGGTGATGAAATTCGTCCACCGGTCCGTGCGGTATATGAGCCGGCCGTCAATTATATCGCCTGGAATCATGACGAAGTATTTAAAAGTCCCGGTCCGGAGAGCTAGAAAGATCAACAATTAAAACCTGCCGGATATAGCATTTATTTGTTCAGCAGTACAGGCATTGCCGTACCGTAAGTTGTGATCCACTTCGCTTCTCCCCATGCTCGATATTATTACTATTCTTGGGGAGGGGTATCCGTAGTTGCAATTGACTAATTATCAGGTCGGAAAAATGAGAAAAATTGTAAGGATTTGGTTTCCCAACGGTCTTACTGTGTTATGGCAATTTCATTTATTCCATATAATCAAAAATTAGTGCCGTTGGCAGTAAAGCTGCGTAACAACAGCACGGTTTGCAATAAGTTGCTTTGGGAAGAGCTACGAGAGAGAAAGCTGCTGGGCTATAAGTTTGATCGACACAAGCCGCTGGGCGAATATATTGTTGACTTTTATTCTCCGGAGCTTATGCTGGCCATTGAAATCAAAGACAGCAAGGCTGATTATAAATCCGGTTATGATAAAAGGCGTCGGAAAGAGATCGAAAGATTTGGTGTAAAGGTAGTAACGATCACTGACCTGCAGATCAAAAATAATATCAAGCGTGTAGTAGAGCGATTAAAGCAGCAAATAAAGCAGATTAAGGAGTCACCAAATATTGCTTAGCTAATTTGGTGAATGCTTCTACCTGTGCTTCTTCCCATTCCTGACTTTTGTTCAACTCATTTGCAAGCAGGCTGGCGACGGCTTCAGCAATTTCTATGCTTGCACGGGCATCTAGCAGCAGAGCGCGTGTGCGCCGGGCCAGTACATCTTCTACGGTGCGTGCCATCTCGTTGCGGGCCGCCCAGATAACTTCGGCCGGAGTATATGGCAGGTTGGGGTGCAGGGGTTCACGGCCATTGTCTGTATTCTCGGCAATTTCTTTGAGCGCTGAAGATTCGGAGCCGTACTGCTGAAAGCTGTCAGCCGGCTCATTGTTGAACGTCCACCCGTGGAGATGTAATTCTTCTGTTGGGGATTCCCGGGATGCTAATCCTCCTACCTCGGCTGCTTGGTCGATGGTATCTTCTGCCATCTTGCGATAGGTCGTCCACTTGCCGCCGGCAATAGTGATAAGCCCTGATGAATCGGTGAGTAGCGTATGGTCGCGCGAAATGTCGGCGGTATCACCATCCGGAGAATGTGAGACAAGGGGACGAATGCCGGCATAGGCACTGAGTATGTCACTGCGCGTGGGATCGCCTTCCAGGTATTTTTGAGCATATTTAAGTAGGTAGTTAATTTCTTCATCGGTGGGATACGGTTCCAGTTCGGGTTGTTCCATTGGTACATCCGTGGTGCCGATAAGGATGCGTTCTTTCCAGGGGATGGCAAAGATAACGCGTCCGTCATCGGTATGGGGAACCAGCATGGCGCTGTCGCCCGGCTGAAAGGAATCATCTAGTACGATGTGAACGCCGCGGCTTGGCTGAATGATGGATGAGACAGATGGATTATTCATTTTTCTGATCTGGTCGGTAAAAATACCGGTGGCGTTGATTACGCATTTGGCCTTAAGCTCGTAGGTATCACCGGATTCCTGATCACGGGCCTGTACGCCGGTTATGTTGCCATCAGACTTAAGCAGGTCGGTTACTTTCATATAGTTGATGGCTGTGCCGCCTTGGTCGCGGATCGTTTGCATCAGTGTGATGGCCATGCGGGCGTCGTCAAATTGGGCATCATGATAAAGAATACCGCCGTCGAGTCCGTCGGTTTCAAGGGTAGGCAGATGCTCCAGGGTCTCTTCTTTGGAGAGTAGCTTGGAGGGACCTAACCCAAGGTCGCCGGCCATGGCATCGTAGATCTTGAGCCCAAATCCGTAAAAGGGCCCTTCCCACCATTTGTAAGCGGGCACCACAAAGGAAAGGTTCTTTACCAGGTGAGGGGCATTTTGATGCATCAGCCCGCGTTCGCGCAGTGCTTCTTTGACAAGTTTAATATCACCCTGCTGAAGATATCGCACACCGCCGTGAACTAGTTTCGTGCTGCGGCTGGAGGTGCCTTTGGCAAAATCGTGCTGTTCTAACAACAGGGTTTGGTATCCGCGAGCGGCGGCATCAACGGCGGTTCCGAGCCCAGTTGCCCCACCACCAATGATAATAATATCCCATATTTCAGGATCGTCTTCGAGTTGTTTTATTAATGTATTTCTATCCAGATTCATAGCAGTGTTCTTTAGACCAAATTTCTAGCAGAATAAGGGAAAAATCAGGAATAGTGAAACGTGATTCGTGAAGGCAGGTTGTTGGAAGGTGGAAATTGGAACTAGATGTTGGGGTCGTCTGTCGCCAGTCAACGGCCCAGCTTTGTTGCCCTGGTGCTTAACACTTGAACACTTAAAACTTAACACTTAATCACTTAATCAATCACTATCCAAATTCATCAGCAGGTCAGAATAAGACTCAGCCACCAACTGTTCAGCTGGTATATCAAATAGCTCGAGGTAGTGCTGGCACTGCGAACGTAGCTTTTCTTCTCCGATACTGCCGCCCTCATCAATAGCTTCAATCTCAACAAAATGGCCTAGTTTCTCAACGTGGTCGATATGAAATTTTACGTTGTCGATAAAATAGATTTCGCGCTCTTTGTCAACAACGACCATAGTGCCGAGTGCGTTATCAAGCAGGGCATGTAATTTTTCGGGATGTTCGGCCGGCATGAGATCAATATTAGAGGCTTCGGGGGTTTGGGAATTTGGCCGCCGATAAAAAATGAGGTTTTTTTCAATGTTGCCTTGCCGAAGTTTTAGACGTCCCTCGGGGACATTAAAGTAGGTATCTATCTGGTGGTCGGTACCTTTGTAGTCGGCATTTTGGTCCTCGAGAATAGAGCGGATTGTCTCGGGATCTTCACAGCGTGCTTTAATTTCGATATTGAGAATGTTCATCACTTTTTAATTTGTTGAGGGTTTTGCAAAACCACCTCCATTTGAAATTGTCATCGTGAGCCCCGCTTTTTGGGGCGTGCCGATCACCACAAGAGACAAATAAGGAACGTATATTTTCATCCGTAGCTTCGTTACGGATAATTCTTTTTCCAAAGCACTGGGGTACGGGATAGTGGTGTTATTATCAAGCAATGGGGCGCACGTCATCATTTTCAACGCCGGCCCATTTGATATACCGGCTGCGCACTTCTGTAATATGTTGTTCCAGGTTATCGACGGTCCAGTCCGAAATGTCAATCGCTTCATGAATGTGTGCAGTAAGTTCTCCTGATTTTGTGATCAGCGTGCCACCTTTGCTAAGTTGCTGGTTGCCTTCAAAATATATGGGCACAATGGGATAATCGAGGTCCATCGCCATCCGAAAAGGTCCTTTTTTAAATGGGCCGATAACGCCGGGATGTTTACGCGATCCTTCGGGCGCCATCATAATAGATAGCTCATCTCTTTTGATACGTCGATATGTTTTCTGGAGTGTCTCAACGGCTTTTTCTGATTTATCGCGTTTGATAAAAATCTGTCCCGTGAGCCGCCCCAGCAGCAGAAAGATGGGATTATACTGGAACTCCCATTTGGCTACGAAGCGTATCTTCGGTAATCCCAGTGCCAGTATAGTAAGTACATCCAGTGTAGAGCTGTGGTTAATAATATAAATGGCAGGTTCGGGAAGGTGATCGGCATGGATCTTTTGATCAAAAGATATTCCGCTGATCCAGAAGACGGGGTACATCATCAATGGAGCGATTTGCTCAACAACAAAGTTAGAGGCCTTCCCAAAAGTAATTAGCAGCAGAAAAAGGATGACAGGGGTAGCGATCAGAAAGATGATAAAAAAAGCGGTAATAGCTATGATGCTTCGCACGTATTCTCCCGTGCCGAAATCAGAAGTGGTCATACAGCTGTTCAGTTTTGCAGAGTTCGTATCAATGTATTCCGATAAAATGAATTAAAATATACCAAAATCATCCGTCAATGATAGTCCAGTATCCATTTGATTAGAAGCGATGATTTAGACAGATTAAAGTGGCTTTTTAATTTCTGATATTTTCTTTTATGACCAAAATGAACAACGGCTCTTCGTGGCAAATATCCGACGGTAACTGGCTTAATCTTACTATCGCATTTATTGTAGTGGTAGTAGGGATTGTCTTTGCAGGGGAGATTCCCAAACAGGGCGGGCACTTCGGTTTTTGGTCGATCCTTCCGCCGCTTGTAGCTATTGGATTGGCTTTTTGGACCAAAGAAGTGATTAGTTCGTTGTTTGTGGGTATTGCTCTCGGGGGATTTATATCCGGTAATATCAATATCGTTGATGCCTACCTGATACCGTCGATTGGCACAGAAGATTTTGCTCTTATTCTACTGGTTTATTTATGGTCGCTTGGCGGACTCATTGGTATTTGGACGCGCACCGGCGGGGCCGAAAGGTTTGCCGCATGGGCCAGTGAAAAGATTGTACGAGGTCCCAAGTCTGCCAAGTTTTTTACCTGGCTGATGGGGCTTGTCTTTCATCAGGGCGGGACCATAAGTACGGTGTTGACGGGAGCTACTGTTCGGCCTATTGCTGACGAGCAAGAAGTGTCTCATGAAGAACTTTCGTATATGGTTGATTCTACTGCATCTCCCGCCGCAACGATAATTCCGTTTAACGTTTGGCCTATTTATATTGCCGGACTTGTGGTAGGAACGATTCCACTTTTTGAGACTACGCAGGATGGTGTGGCATTTTTTATACAGGCCCTGCCGTTTAATTTTTATGGGATTTTTGCCCTCATCATTACCTTCCTGTTTGCGTGGGAGCTGTTGCCGTGGGTGCCGGGCAAAAAGATGCGTAAAGCGATCAGCCGATCCCGAGAGACCGGTAAGCTTGACCGTGATGGGGCAGATCCAATGTCCTCATCCGAACTAACTGAAATGGATATTCCGGAAGATTACAGTTCCGGGCTGGTAGATTTCTTTGGTCCCATCGGTACGTTGTTGGGGGTAGCTATCATCCCGTATGGATATACAGCCTACATTATGGGCAATACCGAAGATCCGACCTTACTTATTGCCGAAGCCTTTGTGCTGGCTGTGCTTACAGGCATGTTTGTGGCGCTGGCCAAAGGTATGAAGTTAAAAACAGTCATGGATGGTTTTGTAGATGGATGTAAAGGGGTGACGATAGGCGCTATCATCTTGGCGTTGGCGGTTACCTTAAAAGAAGTAGCTGATTCTGTGGGAACTGCAGCATACGTTGTTGAACTGGTGGGAGGTGCTATTGCTCCGCCTGTCTTGCCTGCTATATTAATGCTGCTTTGTATGATTATTGCTTTTGCAGCAGGTACATCGTGGGGAACTTATGCAGTGGTGTTTCCTGTAGCAATGCCGTTGGCATGGTCAGTGATGCCCGATGAGTTTTTTATCACCCTCTGCTTCGGAGCAGTGGTAGGCGGCAGTGTCTTCGGGGATCAGTGTTCGCCCATTTCGGATACCACTATCCTTTCGTCACTGGCTACCGGCTGTGATCTTATGGATCACGTTTATACCCAAATTCCGCTGGCACTTACTGCTGCGGGCCTAGGTGCCGGCCTATACACTCTGCTGGTGATTCTGTTTGTATAGAAGCAGGATGTATTTCAAAATTTTCTTGAAGGATATGTTAATCCTGCGGGATGATGCCTGAGATGTGTTCGACGTTGAGATAGATGTCGTCTCGTTCTTCACCGTCTTGTCCAATAACCTCAACTTTGTCGAGCACATCGTTGAGTTCAATAGACTTAGCTTTAATTGTTGTTGTTACTCCACTTTCAAAAATGATGTTATAGGTCATTTCCTGAAAATGTTAAAGGTTGGATTGAAAAGCGGTCTTTGCAAAATTCGGTTGTCATCCTGAACGACCCTGAAGGGTCTCCTTAACAGGTGCCGATCGCTAGTTGAACTCCTCGGCAGGTTCAGAATGACAATTCTTAAGGTTTTGCAAAGACTTCTGAAAGCTATTCTTCTTCAGATTTGGCTATGTCTTCTTCTTGTGAGTCTGTAATTTCTTCAGCCTTATCAGCATCTATTTTGCCGTTGAGCCATTTCATAACTTCTTTGCCGGGAACTTCTTCGCGTTCAAGCAGCTCATCGGCAAGTTTATCAAGCACATCACGATTTTCTTGAATAGAGGTCATCGCCCGGTCGAATGCTTCTTTGAGGATGCGCTGTACTTCTTCATCAATTTCGCGAGCTGTACTGTCGCTGTATTCACGTTGACTACCCATTTGTTCGCCCAGGAATACTTGTTCCTGCTGGCCGCCAAATGCAATATTGTTGAACTTCTCGCTCATGCCCCAGTCGAGCACCATCTTGCGGGCAAGTTTAGTAATTTGTTTAAGGTCATTTTCTGCCCCACTGGTGGAAGTATCAAAAATGAGATTTTCAGCTGCTCGTCCGCCCATCATTACAGCCATGCGATCGAGCATATATTTTTTCTCATACAAATACTTTTCTTTCTCGGGTAATTGTATGGTAACTCCCATTGCTTGGCCACGCGGTATTACGGTGACTTTATGAATAGGGTCTGAATTTGGAAGCACAGCAGCTACAACGGCGTGACCCGCTTCGTGGTAAGCAAGCATCTCTTTCTCGCGGTCTGTCAGGCGCATACCTTCTCGTTTAAGCCCCATCATGACCTTGTCGCGTGCCTGATCAATATCTTGTTGTTCAACAGCATCACGCTTATACCGTGCTGCGATAAGTGCTGCCTCATTAAGCAAGTTGTGCAGATCAGCTCCGCTAAAGCCGGGAGTAGAACGCGCAATTTCGCCTAAATCAACTTCATCAGAAAGTTTTTTGTCCTCGGCATGGATTTCAAGGATTTGCTCTCGGTGTTCTTGTGTGGGCAGGTGCACGGTAATTTGCCGGTCAAAGCGGCCGGGGCGTAACAGTGCTTTATCCAGAATGTCGGGACGGTTGGTTGCGCCCATCACTACAACGCCTTCGTTGGGTTCAAAACCGTCAAGCTCAGAGAGTAGTTGGTTAAGCGTTTGTTCACGTTCATCATGTCCACCGCCGAGTCCGGCACCACGTTTACGGCCAATAGAATCAATTTCGTCGATAAAAATGATAGCCGGTGCTTTATCTTTGGCTTTTTCAAACATATCGCGCACACGCTTGGCACCTACCCCTACAAACATCTCCATAAAATCAGATCCGGTGATCGTAAAGTAGGGCACTTTGGCTTCTCCGGCCACGGCGCGAGCCAGCAAGGTTTTTCCGGTTCCGGGTGGGCCTACCATCAGTACACCTTTGGGAATTTCTCCACCCAGCGAATCAAATTTATCCGGATCTTTGAGGAAGCCGATAATTTCTTGTAGTTCGGTTTTTGCACCCTCAAGCCCGGCTACGTCATCAAAGGTAGTGTTTACTTTTTCAGAATCTTGCAGCTTGGCTTTACTCTGGCCAATTTGGAACATGTTTTGGCCCTGCATCTTCATCTGACGGAAAAACTGTAGGCCAATAATAATAAGAAATGCCAGCGGAATACCCCATAGCAAGACTGTCCACCAGTTAAAGTTACTCTTGGGCATGGTTTGAACCTGAACCTCATTCTCTTCCAGTATGTTCATCAGCTTTTCGTCGCCGAAAGAAGGGAGGTAGGTCTTGAAATTTCCGTAACGTGCGGTATCATTTTCAGAGGCTTTAAGGGCTCTCTTTTGCTTGAGTTTACCTTCAATCTGCTCTCCGCGGATAGTAACTTTTTGTACGTTATTATCCTTGATTTGATTACGAAACTCACTGTAATCAATGGTCGGAGGTCCGCCAAAGAAGCCACCACCCTGTGAGCTAAATATCCAAAATCCGAGAAGGGCAGCAATAACAATCCAATAAAAAGTATATTGGTGCTTGCCTCCGGGGGTTTTTAGGCCGTCGTTATCCTTTTTAGCGTTATTTTTTTCTGTTTGTTGCTGTTCTTGTTCAGACATATAGTAGTGTTATTCGAGCTAATTCGTGCAAGTATAAATATCAATAAACATGAAAGATAAGGAATTGCATTCCATCTTCATAGCATTGTTTCAAACCTTTTCTGCTTTGTAGGGCAAAAAGACCGTGTGAAATTACGGTAACGGCAGAATAGATGTTGAGAAATGTATGTAACATTCTTTCAGTAATTGCGATTTGTATAGACCGGAACATTTATATGATCTCGTTATCTTAGCTTTTGCTGCCGTATCTAAAACAAAAACCTCTGCGGAACTAACCGACAGAGGTTATATGCAATGTATCAAAAATATTGTGAGTCGGGAGGGGATCGAACCCACGACCCACGCCTTAAAAGGGCGTTGCTCTACCAACTGAGCTACCGACTCTTCCATTAAAAATGAGAGTCCAAATATACGGTTTTACGACAAATAAATTCAAGAATTAATTTATATTAATTTTTTGAGTTCAAATTGAGTTGTCTGCCAGAAGGGACTGATGATTTTGCCTAAAAAATGATACCTTGAAGAGGTAAAGACCAAGAATTTTAAAGACGAAGACATACGTGGACAAATTTTCTGATCTGCCAGTTTTTCCTATTCGGATTTCTACACCTTTTGCCGTAGGTGATGTATTTAGCTATTTAATCATTGATGAAAAAATTGTGCTTGTTGATACCGGACATTACAGTGATGAGGCATATGAGACGGTGAAACAACATCTGAGGGATCATGATTTACAGGTTAAAGATCTGGATGAAATTTGGCTTACGCACGGCCATCCGGACCATTATGGCCAGGCCGTGAAGCTGGCGGACCGTTCGGGAGCAACGGTTATGGGTCATCCTAAAGATCGTACTAATTTTGCAGCTAATGATAACAGTGAATTGTTTGAAGCATTTTTTGATCGGCA
This sequence comes from Fodinibius salinus, assembly GCF_008124865.1. NCBI lineage: Bacteria > Pseudomonadati > Balneolota > Balneolia > Balneolales > Balneolaceae > Fodinibius > Fodinibius salinus. The sequence continues at coordinate 52,154 of NZ_VNHY01000002.1, read as the reverse complement.
TAATATTCCTGAAACCCTTACTCAGCAAATGCTCGAGCAGCTGGAGTGGCTACAGCAGTACCAGCAACCATTAGAGCCACAATGGATTTCGGATGGTGATCATTTAAGCAGCGGATCTATAGGTGCAGAGGTGTGCCTAACGCCTGGCCATGCCCCGGGTCATTTATCATTTGTAACCGATCAAGGCATTATTTTTAGCGGAGATTTGCTGCTCGGCCATATCAGTACAAATGCACTTATTAATTTTGATGCTGATACGGGACAGCGAAACAAAAGTTTGTTGCAATATCGGGAGTCGTTGCAATGGATCAGGAAACAAGAAGGAGTCGTGATGCCGGGCCACGGAGAGCAAATTGATAATATTACTGAAGTGGCAGACCATCATCTTGCGGAGCACAAAAAACGGTATCAGAAAATACAGCAATTATTAGAACAACAGTCCATGAGCTTAATAAAGCTGTCTCAACGGATGTTTCCCGATGCAATAAAAAGCGGAGCGATTTTTTTGGTATTATCTGAGGTGTTGGGGTATCTGGATTGGGGTATAAAGGAAGGTACGATAGGCCTGGATGAGCAAAAGATGGAATACGAGCGTATTTGAATTAGGAATTATAAATTAAGAATGAAAAATTATTAGAGCTTCGATGAACAAAAATTTAACCACTAATTACTATGTCTAGCATATTTACGAAAATTATTGAGGGCGAAATACCCTGCCACAAGGTTGCAGAGACGGATGAGCATATTGCATTTTTGGATATCAATCCTATTGCAGAGGGGCATACGCTGGTAGTACCCAAACAAGAGATTGATTATTTTTTTGATCTGCCAACGGAGCTTATGCAAAGTACAATGAGCCTGTCCCGAACCATATCCGGAGCTATAGATGAAGCGTTGAATCCGTTACGTACGGGTATTATTGTACAGGGACTGGAAGTGCCTCATGCACACCTGCACTTGGTACCGTTATATAAAAAGACGCAGCCGATGGCATTGGGACACAATGTACCGGTAAGCGAGGAGCGAATGGTTGAACTAAAAGAACAAATTTCATCTCATATATCATTATGAAGTTATTGGTTTTAAACGGCCCTAATTTGAATATGCTGGGCCGGCGCGATCCCGAGCAGTATGGAAGTGAAACCTTGGAAGACATAGAGCAATTACTTGTCGATACTTTTCCCCGATATGAGATAAGCTTTTTCCAGAGTAATCTGGAGGGGGAGCTCGTTGAGGAAATTCAGTCACTCACTGACAGTAACAGGGATGGGGTGATTGTTAATTTTGGAGGCTATTCTCATACTTCTGTTGCTATCCGCGATGCGCTGGAACTGGTTGAATTGCCTATTGTTGAGGTACATTTGTCTAATATCCATGCACGCGAAGAATTTCGGGAACAAACGCTCACGGGAGCTGTTGCCGATGGCATTATTACTGGGTTTGGGAACCAGAGTTATGTGCTTGGGGTACATGCCCTTGAAAAGTTAGTTGAAAAGTGATTGTGATCTCAAAAGTACGCTTCAAGGAGGATTCACCGCGGATGTCAATAGCTTGTATTCCTATTTTTGCTTATAAAAAATAATGTCATCCTGAACCATGTGCTGAGCTTGTCTCAGTACCTTTTCAGGATCTAATACACCGTTTCAAAATCTACGTTTTTATTTGAAGAAGCTACGCGAACTTTTTTCTGATACAATTGTCTATGGCATCAGCAATGTGCTGGCGCGTTTTATTGGCTACCTGCTGGTGCCGTTGCATACTGCTGAGTTTATCACCTCGCAGTATGGTGTTATTAGTTTGGTATATGCCGGACTGGCTTTTCTGAACGTTATTTTCACCTTTGGGATGGAATCTGCTTACCTCCGCTATGCGGAAGAGCGTGATAAGGCTAGCGATATTTTTACTACTCTGCAGGCAGGATTGGCTGCGCTGTCCACGGTTTTAGTGTTGCTGCTGATCTTGTTGGCACCTGTCATTATGCCTGCGATGAATCTTGAAAGTACGGGCAATCAGAATCTGTTTTGGCTGATGCTGGGCATCCTTTGGTTCGATACGATGGTGCTGGTACCTTTTGCTGAGTTGCGGCTGGATCGTCGAAAATGGCTGTTTGCTGCACTCAAAACAGGTAATATTGTGGTGAATGTTGGTCTCCAGTTTTATTTTATCCTTAACCTCAACTGGAGTATCGATGCGGTATTTTTTGCTAGTTTTGTTGCTTCGGCACTTACTGCTTTTGTGATCTGGGCCTGTACCGCTGACTTAATTATGGGGTCGTGGGATACGCCCGTTCTCAAAAAGGCAATGCGGTTTGGCCTGCCCTTTATCCCGGCCGGTCTGGGTTTTGTTATCAACGAGATGCTCGACCGTTTTTTTCTCGGCAATTATTTGTCACAAAATACGGTCAACCAGTTATATGGACCAGATTTAGTCCCGGATGATATCGTCGGTATTTATAGTGCATGCTATAAATTGTCGGTGTTTATGCTGTTGCTCGTTCAGATGTTTCGGATGGCCTGGCAGCCGTTCTTTTTAAGAAATGCGGATGATCCCGAAGCTCCGTCCCTTTTTCGAGATGTTTTTCGTTATTATAACCTTATTGCCGGCATTTGTTTTTTGATTGTTGCTCTTTTTGCGCAACAGATTGTACAAATTAAAATCCCCATTATGGATGCCTATATCGTGGGACAGGAATACTGGGCGGGATTGGGTATCGTGCCGATTCTGCTGGGTGCGTATTGGTTTCACGGCTGGTATATGAATTTTACGGCTGGTATCTTCATCGAGGAAGAGACCAAGGTGCTTTCCATCATTACGCTGGTTGGGGGTGCTGTGACGATCATTGCAAATCTCATATTAATTCCCTCTTATGGCATGATGGGATCAGCTACAGCCACGCTTATCAGTTATGGAGTCATGGCTATGTTGTTGTATTACAAGAGCGTGCAGGTTTATCCTATTAACTATCAACTAATGCGTACCTTTCTGATGATGGGGGTTGCCGCTGCCTGTGTCTATTTTGTCCCCACCGCCATAGATTGGATACAATCGGAATGGACAGCTCGTTTTCTGATGTTAATATTAGGAAGTGCAGGAATGATCTTGTTGGCGATACCGCGATCAAAGTTTAAAACATTATTTAATTTTTAGATTGCGTCTTCTGTCTTTCCTGCCTGTAGCACTTGCTAACATAATTTAGAAATTATTAGGTAAGTATTATGGAAGGTCATGTTGGTATTTTTGTAGATGCAGTAAATGTAACGATGAATGGTGGCTTTGGACTTCGGTATGATATTCTCCGCAAGTTTGCCTGCCGCGATGGACTGTCACCTGCTCGGATGAATGTATATTTAGCTTATGATGAACGCCGAGCTGAAGAAGATCAATCCTACCGGGAAAAGACCAGTCGGTTTTGTGAGGTACTTCGTGATTTTGAATACAAAGTGCTTGAAAAGCCATTGCAATACTACCGGGATGAGGAGACGGATGAGGTGATTTCCCAATCCACCGTAAGTATAGATATGGCGGTGGATATGATTACGCAGGCCGATCATCTCGATAAAATTATTCTGCTGACTAATAACGGCAGTTACGTAAGTGTGATTAATGCTGTACAGCAAAAAGGAAGCCGCGTTGAGCTTATTGGTTTTGATGATATGCCGCAGCAGTTAAAGAAGGAGGCTGATATGTATATTTCGGGATATTTGATTCCGGGCCTGCTGCCTATCGATTCACCTTATCCTTGGGGAGAAGAAAATTCTCGGGTGCGGGGTGTATGCTACGACTTTTCTCATGAAGAAGGCTATGGATTTTTCCGTTTTCTTGTAACACTAAACGAAAATCTTTGGATTACTGATTCCCGTTTTGAGGAATCACCTTACGAAACGGTTTTTGCACATATTTCTGAGCTTGAAGAGAACTTTGATACTAGCTACTTACCCAGCCGTGATCTCATTTTTGAGTTCGACCTGGTAGAGAATGAAAAGGGTTTGGTTGCTGAGGATGCGGTACTTGTTTCTGCACCATAAAAGTTTATTTAACTCTTGGGATTGCAGTTAGTAGAATGCATTAATTTTGAAAGCAACGGTATAGTGCAAGTATTTACTTGTACTATGAGATGTGTATTATCTTCTGATCAGATGCTAGAATGATTTCGGTTTAGGAAAGGGATGGCAATTTGTTACAGCCATTAGGACAGGCTAAAATAAAAAAGGGACTCTGCTGTGGTCTGCAGAGTCCCTTTTTATGTAAATGCAAGTAGTGAGGGCCTTACGTCCTCAAATTTATTGCGATTTATTTATCCATCAGCTGACGGAACTCTTTAAGTACAGAGTGAACGTGGTCGGCTGATTCATCTAAAAGTTCTTGTTCTTCGTCGTTTAAGTCAACTTCGATTATTTCTTTGATTCCGCCCTTGCCAAGCTTCACCGGAACACCGAGAAATAGGTCTTCTTGCCCATATTCGCCGTTTAAATTTGCAGCGCATGGGAACACACGATCTTGATCGAGCATAATAGCCTCTACCATCTGTGCGGCAGCAGCACCGGGTGCGTACCATGCAGAAGTCCCCATCAGGTTGACGAGCTCTCCTCCACCACCTTTGGTGCGTTCAACAATTTCTTCGAGCTTATCGTCATCAATAAACTGCTTGATTGGCATACCGGAAACAGTAGTGAAACGAGGCAGCGGTACCATGGTGTCTCCGTGTCCACCAAGCAAGAGTGCTTGAATATCTTTTGGTGAAACACCGATTTCTTCAGCCAGGAAGGAACGGTATCGGGCGGTATCAAGGATACCGGCCATGCCCATAACACGGCTAGAGTCGAGGCCGCTGGTTTCTAAGGCAACTTGCGCCATCACATCAAGCGGGTTGGATACAACAATGATGATGGTGTTAGGAGAATGCTTAACAAGTTTCTCCGTCACATCTTGAACAATATTAGCATTAATTTCGAGCAGGTCATCACGGCTCATGCCCGGCTTGCGCGGAACACCGGCTGTAATAACACAAACATCAGAACCGGCAGTATCTTCATAATCAACGGTTCCGTTAAGCTTGGTATCGAATTTATGGATAGGCGATGATTCCCACTGATCGAGGGCACGTCCTTTTGAGGGATAAATTTTGTCGCCGTCTTTTTCTTGAACGATATCCACCATTACAACTTCTTCGGCGAAATCGCGTTGTGCTACGGCCATTGATACGGTAGAGCCGACATTACCACCGGCACCGACTACTGTTACTTTCATGAGACTAAGAGTTTTTTGCGATTGTAAATTTAGGCTAAAGATAAAACTATTATTGTTGAATATCAGCCGTGAGGGCTAAATAGGTATTGGAACTTTGAGTGCTGAAGTTCGAAGTTCTCAGTGTTGGAGTTCATTAATTGAGTGACAGAATTAAACGTACTATTGAGCTCGTTCTGATTTTCTCAGGTACTTAATAAGAGAAAGTGTCATATTTCTAACATCACTAGCTTTTTGGTAAGTCTTTTCTAGTTCCTGTTTATCTATATATCCCAAATCAAAAGCCACGTATAATAAGCTCTTTACTTCTTCGCTTGAGCTTTGTGTATAATCCAGAAACCGAATAAATTCTTTAATAGAGAAACGGGCAAAACCTTCTGCAATATTTGTCATTACGGAAACAGAGGTACGCTGAATCTGATCTTTCAATCCGAAATCTTTTCGAAATTCAGGATTGAGTGTGAGTTCATACACCATTTTGACTAAAGTTCGGGCTTCTTTCCAGCATTCCAGTTCTTCAAACTTTTTGACCCCTGACATATTTCGCAGTTTAATTGATCTGTACAAGTAAGACCAATTACAGAGTCTGTCCTTACAAGTAATTTTAAATTAAATGCCAGAAATTTCTAAACTCCAACACTGCTGAAAACTTCAATACTTAGAACTCAGTACTCCGAACTCCAACCTCTAACTTCCATTCCGTGAGTCCATACCCCACATCAGCTTGCGACGGAGCGTATCAAAATAATTTTGTGTGGGTAGTTCAATTAGATCAACGGTAAAATTCGATCGTTTGATCTTAACTTCAAAAGGGTAGCTGTCGATTTGTTTAATTTGCCCATCATACGAAAATAAGACTTCATGATCCTGCTGTTCAACACGTACCTTCAGAGCTTTGTTGGATGACAGGACCAGAGGACGAGTGGTTAATGTATGCGGATTAATGGGAGTGAGCACCATTACATTACTGTCGGGCATCACAATGGGACCGTCAGACGATAAGTTATAGGCCGTAGAGCCCGTGGGTGAAGCGACGATGAGACCGTCAGACCAATAATTATTGATGAACATATCATCATATTCAGCTTGTACATTCACCATTGAGGTGGAATCCTTTTTGGCAAACAAAAACTCATTTAGGGCATGGTAAATATGTCCGTCGTCATCCTCAGCCTCCAGAAGATACCGTTTGTCGATACGATAGTTATCTTCTATTAAAAACTGCATGGCCTGCTCTAAATTTTCTTTTTGCGTATAGGCCATAAATCCCAGCCGACCGCTGTTAATGCCTAAAATTGGCTTCTGGATGTTTTTCATCAGTCGGGCTGTATATAGCATGGTGCCATCCCCACCGAGTGCAATAATGATATCTGCCTGATCAATAGCTTTTTTTTCGTTAGCAACTGGTTGGGCCGCTGCATGTTGTTGGCCGGAATATAGCTCTTGCAGATCAGCGTTGAAGAGGATTTGTACCCCGTGATCGTCTGACCACTGCAGCAGCTGTATAAAGGGGTCTTTAACCGAGTATTTTTCGGGATTGGCAATTACCGCAAATGTCATAGTATTGATTAGTTAGTCATATTTTCAGCGGCGGGCAGTTCGACACCGCGAACATCAATCCACCAAGGATGCTGATTAAATTGAAGCCCATTAATTTCTGAGCGAAAAAGGGCAAGCTGTTGTACAGAAAATCTAAAAAGCGGTGAAGTACTCCATTCTTTGACGGATATCAACGGATAGTGCTGGGTAAAAAACAACCCGGTATCTCGAGAAGGTGCACGGATTTGTAGCATCCGAAGTGACGAATTTTGTGAACTAAGAACCTGTGAAAATGCTCCCAGGAAGGTACGTACAAATTGATTATCGGAGTATGAAGAGTAAATGACCGAGTCCAGGCTGTCAGAGGATATACGGTTGGATTGGCTACCGTTAGTTGATGTTGGAGATACTGTTCTGTCCGGAAATTGATTAAAATAAGCCAGCGAATCGGACATCAACGATTTTAGATTTTGCGCTTCTGCTTCGGATAATGTTGAATTTGTATTATGCCGCATGGCATATATAGTGGAACCACCTGGTTTTTGCAGGTTATAGCGATTGGTATACGAGTTGCGCAGCTGTCCATCATCTGTAATTAGATTCTTGATCAGCTGGGGACCAAGTTGTGGCAGTAGATAAAGGTCCCCTTTACTCATGGATTGAAAAAGATCTGATTCTGAAGAATAGACTTTAATATCAATCCGATTGATATTTATAGCTGATGACTCATAATAGTTACGAAACTTGCTGAAGATGAGCGTTGAATCAGCATCACGTTTCGAAAACTTAAATGGTCCGGTACCTACAGCCTTAAAATCTGTTACAGATTTCCCCACTGCTTCGCTGGGATAGATGGCAGCAAGCGGCGTGGCCAGCTTATGTAAGAATTTTGGATCAGTATCATTTAATGAAAAGGTAACGGTTCGGGAGTTCGGTATTTGGATTCCGTCTATGCCGGTAAGATTTCGTTCTTCAGGATTATAAACCATTCGCTGTTCCTGAAAGTAAGAGTTAAAGCCGCTGATGTTCATAAACATCTGTGCCGCAAGCGGGGGTACATTAATTTTGGCCATACGTTCGAACACATATTTTACATCCGATGCTTTGAGCCTGCGGCCGGTCCCGGTACTAAAGGCGTCATTATCGTGGTAGTAAATATCTTGCCGGATTGTAAAGGTAAATTCCGTTGAATCATTATTAACCTGCCAGCTTTTTGCGATACCGGGAACAATGTTGCCCTGCGCATTTAGTCTCGTGAGTCCCTCATAAACAAGTTGCACAGCCCGCATCGAAGAGGCTTTATCAGCGAAGAGGGGGTCGAGGGTGTGGATGGGCTGTAGCTCACCTATCGATAATTGGCGAAATCCTGCTTGGTCATCAGCTGAAGTTGTAGTAACAGAGTCATCAGGTGCCGCAGCAGTGGGAGACCGATCTACAACTACAGTTTCCGGTTGTTTACAGCCTGTGAACAAAAACAGGATAGATAAAACAATCAGCAGCTTATGATGAGTAGTTAATGATTTCATAGATGTCGAATTTGTTTTAGGATACAAGAGCAGGTTTTTAATCATTGGATCCTTTAAGCCCTTTTATTCCTTTGATTGCCTTTTCATCAAGCAGATTTGTATCGTATGAGCGGACACGTCCCATTTTTTGTTGGTGTTGTATTATAGCAATATCAATTAATCGTAGCATTAATTCTTTCATATTCATTCCGCTTTCTTCCCATAGGTAAAAGGAAAATGAGCCTGGGATGGTATTTATTTCGTTGAAAAAGATTTCTTCTGTGTCTTCATTGATCAAGAAATCTAGTCGAGCTATGCCACTGGCCCGAAAAGTTTTAAAGATCTGCTCAGAAAGAGATTGAATTTTTTCGGTCATTGCATCAGGAATATCGGCGGGGATTACCCGATCGGCAGAAGCCATTCCTTTTTGTCCGCCTTCGGCCTGGTATTTATCTTCAAAAGAGAGCGTTTCTTCTTGTCCTAGTGGACGTTCACAGACGCTGGTTTGTAGCTCTTCGGGGGTGCCAAGTACTGAGCAGTTGATCTCCATTAAAGGTGTTACTGCCTTTTCTATCATCAAATTATTATCGTACCGAAATGCAGTTTCTATAGCTTCGATAAGGGCTTGTTCGTCTTCCGCTTTTGTTACACCGATGCTGCTGCCCAGGGTAGTGGGTTTTACAATTACCGGGTACTCCAGTTTTTCGGCATAATGAAGTATAGTTTGTTGGTCATTTTCCCACTCTTTTTCAAAGAAATCAAACTCATCAACGACGGGCAGGTTTTGAGACCGACATAACTCTTTTGCTTTAACTTTGTCCATGCCAATGCTCGAGGCAAAAACACCGCTGCCGGCATAGGGAATGTTATACGTTTCGCAGGTGCCCTGGAACGATCCGTTTTCTCCCTCAGAGCCATGGAAGGCTGGTATAACAGCATAGATTGGATATTCCTCGCGACTGCCGAAGAAGCTCTTTTTTTCAGTTTCCAGGAGGATAGGTTTTCCAATATCATTATGTGAAAAGGTGCAATCAGTAGCCTGTTTACGGAGCTGGTCAAGATCTTGGTAATTTTCGAGCTCCAGGAGAGGCGTCCCCGTTAACCAGCGACCTGATTTGGTGATATATAATGGGATAAGGTTAAAACTACTCTCTTTTAGGGATGCAATTACTTGCATGGCAGAGAGTACAGATACTTCATGTTCGGGTGAGATACCGCCAAAGGCTACGGCAATATTTTTTGAACTCATAAAACAGTCTGAAATTTATGTTTACCAATCGCTTTAATAATAATAAAAGATCACTTCAGATGTGATAATGAAAGTAGACTATTTAGGTGGGTTCTTAAGTCCTGTTATTGGGCACCATGGCATAATAAGAAGGGGCTAACGGGCAGATCCTGAAACAAGTTCAGGATGACAAGCGATTTTAAATAAATATTTATTTGTAAGGATGAGGTGTGAATACCCTCTTACTTATAAAGCTACATAAAATGCGTTTTCAAAATATTGTTACGAAAAGAGGGTATGTTTACATCCTTTCCAATAAGACAAGATCAGTTCTCTATATTGGTGTTACTAATAATTTAGTAAAGAGAATTTGGATGCATAGACACAGTCGAGGATCTGAGTTCACTCAAAAATATAGGGTCAAATACTTGGTTTATTATGAGTCCTTTAAACATTTGGAAAGAGCTATTAACCGAGAAAAGCAACTTAAGAATTGGCACAGAGAATGGAAGTTTAATTTGATTAGGAAACATAACCCATCTTTAAAAGATCTTTGGCCAAAAATTGTTACTTCCAAATGAATTAAGAAAACAACTTTTAAAAAAGTATCGTCTAAAATGTACTGGCTATACTTCTATAGTAGGTGTAAGAAAAGTACAGGAAATTTCGGGTATTGATAATATTCAGACATACCTCCTAACAATATAACGGCTTGTCATCCTGAACTTGTTTCAGGATCTCGGCATGAAAGGGTTATTAACAAAAAATGGAAATACCTGATAATAGCCTGCAAAGTCAGTATCTATCCCCATTCCAATAACTGATTATTTTTGTTGAGCCATATAATAGAGCTGTATAATTCGAAGTTCGTCGTAGCCTACGCTTTTATCCAGCTTATTATAAATCGGCCGAAGCATATGTGGAGCTATATCATCAAAGACTTCTAGCACTTTATTCCTTTTGCGGGTTGAAAGTGAAGAAGCTTCTACAATGCCTTCGGGACGTAACTCATTACCATTCTCTAAATATGTTTTCAGATGTTTAATAATGGTTACCTTTTTAACCCCATACTGCTCGGCCAGATGTGCAATGGATTTTCCATTATTAAAATGTTCTCCAATACGCTGATGCTTATCTTTTTCTGATAAGGCTTTTTTCTTTTTCTTAAGCGTTTTTTCGCGTTCTTCGAGGTTATGCTCTTCGCAATAATTGCGAATGATCTTGAGGAAATCCATGCCATACTTTTTCTTTTTAACCGTCCCCATTCCATAGATGGGCATCAGGTGATCAGTAGATTGCGGCAAGTAATAAGACATTTCCATCAATGTAGTATCGGGAAAGATAACATAAGGAGGTACTGCTTGCTCATCGGCTAGCTCTTTCCGTTTTATTTCGAGCTGTTCAAACAGATCTTCTTCAAAATTATTTTGTACTTCCGAGCTGGTTCTTTCAATTGCTTCGTCACCCACTACGGTATCACTGCGGTCGAGGGCACCAAACACATTTTCTTTACCGTTGAGAACGGCCTTGGCCTGGTCGGTAAGTATAAGTGGTCCCCGACTTTCCTGCTGTGACAGATATTCTTGTTTTACCAGCATACGTCCTAGTAAAATCCAGTGCTCTTTAGCCCATTCATTGCCTACATTGTACGTTGAAAGTTCATCATGTCCGTTTTCAAGCACTTCTTTTTTGGTTGATCCACGAAGAATATCCGCAATATAATAGGGGCCGTACTCTTCATTGGTGCGTGCTACACAAGACATAAATTTTTGAGCCTGAACCGTCAAATCTTCTACTTCAGCATCAATAGACAGGCAATTGTCGCACATCCCGCAGTTGTCGTTCTCATAGGTTTCACCAAAGTATCCCATGAGGGGAACACGCCGGCATTCATCGGTCTCCATAAACTTCAGCATCTCTTTTAGATGCTTTTCGGCTACTCTCTTTTCGGTACCTTCTTTTTGATTAATAAAGTACTGAATCTTCCGTTTGTCTGATCGGTTGTACAGCACCAGGCAATCGGCCCGCAGTCCATCGCGACCAGCGCGACCAATTTGTTGGTAGTAGGATTCAATATTTTTGGGTAAGTCATAGTGCATTACAAAACGTACATTAGGCTTGTCGATGCCCATCCCAAAAGCAATGGTAGCCACGATAATCTGGATATCGTCGCGGATGAAAGCTTCTTGGTTTTTATTGCGCAGTTTTTTCGACAGCCCCGCATGATAGGGCTTGACCGAGTGCCCTTCTTTTTTGAGTTCTACATAGAGTTCTTCCACCTGCTTGCGCGAAAAGCAGTAAATGATGCCTGATTGTTTCTTTCTGGTGTAAAGAAAATCCAGCGTTTGTTCCAGCGGATCTTCTTTGTCGGCCACTTTCAAGAATAGATTTTTACGATCAAAACTGGCCAAGAAGGTTTCGGATTTTCCAAAATTGAGGATGTCTTTAATATCTTCCCGTACGCGTGGTGTTGCCGTAGCGGTGAGTGCCAGGCAAACAGCTTCAGGAAAATCTTCCCGTACCTCTGTGAGTGCCCGGTAATCGGGACGAAAATCATGACCCCATTCAGAAATACAGTGTGCCTCGTCAATAGTAAACAGATCTATCTGCTGATTGGAGAGCAGCTCGCGCGTTTTATCCATCATCAGGGTTTCCGGCGCCATATAGACCATCTTTACATCGCCGTCTTTAATTTTTTGTACGTTTTCCTCGTACTCCTCTGGCGTGAGGGTGCTATTCAGGAAAATCGCTGGAATATCGTATTGGCGAAGCTGTTCTACCTGGTCTTTCATCAGAGAGATGAGTGGAGAAACAACGATCGTCAACCCATCAAATAGTAGTGCAGGAATTTGATAGCAAAGCGATTTACCGCCGCCGGTGGGCATAATAACAAGGGCATCTTTTTTGTCGAGTACTTGCGATATGACTTCTTCCTGCAGGGGACGAAAATCTTCAAATCCAAAAACGTTTGTTAATTTATTATGTGCTTCTTTAATCATGTACTAAAATAGGTTAAAATAGAACGTGGATAACAAAAATAAACGCATTTAATCGCGGGAATCTGTTGAACCCGTTAATCTGTGTTCTGTTTATTTACTAAGATAAAGGTTCTTAAATTCAAATGGCTTCTTAAAGTGCTCGTCGTTGAAATCCTCCATAAAGTAAATGGTTTCACCAGTGGATTTCATTTCGGGTCCCAATTCTTTCTTGACCTCTGGAAATTTATCGAAGGGAAAGACGGGTTCTTTGATAGCCCATTGATTGAGGCTGGAGGTTAACTCATCTTCATCAAAGTCGCTTATTTTTGCTCCAAGCATTACTTTAACCGCAATTTGTGCTTCGGGACGTTCGGTTGCTTTGGCCAAAAATGGAATTGTACGTGTGGACCGCGGGTTAGCTTCCAGCACATATACATCATCACCCTGTATGGCATATTGGACATTTAAAAATCCTTTGATGCCCATATTATCAGCAATCTTTTCATGGTATTCTCGAATTTTATCGAGGGCAGTATCGCTGAGTGAATAAGTTGGAATCACGGCTGTGGAATCTCCCGAGTGGACACCCGCAGGCTCAATATGCTGCATGATACCAGCAATATGCATGTCGTCGCCGTCATAGACGGCATCCACATCTACCTCTACGGCATCTTCCAGAAACTTGTCAATAAGGAACGCATTTTCGGGATGCGTGTCCAAGACGCGTTCGGTATAAAATTCAAGTTCATCCTGCTTTACAGCAATGCGCATACCTTGTCCGCCGAGCACATAGCTGGGGCGGATGAGTACCGGATAGCCAATTCGATCGGCAATTTCGATGGCTCCGTCCACATCTTTGGCAGTACCGTAAGAGGGAAAGGGAATATCGAGATCATTGAGAAAGTCAGAGAATGCACCTCGATCTTCGGCAAAGTTTATTTTCTCAAAATCAGTACCGAAGATTTTAATGCCTTCTTCCACGAAACGCTTGCCAAGTTTTAGAGCTGTCTGTCCGCCCACCTGTAGAATCACGCCCTCGGGCTGTTCGTGCTCATAAATATCCATCACGCGCTCCCAAAATACAGGTTCAAAATAAAGTTTGTCGGCAATATCGAAATCCGTAGAAACCGTTTCGGGATTGCAGTTCACCATAATGGCTTCATAGCCCATATCTTGAGCAGCCTTTACAGCATGTACGCAGGAGTAGTCAAACTCAATACCCTGTCCAATTCTGTTGGGACCGCTACCAAGAATAAGTACCTTTTTCTTGTCGGATACTTTACTCTCGTTTTCGCCTTCGTAAGCCGAGTAAAAGTAGGGTGTTTCGGCGGGGAATTCAGCTGCGCAGGTATCCACTACCTTAAAGGATGGCAGCATATCAAATTCTTTTCGCTTGGCACGGACTTCATTGTCCGTTACGTTACCATCGCTCTGGCTGAGCATCCAGGCAATCTGTTCATCTCCAAAACCAGCTTGTTTGAGTTCAAATAGATCTTCTTCGGTGATGTTGTCGAGTGATTGTCCCTCAGTACGATTTTCCAGCGACACCATGTAACGAATTTGCTGTAAGAACCAGGGATCTACCTTGGTAATGTCAGCAATTTCTTCGACGGAGGCTCCTAGCTTAAATGCATTGCGGATATTGAGCATGCGATCCCAATAGGGCTTTTTGAGTCGTTCGCGTACTTCTTTACGATCGAGTTCTTCGTAGCCATCCGCACCCAAACCGGCCCGTCCAATTTCAAGAGATTGGAATGCCTTGTTTAGTGCTTCGGGGAAGTTTCGGCCAATCGACATCGCTTCCCCTACCGCTTTCATCTGCGTAGTAAGTTCTTCATTTACATTGGGGAATTTCTCGAAGTTGAACCGTGGGGTTTTAACAATGACGTAGTCTATGGATGGTTCAAAACAGGCCGAGGTGTTACCAGTAATGGGATTAGGCAGCTCATCAAGATTATATCCTACAGCCAGTTTTGTAGCAATTTTGGCGATAGGATATCCTGTTGCTTTGGATGCAAGTGCTGATGATCGACTTACACGCGGGTTAATCTCAATGGCTACAAAGCGGTCACTTTCAGGATCCACGGCAAACTGCACGTTACATCCGCCGGCAAAGGTACCAATAGAGCGCATCATTTTGATGGCTGCATCGCGTAGCATCTGAAACTGCTTATCGGTGAGCGTTTGCGAGGGCGCTACGGTTACGGAGTCACCGGTATGTACGCCCATGGGATCAATATTTTCGACAGTACAAATGATAACCACATTGTCATTGGGATCGCGCAACAGTTCCAGTTCGTACTCTTTCCATCCAAAAATAGATTCTTCGATAAGCACGCGGTGTACGGGACTCATTTCCAGTCCACGCAGTACCTTTTCCTCAAACTCATCTTCGCTCCATACTATGCCGCCGCCGGCTCCGCCCATAGTAAATGAAGGACGGATAACGATGGGCAATCCTCCCAGATCTTCGGCAATTTCTTTAGCTTCGAGTACTGATTCAGCGGCGCGACTTCGACACTGTGGGATGTCAATTTCGTCCATTAGATCACGAAACTCCTGACGATCTTCAGTGATATCTACGGCATCAATGTCCACGCCAATAATATCGATATCGCGTTCAGTCCAATAATTCTCGTGTTGAAGGTCGCGGGTTAGATTCAGGCCCGTTTGCCCACCCATAGTTGGCAGTACTGCATCGGGATTTTCTTTTTCTACAATTTCTTTGATTGACTCAATGGTCAGCGGTTTTAAATATACCTCGTCGGCCATCATCGGATCGGTCATAATGGTAGCGGGATTCGAGTTGATGAGTACAACTTCGTATCCGTCTTCCATTAGGGATTTACATGCCTGAGATCCAGAATAGTCAAATTCACAGGCTTGTCCAATTACGATGGGGCCGGAACCAATGATCAATATTTTGTTAATGTCGTCACGTCGTGGCATTCTATATTAAGCTAATTTTTGGTCTTCAAAATTTATATTCATTAAGTATAAGCACATTGAGCGCAACGAAAGTGAAGCCAAATATGCCTTGGACTTCATTTGCCGAACTGCGCTTAGGCTGCAATCTGTTACGTCAGCTCTTTCTTTTCTTCTTTTATCATATCCAAGAACTGATCAAAAAGATATCGCGAGTCGTGCGGACCGGGTGATGCTTCGGGGTGATATTGTACCGACATGCCCGGGAAATTTTTAAACTGCAGTCCTTCGATGGTATCATCATTTAAATTCAGGTGCGTAACTTCCACTTTGGACTCATCCAGATCTTCTTCATCAACTGCAAAACCATGATTTTGTGTAGTAATTTCTACCAGCCCGGTTTCTAAATTTTTTACGGGATGGTTAGCACCGCGGTGACCTACATACATTTTCTTTGTTGAGATTCCTTCTGAAAGCGCCATCAGCTGATGGCCCAGGCAGATGCCGAAGATGGGCTTGCCAGTATTTTTAGCATAATTTACGACTTCCAGCGCGTATTCACTGGTAGCATTGGGATCTCCGGGACCATTGCTAAAAAAGAACCCATCGGGATCCCACTGTTCTAGTTCTTCTTCAAAATCTCCTTTAGCAGGAAAGATTCGGAGGGAGCATCCCCGATCTACAAAATTATCGATAATACTTTGTTTAATACCGTAGTCGAAGGCGGCTATTTTAAACGGACCATCGCTGTGTACGGTATTGGGTTCTTGCCGTGTTACTTCTGTGGCAAGCTCGAGCCCCTCCATATCATCCCAGTTTTTAGCTTTTTCCACCAGCTTATCTTCGTCAAGTTCGGTGGATGAGATGACGGCATTCATTACACCTTTGGATCGGATGTGGCGGACAAGCTTGCGCGTATCTACGCCGCTGATGCCAACAACTTCGTGCTGCTCTAGGTATTCTTGCAGGTTGCCGTCGGCTTGGGAATTGCTGTGTTCCCATGAAAAAGAACGAACAATCAGTCCGGCAATCATTACATTTCGGGCTTCATCATCGCGGCTCATGGTACCATAATTTCCGATATGAGGGTAGGTCATCATCATGAGCTGTCCATAGTAGCTGGGATCAGTAAAAATTTCTTGATAGCCCACCATGCTGGTATTAAAGCAGAGTTCGCCGCCGGTAGTACCCTTTTTGCCGATAGCAAAACCGTGTTCTACAGTACCGTCAGATAGTGCAATAATAGCTTTATCTCTTGGATATTGAGACATGTTAAAGGAGGTCGTAGTTTGAGGGGTTCGAGATTAGATATAAAAAAAATCCGACAACAAAATAGGTGTCGGATTTCAGAAAAGGGAATGAGGTGCGCTGTATCTGATGCCAGGCAGATAATGCATTCTTTTTTTGCGGGCAGTGTGTTCTGCCGTCAGCTGTAACGGACGCTTCGTTGTATATCAAATGTTGAAGATTTGTTGTCCATCATTATTGTGTATGTAGTGCCGGCCCAATTCCAGCGCAAAACTATACAAAAATACAAATACAGATTTCTATTTTCAACGGTTTTTTTGGGATAAATTTAGTTACTGGGATTGCCGGCTCTGAATAATAAATTTTTCATTCCATTTGTCATATGAAACCGAGAGTTTGTTGGGGCGACAACAAACCTGGCAGTCTTCAATATAGGTTTGGGTATCGCCCTGCGAGGGATCCACGAAGGTGCGGTTACGTTCGCCGCAGTATGCGCAGTGGTATTCAGCGGAAGTGGTGTTTTGTTGTCGCATAAGATTTCTATCACAGTTAGTGGACAAGCCACAACTATAAATCGCTAAATGATAAGGTAATTATCCTATTTACTGATTTGTTTTTTTGCCTAAAAACGTATCGGAAAAAAGATAGCCGGTTAATGTTGTAAATCCGCCGGCCAGTCCACCAATAAGAACAGTAATGAGGATGACAAGCCACGGATGGGGTAGGCTAAACAGATTGGCGATACGTTCTGTTAAAATGCCATTATTACTAATGTGTGTGGTGAGTGTCAGCAGAAACCAGAGTCCGCCAATGCCTAAAAAGCCATAACCAAAAGCATGTGTCCCTGATTTTCCGAGTCGCCCGCCTAGTATCAGGCCGGGAATAGCGAGCGACCACCAAGGAAAGACAAGACCCAGCAACCAAGCTGTAAGGGCAAGTAAAAGTGCTAAAAACATAATTGATTAATTTAGGGTGATGGTATAGTGCAGAGAGTCGGCCGGTACAGGGGGTTGTTGCATGAACCAAAGCGGAAACAGATCTCCGTTTTGCCACTCATCAACCATATTGTCATAATATTTTGAGCCGGGATTACCAGACTGCCCGCCCGGATAAATGCCCCATCCTTTTATCTTAGGCCCCAATTGTACAACCATACGCCAAGAGGGACCGTGACTGCCACGTACGGCATTTATTGATTCTGCTCCACCGCCGGTGAATACATCCTTGCGGCCCAGGCCGGGTAAGCGACCGACATGTCCTATATCTGTATCGTTAACATATCCCCATTGCCAGTTGTTGCCCATATTACCGTATTTGTTTTGCAGAGCTACTATTGCTTGGTTAAAAGATTGATTAATCAACTCCTCAAGCGTTTCTTTTTCTGGTGTATTTATGTTGTCGTACCATTGGCTGGTTGGGTTGTTATGTATAAATGTTGCCAGTTGGTCTCGGCTGGGCCATTCAAGGGGGACATCTGTTTTTGAGTATTCATCATTCCATATTGCTTCGTAGAGTTCATCCCACCAGTAGTCAAAAATAGATGGAGCAATGAGTTCTCCTTTATTGTCGTATCGCCAGTCTGCAAGTTTTCCTTTCGCTTTTTTGTGAAGCTGGGATAAGGTATCAGTATTTAAATATTGTAACAGTGTTGGTAATACATTCTTGGCGTGATTACTGAAAACATCCATCTGTAGGTGTTGCATATCCTTGGGCGTGATGTTATCCATCGCTGCCAACCGTTTGTTAATGCGATGTCCGCGTTCATAGGGGGCAAAATTACTATCCAAATAATACGGGTAGGTGGAATCAGTAGGGGTTTGGTTGGCTGAACTTACAAAGCCGCGATCAGGGTTTTTGACATAGGGGATTTGTTCAAATGGGATCCAACCTTGCCAGTCGTATTTGGGGTTAGAACCATCACCAATAAAACGCCCTTGTTCATTCCACTTGAGCGGATATTTCCCTGCAACAGTAAGTGCGATATTGGAACTGTCGGCAAATACCCAGTTCTGTGCTGGGCTTTCATAATGGCGGATAGCTTGACGATAATCCTTGTAGTTTTCGGCTTTATTAATATCCAGAAAGTAGCGAAGCTCATTAGATTTCTTATAAGCAATCCATTGCATCGCATGATATTTTGGGATGTCGGAACGCATTGATTCCTCACCAGAAGTTTGTACCACCGGACCATGATGAGTATAAACTACTGTATCTGTAACGGTTGGCTGCCCTTTTACCTTAATTTTTTCAATTCGTTTTTTCGTAGATTGCCATTTACCGTCATATTTATATTCCCCGAAGGTTGAATCGCGAAATGTGATTTCATACCAATCCCATACATCGGCTCCAACATTTGTGGTACCCCAAGCGGCATCTTCATTAAAACCGATAATGATTGCCGGTGCGCCCGGTAGAGAGACTCCCATCACATTTTGGTCTGGACTGTGCAGCTGCACAGCATACCAGATGGAAGGCAAGGTCATATTAAGATGGGGATCGTTTGATAAAATGGGATAACCATTAGCTGTTTTGGATCCACTAACTGCCCAGTTGTTGCTTCCGTTTTGGGGATCTGGTTGAAAGGGAGTTACCGTATCAACAATGGAAGGAGTAAATGTATCTTCAGGCTTTTGAGGGGCCTGTGATGCAAAATCCCATTTTTTGCTTTTGGGGATGATGGGATCCGTTAACGGATGTTCTAAATCGAGTATCTGCTTTATAAAGTCATCACCGAAGACGGCCCGCGTATTACTCATTCGCAGATCAGAATTGCGACCGGCCAGCGTGTAGGTCATATTTTTAAGCAAAAGAGCAGTTTTTAGCGGTGTCCAGCTCTCGGGATGGTGATTTAAAAATTTGTATTCCAGTGGATATTCCTGGGGTTGCAATTGGTCAATCCAAGCGTTGACGCCCGCGGCGTATGCTTTAACAGCTTTAGCGGTCCGGGGATTTCCCAATAATCCCTCAAGAGCTTGTTCGGCGGCATAGCCCATACCAATATGGCGTCGATATCGATCAAATTGGAGGGTGCGTGATCCTAAAATTTCGGAAAGACGACCGGCAGCAGCACGTGTTTGTAGTTCCATTTGCCATAAGCGATCTCGGGCGGTAATATATCCCTGTGCGAAGTAGAGATCGCGGTTGTTGGAAGCGAAAATGTGGGGAATCTGGTGTTGGTCAAAATAAACGCCTACGGTATCGGACAGGGTTTCATCATCTAGCGAAATATTCTGGCTGGCAAACTTATTTGTTTGGGCATTGGCCCAGAATCCGCTCTGGGGATTCCAAAAGGCACCCATCGGTGGAGCCGGACCCAGCGGAATGGATAATAAAACAAAAAGTGCTATTGTTGTAAGGGCTGCAATCAACAGCCGAAAATATTTTTTCCCCATCCCAGTTATTATTGATTTATGATCAGTGGATTATAATTTACTATCAGCTGCTCAATGCTTTAAAACCCACGATCTAATGCTTGTTTTTATGACCATAGTAACATTTTCATGCAGAATACACTGCCGCCGCTTTTAAGAAATTCATAGGTACTTACTTCGTGCACAGAAAACCCATTATCACGAAGGTTTTTATTTACGTCGGTACAACCCTGCTGGATAATCACGTTGCGTCCGTCGGGGCAAGAAGCATTACAGGCAAACAGTTCTTCGGCCTCGTATTTTGATGCTTTGATAATTGTATCGAACATCTGATTAATCATTGCAAGTCCCTGTTGAGTAAAGGCATCGGGATAAATAAGGGCAGTATTTTTATCCAATATGCACAGGCAGGTATCAAGATGGTAAAAGGACTCGTCAACCAGTTCTAGTGCAATAATGGGGATATCAAAAGTTTCTGAAATAGTTTCATAAGCTTCCAGCGAGGATCGATAGCCATAGCCACCCCATAGCAAGCGCCTGCCGGTGTGCCAGATAGCATCACCACAGCCTTCAAAATCACTAATTTTATCTTCGTCTAGGTAGTGCATTTCGTAGCCATGCTGGCGGTACCACTGTTCTATATAAGGTACTTCCTCTTTGCGCTGGTCAGCATGCATAATGCTCATAAAAACATGTTGCTTGCCGTCTTCATCAATATAGGGCAAGCTTTGGTTGGCACAGAACACCATGTCAGGCAGTCCATTCTGGTCTTCAATAATATTTACGTTAAGGCCTACCTGTTCAAAAAGAGAACGAACAAGCTCCCATTCATTGTTGGCTACGATCTTATCTACTTTGCCAACCTGATCGGCCATGTGTGGGTTGATGACATAATCAACAGAATAGTGAAGTGGCCGAACCATCAGCACATCGGTAGGCAGGGGCATTGAAGGAATATCTTGGGCTGTAAAATCAAGTTGATCTGCGGATGTTATGACTTGTCCCATTTACGAATATGGCTTGTAGGTAATGGATTACGGTTTAGATTATGAATGATAAAGATAATCATTTGTAGCAAAGAATAAACTATTAGGCAAAAGAGTGTTAGTTTTGTAGGTTCAATTTTAAAGGTAATTACTATGCTTTTAGACCACGAACTGTTATCACAACTTGCTCCGCTGGAACTTCGGGCCCGAAAAATTGTCGAGGGATTTATCTCGGGACTGCACAAAAGTCCTCATCATGGATTTAGCGTAGAGTTTGCCGAACACCGTCCGTATAATCCGGGTGATGAGATCAAGCATATCGACTGGAAGGTGTATGCCAAGAGTGAGCGGCTTTTTGTGAAGAAATACGAGGAAGAGACGAACCTACGCTGCTATATTTTACTTGATACCAGCAGCTCGATGTTTTACAAATATTTTAGTCCCTGGTCAAAATTGCGTTATGCTATCCATTTTGGTTCGGCTCTGATGTATTTGATGAACCGCCAGCGCGATGCCTGTGGACTCATTACGTTTAATGAGGAAATTAACCATTTCTTTCCGGCAAAGTCGTCGTATTCACATTTGCGACTGCTTTTTTCTGAGTTTGAACAATTACTCGAAGAAGAGGAACAACAGGAACAAGAGCAGCGAAAAACGGCTACGGCAAAAGTTATTCACGAAGTAGCCGAGCGGCTCAATCATCGCAGC
Source organism: Fodinibius salinus (assembly GCF_008124865.1). Classification (NCBI taxonomy): domain Bacteria; kingdom Pseudomonadati; phylum Balneolota; class Balneolia; order Balneolales; family Balneolaceae; genus Fodinibius; species Fodinibius salinus. The sequence goes on along the minus strand of NZ_VNHY01000002.1, from coordinate 30,422 downwards.
CTAGTGGTGGTACTTACGGATCTGTTTGAAAATGTGGATGAGCACGATCAGCTAATATCATCCCTAAAGCACCTACGGCACCGAAAACATGAGGTATTACTTTTTAATGTGCTTGAACAACAAAGTGAACGTGACCTCGACTTTCAGGACCATCGCATTATGATGCAGGATATGGAATCCGGTGAAAATATAGAGGTAATGCCGGCGCAAATTAGAAAAGACTATAAAAAGAAAGTAGAAGAGCTAACGCATCGTTTTAAGATGGCGTGCAGCGAATTCCAGATTGATTTTGAGTCGTTAGATACGCAAAGTGAATTTGATCTGGCACTGCTGGCCTATTTAAATAAACGCAAACGACTGGGGTGACTAAACCGCAGATATGATAGAGAATGGGTTTTATACTCTGGAAATTTCTGTGATTTAAAAGCTGTTAAGTGACGTCAATCTTGCGCAGTATCTTGTGAAAAAGCGAAGGCACAAATCGTTGGAAATAAATACCCATAATTTCCATTCCGCCAATATAAATTTCTTCTTTTCCTTTGGCGATTTTTGGGAGTAGTTTTTCTGCAAATTGTGCGGGGGTCATACCGTTTTGTTGCCCTTTGCCCATTTTTTGATGTTTTTCCCCGTTTCCCTCAAGAGCGTTTTTGGTAACATTTGTTTTTATAAATCCGGGACAAACCAAGGAGATACTGATATTTTTATTAAACACTTCTTGACGAAGGGAATCAAAGTAACCGTGCAGAGCATGTTTAGAGGCCGCATAGCTGGATCGAAGTTGCGTACCAAATTTTCCCACCACGCTGCTGGTGACGATAATATGCCCTGATTTACGCTCAATCATTGAAGGCAGTACCTCTTTAGCCAACACGGCAGATCCCAAAAAATTAATATCCAGCACTCTTTTCATTACGTCTACGTCGGTATTTATGGCTTTAGAACGTTGGCTTACCCCTCCATTATTAAACAAATAATCAATATGACCATAAATATTGAGTGCTTGTTGGGCTTTATCCGGAAGTTTGTCAGTTTCGGATAAGTCCAGCGGAAGAATGGTAACATCCGCAGGATCACCCGGACACTGTTCTTTAACCTCTTCTAATATATTTTTACGGCGGGAGGAGAGGATAAGTTTAGCACCCCGATCATGTAAGGCATATGCCAGGGCTTCACCAATGCCTGATGAAGCACCGGTTATCCAGGCTACTTTATCTTGAAATGACATCTGGAATTCGCTAATTATTAATCAATGCTAAAGTTGAACATAAGATGAGGAATCAACATCAGCAAGACAAGAGCGATTTTGAAATAGTAATCTATTCAGAAACTCGGTAATCTTTGGTATCTTAAATGACAACGATTTTGATTTGAATGCTGTTTTTTAGCTCATTCTGTAAGAAAAGTCTATCATAGTGAAACCCAAGCACAGCATATTATTAGTTGAGGATGAAGAAGAGTCGGCTGAAATGCTGACTAATTTCCTTGAGATGAATGATTACAATGTACTTACCGCTTATGAGGGTAATCGAGCCCTAGAGATTATCGACGAGTATGCAGGGGAAATTCATCTGGCTATTCTCGATATTATGGTGCCCAATGTAGATGGTAAAGAAATCTGCAAACATATTCGCCGACATCCGGTACTTAACGATATTCCCGTCATCTTCCTGACGGCCAAAGACGAAGAGCAGGATGAAATTGAAGGACTCGAGCTCGGGGCTGATGATTATATCCCCAAACCGGCCAGTCTCAATCTGGTAAAGGCGCATGTTGAATCATTGCTGCGCCGCCAAAATCCGCAGACGGCAAACTGGCTACAGTATGGTGATACCTATCTGGATACCGATGCCAAGCAGCTATATGTGGATAACGAAGAGGTTGAGCTGACTTCTACCGAATATACTCTTATTGAGCTTCTCTATCAGAATCCCAAGCGGGTATATACGCGGCAGGAAATTTTAGAACATATTACCGAAGAAGATCAGTTTGTGTTTGATCGTACTGTGGATGTTCACGTAAAAAATCTGCGGCTCAAGATGGGTGATGCGGGGGAAGTTATCAAAACATACCGGGGTATTGGCTATGGATTAAATCGCGAAATTGTGAAGGTGTGAACAGGACACAGACTTGGTATAATATTAAACTAGTAGGTTAGCAGTCCAATTAGCTATCTTTCTGTTCTATGAGAATAAGATCAAAATTAGCGTGGACCTTTATTTTACTGCTGATCTTTGGTATTACCTCTATCAGTAGTTACTCTATTCTATTTATCCGGGATTATCTTTTAAAGGAGGGACGCGTCGAAATGGAGCGAGATACCCGATTGCTGGCCGTAACGGTGTCCAATCTATCTGCTGACCAGCAGTTTGACAAGCATCTGGAACAGGCTGCCCGTACATCGGGATACCAACTGGCCATCTATGACTCCACAGGCCGACAGGTAAATACTTATCATGAGAAGGATACCACCTTAATTCACACTTATCAGTTAGATACAGGCATTATCGAAAATCTGAAGGCCCGCAATGGGCTGCCGCTAATTCCCCGGCGGGACGACTCCGAAATACTTAATAGCTATATTGCTCTTTCTTCTTCAGGTATTGATAGTGTGCAATATCTGCAGGCTGCTCAGCTTAAGGATGAGATTTATGCTCCCATCAAAACCATCCGCTGGATTATTTATTACGGGATGTTCATTTCTATAGGATTAGTCATTATCGTGAGTATATGGATGTCGCGTTATCTCACCAAGCCTATTACGCAGATTAAGAATGCCGCACAGGATATTGCCGACGGCAATGTAAATCGGGAAATTAATATCAATCGGGGTGATGAATTTGGTACACTGGCTAATTCGCTGGACCAGATGGCCTCGAAGCTGCGGGATGATACTGAACAGATTAAGCAGTTTGCTGAAAAACAGCGCCAATTTTTTGCGGATATTACTCACGAAATTCGCAATCCGTTGCATACTATTTCGGCTGCGCTTGAAATGTTGCAGCTGCAGGATCTTGATACCGATAAAAAACAGAAGTACATCCGCTCAGCCCAAAAGCAGACAGAGCGTATTACGCGGTTGTTTAAAGATTTAAAAACGCTGCAGCGTTACGATTCCGATGAATATTTTATTGAAACCCGAGAGTTCGATTTGTTGCCCATTGCCGATTATATGGAGCAACTTTATGGTGATCGAGCGACTGATAAAGGTATAACACTTAACGTTGACGACCATTCGTGTAAGGCAATTGGCGATCCCGGAAAAATAGAACAGGTTATTGATAACCTCATATCCAATGCTATAAAATATACCAATGAGGGTAGTGTTAACCTGCGATATGAGCGGAATGAGGATTCCGTTGAGATAGTTATTGAAGACAGCGGCATTGGTATTTCCGATGAGCATCTCAGCCGGCTTTTTGATCGTTTTTATCGCACAGACAAAGCACGCTCACGCGACAAAGGTGGTACGGGTCTGGGGTTATCCGTGGTCAAGAGTATCCTTAGTGCCCACGATAGTGAGATTCATGTAGAAAGTGAATCGGGAAAGGGAACACGTTTTTGGTTTAGCTTGCCTCGAGGATAAGATTTTATCAGCTGGATAACCACATTGCGTCCGTCGGGATAGGCCTAGCCAAAAGGTAGATAAAAGATTGCCATAGATTCGTTCTAAATAAAATCACCTGTACCTTCTTCAAATTCCCTTCACAAAGAATGGGTTTCTTTACCATGATAATTCATAAACTGCTAAAACACTTGAAAGACAGTAAAAATGTAGCTGACTGTAACTGGTTAGTGTTTTCGTAGTAATAGGTTTAGAGTCAAAAAAAGAAAAATTTATGTCCACTGAAGAAAAACGTATTGGCGTTGTTCTTATGAACCTCGGCGGTCCTACGGCCGATTATGCTGTTCGCCCCTTTTTATATAATCTGTTTCGCGATGAAGATATTATTAAGATAGGCGGTGGAAAATTTCAAGACTTTTTTGCGAATATCATTTCTAAGTTTCGGGCATCCAGCGTGCAGGAAGATTACGAAGAAATTAATGGATGTCCCCGTGGATGCATGGGCAATAAACACTGCTTGAATCGTAAGAATAGTGTTACCTCAACCTGTTGTTCGCCCATCAATAGCCTGACTGAAAAACAGCGGCGGGGACTCGAAAAGCATCTTAAAGGTGTTATGCCGGATGATCAGTTTGTGAAGGTCTATACCTGTATGCGCTATTGGCTGCCCTTTGCTGAAACTACCATGGAGGACATGGAAGAAGATGGTATTACTCATGCGGTGATGGTTCCGCTGTATCCACAATTTTCGTGGACAACCACTGGAAGTAGCTATCGTGACTGGGAAACCAAGCGAGAAGATAAGTTTGGCCACGACACGCCGTGGAAAGAATTCCACGTTAAGAACTATCATTTGAATGATGATTATCTTTCGGCCATGAACGATCGTATTGATGAGGCATTGGCCGAGATGGATGAGGAAACGAGGAACAAAACCCATTTTATTTTTAGCGCGCACGGCACGCCCAAGCTCGAAGTTCGCAGTGGCGATCCTTATACTAATGAGATTAATCAGACTATGGAAGCAATCATGGAGATGCGCGACTATGACCATGACTACTGGCTGGGCTACCAGTCAAAAGTAGGTCCGCAAAAATGGACACAGCCCAACACTGCTGAATTGGTTGAGCGTCATATTGAATACGGCATTAAGAACTTTTTGATGATCCCCATCGCCTTTGTGACTGATCATGTAGAAACGTTATTTGAGCTTGGTGTTGAGCTGGTCGAAGATCTTGAAGAAGAGGGGTACGAGTTTGACAATCTCAAAGTCATGGAAGGTATTAATGATCATCCTAAGTTTATTAAAGCGCTTGGGGACCAGGTGTTACATAAGTTGGATCATGAGATATCAGTTGATGGAGCGTTAGAACAGCAACCGCAAAAACAATCAGCTGAATAGATGTCAACAGATCATCCGCAAATATCTGATTTTTGTGCCGTCGGAGTAAACCATTGGGAGGCTTCGATTAATGTACGTGAACAATTTAGTTTAAGTGATGATCAGGTTCACGAACTTATAGAAGGTGCTAAACGCGAAGGTATTGACAGTCTCTTTGTAGTATCAACCTGTAATCGTACCGAAATGTTTGCCCAGGATATTGCTCCCCAAGAGTTGATTCGGCTGCTGGTGACGTATTCCAATGCATCACTTGAGGAGTTTCATAACTATGGATTTGAGAAAGAAGGTGAGCGTGCGGTGGAGCATCTGTTCCAGGTTACGGTAGGTCTTGACTCCCAGATTTTGGGTGATGTTCAAGTGGTGAACCAGGTAAAAGAAGGATATGAGCTGGCCGGCCGGATGGATGCGGTTGGCAGTGAGCTTCACCGGCTGATGCAGCACGTCTTTCGGGCGCACAAGCGATCCCGCAACGAGACGTCTTTGGGCGAAGGAGCTGCTACAACGGCCTATGCCGCAGTCCAGTTTGCTATTGAAGCTTTTGATAATCTGAAAGACAAAAATATTTTGCTGGTCGGCACTGGCAAGATTGGCAAAGTGACTTGCAAGAATTTAATCAACCTTGGAGCAGAGAAGCTGACGCTTATCAATCGGACTCGGGATCGTGCAGAGTTTGTAGCTGATAAGTTTAATTTGCAGGTAGCTGATATGGAAAAGCTGCCGCAAGAAATTGCCGCATCTGATTTGATTATCGTGGCTACAGGAGCACAGGAGCCGGTGGTGGAACTTGACGATATGAAACCTTCAATTTTGGATCCCAATTTTAAAGTGATGGTGGATCTGTCAGTGCCGCGTAATATTGATCCCGAAATTGGTGATCTGAATTTTATAGACCTGGCTAATATGGATTTCCTGACGGATGTGACCGATGAGGCCTACCGTAAGCGCGAAGAAAATATTCCGTTGGTCAAAAAGATTATTGATGATGAGCTTACGGATTACAAAAATTGGCTCAGTAAGCAGAAGGTAGTGCCAACGATCAAGGCGCTGACTAGCAAATTCGATAACATTCGCGAAGATGAATTCGATTTTTTTAAGAATAAAATTTCGGATACTGATCGTGACAAAGTTGAGAATCTAACCCGCCGTATTGTTAATAAAATTGCCGCTTACTCCATCGAGCACCTGCGTGACCATCACGAGTCGGAAGAGGTGACCAAAGTGGTTAATGACATGTTTAAGCTCGAAACCAAAGCCAATGAGTAAGCAAAATACTATTCGTATCGGTACCCGGGACAGCCAACTTGCCACGTGGCAGGCCAAGCAGGTAGCCCAAAAATTGAAAGGACTTGGTTACGAGACCGAGCTTATCTTTGTAAAGTCACAGGGTGATATCGATCGTACCACACCACTTACGGAGTTGGGAGGAAAGGGCGTGTTTACCAAAGCACTTGACGATGCGCAGCTTACTGATGAAATTGATATTGCTGTCCACTCTTTTAAAGATCTGCCAACCGAAAATCCGTTACCGCTTAAGGTTGCGGCTATTTTAGACCGAGCTGATCCACGTGACTCATTGGTTGCGCCTGGTGGAACGCGCTTCCTTGATGATCCCAATTATGTAGCCACTATTGCTACAGGCAGTAATCGCCGCCGTGCGCAGTGGTTGCATCGGTATCCTCATCACGAAGTTGTTGGTATTCGCGGAAATGTTAATACCCGGTTAGAAAAAGTTGAAAAAAACAGTTGGGATGGTGCTATCTTTGCTGCGGCAGGCTTGGAGCGTATCGATCTTGAACATCATATCAGTGAGTACCTCGACTGGATGGTATCAGCTGCGGCACAAGGAGCTATGGCAGTAATGATACGGGAAGAAGATACGGAGATGGAGGAGGTTGTTTCTCAATTAGATCATGATGAGACCGCTCTGTGTACAACAATTGAACGCGACTTTCTGCACGATATGGAAGCAGGATGCAGCGCTCCGGTAGGTGCGTATGCGTTTATTGACGATGGTCAAGTACATTTTAAAGCTGTTGCATTGACACTGGATGGCCGTGAGCAATACGATTATGAAGAATCTGTATCAGTAGGGCAAGCCGGTGAACTTGGTCATGCGGCGGCACAGGCCCTTCTCAGTCAAGGTGCGATCAAAGTTATTGAAGAAATGAAATCAGAATAAGAAGTGAACACAGATTTAGCTGGTTTGATTGATTTGCAAGATCTTAATGTTTGCTTAATCTGTGTTATTAGCGTTCTATTTATTTATGAGACAAGATAAACGAAATATTTTAGTTACGCGTCCATTAACGGCGCGGCAGATCGAGTATGCTCGTATATTAGGACTCGAACCGATTATCAAACCTGCGCTACATTTCAACTTCCCTGATTATTGGGACAGCGTGCTTAAAGTAATCAACGAGAACCTAAAGTCGAATTGGGTCTTTACTAGTACGAACGGCGTAAAAGCATTAAACGAACTAATGCAGGCCGGCTTGCAAGTGCGTCCCGAAGTGCAACTATTTGCAGTGGGTTCAAAAACCAGAGAAGCCCTACAGGATTTGGGACTCAATGCAAAAGTCCCTCGGACCGAAGACAGCGAGCATTTAGCTGAGCTGATTATTGAAGAGGGTAAAAGTGATTCACTTATTTATTTTCATGGTAATTTGAGCCGCGATGAAATGACTAACCGGCTTGTTGAGAATGATATTGAAGTTATTGAGGTAGAAGTATACGAAACGGTTATTAACCCTGTAGAAATGCCCAGAGAACATATAAGTGGTATTCTGTTTTACAGTCCCAGTGCTGTCGAAGGATTTGCACAAGGTGAAGGTTTTGATAATGAGTTGCCGCCGCTTTTTGCTATCGGGCCAACAACAGCAAAAGCATTAAAAAAAGAAACGGATCAGCATATTGAAATTGCTAAACAGCCCGATACCGAAGTACTGCTCCGAACAACTTCTAATTATATCTTTAATCAGGTTCAAGGAGAGACTTCAGATTAGACCGATTCATTCGTGCTTGTCTGTCAGGTCTGCATCCAATAAAATAATATAGATTGATGAGCAACAATTTTCCAGAACTTAAAAACGATTTGTTACTTCGTGCTCTTCGTGGTGAAGAGGTAGAACGTCCGCCAGTGTGGATGATGCGACAGGCTGGACGATACCTGCCGCAATATATGAAGTTGCGTAAGAAATATACGTTTTTCGAACGTGTCGAAACGCCGGAGCTGGCCTGTGAAATTACTATCCAGCCCATCGATGAATTGGAGCCCGATGCGGCTATCCTTTTTTCTGATATTTTGACGATTCCACAGGCACTGGGCATTGATGTGGATTTAGTAAAGGGCAAGGGGCCGGTAATGGAAAATCCTATCCGAAGCGTGGATGATGCTTTTGCTATTTTGGCTGAAGATGTGCCGGAGAAGCTCAATCATGTAATGGAGGCAATCACATTGACGCGTAAAGAACTCAACGGGCGGGTTCCATTGATTGGTTTTGCCGGTGCACCATGGACGCTCTTTTGCTATATGGTTCAGGGTGAAGGATCTAAGCATTTTTCCAAAGCCAAAGCCTTTATGTATCAGCATCCTGATGCGGCCAAGCATGTTATGAAAGAGTTGACCAAGGCAACTATCGATTATCTACAGGCACAAGTGGATGCCGGGGCGCAGGTGGTACAACTGTTTGATTCATGGTCCGGCTTGCTAAGTCCTGAGGATTTCAACGAATGGGCTATGCCGTACTTGATGGAAATTTGTGATGCTATTGATGAGGTGCCTGTCATTCTTTTTGCCAAGGGCAGTTGGTATGCATTAGAGCGGCTCAGTTTTAAAAGTAGTGCTGCTGCCTTAGGCATCGATTGGACGATCACTCCAGAATATGCTCGTGAAAAAACACGTGGTGACATTGTACTGCAGGGCAATATTGACCCCTCAAAATTATTGATGTCGATTGATGAAATTGAGCACCAAACCAAGCGAATGATTGATCGTTTTGGTCCCCAAAAATATATTGCAAATCTGGGTCACGGCATTCGCCCGAACATCCCTGTAGATCATGCCCGTGCCTTTGTGGATACGGTTAAGGAGTATGAAGCAAAAGCAAGTACTTAAACAGCTTAGTATCACAATCTCCCCCTTTGAAGGGGGAGTAAGGGGGATGACCTAAAGCAAGAAATTATGTCAGTTGAAGATAATAATTACGGTTACAATAAGGATCTAAAAGAGCTTGCCCGTAAACTTCGTAAAGATTCTACCAGTGCTGAAATTCGGCTCTGGAGTGAACTGTTACGGGCAGGTAAGATGAAGGGTTATACTTTTTTGCGCCAGCGCCCGGTATTAAATTATATCGCTGATTTTATGTGCAAGGAACTCCAGCTTGTTATTGAAGTAGACGGCTATTCACACGAGGATGAGCGAAAGTGGTATGAGGATAAAGAGCGGCAAAAAAAGCTCGAAGAAAAAGGTTTTACAGTACTGCGATTTTCGGATGAGGAAGTTATGAACGATCTCAAAAATGTTGAACGATCTATTAAAGGATGGATTGTAAATCATCCCCCTGCCCCCCCTTCGAAGGGGGACTCGAACGCATCCCTGAAAAATAAGTTTAAGGCCTACATCCAAGATCTTCAGGATAAAATCTGTAATCGTCTTGAAGATTTTGAACCCAAAGCCCGGTTTCGCCATGACGACTGGGATCGTGAAGGAGGGGGCGGTGGGCACAGCCGCGTGATTGAAAAAGGAGAAGTATTTGAAAAAGGCGGAGTCAACATTTCGGCGGTGCATGGTGAGCTACCAGAGTTAATTAAAAAGCGCTTTGAAGTTGATCAGGGCTGGTTTTGGGCCGGGGGGCTTTCGCTTGTACTACATCCCCAAAGCCCGATGGTACCTACAGTACATGCCAATTTCCGCTATTTTGAACTTTACGATGATGCGGATATGAACGAAGTGCGCGATTGTTGGTTTGGCGGCGGTGCAGATTTGACGCCTTATTATTTATGGGATGAGGATGCGGTGCATTTCCACCAGGTACTAAAGAAAGCTTGTGATGAGCACGGCAAAGAACTGTATCCTAAATTTAAAAAAGAGTGCGACGAATATTTTTATAATGATCACCGTTCGGAAGGGCGCGGTATTGGTGGATTATTTTTTGATTACCTGCGGCCTACGGATAATCGTTTGGCAGAAGATTGGTATCATTTTACGACTGATGTAGGAAATGCATTTTTAGAAAGCTATGTGCCTATTGTCGAACGGCGTAAGGATGAATCATATTCTGATCGGCAACAATACTTTCAGGAGATTCGTCGCGGCCGATATGTAGAGTTTAATTTGATCCACGATCGCGGTACTTTATTTGGTCTGAAAACTGATGGCCGGACGGAGTCGATTTTGATGAGTTTACCGCCGAAGGTTCGTTGGGACTATGACTTTGAAATTGAGGAAGATAGTCGAGAAGCATGTTTAATTGAGCGGTTTAAAAATCCTATTGACTGGATTGAATATGGTAAAGAAGAAGGGATTCTAAATAACTAGTCTAAGAAGAAAAGGTTGTTTAGGGCAGTTATAAAAACTGAATGACTCCAAGATCTGTTTTAATTTTTTAGAAAAGTAACGTTTAAAAACTGTTGACATGACACACGGACAATTTCCATATATTCGCGGGCGACGGCTTCGGGCAAGTGGGGCCATCCGCGATATGGTGGCAGAACACAATCTTAAGCCAGCTGATTTTATCGCCCCGGTTTTTGTGATGGAAGGCGAAAATGAGAAAGTCGAAATTCCATCCATGCCCGATTACTATCGATATACGCTGGATTTGCTGCTCGAAGAAGTGCAAGAGCTAAAGAATGTAGGTATTCGTTCACTGGTAATTTTTGCCAAAGTGCCCAAGAATAAAAAAGACAATAAAGGTACTGAAGCATTAAATTCCGAGGGATTAATGCAGAGAGCCGTTCGTGCTATCAAAGAACAATTTCCTGAAATGTTGGTGATGACCGATATTGCGATGGATCCGTATTCCAGCTATGGGCACGATGGTATTGTAGAAGATGGTAAAATTTTGAACGATGAATCCGTAGAAGTGCTGACGAAAATGGCCGTAAGTCATGCCGAAGCGGGAGCTGATATGGTGGCTCCATCAGATATGATGGATGGACGTATTGGATCCATGCGCCAAGCACTTGATGAACAAGGATTTAACCACACTGGCATTATGGCCTACAGTGCTAAATATGCCTCCGCTTACTACGGGCCCTTTCGAGATGCACTGGACTCTGCGCCCGGTTTTGGTGATAAAAAAACCTACCAGATGGATCCGGCGAACGTGCAGGAAGCTATTAAAGAGGCACAGCTGGACGAACAGGAAGGAGCAGACATCGTGATGGTTAAGCCCGGACTGCCGTACATGGATGTAATTCGGGCGGTTAAGGAGAATGTAAGCGTGCCGGTATCCGTTTATAATGTATCTGGTGAATATGCGATGTTAAAAGCCGCGGCCGAAAAAGGTTGGCTAGATGAAGAACAAGTTATGGTGGAAACGCTGGTTGGCTTTAAACGTGCTGGTGCTGACCTCATTGCAACGTATTTTGCAAAAGCTGCATCGAAAATATTAAAGAATAAATTGTAACCAACGGTTCATGTCATGCTGATCCTGACATGAATTCAAGATAACATGGGATTAAAATTAATTATTTGAATATGCAAGAAAAGAGCGAAAAGTTATTTAAGCGAGCACAAAAATTTATTCCCGGCGGTGTAAATTCTCCGGCCCGGGCTTTTAATGCTGTAGGTGGGTCACCTGTCTTTTTCGATCAGGCTGATGGGTCTATCCTTATAGACGTTGACGGTAAACAGTATATCGATTATGTAGGATCGTGGGGACCTATGATTTTGGGCCATGCCTATGAGCCGGTTATTGAAGCTGTACAAGAGACGGCTGCAAAATCTACTTCATTTGGGGCTCCGACCGAAATTGAAGTAAAAATGGCTGAGCTCGTCAAGAAGATGGTGCCTGGTGTTGATAAAATACGCATGGTAAATTCAGGTACCGAAGCGTGTATGAGTGCCATCCGCGTGGCGCGAGGATATACCGGTAAAGATAAGGTCATTAAGTTTGAAGGGAATTATCATGGGCACGGTGATTCATTCTTAATTAACGCCGGTAGTGGAGCCCTGACATTAGGGACGCCCAGCAGTCCGGGTGTTACGGAAGGTACGGCAAAGGATACGCTCACAGCCAGTTTTAATGATTTAAATTCAGTAAAAAAACTACTCAAGGAATATGAAGGTGAAGTAGCGGCGATTATTATTGAGCCGGTAACCGGGAATATGGGGTGTATCCCGCCCGAGGAAGGATTTTTGGCCGGTCTCCGTGAGTTGTGTGATGCTCACGATGTAGTACTTATTTTTGATGAAGTAATGACTGGTTTTCGCGTAGCCAAAGGTGGAGCCCAGCAGCGATACGGCGTTACGGCCGACTTGGTGACCTATGGCAAGATCATCGGTGCAGGATTGCCGGTAGGTGCTTTTGGCGGCAAGCAGGAAATTATGGATGTAGTTTCACCTGTTGGGGATGTATATCAGGCAGGTACGCTGTCGGGCAATCCGCTGGCGATGGCTGCGGGATATGCGCTGCTCTCGGAGCTGCACAAAAATCCGCGGCACTATGATCAGCTCGAAGAAAAGACAACCTATCTCTATACGGGCTTAAAAGAAGTGTTTGCAGATCATGAGGTGCCGGCTACGATTAATCGGGTAGGGTCAATGATTAGCGTATTCTTTACCGAGCAGGAAGTAGTGGATTTTGAAACGGCTAATACCACAGATCAGGAATTCTTTAAAGCTTATTTCCATGCCATGTTAGAGAATGGTATTTATTTGCCCCCGTCACCGTTTGAAGCGTTATTTTTAGCAAACTCATTAACGCAAGAATTATTGGATGAAACGATAGAAGCCGCTGATAAATCAGTGCAGCACGCATTAGAAACTACAAAATAGCTATCCCAAAATACGATGGGTGAACTGATTGACAAGCTAATGGAACGGTGGGGGGTCGAGACAATCGGCGGCTTACTGCTTATCCTGTTTATCTTTTCGATAACGGGAATGACCGCACTGTATGTACGAAAACTGGTCTTTGGGTGGTTGGGATTTAGTTCCCAAACGCCCTTGGTGGTTGAAATCCTAGCCTGGGTATTGGTGGTATTTCCATCCTACCAGATTTTGTTTCTCTTTTTTGGATTTATTCTCGGCCAGTTTGAATTTGTGTGGAATTTTGAAAAGAAAAGCCTCCACCGCATCAAATCTTTGTTTGTGCGCGAAAACCGTTAATCGTCCTCTTCCATTTTTTCCAGCTTCTTTTGTTTTTTGCGCGAAAGATCTTCTACTACTAGGTTGTAGGAGTCTTTAATCCATTCCTCAATGAGTTCATCATCCAGTTTCCCTTCAGGTATTATCGTATTCCAGTTTTTCTTATCCATGTGTTGTCCTGGCTGTACTTCCTCATAGAGGTCGCGCAGCATCGCTGCTTTTATAGGGTCACACTTAAGGTTGATACCCTCATAGGTATCAATATTTGTGATAGCAAAAATTTTGTCCATTACTTGAAAGGCCAGGGTCGTTTCATCATCAAAGGGAAAGTCTTTGGATACGCCATTGAATGAAAGACAAAATTCTTGAAAATCGTCTAGGGTCATGAATATTAGTTATTAGTGAAGTTTTTTACTAATTAAGTGAGCTTTTCAGCGTTGTAAATAAGTTATTTTGTTCTAAATGTGGCTAACCATTACATAGATAGTTGTATTATTGTGCTTGCCACAGATTATAAAAGCTGTCTCTAAGCAATTGAGACAATGTTCAATAATTAGTGTTAAGTTATAATATTGAACGGGAACTGCAAGTCTTTTTTATAGTTGTGGAAACTGGGAATCTGGATGAGCGAAAATCGTAACGTGATCTATTTACATTGTTTGCCAAAGTGTAGTGGCCAGCATGATCCATCCAGCGATAAAACAGAGCCCCCCGACGGGTGTAATAGCACCTAGCCAGCGGAGTCCGCTAATTGACAAGCTATATAAGCTGCCCGAGAAAATGACAATACCTGCAACCATTAGCCATCCCGACCATTGGAGCAGAAGAGAATCAGGAAGCCAGTGAGTTATCACTCCTATGAAAAGAAGGCCAATAGCATGGTAGAAATGATAGCGGACACCAGTCTCAAAAATATCGAGCATTTCTTGGGTAAGCATTTCCTTAAGTCCATGCGCACCAAAAGCTCCCAGGGCAACAGCAACTGCCATTGCAAGACTGCCAATTATTAGAAATAGCTTTTGCATAGGTTATTCTCGTTCACATTGTACAGCCATCCAGTCGTCATTAAACGAAACGTCTCCCACGGCGGTAAGATTTAGGGACGAAGCAAAATTGATGATATACTCTTGGTCCAGCTCGCTATCTTCATTTTCGTCTCCATCTTCATAAGCTAACCAAAGAGTACCGTCTCTTTTCATTGATCCTTTAAGTAAAGAGAGGCATGCTTCCAGTGTTTTGCGGTTTTCTATAAAAGCAAGCAATATATCTACCCGGGCACCAACTAAATTATCAGTGAATTCAACATCATCCGGCAAGTCGCCAAGCAGATCCATGATATCATCTGGCTCGTGAAAGAACCCGATTTCCATGCCCGATTCGATGTTCATATTTTCTGCCACAGTTTCGGAAGACATAGGTACAAAGGGTTATGTGTTAATAGTTAGATATTATATCTGTTGTTGAAATATAATGATGGTTATGCTTCAAATCCGACATCTTTATGCGTACCATCACAAAAAGGTTTGCCGCTGGATTCTCCGCATCGGCATAGTGCTACATTTTTTGAGCTATTTACCGCTTGGTTAGCAATGGAATGAACGCGATACGTACCCTCTAAAAGCATAGGGCCATCATCCATCAGTTTTACAATAAGTTTCTTTGGGGATGTGTCACCGTCGTCGGTAGGATTTAGTTTTGCTTCATCAAAGCCAGCTTCAGCATTGAAATCAATTTGCTCATGAGAATTATCGCAGAGTGGTTTGTTTTCCGATGCCCCGCATCGGCACAGCGCAACGCGCGTATCTTCAAGCACTGTTTCTCCCTCTGCATTTTGGATTTCGATATTACCCCGTAAATAGAGAGGGCCATCAGGAACAACAGTAATTGTATTTTCCCGCGCTGGCTTTTCCTCTTCCGCGCCAGAATAGTGCAATGCACCAGTGGGACAATGATGGACCGTTTCTTTAATTTTTTGGGCTGATGCCTCCTCAGGTTGTATCCACGGTTTTTTCTGGGGATCAAAAACCTCGTTAAGATTATTTACGCACTCTGCTGAATGGATGCATCTGTTCTTATCGAATTCGATAGTTAATTCTTCGGACTCGTATGTTTGTATATCTTTTTCCATACCAAAAAATTTTGTTAACGGTTCCTCCCATAAAATAGATGTTTTAAAAGCATCTTCAAGTGAATGGGAAAGTTAATTTTAACTGATCAAAATATGTTACGCAAAAGAATATCCTGCATATTACGATTCTACCAGTTGGAGTTTGTCCATGGGATTGGGGTACGTAAAGCGGTAATCCAGTAGTTCTTTTAGTTTTCGGTTAGAGACCACTTTATAATTTTTGTCTTTATCTTCGTTTTCATCAAAAGAAGGTGGTTCCAGCCCAAGTGATTCTGCTGCAGCGGGGTAATACATATTCTTGGGTGGATGTCCATCGGAAACACCGTTAAATATTTCGCCTCTTACATCTTTATCAATAATTCGATCAATAATGCCGATACAATCATCGCGGTGAATTAGGTTTATAGGAGCATTCCCGCCGGATACATTCTTGCGTCCTGCCAAAAAATGTGCAGGATTTCGATCATAGCCATAAAGACCACCGAAACGAATAATGGTGGTATCGAAAGATTCTTGCTCCATTAATAACGTTTCAGCCTTCAATAATGCATTGCCTGAAGGCCGTTTGGCATTACCTTTTTCAGTATCCGATTCTGCAACAATGCCCGGTTGGGGAGGATAAACAGAGGTAGAGCTAATAAATATGAGGCGATCAATTGGACTGCCACTAAGTTGTTCTGCAACAGTATTTATTTGTTGAAGATGGTATTCTTCAATGTTGTCTCGACCTCGTCCCGGCGGAATATTGAGTACTAATAGATCACTATCCCAGAAATCATTACACTCCTCGCATTCAATTTGGGGTGTAAGCTCCAGTAAAAAAGGAGTAATATTTTTATTTCTGAGCAGATTGAGTTTTTCTGCTGAGGTTGTTGATCCCTTAACTGTGTGACCACTATCACGGAGGTTCTCAGCCAAAGGCAGGCCAAGCCATCCGCATCCTAAAATGCTGATTGTCATAATTTATATCCCAGTTGAAAATAACAGCGTTAAATATCTAAAAAGTGCAGAGCAATGTCATTATTAATGATTGGAACAAACATCAGTATGTATGTCACTATTATATAACGAATAATGAATTAAATCTATTCCATTATGAAACGTATTTCACTTATTATTTTTGTGATATTTGTGAGTCTGGCTTTTTTAGGATGTGCAGAGAAGTCAAAAGATAATATGAGCCAGACTCAAGAAGAAGCTAAAGAAACAATGGAAGCTGCACAAAAAGAGCTTGAAGTAACTAAAGAAGAATTTATAAACAATGTAGAGGAAGATTTGGCTGCTATCGAATCCGAGATGGATATTTTACAACAAAGGATTAGCGAGGAGTCCGGTGAGTCTAAAGCCAAGCTAAAAAAGCAGTGGCAAAAGATGCAGGATCAGAAAGAAACACTGGAAAATAATCTGGAAGAGATGAAGGCTAAGTCTCGTGAGAATTGGCAGGATTTAAAAGAAGGCGTTGATGCCCAGCTAGACAGCCTTAACAATTCTTTTAATAACCTAAAAGAAGATTTAGGTATTGACTCATAATTTTTGAGCGCAGAAGAACAAAAACAAAAAAGGCCCCGAATGCTCGGGGCCTTTTTTAGTTAAAGCATTTAATTTTCATCGGGCGGCTAAGATTGTCATCCGATGAATAGCATATGCATTATTCGTCACCCATAAATGGATAAGTCCAGTCTTTGGGTGGCTCCTGGGTTTCTTTGATAGAACGAATCGAAATCCAGCGCATCAAGTTGGCCGCACTTCCGGCTTTATCGTTTGTGCCGGACTTTCGTGCACCACCAAAGGGTTGCTGGTTTACAACGGCCGCAGTGGGCTTGTCATTAATATAGAAGTTACCGGCTGCTTGACGCAGACGATCGGCCATTTTATTAAGAGCATAACGATTTTGTGAGAAGATTGCTCCTGTAAGTGCATATGGCGACGTATTATCGCATAGTTCGAGTGTTTCATCAAACTTGTCATCTTCATATACATAAGCCGTTAATACAGGACCAAAGATCTCTTCTTCCATGGTTTTGAAGTGAGGGTCTTTAGCATGTACAAAAGTAGGTTCAATGAAGAAGCCTTCCGAATCATCATAGTCACCACCAAGCAGAACATCGGCGTCATCAGCATTATGGGCATAGTCGATATACTCAGTGATGCTGTCGAAAGCCCCCTGATCGATAACAGCAGTCATAAAGTTGCTGAAGTTTTCTGCTTCGCCCATCTTAATTTTTTCAACTTCAGCAGTAAATTTCTCTTTGAACTCATTCCACAACGATTCCGGAATATACATGCGAGAAGCAGCAGAGCATTTTTGCCCCTGAAATTCGTAAGCTGCTCGCAGCGCAGCAATAACCAGTGCATCGACGTCTGCTTCATTGTGTGCAAAGATAAAGTCCTTACCGCCGGTTTCCCCAACAATACGTGGATAAGTGTTGTACATTTCAATATTGTCAGAAATGCTTTTCCACAAGTGCTGGAAAGTTCCGGTAGAGCCGGTAAAGTGTAGTCCTGAGAGATGTTCACTTTGAAGTACAGGATCTCCGATATCGGCACCGTTACCAGGCAGAAAGTTAATAACACCATCGGGCAGACCTGCTTCTTGCAGAAGTTTCATGATAAAGTAGTTGGAATAGACCGAAGAAGTTGCCGGTTTCCAGAGGGCAACGTTTCCGCAGATTGCCGGTGCTGATGGCAGGTTCCCCGCAATAGAGGTAAAGTTGAACGGAGTAACTGCAAAAACAAATCCTTCAAGTGGACGATACTCCGAGCGATTCCACATTCCTTCAGGGGAATCGGGCTGATCTTGATAAATCTGAGTTAAATAGTAGGCATTAAATCGGAAGAAGTCGGCCAGTTCGGCAACAGCATCAATTTCAGACTGATGGGCGGTCTTGGATTGTGCCAACATAGTAGAGGCATTGATTTTATATCGCCAAGATCCTGACAACAGGGCTGCTGCTTTCTTAAAGATAGCTACGCGATCTTGCCAATCCATCTTTGCCCATTCTTCACGAGCTTCCATAGCAGCATCAATAGCCATTTCCACTTCTTTCTTTCCACAAAGGTGTGTTTCACCCAGTTTGTGGCTATGGTCATGGGGCGTCACAAGATCAGTAGTGTTCCCTGTTTTTACTTCTTGACCACCAATAATAGCAGGGATCTCTATTTGCTGCGCTTTCAGGTGTTCTATTTCTTCTTTTAGTTTTTCCCGTTCGGGTGTGCCCGGGGCATAAGAATAAACCGGTTCGTTCTCCGGTTCCCGGAGTTCAAAAAATGCATTAGCCATAATACTGTCTTACTTTATTTTCAGATTTTCTTTGGTACAAAAATGGTTCTTTTATTCCGTTTATGAAGGTACTAAAATTTTAGCAAAATTGACGAAGGGAGCTTATGTCTTTTTATTATGATCTCTTAAGAATGAGGATACTTTTTCAGCAGTTTTCATTCCTGTTGATATGCAGTCTGGTACTGATACGCCATTGCGATAGTTCCCATCGAAGTAGAGGCCCTGCTGCTGCCGCTCTATTTTCTCCATCTGGGAGATAAAGCGATCATAGCCAACCTCGTATTGGGGGATAGCTTTATCCCAAAATTTATGATGGCAAAATAGGGGATCGCCTGCTATACCCAGCAGTTCATCGAGTTCGCTTGTTACTATAGAACGTAACTTTTGTTTAGGCTTTGAAGCCAAACTTGGATTTCGAGCTCCTCCAATAAAGCAGGTGATGAGATGATGGCCTTCAGGAGCACGTCTTTCAAAAAGGGTGGACGAGAATAGGCACCCAAGAAGATTATACGCCTCAACTTCAGGGACAAGCATGCCGAATCCGTCTAGCGGATGGGAGACCTGTTCTTTTTTATAGCCTAAAGCCAGCACGCTGAGTGGAGCGTAAGGAAGTTTAGCAAACTCATCGAAAATAGTGTTCTCAAAAATCCCTGTTGTTGCATAAGCCGGTATGGTAGATACCACACAATCATGTTGATTTGTAATATTTTCTGTACCGGTCTTTGCTTTAACCTGCCATCCACCATCTTTGGAGGTAACAGATGTAACTGTTGTGGATGTTTGAATGGCTCCGGATAGTTCAGTCGCTAGTGCTTTTGGAAGTACCTGATTACCTCCATCAAAAGAGATTAATGCTTTTCTGGGAGAGGTATTTGAACGATCCTTTTTAAACATGCCTTTGACTAGGCTTCCATGTTTTTGTTCCATCTCCCAGAGTTTCGAAAAAGTATGTTTAATGGAAAGCTGTTTGGGATCGCCCGCAAAGATACCAGAGACAAAAGGATTCACTCCGTAATCAAGAGGCTGTTTGCCCAGTCGACGTTCAATAAAATCAGCGATACTCTCATCTTCTTTTGCCGACGCTTTAATAAAAGGCTCTTTCAGGAGCCGTAACTTTGCGCCCGCAGAAAATAGCGGAGTAGACAAAAAACTCCCGAGTGAGTTTGGTAGGACAACAGCCGTGCCATTTTTAATGATAAACCGTTTTTGAGCGGCCTCATTTGCTTCTCGGATGCGTTCATCAAGTTCCAGTTCGGCCAGAAAATCCCAAACTTTTTGTGTGCGTACCATCAGGGTGTTGGGCCCCTCCTCAACTAGCCAATCGTCTTTCTGTGTAGAATGGATAGCACCACCTACTTCGTCCCGTTTTTCATAGACTGTGACAGGCACATTTTGTTGGGCTAGGACATGGGCAGTTGTTAGTCCCGAAATACCTGCGCCAAGTATGGCAACAGGGGATTTTTTATTAGTCATTGTATAATAAATTAAATACCTTCCGTTCCTTAATTAGAATTAATCTAATTAAGCATAGTGTTTCGTGCGGCTCGTCTGTCTCGAGCCCGATGATACGCTTTTAATGTAAACGAAAAGTGAAGATCTCGGATCAGATATTATGAAGCAATTAACAAAAGTATTTCTTACCGTATTGACGATTTTTCTAATTGGTTCTTGTACGCAGTCTTCTTCTGACCAATTGGTGGTTTATTCCGGACGTAGCCAGGCACTGGTAAAGCAACTGGTCACCGATTTTAAGAAACAGACTGGTATCGATATTGAAGTGCGTTATGGAAACGATGCCGAATTGTTGGCCGTGATGAGTGAAGAGGGCGACCAAAGTCCGGCAGATGTGTATTGGGCAAATACAACAGGAGCTCTTGCACAGGCAAAAGAACAGGGGATGTTAACAACACTGCCTGATTCATTGATTAAAAAGCCGGATGCTTATCAATCTGCAAGCGGAGAATGGGTACCGGTAACAGCGCGATTTCGAGTCTTGGCATACAATCCTGAAACCGTAAACCCTGAAGATCTGCCAAGCTCAGTTCTTGATTTACCAAAAATGGATGGATTCAAAGGTCGCATTGGATGGACACCCACCTATTCCAGTTTCTATGATTTTATCACAGCTCTTCGATTGACCGAAGATAACGAAACGGCTAAAAAGTGGCTTCTGAATATGCAGCTTCTCAATCCTAAAGCTTATAGTTCTAACACGCCGATGGTACAGGCTATTATGGCCGGTGAAATCGATCTCGGACTCACCAACCACTACTATGTAATCCAAACAAAGCATGGGGGCAAGGAAGGATATTTCGAAGATCATGAACATTATGGAGAGGAAGGTCCTAACCCTGATGCTAATATTGAAACGTATCACTTTGACAATGGCGATATTGGAAACTTGGCATTAGTAACAGGAGTGTCACAGTTAAAAACTGCTGATAATCCAAAGCTGGCACAGAAGTTCATAAGTTTTCTACTGTCAAAACAGGCTCAAGAATATGCGGCTCAATCAGTGAATGAATATCCGGTAACAGAAAAGGCGGAACTCCCCAAGTATATGCTGGAAGCTAAAGAGGCCTTGGAATTGAGTCCCGACTATGATTATGAGCAGCTCAAGCAGCTTGAAGGAACGTTAAATATGCTGCGCGAAGCAGGAATTATTTAAGAAGTTTAACCTATAGATCAGTCACCTGAAATATTAATTAATAACCTAATACTACGAATAGAAATATGCGTTTTTTAAAAACAGTTAGTTTAGCAGTCATTCTTCTTCTGTCATTTTCAATGGCAGTATTTGCCCAGCAAGGAGCTACGCTCGGGGGATATGGAGAGCTTCATTACAATGATGTGACCTACAAAGCCAATGGACAGCAGCCGCCGGGCAAACTCGATTTTCATCGTTTTATCTTGTACGCAGGATACGACTTTAATGACTGGGTTAAATTCCGTTCAGAGTTAGAAGTAGAACATACTTATGTTGAAGAAGGACAGGGCGAAATTGCTCTTGAACAGGCTTATATTGATCTGGCTTTTAAAAAGAGTTTTGGTGCCCGTGGTGGTATTATGTTGGTTCCTATGGGAATTGTAAATCCTGTGCATGAGCCCCCAACATTTAACGGTGTCGAGCGTCCGAATGTAGAGAAGTACATTATTCCATCTACATGGAGAGAAGCCGGTGCCGGAATTTACGGGAAAACCGAATCTGGACTGAGTTATAAGCTCTACCTGATGGCTGGTCTGGATACGGAAGGAATATCGGGAAGCAGTGGTATTCGTGGCGCTCGTCAAAAAGCGTATAAAGCTTCTACCGACAACTGGGCAGTAACGGGACGTTTAGACTATCGTCCGAACTTGAATCTTACTTTTGGTGCTTCTTATTTCTTCTCCCAGCTATCTTCGAACTATACGTATGGTTCAGCAATGGACGGAGCTGCCATTCATATGATTGATGGGCATGCAATATACAACAACGCTGGTTTTGAAGCTCGCGGATTGTTTGTATATAGTGCAGTAAGTAACGCGGATGATATTAACACTACGCTCGGTTCCGGAGTATGGGCACCTTCTCATCAACCTATAGGTGACACACAGTACGGTGGGTATGTGGAGCTTTCGTACGATTTGCTTCGTTTCAAAGAAGAGCCAACGGAACAGCAGTTGAACCTGTTTGGCCGTGCTGAAGTATATGATACCCAGGCATCTACGGTTAACGTTGTCGATAATCCAGAAAACGAACGATACGAATATACTTTTGGCTTGACGTATAAGCCGGTATCTCAAGTTGCTGTTAAAGCAGATTATCAGCTGCTAACAACACAAGGTGGTTTTAATGACAAGCACCAATTAAACATTGGTGTAGGATATAACTTCTAAGCAATTATTACCATTTTCAAGGGAGAAGTCTTCGGATTTCTCCCTTTTTATATTTTTGATGATATGAATAGAACGGTTATTTCTACATTCTTTGTATCTATTGTCCTGTTGTTGGTTTTAGGTAATAACGTTATGGGGCAGGTACATCCTGATGAGCTAAACGAAGCACTTATTTCTAAGTCAGTAAACGAAGTTTGGGGAGTGAAACAAAAGCCTCAATGGACGGAAATTGTAGTCTCTGACAGTACGGCTCAACTGATTGCGGATAAGTTACGGGCAAAGGCTGAGGTGCCGGATACGGTATATGTAGGTACGATTACTACGGGGGGAGGCACACAATATGTTTTGCCGGATATTGCCCCAAGTCGTTCCGAAGAGTTTACGTATCTACTCTATTTTGATTCTTCAAAAAAGATTACCGGTATTGATGTATTGGACTACCGGGAAAATTATGGATATGAAATTGATTACTCTTATTTTCGAGATCAGTTTAAAGGAAAGACGAAACCAAAGCAGGTGAGATTTAGGAGAGGCATACAGAATATAAGTGGTGCTACTATATCAGTTCGTTCTATTACCAATTCTGTTCATGATCTCTTATTAATCATTAACCAGATATCATTACCCTAATGAAATCATTACCAGTACTGAGAGCATGGCCCAAACCTTTTAAAAAGCTGGTTTTCACCTTTGTATTGATCTCTTTTATAGGGGTAGTCGTGGGCGGTGTGATGATTGAAGTAACGACGCATTTAACCCCACAGGGCGTGGTAGAGCAATATAAAGGAATTAGTAAAAGTAAAATTGAGGCTTCCGAGGAATTGAAGTTCCCCAAGCCCGTTAAAGAGATGCTCATTACTACCCATAATCATATCTTAGGTCTTTCCTCCCTGTTTTTTATAACGGGTTTTTTATACTTGGCAACAGGTAGAGATTCTTGGCTGCAGCTTTCTATTGCGGTAGAGCCTCTTATTTCACTTTTTGTAACGTTTGGGGGATTATGGGTGATGCGATATCTGTGGTCACCATTTGTTTATATAGTAATATTAAGCGGGGCCTTGATGGTGGGCACTTACGCGTGGATGAGCTTTGTCGTTATGAAAGAATCGTTATCAAAACAAGATAAGGGCTAATTATGAGTGTTGACCGTAAACAGTTTTTGCAATTAGCTATCACCGGTGGTCTTGGTACGCTTTTGGGTGGATCTGTAATTCCTGACAAATGGAGTGAAGGGGGAGTTTCTCTGACATCGGTGAGCAGACAGAGTGTTGTAATGGGGGCAATGATATCTTTTCAGGTTGTGGCAGAGACTGAAAAGGCAGGGTATGAAGCTATTCGTCGTGCTGAGCAGACGTTCCGTTCTCTCGAGAAAAAGTTTTCTATGTATGATGAGAAAAGTGAGATGGCGATGCTTGCCCGCAAGGCTGGAACAAAGCCTGTGGTCGTTTCTGATGAGTCCGTAGAACTTTTGCGTTTTGCAAAAAATGTTTACCAACAAAGTGATAATTATTTTGATGTTACCGTTGAGCCAGCAATGAAGCGTTGGGGCTTTCGCGATAACCCCGGAAAAGTTATTTCTCGACCTACAGATGAAGAGTTGAGAAATCTGGAATGTATTATAGGTTCAGATAAAATTATCATTGAGAATAATAATATATTGCTTGCCGAGCAGGGTATGGCGATTGATACTGGGGGGATTGCCGGTGGATACGCACTTGATAAAGCGATAGATACAATGAAGAAGTGCGATATTTCTGCTTCCTTTATTAATTTCAGTGGAGATGTTCATTGCTTTGGTAAACCTTTTAAGGGGCAAAAATGGCCAGTCTACCTCGTGGATCCACAAACACAACAGCCTATTGCAGATCCTGTGGAACTTTCTAATGAAGCCTTAAGTACCAGTGGTGCCTATCAAAATCGCAGGCATAATTCTAAAGAGCAGTCGTGGGGACATTTGCTGTTACCTAATCAGGCAGAGCCCGTAGAACCGGTTGGTTCTGTTAGTGCTGTTCACTCTTCTGCCATCTATGCTGATGCGTGGTCAACAGCTTCTTTTGTTGGTGCCGACGTCCCTTCTGAGGTGCGTACAGTGCTATTGCCTGGCAGTTAAGGAATTTGCTGTGAGTCGTCTCTTGGGGAAAAGATGTTCATCAGCTGGTTCAGTACTCCGTTACCAACTACTGATATTTTATCTTGATTGCCAAGTGATAAAAAGCGCAGAAAATTACGCAGCTCTACCAAGAGGGAGGGGGGATCAGTCACCAAGGTGTCACTGGCAATGATATGTTCCCAGTCCAGCGGTTTATCAAAACTGATGCCATGTTGTTCCATCGTTTCTTTATAGACATGGGCAATAAGCCCATAGCCAATAGTGGTGGGATGGATACCGTCAAGACTAAAAATACCCCCCTTAAAAACTTTCCCCGTTTGCTCATCCACCCGTAGGTAATCAGTACTAAGTACAGGTTTGCCCGGTGATTCAACAAGGTGTGCGGTCTCAGGATTATTTTCCATAGCCTTGCGAAAATCCTTGGGATATGGAATGCGAATGTCGCCTCCCAGCCGTCGGCGTGCAATACCGCTCACATACTGGTTTAATGGTACTGTAATCCAGCCGTATTCTTTTGCTACTTTTCGAATAATGGCATTGTATTCATCAACATGCTGATCCAGCGAAATCGCCTGCTCTTTGGTGAGGTGTGGATGAACTTCGGGATCAAAATCCGCGTCCCAGATCCAAAAACGTGTATAATAATCGAAATAGCCGGTGTGTCCCTCGCGGGATTTGTCGGCATTCACGCCGCGAGATACCGGAGGAATGGTAGCATAGGGTATAGTTTGAGTAATGACTCGTTCTGCTCCAATTTGACTGACCTTCTCGGCCAGTGTGCGAAATTCTTGCTCAAAATGTTCTGGTCGATATACGGTATAGTTGCGGTCGGAGGGGAATTTATTAAGATCCTCTTCTTCAGAAAGAACAAACTTTAAGTCAGACACAGCTCCGATAATATTATTATGTCCCATAGAGACAATAAGGTTTTCTATGCCTCCGTGATTTTGCAGGTAAGTGACGTTGTCAATGGGTGTGTTACGGCTAAAGCGATTACCGAATGAGGGATTCAGGACCAGCCGAGCCGTAGTGTACATGGCGTGGTCGGGCAGCATATCAAAAATGGAATAGGTTTCTTTTCGCGTTTCGATATGTTTGCGACTATTTTCTTCGGTAACCATCCAGGCATCGTTCATGGCAAAGCCCCAAACCGACTGATTATGGAAGGGTACATTCCGGTCAATGTTAAGGGGCTTCATTTCGCCCTCCCAGTATTTTTTTATCCGCTTGAGAGTAGAATATAAATGCGTGATGGCTGGCAGGTATTCATTCCATTCGATGCTATGGTCAAACTCATCTTCCAATCCGCGGGTAAGTACTTCCAAATTTAGCGGTATACCGGCTTGTGCCGTAAATTGAGGCTGGTCAAAATCGGGTGTCGGTTCCCAGCAGTTACGCAAAAAACTGGGAAAGTTAAGATCCGTGCGATAAATGCCGCCATTTTGAAACCCCTGGCTGACGCTGTCTCCTAACACTACAAGTTTATGTTTGGGGGTATCCTTTGATCCTCTCATTAATAACAAATAAAATTATCGAGCACACACAATTACCAATTAAAGTTCCTGTGAAATTCTCGTATCTTAACGACTTATTTTTACAATCAGAAAGTAAGTAAAACAATGAGCAAAACAGAAAATAACCGTTTAGAAGAGTTTCGCAAAGATCGAGAAGAGGCAAACGAAAAAATTCTCAATCTTGACCATTTGGGAATCAAGCGTTTTTTTAATCTTGATAACAATACCTATTCTGACGGTGCGTTGCCAGCCGAAACTAAAGAATTGCTGGGACTGGTGGCCTCAACAGTATTGCGCTGTAATGATTGTATCGATTATCACCTTGAGGAGGCAGCCAAGGCCGGTTTTTCAAAAGAGGAACTCGTAGATGCTCTGAGCGTGGCGCTGACGGTGGGTGGGAGTATTGTAATTCCACATCTTCGACATGCGAATGAGACGCTTGAAATATTGGAAGAAGAAGGCACTTTGGATTCATAAATCATATCTGTTGTGATTCGATATTTTTTTCTTAGCATAGTAATGTTGTTCAGCTGTAGTTCAGTTTCTGTAGCACAGCTGGTTGGCGGAACTGTAGGTGCTGATTCTGTAAATAATGCTGTTGTCCCGGTTGTGAGTTATAGTTCAATTGAAGGGTTGGTAGGTGGTGCTATATATAACCGGTATGATTACAGCGGTACTACTCGTCCTTTTAAAAACTATTTGGAGTCGGCGGTTTTGGTATCCACAAAGGGTTTTATAGAAGTAGATGGACGGTTTGAGCAAACTCGTACTTTTGATCGCAACATCCGAAGTATCTGGAAGACGTATTTTTATCGCTATACGTCCGATGTTTATTTTGGAGTAGGTAATGATGTACCTTTTTCAAAAGCACGATGGGAAAATGGTTACTATTATTTCCGTTCCATCAGCTTAGGCTTGAGCTACACGATGCGAAAACCAATCTATTCAGATGATGATAGTCAGCTGGATGTAAAAGCAGGACTCAGTACGTCCTATCAGATTCCGTACACTAAAAAGCAGCAGTCTTCTTTTGCCCGGCAGCCACCGCCCGGCAGTGATGGCGGATGGGTAAATACCATTTCTACCGGGTTGATTTGGGAAAACCGGGACAGCGAGTTTGATCCTCATCACGGCAATCGCGCAGATTTGGAAATTCGTTATACACCGGAACCGGTAAGCAGTTATGCATTTACATCTTTCAGCGCCGGATTCCGTCAGTATTTTCAGTTATTCAACTGGCTAACCGTAGCCAATCGGCTGCAGCTTCGGCACGTACAAGGTGATGTTCCTTACTGGGAACTTTCTACCCTTGGCAATAAATCAACACTCCGGGGATATCCGCTAAATCGTTTTAAAGGGAACAGTTCAATAGCCTATACGCTTGAGGTGCGTGGCTGGCTTTACGAGTTTCCTGAATTTTATCAGATGAAGCTGGGAGCCCATGTATTTGCCGATGCCGGCCGCGTATTTACCCCACAAAATGATGCCGCCGATTTATTTGAGGGGTACAAGCAGACCGTCGGATTTGGCAGCGCGATGTCTATTTTTAATCCTGACTTTATTTTGCGCGGTGAAATAGGATTTTCTGAGGATGTAAGCCGTATTTATATTGGTATAGGATATTTATTTTAACGAACCACAATGAGGAGTAAATCTGCAGGAAAGTTCAAGCTAGTAATTAACCTGCGTTTTGCGTATTCATAGTTTGATTGATAATTAAAACCAGCATTTTGCTAACGCGATATGAGTAAATCTATATTATTGACAGCCGCTATCGAAGATACCGAACAGTTTCGTAATGCGCTGGAAGAGCAGCAAGTAGATTTGTTGTACTGTCCACTGGAAACGTATGAGTTACTCAAAGAGGATCAGCAGGTGCAAGATACATTGCAGCAGCTGGATGAATTTGAGAATATTGTACACGGCAGTAAGCGTAACGCGAAATTTTTTGTGCAGAAGCTTAAGCAGTATGATAAGATCGAAGCGGCGCGAAACCAGCTAAATTTAGCGGTTGATCAGCATACTGCAGACTTTTTAGAGGAAGCCGGCATACCGGCTGTACATCCGCATTCCGATGGCGAAGCCATAGATCTGATGGAGTTTATGTTGCGTATTAAGCGTCTGGGGGATACACTTTATCCCTGTGGTGACGAGACGGCTGAAGATCTGCCCGGTTTTTTGCAGGAATTGGACATGCCGGTAGAAGAGCTTGTGCTGTTTACGCTAGAAGGACCCGGAGAGCCGAAGTTGCAAGAGTATCAAAAAGAAATTGCGGCACAACAGGTGGAAATTATTGTTTTTCATTCTCGTCGATCAGTGAATCGAACGCTGGCGGCCTTTCCCAACCTTAATTTTGAGGATGCTCATATTATCTCTGCCGCCCAAGCTGTTACAGACAAACTGCAGAACGAAGACATTAGCCCGGACGTACAGGCCGATGGCAGCTGGAAAGGTATTTTAGAAGAAATTGGTGCATTGTTGTAATAGTATTTGGGGTTATGGTTTTAAAAGCCGACCGTTAAAACCATATTGACACAGTTCCGAGTATTCGGGAAATATCATTTCTCTAATTCGTTTAGATCATTATTATTTAAATTTTTATTTCCAGCTGATAATAATCTATCCCGCCAACTCTTCCAGGGGGGGTAATCTTCTATGCTGTAATAGTTCTGCTTGAATTCGATAAGCAGGTATAAACATAATAAAACCCGCAGTAGCTGTGACGCCACTGCGGGTAAAAGTTATTATTCGGAAAAATACCCATCGTTTACTCCATCGGGCTCCAGTGTGCATAGCTTTCAAATGCACTATTTGCCGTTAAGTTGACGAGGGTACCACTGCCGTCGGCATTGATTTTATAGATTTCAGCATTCCCGTTGCGGTCAGTGTCAAATACCAGCTCGGAACCATCCGGTGACCAGCTGGCCCGCTGATCGTTAGCAGAACTGTTTGTTACTTGCTGCACGCCGCTGCCGTCGGGGTTCATGGTATACACCTCATTATTGCCCGAACGGTTGCTGGTAAAAGCAATTTTGCTGCCATCGGGTGACCAACGGGGTTGCATATTACGATCCGTATCGTTTGTAAGCTGCTGGCGGCCGGTGCCGTCTGGGTTCATAGTGTAAATTTCCGCATCTCCGTCGATATCGCTGGTATAGAGAATCTTGGATCCGTCCGGCGACCAGTGGGGATATAAATCAGCAGCGTTGTTGTTGGTCAGCCGTTGTTCCCCGCTGCCGTCGGCATTGATTTTATAGATTTCATTATTACCACCTTGTGGTTTTGCATAGGCTATTGTACTGTTATCCGGAGACCAACTGACATAACTTGTCGCCGGTACTGGAGAGGCCAGTTGCTGAACATTAGAACCATCAGCATCCATGACAAAGAGCTCAAAACTACCACTGCCATCATTTAAAAAGGCGATCTTAGTACCATCGGGAGAGATAGTAGGAGCACCATCTTGGGTGGTATTATCGGTTAGTTTCGTCGGTGAGGAGCCGTCGGTATTCATTAGGAATATTTCTGGATCTCCGTCGCGGTTACTGTTAAAGGCAATCTGGCCGTCGGCGACCGTCTCGCAGTTCACGTCGAAGGAGGTAGAGGTGGTATCCCCGGCGGTAATGGTCACCGTTTGGGGATTACTGCCGTTGACCGAGCAGTTGCCGGCAATACCGGTTAGTTTGGCATCCACGTCCCCTTCGGAGAGGCCGGCCAAGATTACGGTGCCCGAGGAGGACACGCTTTGGCTGGCCCCACCGGCAGTGACGGTGTAGCCGTCGCCGTCAATATCGTCGCCGGTGCTGTTAGTAGCCACTTCCACCGCCCCGGTGGTGGGCTCGTCATTATCGTTGTTGTTGCCATTGGTCGGGCCATGGCCGTCATCGCCACAAGCCGCCACCAATAGGATGGTCAAGAATAAAGTCGCTAGTTGTATTGGTCGTTTCATAATGGAATAAGAGGTTTGTTTAAGTTAACTGTCGTGATTGGATATCATCACAGGTTGTTATACACATCGGCGGCAGGGGTACCCCTAAGGGAATTACCTGCCCAACAAAGCCAACGATAGACTACTCCTACATTGCAATATGCGTATCGGAAGAGAAAAAGAGGACAAATGAATTTGATCATAAACCCCGGCAGGTCTGACCCATAATAAAACCCGCAGCAGCTGTGACGCCACTGCGGGAAAAGATTATTTGATGACAAAAAGAGTTTACTACCGGTTAATCTTGGGTG